>NZ_JBYVJX010000001.1:0-659031 GCF_058147125.1 Polaribacter sp. 2405UD43-2 | reverse complement strand
GTTGAACAAGAAATTAATCAATTCAAATATGTAGCATAGGTCTTAGAAAATTTGTCCGACTTTTAGTTGCAAGTCCAAAAAGCTTTTGTAAAAGAAGTAGAAACTATTTCTAATAACGGAATAAAAGTTACCTTTAATTGTACAATAGAAATTAAAGGACAAGAAAAACCTGCTTGTGTTGCTGAGTTTATTGCAGCGTTGTTTGAATAAAATAAAAGCTGCAATTTGCAGCTTTTATTTTAGTTTGTTAGGATAAGATTCCATCATCTGCACATTTTTTAGAATACCAGACTAAGAAAATTCCGATAATTAAAATCATTATTGGCATAATCATTCCTCCTGGTCCATAAACCTCTAAAGCTTTACTGATAAAGAAATTATAAACCATTTGTACTACTATACCCACAAATGAAATTAAGAAAACTGTTTTTGCCATTTTTTTTCTCATCAGCAATAAAATGCAGGCTAAAAGACCACCCCACACAGCAATGGCAAAAGCTGCAGTAGCCCAAGCAGGAACATTTTCATACAATACTTGTTGGTCTTCTGGCAATGCAGCCTTAATTTCATCTGTCATAAAAGCTTGACTTAAATAGGCGCCTACACCCATAATATTCCAAATTAAAGCAATGACTCCAATTACCCAAAAAGAAGTAGCAGGTTTGTTTGTGTTGTTTGACATAATATTTTAGTTTAAAAGTTTGATGTATTTAAAGGTACAAAAAAAATCAGAATAACTTTACTCGCATATTTTTGATTTAATGTTTTAAACTAAATATTAGTTTGTAGAAATTACTACTGTGTTAAATAATTTAGCTTTTGTTTTAAAGAAATAATTCTCTAAATCTATAGCTTTTAGTTTGGCTTCTATAAGTTTAACCTCTCTATAATTTACCAAAAATAGAGAACTTTCTCCTAGAAAAAACTTTCTGTTTTCCGCCTTTAATAAAGTATTATAATCTTTAACAATGTCAAACACTAAATCGTTTTGAGTTGTAAAAGATTCTAGTTCTTGTTGTATTGCTTTTACCTTATTTTTGATGATAACTTTGGTAACTAGGTTTTCAAATTTTTTGTCTTGCAGTTTTATTTTTGCTAATTTGTAATCTCCTCTTTCTTTTCTTAAAAAAAGGGGAAGCTTAAAATTTATTCCTGCTTTAAAGTTTTGTGTATTTAAAGAATTAAATTGTGTTTTACTTTCTGTTAAAAAATTATATTGAACTTCTAATTTTGGTAATAAATTGTTCATTTTTAAGTTTTTATCAATATTTAAACTCTTTATTTTATACTCTAAAGACTTAATTTTTGGGTGATTATTAATATCAAAATTTGCATTATTGAACAATGCAATATTAAAAGTTGTATCTATCGTATTAAAAGTATTTACATCCGGAATAATATTTTTTTGTAATTCTACAGGAGTATTATTATTTAGCCATAAAAAGTTTGATAATTCTAATGATGATTTTACGAGTTTAATTCGAGCTTTTTCTAAATTAAGTTTTCTGCTATTTAAAAATATTTTGGCTTCTGTGGTGTCTATAGCAGGTTTTTCTCCTTCAAAAAAAGCCTTTTTTGTTGCTTTAAATCGCGTTTCTGCATTGTTTAAAAAATGGGCATAAACTCTTTTTTTGTTATAGGTTTTTAACCAATTAAAATAGGAGAGAGAGGCTTTGTATAAAATTTTATTTACTAAAATTTGTTGGTCTTCTTTTGCTTGATTGATAAAGAATTTGGCTTGTTTTAATGATGCCATTCTTTTATTAATTAGCAAGCCTTTAAGCAAAGAAGCAGAAATTCCTGCGCTATACAATCCGTTAGTAGGTACATTTGCTTCAGGGTTTAAAAACACGCCATTATTATTTTCTAAATTTGCTTTAAATTCTAATCCGTAATAAGTAGGAATTTTAAATGTAGCATTTAATTTATTATAATATTCTTTGTCTTTAAACTGTTTTTTATTAAAATCTACTTCAATTTTAGGATCAAAAGCACCTCTAGATTTTAGTAATTTAGCTTCACTTTTATTGATAATTAAATTGGCTTGTTTTACAACAGGGTGATATTTTTTTAAATATCCTAAATATTCTGATAGTGTCATTACAGATTCTACTTTATCTTGTGCACAATAAGTAGCTGTGGAAATTAAAAATAATAGTAAAATAATTTTTTTCATCATAGAATTATTAAATAGGGATTCTATATTATTTTTTGTTTTTGTCTGATTTTCCTTTTTTAATCTCTTTTGGTTGATAATAATTAGGAGGAAAACTGTTTAATTGTCTCCAAAGTTCGAACCATATAGGCACGTCTTCTAAAAGTGCAATTGTTTTTGCTCCAGAACCAACTCTAATGGCTTTGGGCCAGTTGTAATCAGATTCATCAGGAGCCAATAGTATTCTGTATTTTCCGTTATCACTTATAAAATTTTCTATAGCAACCACTTTTGCACCATAAGTTCCGTATGAAACATTGGGCCACCCAGAAAATACAATTGCTGGCCAACCATCAAATTGTACACGAACTTTTTCGCCAATGTGTAGCAATGGTAAATCTATTGGTTTAACGTAAGTTTCTACAGCCAAATTATATTTAGTTGGCATAATTCCTACCAAATCTTCACCTTCTTTAAATGTGCCTCCAATACCACCTTTTATGGCTTTATTAATAATTCCGTCTTGCGGAGCAGTAATATACAACAAGCTATTTCTAACACTATAATTACTTCTGCTATTTTCTAATTTAGAAACTTGAGCTTCTGCATCAAAACCACTAGATTTTGCAGTAAACATATCGCTTTGCGATTTAGAAATTTTATTGGTGTAGGCTGCTTTAATCTTAGATAATTCTAATTTGGCGTTTAAAACATTATTTTTACTTGCTAATAATTTATTTTCTTGCGAAATTAATTTTGCTTGTGTAGCTTGTAATTTTAACCTTTTATCTTCAACATCTTTTACCGCTTTTAAACCTTCTTCTTGTAAAGTTTTTGTACGCTTAAACTGCCTTTCTGCAATTTTAATATTTGTTTTTGCTGCTTCAAAATCAATACTATCTGTTTGTACTTTAAGTTTAGATTGCATTAATTTGTTTTTTGCTTGTTCTATTTTTAATTTTTGTTCGTTTTTTAAAGCTTTTATTTGTCTTTTTAAAGCATCAACTTTTTCTTTGTACGATATTACAGAAGATGTTTTTGCATTAATTTGTTGATTGGTTCTTTCTATTAAACGATCATCAAAATAATCACTCTTAATTTCAGAAATTCTAAGAATTGTATCACCTTTTTTAACTCTATCTCCTTCTTGTACAAACCATTGTTCTATTCTGCCAGGAATTTGAGATTGAATAGTTTGTGGTCTTTGGTCTGGGTAAAGTGTTGTTACTATACCATTGCTGGTAATGTTCTGAGTCCAAGGTAAAAAAAGCGTTACAAACCCAATAATGGCGGCAGCTAATAAAAATTTATTAAATGCTTTGTAATACTTTTTATCAAAAATTTTTTGACCCGATTTAAATTGTTTTAAATCAACTTTTTTATTTAATTGGTTATTAGATATATTTAACATAGCTAATTATTTTATTGATTTAATTTTACCTTTTTCTAATGTAATTATTTGGTTACATTGAGCTCTCCAGCTTTTTTTACTACTTACTACAATTAAAGCCCAAGGTCTTTTTGGCGATGTTAAATAGTTGATAATTTTTAAAGTTTCCTCTAAGTTAAATTGATCTAATGGATCTTCTAAAATCATTATTTTTGGTTGCTTAATTATGGCTCTTGCTAAAATTATTTTTTTTGCAATGGTATAAGACATTTGTTTGCCTTCAGGATATAAAACCGTGTCTAAACCATTTGCTTGTTCTTTTAAAAATTGTGTAAGACCAACAATATCTAAAGCTTCATAAATAATTTCGTCATTAACTTTTTTGTTTTCAAAAACTAAATTTTCTCTAATACTACCTTCAAAAGGAGTTTCATCTGAAAGCGACAAACCTAATTGAGAGCGATAGTGGTTAAGGTGTAAACTATTTAATGATAAATTATTGATGTAAATATTACCCGCAGTTGGTTGAATAATTCCTGAAATTAAACACAGCAGCGTAGATTTACCTGCACCACTTTCTCCCATAACTAGAATTCTACTTTTGGGTTTTAATGTAAAAGAGATGTTTTTTAAAATTGATTTTTCTCTGTTTTCTACTCCATAACTAGCAGCATCTAATTCTACAACAATACCATCTTTAAAAATAGGTCTTTCTCCTTCTTGAGGTTCTAATTCTTTGTCTACTACTTGACCAATTTTTTCGATAGAGGTTAATACATCATAAAAAGATTCTAAACCAACAATTAGTTTTTCTACGGATTGTATAACCAAAAGAATAATGATTTCTGCGGCAACAAACTGACCAATATTCATTTCTTGATTTAAAACCAAAGCTCCGCCAATTAACAACAAACTTGCAGTTACAATTACTTTAAAACCAATCATTTGTGTAAATTGTAGAATTAATATTCTAAAATGACTCTCTCTAGCTTGTAAATATTTATTGACTAAAGCATCATTTTTTTCTAATGCTAAGTTTGTATTACCTGATAGTTTAAAGCTAACTACTGTTCTTGCAATTTCTTGAATCCAATGTGCAACTTTGTATTTTATTTTAGACTCAACTAAACTTGTTTCTAAACCTTTTTGTGCTGTAAATTTAAATACAATGTATGTTAATAGTAAGAGTAAAATTCCAAAAATGATAAAAAATGGATGGTAAAATGATAGTAAAATTAACGCAAATATAATTTGTAATAAAGCAGTAGGTACATCAATTAAAATTTTAGACAATCCTTTTTGAATAGTTAGAGTATCAAAGAAACGATTTGCCAATTCTGGTGGATAATAATTTCTTAATTCTGTCATTTTTATTTTTGGAAAACGATAACTCAACTCAAAAGAAGAACGCGTAAAAATTCTTTGTTGCATCGTTTCTATAATCCTTAATTGCATTAACTGTAAAGCTCCAGAAAAAATAACACCTAGGGTTACCATAACCACTAAAACTATCCAAGAAGTAGATATTTGTGCACCTTGAATTAAATTAATAATTGCTTGAATACCTAAAGGTAAAGATAGTGCTACAACACCACCAAAAATTGCATAATAAAAGATTTGAAAAATATCTTTTTTTTCTAACTTTAATAAGCCAACAAAACGTTGCCAAGGCGTTAATTGTTTGTTTTTCATAACTATTTTAAAGTGTTTTTAACGAGTTGTATAAAAAAGTTTGTAGCAGATTTACTATCTATACAATTTGTAATAGAAGGAAAATGTTCTCTAAGATATTGCTGGTGTAATCCGCTTTCAATAATTGTACTTGCTAAACTTAACGGATATTCATAATCATTTTTTACTGCTAAAATCATATTGCTAATTCTTGTAATAACTCTTTTATATATTTCAAAATAACCTTCTTTATTTTCTAAATCTACTTCTTTTGTTAAAAATGATTTAGAACTTTCATTAACAATTATTTTGTACAAAATAGTTTCGTTTATATGCGAAAATTTAGAATCTTTTTCTACAGTTCTTGTTACAATTTCAATCCCTTTTTCTAATTTTTGGTTTGCATCAGAAATACTAAATGTTTCTATTACTAATTGATATTCTAACCAAGCCCAATACCAAGAAGAAAGATATAAAAGTAGTTTGTGTTTGCTTTCAAAATATCTGTAAATAGAACTTTCATTAGAACCTATTTTGGTTCCTAATTTCTTAAAAGTAAAACTTTCGAAACCTATAGTATCAATTAATAAAATACTTTGTTCTATTAAGCGTTTTCCTAATTCAGATGTTTCTGGGTCTTTAATATAGATTTTTTCGGGTACAGAAATTTTTAAAGTTGATAATAAATCTTTCATTTCATTTTATTTGCTTGCAAATATAATAGTAATACTATTAATAAATAATAGTATTGCTTATTATTTAATGTTTTTTTAACATCTAAAGGTTAAAATTTTAAAAAACTAATTAAGAAATACTATATTTGCAATAGTTTAAGACAGAATACACTCCACTCAATACACTAGTTAGCTTTAGTTTGATTTTCCAGTTAGGTATTTTATCTTATTAGAAACATTAATTTAAAACTCTTATATTTTTAATGGCAAAATCGCAACAGACATTTAGTAAAAGTGAAAAAGAAAAAAAACGTTTAAAAAAACGCGAAGACAAGCGTAAAAAAATGGAGGCTAGAAAGGCTAACAAAGAAGCAAACGGAACAGGAGGAATTCAGTTTGCCTATGTAGATCATAATGGAAACTTAACAGATACGCCACCAGATCCAGAATTAAAAGTAGAATATGAATTAGAAGATATTCAGATTTCTACTACAAAAAAAGAAGATTTACCAGAAGAAGATCCTGTAAGAAAAGGAAAAGTATCTTTTTTTGATTCTTCTAAAGGATTTGGATTTATTATTGATACAGAAAATAATGAAAAATATTTTACACACGTTAGTGGTTTAATTGATACTATTGCAGAAAACGATAAAGTTTCTTTTGAACTAGAAAAAGGAATGCGTGGTATGAATGCCGTTAAAGTAACAAAAATTTAATATTTCTTTATATTTTATATAAAATCCTTCTGTTTAGAAGGATTTTTTTTGCTTTCTATATTTATTATTTTAAGTTATAGATTATAAAACTCCATACTTTCCACAATCAATTCTTCGGTAACTTTACAGTCTAATTTGTAATCTTCATAATCTTTAAGAAGTACAAAATTAACTTGTCCGTTTACGTTTTTCTTATCATGTTTTAACAACTCTATAATTGCATTAAAATCTTCTTTTAAAAGATTTGTTCTGTTGTATATTGATAAAACAACATCTTTAATTTCGCTAACTTTTTCAGATGCAAAACCTAGCAGTTTAGAAGATATATAACTTTCACAAACCATTCCAATAGCAATTGCTTCTCCATGAGTTAAGCTTTCTTTATCTTCAGATTCTAAATAAAAAGACTCAATTGCATGTCCTAAAGTATGACCGAAGTTTAATATTTTTCGTAAACTTTGTTCTTTAGGATCTTGTAAAACAACTTCGTTTTTTATTTCAATAGAACGAAATATCAAGTTGTTGATTTCTAGATTTTTATTGTTTTTTATTTCATTAAAAAGATTAACATCGTAGGTAATGCCGTATTTTAAAATTTCTGCTGTTCCAGATTTAATTTCTCTATTGGTAACAGTAGTTAAATAATCGGTATCAACCAAAACCATTTCTGGGTTTGCAAACAACCCAATCTGATTTTTTAAAACCCCTAAATCCACTCCTGTTTTACCACCAACAGAAGCATCAACCATAGAAAGAAGAGTAGTAGGTATGTTTACAAAATCGATTCCGCGTTTAAAACAAGAAGCCACAAAACCGCCTAAATCTGTAATAACTCCACCACCTAAAGTAATTAATAAACTTTTACGATCACCACCTAATTCAGTAATTGCATTCCAAACTCCAATACAAGTTTCTAAGTTTTTGTTAATTTCACCAGATTCAATTTCTATTACTTCAATACGTTTATCTGTATCTAAATTTTTAATAAATTTCGGATAACAATGCGCAAAAGTATTCTCATCAACCAAAATAAAGAGGGTAGAATAGTTTTTAACATCCACTAAATCAGAAAGCGTTTTATACGCTTTCTTTTGAAAATGAATAGGATACGTTACTGCTTGTATAGATTTCATCTGTAAATAATTAAGAGTGCAAATTAAAAATAAAATATTCAATTATTACTATTCAATACTTATATTTGTTTTTATTAAAAATGATGCAAAATGAACCTTTTTGACAACACAGAAATTGCTTTTTCCCTAAAATCAGATTCAGAGTTAGAGCGTGCTTATTTTCTTTTTAGAATGATTCAAAACGAACCTATGGTGAGAATTGGTACAGCAGTTACCAATTTTGCATTAAAAGCACATTTGCCAGTAGAAGGTTTAATACGCTCTACAGTTTTCGACCATTTTTGTGGTGGTGTAACAGAAGACGATTGTTTGCCAAATATAGAAAAAATGTATTCAAAAGGCGTTTCTTCTGTGTTAGATTATTCTGTAGAAGGCAAAGAAGATGAGGCAGAATTTGATGCTACTTTAAAAAAGATTTTAAAAATTATCAATTTTGGAGAAGAAAAAGACTCAATTCCGTTTGCCGTTTTTAAACCAACAGGATTTGGTAGATTTGCTTTATATCAAAAAATAACTGAGAAAAAAGAATTATCTGATGATGAAAAGTTGGAATGGTTAAGAGTTATAGAACGCTATCACACCGTTTGCAAAGCTGCTGTAAAACAAGATGTACCATTGCTAATAGACGCAGAAGAAAGTTGGATGCAAACTGCTGCAGATCATTTAATTGAACAAATGATGGAAACTTACAATAAAGAAAAAGCCATTGTTTTTAATACACTACAAATGTATCGTCATAACAGAATGGAGTATCTAAAAAGCTTGCATCAAAAAGCGCATCAAAAAGACTTTTATATTGGTATGAAAGTTGTTAGAGGTGCTTATATGGAAAAAGAGCGTAAAAGAGCAGAAGAAAAAGGATATCCATCGCCAATTTGCGTAGACAAACAAGCAACTGATGATAACTACAATGCTGCAATTAAATATATGATGGAACATCCTAAAATGGCACTATTTGCAGGAACTCATAATGAAGAAAGTTCTTATTTAGTAAAGCAATTAGCAGAAGAAAAAGGCATAAAAGCAAATAATAAAACCTTATGGTTTGGGCAATTATATGGTATGAGCGACCATATTAGTTACAATTTAGCAAACCAAGGTTTTAATGTAGCAAAATATGTTCCTTTTGGACCCGTAAGAGACGTAATGCCTTATTTAATAAGAAGAGCAGAAGAAAACACCTCTGTTGCTGGGCAAACAAGTAGAGAATTAAACCTTATAAAAGCAGAAAGAAAGAGAAGAAAAGTACAATGAATAGTTTAGAAGAAATAAAAATCTTACTGCATAGAAATAAATTAAGACTTGCTCAAGAATTAAAGCAAAGTAAAGAAGCTGTTTCTCTAATTAAAAAAGCAACGCATTCAAATTTATCTGATGATGAGAAAGAAAAAATTAAAATTCAACTCATAGACATTTGTAAAGCAATACCAGCATTAGCAGTATTTTTATTACCAGGAGGTGCCTTACTATTACCACTTTTAATCAAATTAATTCCAGATATATTGCCATCTGCATTTCAAGAAGATTTAGAGGATGATTAGGGCGTTTCCTTACAGGCCGCGCTTTCCATTATATCTTTTACTCATAACTTCGTAAAAGGATGCCATTGCAATCGCTAACGCAGCATACTTGCAAGCATTTAACATAAAATTTAAACCTACTTTCTATTTAACAAACCTTCTTTATTCTAAAAATCTAAAATTCATCATTCTTAATTTGTAATTAATAATTAATAAAAGACTACTTTTGCACGAAATTTAAGAAGGCACAAATGCAATCAATTAGAAACATCGCTATTATAGCGCACGTAGACCACGGAAAAACAACATTAGTAGATAAAATTATAGATCAAGCTAAAATCTTAGACGATCGTAAAGAACGTACAGATTTATTGTTAGATAATAACGATTTAGAGCGCGAAAGAGGAATTACAATCCTTTCTAAAAACGTATCTGTAAACTACAAAGATGTTAAGATTAATGTAATTGATACTCCCGGTCACGCCGATTTTGGTGGAGAAGTAGAACGTGTACTCAAAATGGCAGATGGTGTTTTGCTTTTGGTTGATGCTTTCGAAGGACCAATGCCACAAACTCGTTTTGTATTAGGTAAAGCCATTGAATTGGGTTTAACGCCAATTGTAGTTGTAAATAAAGTAGATAAAGAAAATTGTACGCCAGATTTAGTACACGAAAAAGTATTCGATTTAATGTTTGCGCTAGAAGCAACAGAAGAACAATTAGACTTTACTACCATTTACGGTTCAGCAAAAAACGGTTGGATGAGTACAGATTGGCAGCAACCAACAGACAATATTATTCCTTTATTAGATGCAGTTTTAGAGTCAATTCCAGAAGCACCTTATAGAGAAGGTTCTCCGCAAATGCAAATTACATCGTTAGATTTTTCTTCTTTTACAGGAAGAATCGCAATCGGACGTGTATATAGAGGCGATTTAGAAGAAAACAAAGATTATATGTTATGTAAAGCTGATGGTTCTACCAAGAAAGTAAGAATCAAAGAATTACACGTTTTTGAAGGTATGGGTAAAGCCAAAGTTTCTAAAGTACGTTCTGGAGATATTTGTGCAATTACAGGTGTAGAAGGATTCGAAATTGGAGATACCATTGCAGATTTAGAAAATCCTGAAGCTTTGCCAAGAATAGAAGTAGATCAACCTACAATGAGTATGTTATTTACCATTAACAATTCGCCTTTTTTTGGTAAAGAAGGTAAGTTTGTAACATCTCGTCATTTACGTGACAGATTGTTTAAAGAAATGGAAAAAAATCTTGCTTTACGAGTTGATGAAACAGATTCTGAAGACAAATTCAATGTTTTTGGGCGTGGAGTTTTACACTTATCAGTTTTAATAGAAACTATGCGTAGAGAAGGGTATGAGCTACAAGTTGGTCGTCCACAGGTAATTATCAAAAATATTGATGGCGTAAAATCTGAACCTTATGAAACCTTATCTATAGATGTTCCAGAAGATGTTGCATCAAAAGCAATTAATTTGGTTTCTTTAAGAAAAGGCGATTTATTAGTAATGGAACCAAAAGGCGATTTACAGCATTTAGAATTTACAATTCCTTCTAGAGGTTTAATAGGTTTAAGAAACAAGATTTTAACGGCTACAGCAGGTACTGCAATTATTAATCATAGATTTAGCGAATATGGTCCTTATAAAGGAGAATTTTCTGAAGATATAAAAGGTGCCATAGTTTCTTCTGCAGCAGGTAAAGCTACTGCGTATGCAATAGATAGATTACAAGATAGAGGTCGTTTCTTTATAGACCCAAACCAAGATATTTATATAGGACAAATTGTTGGAGAAAATAGTAAAGACACAGATTTGGGTGTCAACTTAATTAAAGGTAAAAAATTAACCAATGTTCGTTCTTCGGGTACAGATGATAGTGTAAAAATTGCTCCAAAAATCGACTTTTCATTAGAAGAATGTATGGAATACATTAAAGTTGATGAGTACCTAGAAGTTACGCCTGTAAGTTTAAGAATGAGAAAAATAAACTTTAGACCGTAATTTTTTTGTCATTTATACAAAAGTAGAAACCACATAAAATAAAAAAGCTCAAGAATTTTCTTGAGCTTTTTTATTGACTTTTACTAATGTAATTCTGAATATGCATCATTTTCAAATACTGATATAATTTAATGCAGGTGATTTACAGTCAACTTTAATGAAGTTAGTTTTAAGCTAAAAAGCAATAGAAAAACGCCTTTTTTGTAATAAAAAAGCTTCACAAATCTGTGAAGCTTTGTATATAGACTATTATTCAATACTTATTTAGCAGGAAAAACTTTACCAACACACTCACCAAAACCAATTCGTACTTTATCATTTTGGCAATGTGCCCGCATAATTACAGTATCATTATCATTAATAAATTTACGTTCTGTTCCGTCTTTTAATTTTATTGGGTTTTGTCCTCTCCAAGTCAACTCAAGCATTGAACCATAACTGTCCTTTGTAGGACCAGAAATTGTTCCAGAACCCATCATATCACCAGCTTCTACAGGACAACCATTTACTGTATGATGCGCTAATTGTTGTGCCATTGTCCAATACATATATTTAAAATTAGAATTGGCAACCACAGTTTCTTCACCATTTTCTGGCTGAATTCCTACTTGTAAATGAATATCAAAGCTACCTTTACCTTCTTGTTTTAAATAGGGTAATGGCTCGTGAACTTGCTTAGGGTTCTCAACTCTAAAAGGTTCTAAAGCATCTAAAGTTACAATCCAAGGAGAAATAGTTGAAGCAAAGTTTTTACCTAAAAAAGGTCCTAAAGGAACATATTCCCAAGCTTGAATATCTCTTGCAGACCAATCGTTAAATTGTACCAAACCAAAAATATATTCTTCAGCTTCTTCAATAGGAATTCTATCACCCAAAACATTAGCATCTGTAGTTATAAAAGCCATTTCTAGTTCAAAATCTAATAATTTAGAAGGTCCAAAATTAGGCGTAATCTCTCCTTCATTGGGTTTAGACTGACCAACTGGTCTTCTAATTGGTGTTCCAGAAGGTATTATTGATGAACTTCTGCCATGGTAACCAATGGGCACTTGTAACCAATTAGGAAACAATGCATTTTCTGGGTCTCTAAATAAAGATCCTACATTGGTTGCGTGTTCTTTGCTCGCATAAAAATCGGTATAATCTCCTACAGAAACAGGTAAAAGCATTTCAATTTCTTCTATTCTAAAGATAATTTTGTCTTTATGTGCAGCATTATCGCGCAAGCTTCCGTTAGTAACATCAAAAACTTCGGCAATTCTGTTTCTTACTAATCGCCAAGTTTTGCGTCCGTCAGCAATAAAATCATTTAAATTATCTTGTAGAAAAATATCATCAGTTAAAGGAATTCCATTAAAGTATCCTAATTGATGAAAAGCACCTAAATCTATGGCATAATCACCAATTCTACTACCAATAGTAATAATATCATCTCTAGTGATAAAAACACCAAAAGGAATGTTTTGAATTGGGAAATCTGAATCTTTAGCTACTTTTAACCAAGATTTTCTATTAGGATTATTTGCTGTTATGACCATTGTGATGTGATTTATTTTTTATCAAACCTACACATTTTTTTTTCATTTTAAAATAAAAAAACAACGAAAAAGATATTTTTAACAGTACTTTATTCTGAATAATACAATAATGTGTAAAAAATATAAAATATCATTAAAACATATTTCTTACGAATTTGTTTTTTGTTATTTTTGATGCTTCTTTAAAAACAACAACAATGCAATTAGATAATCAAATTTTTGACCTTATTCAGGAAGAAAAAGAAAGACAAATAAATGGATTAGAATTAATCGCTTCAGAAAACTTTGTAAGTGATGAAGTTATGAAAGCGCAAGGTTCTATTTTAACTAATAAATATGCAGAAGGATATCCAGGAAAAAGATATTATGGTGGTTGTGATGTTGTTGATGTTATTGAGCAAATTGCTATAGATAGAGCAAAAGAATTATTTGGAGCAGCATATGTAAATGTTCAGCCACATTCTGGTTCTCAAGCAAATACAGCAGTGTTTGCTGCTTGTTTACAACCTGGAGATACTATTTTAGGTTTCGATTTATCTCATGGAGGGCATTTAACACACGGTTCTCCAGTTAACTTTTCGGGTAAATTATACAATCCTGTTTTTTATGGTGTAGATAAAGCTACTGGTAGAATAGATTACAATCATTTAGAACAACAAGCAAATAAACACAAACCAAAACTAATTATTGCAGGTGCTTCTGCGTATTCTAGAGATATCAATTTTAAAAAATTTAGAGAAATTGCAGATAGTATTGGCGCTATTTTAATGGCAGATATTTCGCATCCTGCAGGTTTAATTGCCAAAGGTATTTTAAATGATCCATTACCACATTGTCATATTGTTACCACAACAACGCACAAAACTTTGCGAGGCCCAAGAGGTGGAATGATTATGATTGGAAAAGATTTTGAGAATCCTTTTGGATTAAAATTAAAATCAGGGAAATTAAAAAAGATGTCAACTTTAATTAATTCAGCCGTTTTTCCAGGAAATCAAGGAGGTCCTTTAGAGCACGTTATTGCTGCAAAAGCGGTTGCTTTTGGTGAGGCTTTGACAGATGAGTTTTTAGAATATCAAATTCAAGTTAAAGAAAATGCGGCAGCAATGGCAAAAGAATTTGTTGCCAAAGGATATGATATTATTTCTGGCGGAACAGACAATCATTGTATGTTAATTGATTTAAGAAATAAAAACATTTCTGGTAAAGATGCTGAAATTGCTCTAGGAAAAGCAGACATTACTGTAAATAAAAATATGGTTCCTTTTGATGATAAATCTCCTTTTATAACTTCAGGAATTCGTGTTGGTACTGCTGCAATTACCACGCGTGGTTTAAAAACCGAGGATATGAAAACTGTTGTTAATTTTATTGATGAAGCAATTAAAAATGCAGCTAATGAAGAAGTTTTACACGAAATAGGAGAACAAGTTGCAGATATGATGAGTTCTAGAAGATTGTTTGTAATGTAACACACAAAAACAATCAATAAATATAAAATTTAAGCATCAAGATTACGCTTGGTGCTTTTTTTGTGCTGATAAATATCATATTTAAAACCAATACTTTTTCCGTACTTCGTTGTGTAACAATATGTTCAAAATATGGGTTCGCAATCTGTAACTGCAATAAAAACACAAAAAGATAGAAAAGAATTTGTGCGTCATTTACTAAATGATATAGAAGCTTTTGAGTATATGATACACAATAATTTATTCGAATCTGGCATTTGTAGGGTAGGTGCTGAGCAAGAATTATGTATTGTTGATAAAGATTACAGACCCTCTACAAAAGCCCTAGAAATTCTTGATAAAATTAACGACAAACATTATACAACCGAGTTAGCGTTGTTTAATTTAGAAATAAATTTAGATCCTTATGAATTAAAAGACACTTGTTTTTCTGATATAGAAAATCATCTTATTTCTCTTTTAGAAAAAGGATACAAGGTAGCTGAAGAAACAGATAATAATAAACTTATTTTAACAGGAATTTTACCAACTTTAAGAAAAAAAGATTTAATTTTTAAAAACGTAACTCCTTATAAACGTTATAAAACGTTAAATAATGTGTTGAAAAAAATTAGAGGCGATGATTTTAAACTCCACATTCAAGGTGTTGATGAGCTTATTTTAAAACATAAATCTATTTTATTTGAAGCTTGCAATACAAGTTTTCAAGTACATCTACAAATTAGCCCAGAAGAAGCAATTGATAAATACAATTGGTCGCAAGCAATTGCTGGACCTCTATTATCAATAATGCCAAATTCTCCGCTTTTATTAGGTAAAGAATTGTGGAGCGAAACAAGAATTGCATTGTTTCAACAAAGTATAGATTTAAGAAATGTAACTCATTTTTCTAGAGAACAAAAACCTAGAGTTTCTTTTGGTAGTGATTGGATTAAAGAATCTATTTTAGAATTATTTACTGATGATATTGCTAGATATCCACCATTAGTTTCATCAAAATTTACAGAGAATTCTTTAGAACTGGTAAAAAATGGAACAATGCCTAAATTAAAGGCATTAAACTTACATAATGGTACTTTATATAAATGGAATAGATTGTGTTATGGCGTTCATAATAATACTGCACATTTGCGTATAGAAAATAGATATATTCCTTCAGGTCCAAGTGTTAAAGACGAAATTGCAAATGCACTTTTATGGGTTGGAGTTATGCAGGGAATGCCAAAACAATATGAAAAAATTTGGACAAAAATGCCTTTCTATGAAGCCAAAGGTAATTTTATAAACGCAGCAAGAACAGGTATACACACTTACTTTAGTTGGTTTGGCAAAGGAATATCAGCAAAAAAACTACTAGACAATATTTTATTGCCAATGGCAAAAGAAGGTTTGTTAAAATCTAATATTGATGAAACTGAAATTGATAAATATTTAGGCATCATTCAAAAAAGAATAGACACTAGTACAACAGGTAGTAAGTGGATTATTCATAACAAAAGAAAATTAAGAAAAGAAGTTTCTAAATATGAATCTAATGTAATTCTGACAGAGAATATTTATAAAAATCAAAAATTAAATAAACCCATTTCAGAATGGGATTCTGTAGATTTTTACGAGAGTAATAGTGGTAAAAAATACGATAAAGTATATAAAATAATGTCTACAAAACTATTTGTAGTTCATAAAAACGATTTACTTTCTTTGGTTTTAAAAATAATGAATTGGAAAAAAATAAATCATATTCCTGTGGTTAATAAACACAATAAAATAATTGGAATTATAGAGAAAAAACAATTAGATACATTAAATCTTTCATCTAAAAAAATGATGAATATGGTTGCCAAAGATGTTATGCGTAGAGATTTTGATATTGCACATCCAGAAACAACTTTTGAAGAAGCAAAACAATTAATCACAAAAACAATTCATACTTGTGTTGCTGTTATTAATGATGATAAATTGGTTGGCCTTTTTACAAATAGTGATTTAATTAGAATTGAAAAAGTTAAAAATAGTTAATGATTAACCCCATAGAAATAGAATCATTTAATAATAAAATTCTGGTTCAAAGAGTTTTAGGAAATGTAAAAGGAACAGAACAATCTCCCACTATTATTGCCATTGGGGGTATGCACGGAAATGAAAGAGCAGGAGTAAATGCGTTACTAAATGTCTTTAAAACTATTAAAGATAATAACATAAAGTTGCTTGGAAATTTTTATGGTATTTCTGGTAATATGAATGCTATCTCAAAAAACATCCGTTTTAAAAATGTTGATTTAAATAGAATCTGGACTAGAGAAAAAATTCTGAAACTACATTTAAATGATCCTACAGAACTAGAAACAATAGAGCAAAAAGAAATTTATACAATTATTAAAAAAATATTAGAAACTGAAAAAGGTCCTTTTTATTTTTTAGATTTACACACTACTTCTGCTGATACTCAACCTTTTATTACAATTAGTGATGCTTTAAATAACAGAAAGTATTCGTCTAATTTTTCGATTCCTACAATTTTAGGTATTGAAGAGTTTTTAGACGGTCCACTGCTAACTTATATAAATGAATTCGGACATATTGCTCTGGGTTTTGAAGCAGGTCAGCATAACAAAGAAGAATCTGTAGATAATTGTGTTGCCTTTCTTTGGTTGGCTTTGGTGGCTGCTAAATGCTTAAAAAAGAATCAGGTAAGTAAGTATTCTTTTTATAAAAATTCTTTGTCTTTGTTTAATGAAACACAAGATTTTTATAAGATTGATTATAAATATACCATTAAACCTTTTGAAGATTTTAAAATGGTAAAAGGCTATAAAAATTTTCAAGAAATTGAAAAAGATGAATTACTAGCCTACAGTAACAAAAGAAAGGTTTTTTCTAAATATAGAGGAAAAATATTTATGCCATTATATCAAGAAAAAGGAGAAGATGGTTTTTTTGTAATTTCTAGAATCTCAAAATTCTGGCTAAATGCTTCTAGAGTTTTAAGAGGTCTTCAATTTCATCAATTTTTAAGATTGTTACCAGGTGTATCAACAGATAAAAAGAAACCAAATACTTTAATTGTAAATCCAAGAACAGCAAGGTTTTTAGCAACAGATATCTTTCATTTATTGGGATACAGAAAAAAAATAATCGAAAAAAATAAATATTATTTTATAAAAAGAGATAAAAAAATAAGAACGTTTATTTAAAGATCTTCATTAGCTCTTTCTATAATATTTTCTGGAATTGCTTTTTTAGCTTTTGCACCCATTTTTTTGAGTTTTTCTACACTATTAATTAAGTTTCCTCTGCCGTCAAAAAGTTTATTCATTGCGTTAGAATATTCTTTTTTACTGTCGTCAATACGTTTTCCTATACCTACTAAATCTTTTAAAAGTCCGTCAAATTTATCATACAACGCACCTGCTTGTCTGGCAATTTCTATGGCATTTCTTTGCTGTTTTTCATTATTCCACATAGAATCTATGGTTCTTAAAGTTGCCAATAGTGTAGAAGGTGTAACAATTACAATGTTTTTTTCGAAAGCTTTATTGTATAAATGATTGTCTGCATTAATGGCTATGGCAAAAGCGGGTTCTATAGGAATAAAAAGTAGCACAAAATCTGGCGATTCTATTTTGTAAATATCTTCGTATTTTTTTTCACTCAGTTGCTCAATATGTCTTTTAAGTGATGCAATATGTTCTTTTAAAAATTGTTCTTTTAAAGTTTCATCTTCTTCATTTACAAACTGTTCGTAAGCCGTTAATGAAACTTTCGAATCTACAATCATTTTTTTGTTATCAGGTAAATGAATTACCACATCTGGTAAAATTCGTTTACCTTCGTTATTGTTAAAGCTTTGCTGCACAAAATACTCTCTATCTTTCTCTAAACCAGATTTTTCTAAAACTCGTTCTAAAACTAGTTCTCCCCAATTTCCTTGCGTTTTATTATCACCTTTTAAAGCTTTTGTAAGGTTGATAGTTTCTTTACTCATTTGCTGATTTAGCTCTTTTAAACCTAAAATTTGCTGACGTAAAGCTGCATGGTAATCAATACTTTCTTTGTGAGTTTTATCAACTTTATCTTCAAAAACTTTTATTTTTTCTTGCAGTGGATTTAAGATAGTTTTTAAATTTTCTTTGTTCTGTTCTGTAAATTTGTTAGACTTTTCTTCCAAAATTTTATTGGCTAGATTTTCAAATTCTTTCGTAAATTTATCTTGTAATTTTTCTACTTCTTGTTTGTTTTCATCCAGCTTTAGCTGTAAATTTCTTAATTCTGAATCTTGTCTTGTATTTTGAGTGATTAAGTTTTCTTTTTCTTGCAGAACGTTTTTTAGTTCTTTTTGTATTTCAATCAAATTATTATCGACAATTTCTTTAGATTGACTGATTAAAGAAGCACGTTCTTCTAATATTGCACGCTCTTTTTCTGAAGATAATTTAGTAGTTAACTTGCCTAAAAAGAAGCCAATAGCAGTAAAAATTAATGCAATTAGTATATAAATAAAAAAGTCGTTCATTATATCAATTTAAGTGTTTAAATTTATCACTTTAAATTACAACAAAAAACCTTTCTATAAGTAATTTGTAAACATTTACTTTTGTCATTAGATGAAAAGACTTTCAAAATTTATTTTATTTACCATTTTAGGTTGGAAAATTGAAAACGATTTTCCGAAAGAACCTAAAAAATATGTAGTTATTGCTGCACCTCATACAAGTTGGGTTGATTTTCCTATTGCTATTTTAACTAGAATGGCTTTAGGAACAATGGTTCATTTTATTGGTAAAAACTCTCTTTTTAAATGGCCTTTTGGATTTATTTTTAGAGCCTTAGGAGGTACACCTGTAGATAGAAGTAAAAACAATAAATTGGTAGATGCTATTGTGCAAATTTTTAATTCTAAAGAAGAATTTAGATTAGGATTGTCTCCAGAAGGAACAAGAAAAAAAGTAGATAAGTGGAAAACTGGTTTTTACTACATAGCAAAAGGAGCAAATGTTCCTATTGTAATGGCAACGTTAGATTTTAAAAATAAAAAAGTAAAAATATCTGAACCTTACTATGTTACAGAGAATAAAGAAGCAGATTTTGACGTATTTTATTCTTTTTTTAGAGGTATAAAAGGAAAAAATCCAGAATTATTTTAATTTTTTTGTTGTTATTAAAATAAAAATGATTAGGTTTGTGGTGTAGACAATATTTCTTAATGGAGATTAGGGGCTTTATTATTAATGAGTTTACTAAAATAGCATAAGCTATGATAAATAAGTCTTCAGATTTCTGAAGACTTTTTTTTATGCGAATTTTTCTGATACTTTCTTTGCGATACCTATTATAACTTCAGTAGCTTTTATCATAGATTCTACAGGTACATATTCAAAACGCCCGTGAAAATTATGACCACCAGCAAATATATTGGGGCAAGGTAAACCTTTGTAAGAAAGCTGAGAACCATCTGTTCCGCCACGAATTGGTTTTATTAACGGAGTAATATTCATTTCTTTGATTACTTCTTCAGCAATGTCTACAATATGCATTACAGGAACCACTTTTTCTTTCATATTAAAATATTGATCTTTAATCTCAACATCAACTAAATCTTTACCTAATTTATTGTTTATTTGATTTGCAATAGTTTGCATTAACTCTTTACGCTTTTCATACAAATCAAAATCGTGGTCTCTAATAATGTATTCTAAAACAGTTTGTTCTACATTCCCATTTATATTGTGTAAATGGAAAAAACCTTCGTAACCACTAGTTTCTTGAGGAATTTCATTTTTTGGTAACATTGCCATAAAATCATTGGCAATTAACATCGAATTAATCATTTTTCCTTTGGCATAACCAGGATGCACAATTTTACCAGTAACTGTAACTTTTGCTCCTGCAGCATTAAAATTTTCGTATTCTAATTCGCCAATTTGGCTTCCATCTATAGTATATGCCCATTCTGCACCAAACTTATCGACATCAAATAAATGTGCTCCTTTACCAACTTCTTCATCGGGAGTAAAGCAAATTCTAATTTTTCCGTGTTTAATTTCTGGATGTTTAATTAGATATTCCATTGCACAAACTATTTCAGTTACACCCGCTTTATCATCTGCACCTAAAAGTGTTGTGCCATCTGTGGTAATAATAGTTTGCCCTTTGTATTGTAGTAAATCATCAAAATAATCTGGCGATAAAATAATGTTTTTATCCGCATTTAAAACAATGTCTTTTCCATCGTAATTTTTGTGAATTTGAGGATTTACATCTTTCCCTGTAAAATCTGGACTTGTATCTATATGCGCAACAAAACCTATAGTTGGCACCTCATAATCTAAATTACTTGGTAAAGTTGCCATAATGTAGCAGTTTTTATCTAAAGTTACCTCTTGCATACCAATTTCTGTGAGTTCTTTTTCTAAAACTCTTGCTAAATCCCATTGTTTTTCTGTGCTTGGAAATGCAGGATTGTTTGGGTCTGATTCTGTATCTATTTTTACATACTTTATAAACCTATTGGTAAGATGTTCTTTGTTAATCATTTTATATTAAATTTTTATTTTATTTATTAAAGATAATGCTTTGCATAATCTTTTGTTTACTAGTGAATCTCCATAAATTTCTATCTTTGCTAAGATAAAATTTTGATTGTTAATTTTGATAAATTTTTTAAAGAGTTGATATTTATATTTTCCTTTTTTTCCTATAGATATAGTAAAATACGATTCTTTTTCTTTAAAACTTAGTTCTTTGTTTTTTGTTTGAATGAGTCCTTTAGACAAGCTTTCTTGTTCTTGTTTTAGTTTAAAAACATCATTAAAAATAAGCTCTTTTTGAATATTAGTAACATCAATTAAAACAGTTTCAGTAAGTTGTTTTGTAGTGTCTGCAGTAAAAATTGATGATTGAATTTCATCTTGATACAAATTTATTTTCCAAGTTCTTGGGACTTGTATTGAGAAGCTATTTTTTACATCTTTAACTTCTTCTAAATTTTTGAAATTAAAATCTGAACAATTAAATTCTTTTTGAATTGCTGTTTTTTTATGACAAGCATATAATAGGAGAGAAGCAGCTAAAAAAAATAAATACTTTTTCATTGGTTAGTTTAAAACAAGTTTTCCTATTTTTTGATGACCACTTAGCCAAGCATTATTTTTATCTACAAATTGAATAGCGTAATAACTGTCTTTAGAAACTTCTTGCCAAGTAATTCCGCCATCATTAGAATAAGAAACTCCGGTTTTACCAACAGCAAAAACTTCTTTTCCGTCAGTATTTGGCACATATTGCACACAACTTTTATAAGCAGGGTTTTTGCCATCTGCCACCAAAGTCCAGGTTTTGCCACCATCTTTAGTAATGGCTTTGTTGGCGTTATTTTCTGTAGGTTTAGAATAATCTCCGCCAATTGCAATTCCGTTATTTTTATCGGCAAAATCTATAGAATAAATTCCTTGTGGTCCATTTCCTTGTATGATTGGAGTATCATAAATTACCCAAGTTTGTCCATAATCAGTAGATTTTAAAATACGTGCTTTTTTACCTCCAGAGGCAATCCAAACTGTGCTACCAATGGTTTTTATGTTGGTGTTACTTGCTGCAAAAAAGGCTTCATCATCTTCAAATTTTGGTAAATTATTGCAAGAAAGTTTGTTCCAGGTTTTTCCTCCATCATCAGTTAAAATAATAGATGCGCAATTTTCTGTTGGATCACCCACTGCAATTCCGTGTAAATTATCATCAAAAAAAGACATTGAATCATAAAAAACTTTTTTATGTTCTTCTTTGTAAACTAATTGATAACTTCCGTTAGAAATTTTATATAATAATGCTGGATTCCCAATAGAAAGCGCAAAGTAATTGGTACCATTAAAAGCTAAACTTCTAAAGTTTGGAGTAATAGAATCTTGGTATTTTATATGTAAACTATTCCATAATATGCCATTATTTGTAGTATGCCCAACATCTCCTTTAGAACCTGCAAAATAAACAGTTTTATTGTCAATTACCTGAATTGCTCTAATACTAGTGCTATCCATTTTAAATTCTTTAATAGTCACTTTTTTTATAGTTCTTGGTTGATATTTCTCTTTGCAAGAAGTAAAAAAAAGGAATGTAAAAATAATGATGAATATTCTTTTCATTTTTGATATTTTTATACGACTAAAATAAAACAAATCATTTACAGATAATGAAAAAAGCGTTAGTAATTTCTGGAGGAGGAAGCAAAGGTGCATTTGCAGGTGGTGTTGCACAATATTTAATGAAAAAAGAGCAGAAAAAATACGATTTATTTTTAGGTACTTCTACAGGTAGTTTAATGGTTTCGCATTTGGCTTTAGATATGTTAGATGAACTAAAGCATTTGTACACCAACGTAAATCAGAAAACAATTTTTAGTAACAATCCTTTTAAAATTAAAAAAGTTGCAGGAGAAAAAGTAATAAGTATCAGACACTTAAATACTTTTTGGAACTTTTTAAATGGTAGAAAAACTTTTGGTGAAAGTAAAAACTTACGAAGTTTGATAAAAAAGAACATCACCCAAGAAATGTATAATAAAATTAGAGCCAATAACAAAGAAGTTGTAGTTACGGTTTCTAATTTAACAGCCAATCAAATAGAATATAAATCTATAAATGATTGTTCTTATGATGATTTTTGCGATTGGATTTGGGGTTCTTGTAATTATGTACCTTTTATGAGTTTGTTAGAAAAAAATCATTGTCAATATGCAGATGGTGGTTTTGGATCTTTAGTACCAATAAGAGAAGCAATTTTAAGAGGAGCTACAGAAATTGATGCTATAATTTTAGAAACTGAAGTTACACAGTTTAACAGATTGCCTTCTAAAAATCCGTTTTCATTATTGTTTGATGTGTTCGATTTTATGTTAACTCACGTAGAAAGGCATAATATTACTATTGGTAAATTAGCTGCAAATAACAAAGACATTAAACTAAATCTTTATTACACCCCCACTGTTTTAACAACAAATTCTTTAGTTTTTGATGAAAAATTGATGGGTAAATGGTGGAAATCTGGGTATAAATACGCTAAATCTAAAAGAGAAGAATTAATGAGCGAATTTAGACCCGATGTTTTAACGGACCAAGAAATTGAAGAAGGTTTAGAAATGTTAGATTAAACTATTTTTTTATATCTACATACATATTATTATAATCTGGATTCATCATTGAAGAATTCCAAGAATTAGAAAAAATATTGGCTCTTTTTTTAGTAGAAAAACTTCCTTTAGACCCTGTGTTTATATACTGAATAGTTCTTTGCAACATAGGCTCATTTTTATTACCTAAAACTCCTAAATTACCAATATTTTCTTCAAAAGAAACTTCAGGAATAAAACCTTGTGGTTTATTTTTTCCTTCTTTATTTTGAATTTCTAATACAATGGGTTGCATTGCATACCTATGCTTTGTATTAAGATTTTGACCATTTCGTGTATAGTTTTTTGAATCGTACAAAGTAATTGAACCTACGTGTTTTCCGTAAGTTTGGGTTCCTACTAGTTTTGTATCTATATATGGACTTAATGAATTTATAACCAATTCTGATGCTGATGCTGAATTGCCACTTACTATAAAGTATACTTTTTTTAAATTTAAACTGTTAATGGGCTGGTTTAAAACAATATTATTATTTCTGTCTTTATTAAGAATTTGATTGGTAAAATTACTTAGAAGTAGGTTAGGGTTTGTGTTTTTTAGAACTTTACTATTCCAAACTTCTTTTGCAAATAGTTGATTGTTAAACTGCCCAGTAATCATACTTCCTAAGTATATGGCTGTTTGCACAGAACCACCTCCGTTATAACGTAAATCTACAATTAAGTCTGTAATTTTTGCAGCTTTAAACTTTGCAAATTCTGTGTTTAATTCTCCATCAAAATCACGAGAGAATTGATTGTACATTAAATATCCTATTTTCTTACTTCCATCAACAATAACTCTAGCTTCTTTAATTGGGTTTTCGGTAATTGTATTTTTGGTTAAGCTAATTGTTGTACCATTGCTAATAGGATTACCATTGTTATAATTAGCTAAATGAATGGTAAAAGAATTGTTGTTAAACAAAGTGTTAACATTGTTTTTTGTTAGTGTTGTACCATTAACTTGAGTAATAATCATTCCTCTTTTAACACCTTTACTTTCTGCGTCTGAACCTTTAACTACATCAAAAACATATACATAATATCCACTTCCGTTTTTATAATTAGCACTTTTAACTTTCATTCCTGTTGTTTCACGAATTCCTTTAAAAGCTTCTTCTAGCGCAATATAATCATCAACAATCCAAGAATATGTTCTGTTTGAATCTTTAGGATATTCATTAGAAATATCTAATAAATTGTAAAATAATTTAACAGGAGTATCATAACCAGCAAGGTAAGAATAACGTTCAGAATCTTTATTAAAACGTCTGTCAGATAAATCAGGAATATTATTTTGCCATAAATAATAAGCGTTTAAACCCCTCCAAACAAAATCATTTATTTCTATGTCTTTGGGTACACTTTCTGTTTTAGAACAATTAAAAAAGGTTGGAACTAAAAGTAGTAAAAACAGGTATTTCTTAACAAAAGTAAATTTCATAATATCAATATTAATATACAATACAACGCAATATAAAAAGAATTCGTACTTTTTTAAAAACTTGTTGTAACAAATTATATATTAGGTCGTCGTAATAATGTAAACCTGATAAAAAATAATAAAAGATTTACAAAAATTAATTAACACAATGGACCAATCAGACTTTTTAAAAGTTGTTTTACCCTTTAAAGATAAGGTTTTTAGGTTAGCCAAAAGACTTTTAGTTTCTACGGAAGAAGCTGAAGATGCTACACAAGAATTATACTTTAAATTATGGAGAAGCAAACATAAAATAGCTGATTATAAAAATGTGGAAGCATTTGCAATGACAATGACTAAGAATTATTGTTACGATCGTTTAAAATCTAAACAAGCAAGTAATTTAACTTTGGTTCATAGTAATTATAAAGAAAAAGAAACGTCTTTAGATAAAAAAGTGGAACATCGAGACAGTGTAAACCAAGTACACCAATTGATAGAAAACTTACCAGAACAACAAAAAATTATTATTCAACTAAGAGATGTTGAACAATATGAAATGGATGAAATCTGTAAAATGGTAGCAATGAAACCAACCGCAGTAAGAGTGGCATTATCTAGAGCAAGAAAAACCATTAGAGAAGCATTAATTAAAAAACACAACTATGGAGTTAGCTAACATAGAAAAATTAGTAGAAAAATATTTAAACGCAGAAACTTCTTTGCAAGAAGAAACAACCTTAAAAAACTATTTTACAGAAGGTAATGTTGCACCACATTTGCAAGAATATGCACATATGTTTACATGTTTTGCTACCATAAAAGATGAAACCTACACAAAAACCATTCAGTTAGAACCTAAGAAATCTAAAATGAGAAACTTAAAATGGTTATCTGTAGCAGCATCAGTAGTCTTATTATTTAGCGTATTTATTGGCAAACAACACTATGAAGAATATCAACAAAGAAAAGAAGCAGAAAGAATTTATGCTCAAGTAAGTAAAGGTTTAAAGCTGTTGTCTACAAATCTTAAAAAAGGAGAACAAGCTGTAGCTACTTTATACACTTACGAAAACACAGTAAATAAAATATTAAAATAAACCAAGTAAAAATTAGTAAAACCAAGTAAACACAGAAATTATGAAAAAAATAGCAATATTAATAGCGTTAGTAGTTGCACCAATGGCAACCAACGCACAGTCGTTTTTTGACACCTTAGAAGATATGGAAGGAGTAGATATGGTCGTTTTTACCAAAGATGCTTTTGAGCTTTTATCAAAATTTAAAGATGTTAAAATTGATGATAATGAAGGGATGAAAGTCTTTCAAATGATACAAGAATTAAAAGAATTTAAAATGTTTTCTGCAAGTAATGCTGATATAGCAAACAAAATGGATGCTATGGTTAAGAAAGCAATAAAAAAGCAAAACTTAACACAGTTAATGCGTATTAAAGAAGGAAACTCTCGTGTAAAAATTTATGTTAAGTCTACAAAAAATAAAGATTATGTAAGCGAAGTTTTAATGTTTATTAAAGGAATAGACAAAAAAACAAACCATAAATCTGAAGCTGTAGTAGTATCTTTAACAGGTAATATAGACATTAATAAAATGTCTGAATTAGCAGATACTTTTTCAAAAGATAAAAACAAATAAATCTAATTTTTAAAATAAAATTAAACAATGAAAAAATATACTAAAATATTTCCGCTACTACTTTTAGTCTTGATGATGACATCGTGTAAAAATGAAAAATCTTTACAAGGATATTTAGTAGAGAGTCAAGAAAAAAACGGTTTTATAACAGTAGATTTACCTGTTAGTTTTTTACAATTAAAAAACGAAAATGTATCTGAAGATGTAAAAGAAACTATAAAAAGTATTCGAAAAATAAATGTTGTTGCCTTACCAATAAAAGGAAATGAAGACGCTTACGAAGCTGAAAAAAACAAACTAAAAAACATCCTTAAAGGTAATGATACATACAAATCTTTAATGACAATGAAAGCAAAAGGAATGAATGTAAACCTTTATTATTCTGGAAACGCAGACGCTATAAACGAAGTAATTGCTTTTGGTTATGGTAAAAAAGCAGGCGTAGGAGTTGCAAGATTATTGGGAGATAATATGAATCCTGCAAAGATTATAGAAATGATGAATAACATTAAAATTGATGGAGATAATGTGAATCTAGGTCAATTAAAAGCCATTTTTAACGGAAAGTAAAGTTTACAAAAACTTAGAAATATAGAAGCTGGAAGAAAGGAGTAATTACTCTTGGCTTCCAGTTTTTCTGTAAATATAAACTCCCAACTTCTAACTCATAACTTGCTTCTGCATATTTTTAACCAAGCATTAACAACTTCAATCTTAATATTTATTACTTTTGATGCTTACGAAAATGCAATTTATGATGATTAAAAAAGTGACGTTTTTTCTTTTATTAATGATGAGTTTGGCTGGTTTTTCTCAAAACTCAAATACTTACAGACCAGAAAGAGATAAAATACACAATTTAGTACACACCAAGTTAAAAGTAGATTTTAATTTTACAGATAAAACAATGAATGGTGAAGCTTGGGTAACAGCAAAACCACATTTTTATGCATCCAATAAAATTACTTTAGATGCCAAAGCAATGCTTATTCATCAAGTTTCTTTAAACAATAAAAAACTAGATTATAATTATGATAAACTAAAATTAATTATTGATTTACCTAAAGAATATCAAAGAAACCAAGAGTTTACCATTTATATAAAATATACTGCTCAGCCAGAAAAAGTGTATCAAAAAGGAAGCGCAGCAATTACAGAAGCAAAAGGTTTGTACTTTATAAATGCAGATGGTTCTGATAAAAACAAACCCACTCAAATCTGGACTCAAGGAGAAACCGAAGCAAGCAGTTGTTGGTTTCCAACAATAGATAGTCCAAACCAAAAAACCACCCAAGAAATTTATATCACGGTTCCAGAAAAATTTGTAACACTTTCTAACGGAAAACTTATCAATCAAACAAAAAAAGGAAACTTCAGAACAGATTACTGGAAAATGGATAAAAAACACGCACCATATCTGTTTTTTATGGGAATTGGAGAATACGAAATTATCAAAGATTCCTACAAAAACATTCCTGTAAATTATTATGTAGAAAAACAATATGCACCTTATGCAAAAGATATTTTTGGTTTAACTCCAGAAATGATCGGGTTTTTCTCAAACATTTTAGGAGTAGAATATCCTTGGAACAAATACAGTCAAATTGTGGGTAGAGATTATGTTTCTGGTGCTATGGAAAACACAACAGCAGTAATTCACGGAGAAAAAGCTTATCAAATGCCAGGACAATTAATTGATGAAAACGTGCAAGAAAACACGATTGCGCATGAAGTATTTCATCATTGGTTTGGTAACCTAGTCACCACAGAAAGTTGGTCTAATTTAACTCTAAACGAATCTTTTGCAAATTATAGCGAATATTTATGGAGAGAGCATAAGTACGGAAAAATGAATGCAGATATGCATTTGTTTGAAGATGTTGAAGCGTATAAAAATGGTCAGAATTTCGACAAGCATTTGGTGCGTTTTAATTATGATGACAAAGAAGATATGTTCGATTTGGTTAGCTATAACAAAGGTGGAGCCATTTTACATATGTTGCGTAATTATTTAGGTGATAAAGCTTTTTTCGAAGGCTTAAAAACCTATTTAACCGAATATAAATACCAAGCTGCAGAAGTACATCAACTAAGATTAGTTTTTGAAAAAATAACAGGTAAAGACCTAAATTGGTTTTTTAATCAATGGTATTTTGGATCGGGTCATCCTAAAATTGATCTTTCTTACGATTATAATACCATTCAGAAAAAAGTAACCGTAAACATTTTGCAGATGCAAAGCAAGGCATTTAAATTTCCTTTTGCTATAGATATTTTTGAGAAAGGAAAAAGAACAAGACATCACGTATTTGTACAAGGTAGAGATGCTTCATTTACTTTTCCGTACACAAAACAGCCTACATTAATTCAAGTAAATGCAGATGGTGTTTTATTGTGCGAAATTACAGAAAACAAAGTTTTGAGCGATTATATTTTTCAGTTAAAAAATGCGGATAATTTTATGCATAGAAGAGAAGCTTTGTTAGAAGTTGCTAAAAAACAAGAAGAAAAAGAAGCTTTTAATGCCGTTGCAAATGCTATGGATGATGCTTCTTATAAAATTAAAATTTTAGCATTACAAAAGATTGATTTAATCAATAAATTTTCTAAAAAATCTACCATTCAAAAAATAATGCAGATTGCAAATAATGATAAAAAAACATTAGTACAAGCAGCAGCAATAGAAACTTTAGGTAAATTAACAGATCCTGAATTAACACCAATTTTTGCCAAAGCTTTAGATAGTAAATCTTATGCAGTTTTAGGTAAAGCCTTAGTCGCTATTTATTATGTAAACAAACAGTTGGCAATTAATAAATCTAAAACATTACCAGATGAAGTAAGAAAAATTTTAGCAACACCTTTAACTCGTATTTTTATTGAAGAAAAAGACGAAAAAGAGTTACCTTTTATTGCAAAAAGTGTTTTATCAGGAATGTTTTTAAATAATGATAATGCTACAAAAACCATTTACGAAAAAGCATTTGTACTCATTTCAGAGAGTAATAATTCTGAAGCAATACAAAACCTTGTTGATGATATGGTTGTAAAAGGAAACCAGTTTAAACAATTTAATTTTGATAAAGTTGTGATAAACTTAATGCGTAGAATGGTTCAAGATCAGAAAGCTAAAAATAAATCTAATAAAGTTAAGAATGTTGCCATTATAAAAGAAGCTATGGCTAAGTTGCTGTAAAGTGTCTAGTCCTTAAAATATAATTACAGGTTTAAATTGAATTTAGGCTGATAGTTTATTATTTGATAGTTGTTCTAATAAATAAGTTGCTAAAACAAGCTTTCCGATTGCAAAACCTGTGTATTTATATAGATTCAACTTTTATGTATTTTTTTAAAACTAAATAGAAGGCAGTTTGATAAAAAAAGTAGTATCCAAAATTTTCTATTTACACAGTATTTTGGATACTACTAAAACCATAATTAGTGAGGTTTCATTTTTTAAAGCATTCGTTTTTATTTAACATCCATTAATTCTACATCAAAAATTAGAGTTGCATTTGGCGGAATTACACCACCTGCACCTGCAGAACCATAGGCTAAATTAGAAGGAATTACAAAACGAGCTTTATCGCCCACTTTTAATAATTGTATTCCTTCATCCCAACCAGCAATTACTTGACCAACACCGACATTAAAATCAATTGGTTGTTTTATTTTGTAAGAAGAATCAAAAACAGTACCGTCTAATAATTGCCCTTTATAATGTACAGAAACTGCAGCTCCTTTTGTAGCTTGTTTTCCATCACCTTTTTGTAAAACTTTATAGCGTAAACCACTGTTGGTTTCATCATAACCAGCAGCAACTTTGTCTAACATTTCTTTTTGTTTAGCTTTTGCTTCTGCTTCACGTTTTTCTCTAGACCCTTCAAAAGTTCTAAAAGCTTCAACTGCGTTAAAGTTTTCTGCATCTGTACCAACTCTAATAATTTCTACTTTCATATCATCACCTTGTGCAACAGCATCTACAATATTTTGTCCTTCTATAACTGTACCAAAAACGGTGTGCTTACCATCTAACCAAGGAGTAGGAACGTGGGTAATGTAAAATTGACTTCCGTTTGTTGCAGGACCAGAATTAGCCATTGCTAATTTACCTGGAACATCGTGTTTTAAATCTGGATGAAATTCATCATCAAATTTATAACCAGGATTTCCTGTACCAGTTCCTTGCGGACAACCACCTTGAATCATAAATTCTGGAATTACTCTATGGAACTTTAATCCATCATAATAAGGAGTTCCTTGTTGTTTTGCTGAATTTTCTAAATTACCTTCTGCTAAAGCAACAAAATTACCCACAGTTCCTGGCGTTTTTTCGTGTTCTAATTGTACTAAAATGTCACCTTTTGGTGTGGTGAATTTTGCATATATTCCGTTATTCATAATATTTATTTTATCTGTTTTTATATTTATAAGTTTCTGAAACTAGTTCAGGATAATTTATTTTTTTGCGTTTAGTATGGATAAGCCATAGCTTAATCCGATGTTAAAGTTTGTTGAATTTACATTACCAAATGGAGACCACATTTGTCCGCCAGAAATATGGAAAGAAAAATCATTATTTATGTGATAATTGATACCTGCAGTTGGTCTTATTAAAATACCTTCTCCAGAATCTACTCTTCCTCCACCAGCAACACCAGCGGCAGCTTCAGCAAATAGAGAAAAATTATTGTTTAAAAATTTGTTAGACTTTATTCCAAGACCAAAAATTCCGTGTGCATAACCACCAGATTTCCCTTTATGCGCAAAAGAAGCTTCACCAGCAAAATAAAAACGATGATTAATATCGTAGTTAACTTTTAATGCAATTAACTGTAAATCACTTGCAGGAATCCCAAATTTTGCTACATCAAAATAATACTGATTTTGAGCACTAAGTTGAATGCCTTGCGTTTTAATTTTCGAAATTTTATCATCTGTAAAAGGGGATTTTATACCTCCGCTTAAACCATAATATTTTAAACTAAAGCCAGCAGTATAGGCTTCAAAACTGGCTACTCCTCCAAGAGCTTTATGATATCCAATATGGCCACTTAAACCAATTTTATCTGTAATTCTTAAATCTGCACCAACATTTGGATACATTGTTAAGCCTCCTTCAGGGTATATTCTACCACCTGCTGCACCAATCCCAAATTTTCCAAAAAGATTAATTCTATTTGTTAATTCTAAGTTTTTTCCTGCACCAAAAAATAGATCCATAAAACCTGCTGTTAAACCACCATACATTGCATCTACGTGTGCATAAATAAAAGTATTACTGTTTAAATAACGTTGATATTCAAACCCTAAAATTGATAATGTGTGATTTATAGGTATGTACTTTGGTTTTGTACTAGCATCAGTTCTTGAGTTTCCAAAAGGAAAAAAGTAATCGAAAGTGATTTGTTGTACACTTTTTACAGCTGGTTTTTTCCAAAAACTATCTTTAGATTTGTTATTAATAGCAAATGTTTTTTGAGCATCTGCATAAGAACTGGTTCTTAATAAACTTGGTATTTCTATAAAAAAGGACACATTATCATTTTTTTGAATCCCTGTAAAAAAGTTTACTTCTCCATATTGTAGACCAAAAGAATATCCTTTGCTTTTGTACTGTAGTCCTATATTTGGATATAAAATCCCTCCACCATTTACTAAAGAACGATATCCGCCACCACCACCAAAGTGAATATTAGCATCAAAATATAAATTTTTATAAATTTTTTTATTAATTCCTAAATTAACTCCTAAAGTAAACAAACCTCCTTGATCGCCTGTAATTGCTGTATGAAAACCTACACCAGTATAAATATATTTGTTTAAAGGAATGTTATAGTTTAAACCTATAAAACCCATTGTTGGATTTAAATTGTAGCTAACCAATTCATCTGGTTGATGAACCAAAATATAATTTAAACGAATAGAATTTTTAAGTTCTTTACCTTTAAGTTCTGATAAATTATAAGTTTGAGAAAAACCTTGTAAACTTAAAAAAACGAAGATTATTAAAATATTTTTTTTCATCATCATTAATTTTTAAACTCGCTTGTAAAATGCAATTTTACAGTTGGGTATTTACTTTGCGTCATTTGAATTGTAAATGCAGAATCTGCTAAAAACACTAATTGACCTTGTTTGTCTTTTGCTAAATAACGTTGTTTTACTCGTTTAAATTCTTTGAATTCTTCGTTTTTTGGGTCTTCTGGTGCTACCCAACAAGCTTTATGAACTTGTAGATTTTCGTAAGTACATTTTGCGCCATATTCGTGTTCTAATCTGTATTGAATTACTTCATATTGTAAAGCTCCTACTGTACCAATTACTCTTCGTCCGTTCATATCTAGAGTAAATAATTGAGCAACTCCTTCGTCCATTAATTGGTCTAAACCTTTATACAATTGTTTAGATTTCATTGGATCTGCGTTATTTACATATCTAAAATGTTCTGGAGAAAAACTGGGTATTCCTTTAAAATTTAATTGCTCACCTTCTGTTAAGGTATCTCCAATTTTAAAGTTCCCTGTATCGTGTAAGCCTACAATATCACCAGGAAAAGATTCATCTACAATTTCTTTCTTTTCAGCAAAAAATGCATTTGGACTCGAAAATTTTACTTTTTTGCCATTTCTGACGTGTAAGTAGGGTGAATTTCTTTTAAAAGTTCCTGATACAATTTTAACAAATGCCAACCTGTCTCTGTGTTTAGGATCCATATTTGCGTGAATCTTAAACACAAAACCTGTGAGTTTTTTTTCTTTAGAATCTACTAAACGTTCTTCTGCTTTTTTTGGCTGAGGAGAAGGTGCAATTTCTATAAATGCATCTAATAATTCTTTTACGCCAAAGTTGTTTAAAGCTGAACCAAAAAATACAGGTTGTAAGTTTCCTTCTAAATATTCTTGTTGATTAAAAGGTGGATACACTTCATCAATCAATTCTAATTCTTCGCGTAAAGTTTCTGCTGCAGTTTCTCCTACAACATTATCTAATTCTGGATTTGATAAATCATCAAATTCTATTCCTTCAGAAATGGTTTGTTTGTTATCACCAGAAAAAAGATTTAATTTCTTTTCCCAAATATTATAGATTCCTTTAAAATCATAACCCATTCCTATAGGGAAACTCATTGGCGTTACTCGTAAACCTAATTTTTGCTCTACTTCATCCAATAAATCGAAAGCATCTTTACCTTCTCTATCCAACTTGTTGATAAAAACCAACAGAGGTATGCTACGCATTCTACAAACTTCTACTAATTTTTCGGTTTGTGGCTCTACACCTTTTGCAACGTCAATAACAACAATTACACTATCTACCGCTGTTAAAGTTCTAAAAGTATCTTCGGCAAAATCTTTGTGACCAGGCGTATCTAAAATGTTTATTTTTTTATCTTGATAGATGAAAGCTAAAACAGAAGTTGCTACCGAAATTCCACGCTGACGTTCAATTTCCATAAAATCGGAAGTAGCTCCTTTTTTAATTTTGTTATTTTTTACAGCACCAGCTTCTTGTATTGCACCACCAAACAATAATAATTTTTCAGTTAATGTGGTTTTACCAGCATCTGGATGCGAAATGATACCAAATGTTCTTCTACGTGCTATTTCTTCTAAAAAACTCATCTACAAAATTTGAGGTGCAAATATACGTTTTAGAATGGCAACTATCAATCTAAAATTTCGATAGTCATTTTAATGTCATCAACAGGCCATTCATCTACACCAACTTTAACTTTAGATATTTTATCCATCGTTTTAAAACCAGAAATAACTTCGCCAAAAACAGTGTGTTCATTATCTAAATGATGTGCTCCATTTCTTTTATGTACAATATAAAACTCAAACGGACTTGATAATTTATCAGGATTAAAATCCCATTCTCTGGCTGCAGCTAATGCTCCGTATTTATGTTTTCTGTTTTTTCTAAATTCGGGTTTTAAAAGATAATTACCGTATTTTCTTCTTTCTTTTTGTGTGTACATTTCATCGGAATTACCACCTTGAATTACAAAGTTTTTTGCCACTCTATAAAAAACAGTTGTATTAAAATACTTAATCTTAGTCAAAAAAATAAAATTGGCTCTGTGGATAGGAACATCTCTATAAAGCCTTAATTTTATATTACCAAATTTAGTTTTTATAAGGATTTTAGTTTCTGGGTTTTGTTTGCCAAATTCAGTTAAAAAAACTTCAGTATTATGCCTAGTTAAACTATCCCAAGATTTTTTTACTTTGTTTTCTAGTTTCTTTTTTTTGCTTTTAGTTGTTGTTTTTACATCGATTTTTTTCTTTTCATTGTCACATTGATAAAAAAGAAGGACACTAACAAATAAAAAATAAAATGTATAAAACTTCATAAAAAACATTATTGAAAGCACAAATATAAATCACCATAATAAAAGAATAGAAAAGGCTTATAGGTTTTCTGTTTTTTTATGATTTTTTAGTTAATCATTTCACTATTTTTGTAAATATGGAAGAACAAGTAGTTTTAGTTGATGAAAAAGATAATGCTATTGGATTGATGCCCAAAATGGAAGCGCATGAAAAAGCAGTTTTACATAGAGCATTTTCAGTATTTATTTTTAATGATAAAAAAGAATTAATGTTACAGCAAAGAGCTGCAAGTAAATATCACTCACCATTATTATGGACCAATACTTGTTGTTCTCATCAAAGAGATGGAGAATCGAATTTAGAGGCTGGTAAAAGAAGATTGCAAGAAGAAATGGGTTTTGTAACCGATATTAAAGAAGTTTTTTCTTTTATTTATAAAGCACCTTTTGATAACGGTTTAACAGAGCATGAATTAGACCATGTAATGATTGGTTCTTACAATGAAGCTCCTATAATTAACAAAGAAGAAGTAGAAGCCTATAAGTGGATGACTTTAGTTGATGTAAAAACAGATATAGAGAACAATCCGCAAGAATACACAGAATGGTTTAAAATTATTTTTGATAAATCTTTTGATAAATTAAAGAATGCCTAAAGTTAAAGTTTATAGAAGAGCACATTTTAATGCTGCACACAGGTTGTATAATTCAGAATGGTCTGATAAAAAAAATGCTGAAGTTTTTGGTAAATGTAGCAATCCAAATTATCATGGTCATAATTATGAAATGATTGTTGCTTTGTTTGGAGAAGTAGATCCAATTACTGGTTTTGTTTACGATTTAAGTTTATTAAGAGAACTCATTAAACAAGAAGTAGAAGAACCTTTTGATCATAAAAATTTGAATGTAGAGGTAGATGAGTTTAAGGAATTAAACCCAACAGCAGAGAATATTTCTATTGTGGTTTATAATAAATTAAGACCACATATTCCAACGCATTTAGAAATAGAAGTTACTTTGTACGAAACTCGTAGAAATTTTGTGCGTTATTCTGGAGAATAAAATCAATTATGAAAATCAATCAATTTTTAAAATTTACGCCTATTTTAAAAGAAAAAATTTGGGGAGGAGAAAAGCTAACAACAATTTTAAACAAAAACTCTAACAAGAAAAATATAGGAGAAAGTTGGGAATTGTCTGATGTAGAGGGAGATGCCTCTGTGGTTTCTAACGGAAACCTAAAAGGGAAGAATTTAAAAGAGTTAATTTCTGAATATAAATCTGAATTAGTAGGAAATAAAATTTACAATCATTTTGGTCATAAATTTCCACTTTTAATAAAATTTATAGATGCAAAAAAAGCATTAAGTATTCAGTTGCATCCAGATAACGAACTGGCTAAAAAACGCCATAATTCTTTTGGCAAAACAGAAATGTGGTATGTTTTACAAGCTGATGAAAAAGCAAATTTAATTGTCGGTTTTCAAAAAGAAGTAACTCCAAAAGAATATATTCATCATTTAGAAAATAAAACATTAACAAATATTTTAAATATTGATGAAGTACAAAAAGGCGATGTTTATTTTATTCCCACTGGTAGAGTGCACGCAATAGGCGCAGGAGTTATGTTGGCAGAAATACAGCAAACCTCTGATATTACTTACAGAATTTACGATTGGGATAGACCAAATGCAGATGGAACTTTTAGAGATTTACATACCCAAGAAGCTTTAGACGCTATAGATTATTCGTCACATAAAACGTATAAAACGGAGTATTCTAAAGAGCAAAATACAGCATCAGAAATTGTTTCTTGTCAATATTTTACAACCAATTTGTTGCCAATTTATGGAGATTTAGAAATAAATCATCAAGAAAAAGATAGTTTTGTAATTTATATGTGTGTAGCTGGTAATGTTGAATTTCAATACAAAAATCAAAAAGAAAAACTTAAAATGGGAGAAACTATTTTGGTTCCTGCTTGTATAAAGAATATCAAAATTAATGCTGATGAAAAATCAGAATTATTAGAAGTCTATATAAAATAGAATTATGAAAATTATTGCAATGATTCCTGCACGTTATAGTGCGTCTCGTTTTCCTGGTAAATTAATGAAAGATTTAGGAGGAAAACCTGTAATTTTAAGAACTTATGAAGCCGCTGTAAATACCAATTTATTTGATGATGTTTTTATAGTTACAGATTCTGATGTTATTTTTAAAGACATAGAAAATGCTGGAGGAAAAGCAATTATGAGTAAAAAAGCACACGAATGTGGTTCTGATAGAATTGCTGAAGCAGTAGAAAACATAGAGGTTGATATTGTAATAAATGTGCAAGGTGATGAACCTTTTATAGATGCAATTTCTCTATCAAAATTAATAGAAGTTTTTAAAAATGATACTAAAAAAGAAATAGATTTAGCATCTCTAAAAGTGCAAATTACTAACCAAGAAGATATTGAAAATCCCAATAATGTTAAGGTAATTACAGATGTAAATAATCTTGCAATTTACTTTTCTAGAAGCGTAATTCCTTATCATAGAGATAAAAATATTGATGTAAAATATTACAAACATATTGGAGTGTATGCGTTTAGAAAACAAGCTTTAATTGATTTCTACAACACTCCAATGACTCCTTTAGAAGCTGCTGAAAAAATAGAAGCCATTCGTTATCAAGAAATTGGTAAAAAGATTAAAATGGTAGAAACTGATAGCATTCCTATTGGTATTGATACTCCAGAAGATTTAGAAAAAGCCAAACTTCGTTTAAAAAATGTATAAAAATATTAAAGTTATTGCTTTTGATGCTGATGATACATTGTGGGTTAATGAAACCTATTTTAGAGAAGCAGAACACAAGTTTGCAAAATTATTGGCTAAATATGAAACCGAAAATAAAATTGACCAAGAACTGTTTAAAAAGGAAATAGAAAATTTACAACTCTATGGCTATGGTGTAAAAGGTTTTGTGCTTTCTATGATAGAATGTGCATTAGAATTATCTAATTATCAAATCAACCAAAAAACAATAGAAGCTATTTTAAATATTGGTAAAGAAATGCTCGAAAAACCAATAGAATTATTAGATGGAATAGAAGATGTTCTAAAAAAACTTCAACAAAAATACAAGTTAATTGTTGCCACAAAAGGCGATTTATTAGACCAAGAAAGAAAGTTAGAAAAATCTGGATTGTTGCAATATTTTCATCATATAGAAGTAATGAGCGATAAAAAAGAGAAAGATTATCAGAAATTGATAAAGCATTTAGACATTAATTCATCAGAATTATTAATGATTGGTAATTCATTAAAATCAGATGTTTTACCATTGATAAAAATTGGAGCTTCTGCAATTCACGTTCCTTTTCATACAACTTGGGTGTATGAAGAGGTTTCTAAAGAAGATCAATCAAACGCTGAATATCAAACAGTAACAAATATAAAAGAAGTTTTATCGCTCTTTTAAATAAATAAACTAAATTTGCAGCATTAAATTTATAAGAAGTTATGGCAAGTATAAAAAACTTAAAAAAAGATATTAATTACGTTTTAGGAGATGTTATAGAATATGCATTAGATGTTTCTGCATTAAAAAATGAACCTAAAAAAGGAGATGCTATTATTGATGAAGCTATCGAAACTTTTGATGCTTTAATAGAAAAAGTAAACACAAACAAAGTAGAAAACAAGAAAGCACACTTTAAAGCAATTAATGAAGAACTAGAATCTAAAGCTAGAGGATTAGTAGAAAAGATTAATAGTTTATAAGCTTAACAAAATTTAAACAAAATTTTAAGACCATCATTTTTTAAATGATGGTTTTTTTATTAAATTTGGAATCAAATACTAAAATGTATTTGTAAACGTTCAATTATTAGTAATAAATTAATAAAAAAGAATGGCTAGAGCAATGTTTGAGTACACAAAGACTGTGTTAAAAAAAGTAAGTTTTAATTCAGATTTGTTTTATAAAGAATTAGAAAAAGCTTTAAATAGATTGTTGCCTTATGAGATTGATGAGTTAACAATTTGGCTTAGACAATTTACAGTAAACAAACCAGAATTATATGCTTGTTTACGATTAATACAAGCAGAATAAAAAAAGAGGAGCTTTAAAATTTGCTCCTCTTTTTTATTCTTTATTTTTTTTACGTTTATGACGGTATTTACGTATTAGTTTTCTTGTAAATTCTCTTTCAGATAAATGTAGTTTTAGAATTTTCTTGTAAGGTAAAATTTTAGATATATTTACTAAAAAACGTTCTTTTTCTGCTAATATTTTTTTGTCTAATGCTAGTTTAGAATTTACAAAAGATTTTGCTTCTTTTTCTGAAAGTGCATTAAAACCACCAACACTTTTCAATTTTTTTCTAACTTCTGTATGTCCAATTTTTCTTAAGTTGTATAAGTTTTCTTCGTGTTTATTATAAATTGGCCAAAATTTTTCGGCAACATCTGCAGATAAATCTAACTTTTCGGTTAAAAAAGAAATTTTATAGGCTTTAATTTTTTCTCTATTTTTTTTCTTCCCTTGCGCATTTGTAAGAGAAAAAGCAAAAAATAATAATATTGATGCAAGTAAGTATTTTTTCATTTTAATTGATTTCGTTTAAAATGTTAGTATTTTCATTATAAATAATATAATCTTCAATTTCTGTATCATTTAGATTACTAATTGTAAAATCTAGATTATTTAAAGTTTCATCAGCAAAAATAGTTGCAATCTCTTGTGATGTTATTTCTGGTGAGCTTTCTAAAACCCAATTTTCAATTTCACTTTGCTGTAAATTATCAAAATTAATATCAGAATCATTAAAACTAAAATAATTTAAACTGATAAAAAGCAATATAGATGCAGCAACACCAAAAGGAACTATCTTATATATTTTTTCTTTTAAAGAAATTACTTTTGTTGTTTTTTCTTTTGATGCAATATTTAAAATAATAGTGTCTTCTAAAGAATCAAAATAAGAATTTGGAGTAGAGAAGGAGTTTTGTTTTGGTAATTTATCTTCTATTAAAAAGCTTGAAAAACGTTCTTCTGCATCATCAAAATAATTTTTAGGAGTAGAAAAACCATTTTTTTTCTCTAAAATAGTGTCTAAATACATTTCGCTATTTTTTTCTTTATTTTCCATAATACTTTTTAGACCTATTTTTTTTTAAAAGGTTTAATCTATTTTGTTTTTTATATAGTTTTCAATTTTTTTAACTGCATGAAAATAAGAGGCTTTTAAGGCACCAACAGAGGTTTCTAAAATTTCTGACATTTCATCATATTTTAATTCATCAAAATATTTCATATTAAAAACGAGTTGTTGTTTTTGTGGCAATGTTGCTATTGCTTTTTGTAAAATAAGTTGAATTTCATTGCCCGTAAAAAAAGCATCACTTTTTAATGTTGATGCAATTTCCATCTGATAATCAGCAATATCTAAACTACGTTGTTTGGCTCTTTTATTTATAAAAGTAATAGATTCGTTTGTTGCAATTCTGTACATCCAAGAAAACAATTTACTTTTTTGATTGAATTTATCTATATTTTTAAAAATTTTGATAAAAGTATTCTGTAAAACATCGTCTGCATCATCATGAGAAATCACAATTTTACGAATATGCCAATACAAGCGTTCTTTATAGAGTTTTATAATTTCTCTAAACGCTTTTTCTTTGGTTTTAGCGTTTTTTAATTGTGCTATTAAAAGAGTTTCGTCTGTCAACTATATAGTTTATAGATTTAAGACTTTAAAAATACAAAAAGGTTTAATATTTATTTACGATATCTGGTTCTAGAATAACCAAAAAGTCTTTTTTGTTTAATAGTTTCAGCAATTCCTTCTGGTAGCATTTCTTCCCAACCATTATCTCCGTTCATAATCATTTTTAAAACAGTTCTAGAAAAGACATCTAAAATACCTTTATCGAAATTTTTAATATCAACTAATTTCCCATTGTGTTTAAAGAATTTATACAACTCTTTCATTCTAGGATGTACTCTTAGGTTTTCGCTATCTATATATTCTCCAGATTCTTGATCATGATAAGGATACATATATACTTTTAAGTCTTTGTAAAATAACTTACCAAAAGCTTCTAAAATTCCACCACTTAAATCTCTATAGTATTTTTCGTCAAAAATTTCTATTAAACTATGAACTCCCATAGCTAAAGCCATTCTTTCTTTGGTAAACTCACTAAAGTATTCTACTAATTTAAAGTATTGTTGAAAGTTTGTTATCATTACATTTTGTCCTAGAGAACAAAGTAATTCTGCTCTGTCTAAAAAGTCTCGTTCATTAATTTTTCCTTCAGCAGAAAGGTTACTCAATGTAATTTCGAAGATGATTTGTGTTTTATCTTCTTTAACTTTATTTTCTTCTAAAAAGAGCGTTTTAGCCTTTTCAAACATATCCATATTTACTTTGGTAACAGGTCTAAAGCTACCTCGTAAAGCTAAAATATTCTTTTTATAAAGTACTTGAGCAGGTAATAAATTATTTCCATCAGCACCAAACATAACTGCATTTGTCATATCATTTTTAAGAAGTTGTAAGCTCATAAGTCTGTTATCAACATACATAAAACGTGGGCCAGAGAAATTAATCATATCAATTTCTAATTGATGATTTCCTAAATTATGATAAAAAGATTTTACTAATTCTTTAGGATTATCGTTTAAATAAAAAGCACCATAAATTAAGTTTACTCCTAAAATACCTAAAGTTTCTTGTTGTAAACGCGCGTCTGTCTCTTTAAAACGTAAGTGTAAAATTATTTCGTTATAATCTTCTAAAGGATCTAACTGAAAACGAATACCAACCCAGCCATGGCCTTTAAATTTTCTAGCAAAATCTATCGTTGTAACTGTGTTTGCATAACTAAAAAATAATTTTTCTGGATGTTTAGCTCTGCTTAATCTATCTTCAATTAAATCAATTTCATGGCGCAACATTGTTTGTAAACGAGGTTGTGTTACATAACGTTTGTCTTCTTCCATACCGTAAATTGCATCAGAAAAATCTTTATCATAAGCACTCATAGCTTTTGCAATAGTACCAGAAGCAGCTCCAGATCTAAAAAAATTACGAGCTGTTTCTTGTCCTGCACCAATTTCGGCAAATGTTCCGTAAATATCTGAGTTTAAATTAATTCTTAATGCTTTACTTTTGGTAGTGGGTACACTACTAATTTTTTGATCTCCTTTTAAAGAAATTGCCATATACTATATATTTAACTTCGTAACAAATGTACTAAAATAGAAAGTTATCAGTCAATTTTTATACTATTTTTGTTTCGATGAATTTTACCAAAAAACGATTAAACATAACTTTTTTAGGAACAGGTACTTCTCAAGGCATTCCTATGATTGCAAGTAATGATCCTGTTTGCAAATCTAAAGACCCAAAAGATAAACGTTTGCGATCTTCAATTTTAATTTCTTGGGATAATGTTGCTTACACTGTAGATTGTGGTCCAGATTTTAGACAGCAAATGTTAAGAGAAAACATACAATCTTTAAATGGCGTATTTTTTACCCATGAGCATGCAGATCATATTGGTGGTTTAGATGATTTAAGACCATTTTGTTATCAAATAGGAGAGTTACCAATTTATTTGAATAAGAGAACTTTACAAAGCTTAGAAAAACGTTTCGAATATATTTTTAGTGATGAATTTCGTTATCCTGGAGCACCAAGTGTATTGCCAAATATAGTTTCTAAAACTAAATTTGATGTTGCAGGTTTAGAAGTAACTCCAATAGAAGTAATGCATGGTAATTTGCCAATAACAGCTTATCGTTTTCAAGATTTTGCTTATTTAACAGATGTAAAATATATTTCAGATTTAGAAAAAGAAAAATTAAAAAACTTAGAAGTTTTGGTGGTAGATGCTTTAAGAATTGATGAACATCCTACACATTTTAATTTACAAGAAGCATTAGATCTTGTTAAAGAAATAAAACCTAAAAAAGCTTACTTTACACATATAAGTCATAAATTAGGTTTTCATAAAGAAGTCTCTAAATTATTACCTAAAAATGTTTTTTTAGCTTTTGATGGTTTAAAAATAGCGCTTTAGATTTTTATAAACTGTTTTTTAATGTATATTTGTTAGAGGTGCTTACTTTAAAGGTTTTAAACTTTAGTAAAATCCTGTTTTAACAAACTAACGAGTATAATGGCAGAAAAAAAAGAAAACAACAAACAAGCAGCAAACAATCAAAATGAAATTGATAGAATTGCAGCCGTAAGAGAACTAATCTTTGGTGAGAATATGAAAGAATACAGCAGCGAATTTGCTGATGTATATGATAAAATTCAATCACTAAAAGAAGCTACCAATAGTAATTTAAAAGATGCAGTTACAAATCTTGAAAATAAACTATCTGATTTAGAAAGTTTAATGGATCATAAATTTCAAGATTTGAATGATGATTTAGATAAAAGACTTGCAGATTTAGATGATGAAAAAGCAGATAGAAGAAAACTAGGAAAAGCTTTAGAGAAAATTGCATTGATGTTGCAAGAATAGATGAAAAAATCGCCTGAAGATAACAAAAAAGACAATCGTTTTGAGTTGCTCAGAGAACTTTTATTAGCTGAAGATAGAGAAAAATTTGAATCTCTTAGTCAAGAAGTAATTCTTAGAGAAAAGCTAGCTAAGAATGTTTCTCCTCTTATGGATGAGAAAATCTTAGAACTTCGCGAAAAATTTCCAGAATATTTTGGAAACACTATCACAGAAACCATAAAAGTTCAAATTAGAGATTCGCAAGACGAAGTTGTAGAAGCCTTATACCCAATTATGGGTAAGTTGGTTAAAAAGGCTATTGTTAGTGAAATAACAAAGTTAACTGAGAGCGTAAATAAAACTGTAAAAGAAAAATTTTCTATTCAAGAAATTTTAAAACGATTTTTTAAAGGAAAAAAGAATGATGCAGATGTAGTTTTGCAAGAAGTTTTTGAACCCATTATAGAAGAAGTTTTTGTTATAGAAAAAGATTCAGGATTGCTTTCTGGTAGCTATTCTAGAGGTAATATTGCAGATAAAGATATGGTTTCTGGTATGTTAACAGCCATTAAATCTTTTGCAGAAGATGCCTTTTCTAGAGAAGGTCAAAACCTAGAAGATATTAAATTCGAAACTTTTCAGCTTTCTATAAATAACTTTAAAACTATCTATATTGCAATTGCTTGTTCTGGTGTTGTAAACACAACCTTTAAAGAAGATTTATCTGACAGAATTAATAATTTAGCAGAAATTATTTTAAGAGACCGTTCTTATTTATCTGATGAAGAACGTTTGAATACTCTTATTTTTCAACAATTAATAGAAAAATAAAAATCAATCTTAGTATATGATTGCAAAAAAAGTGCTACTTGTTGGTAACTTTGGTGTTGGTAAAACATCACTTATAAGAAGATTTGTATTAAATGAATTTTCTGAAGATTACATTAGTACAATTGGTGTTAGAGTCAGTAAAAAAATAGTTGAGTTTAACAACCAAACCATTAAATTAATGATTTGGGATGTTGCAGGTACAAGTGGCAATGAAAAAATACCCAAAGCCTATTTTTTAGGTGCACACGCAGCAATGTTTGTGTTTGATGTAAGCAGAAAAGAAACGTATGTAACTATTGATGAAAATTTAAAAATGGTTAAAGAATTGTCTGGTTTGCAGTATATTACAGTTGTTGGGAATAAAAAAGATTTACTTACCGAAGAAGAAATAAAAAATGTAATCGAACAAGTTTCTGTTCAAATAGATTTAATTACAAGTGCAAAAGAAAATGATTCTGTAGAAGACGCCTTTATGCAATTAACCGCACAAACTTTAAAATAATTTTTTTTGATACCTGCAAAAATAGAAGATGTTTTTATACAGATTACAACTGATTATTCAGGTGTTATTAAAAGTATTATTGCTGGTAAATTTGTAAAAAAAGAATTTGTTATCAATCAATCAGTTTATAATTCTTGTCCTTTTTTAGAAGGAACTTTAGAGGCGCTTACACTAAAAAAATCTTTCCTTTTAGAAGGTATGCTTATTGTTTCTGATGCATCTGAATTTAATGTTGATATAGAACTTTTTAAAGATGATAGTTTTATTGATATTTTAATTCATAATAGAACCAATGTTTACAAGTTTGTAGACCAACTCAATCAGAATAGAAACGATATTTTCTTTATAAAAAGAGAGCTTGCAGAAAAAAATAAAGAGTTGGCAAGGCTAAGAAAAGTGGCTGATAAAGCGAATGAAGAAAAATCACGTTTTTTAGCAATTATGAGTCACGAAATTAGAAATCCTTTAAATTCTATTTTAGGATATGCAGAAATAATTTCTGAAGAAAAACTGAATAAAAATGTTGCTAAATACATTAAAAATTTATTATCTGCAGGTAAAAATTTAAAAGTAATTGTTGATGATATTTTAGATTTATCGAGAATAGAAGCTGGTAAATTAGTTTTAGTTTCTGAGCAAATATCTATTAAAGAAATTATACAAAACTGTAAAAATGATTTTCAACATCAACAGCATAATAAAGATGTTAAATTGGTTTTTAAAGTATCAAAAAAAATCCCAGAATTTGTGTTGGGTGATAGCGTACGAATTCATCAAATTCTATCTAATTTAATTAGCAATGCTATTAAATTTACAGAAAAAGGAATTATTAAAACGGAAGTAAAAGTAGTTTTAGAAAATGAAAAAAATATAAATTTCCTTTTTAGTATTTCAGATTCAGGAAGAGGTATGTCTGAAGAACAGACTGTCAAAATTTTTGAGGAATATCAGCAAAATCAATTAAATGATCAAAGAATAAAAAGAGGTGCAGGTTTAGGATTATCTATTGTAAATAGACTTGTAAGAGCGATGAAAGGCACTATTTCTGTTGAAAGTAAATTAAATATAGGAAGCATTTTTTATGTAGAAATTCCGTTTCAAAAAGTTGAGGTTTCTAAAGAAAAATCAACAAAGAAAATTGCTGAAAATTTAAAGAATAATCTTTCTAATAAACAGATATTAGTGGCAGATGATGATGTATTAAATCAAACAATTGTTAAACATTTTTTGACTAAAGAAAATGCTAATGTAACCATTGTTAAAGATGGTTTAGAGGCTTTGTCTAAAATAGAATCTTCTACTTTTGATGTAATTTTATTGGATATAAATATGCCAAATATGACAGGTGAAGAATTAATACAAAATGTAAATTCTTTTCAAAAAAAGAATAAAAATACACCTGTGTTAGCATTAACAGCAAATACAACAAAACAAGATATAGAAAGATATATTCGTTTAGGTTTTTCGGGCGTTATTTCTAAGCCATTTACTTCAGAAGAATTTTTAAAAACGATTCATTCAGTTTTATAATTGGTCAATTACTTTTTCGAAAGCCAATCTTTTTGCGTTGTAATTGGTGTAAATAATTCCACAATATTGGTAACCTAATTTCTTAATAAGTGCTTGCATTCCAAGATTATCTTTATGGGTATCAATCTTTAAACTCTGTATGTTTTTTTCTTTTAATTGTTGATGAAATTCATTAAACATAAAAGTTGCCAAACCTAGTTTTCTATACTCTTTTTTAATTGCCATTCTGTGGATAACTCCGTATTTTTTAGCTTCGTCAATAATCCAATTTCCATCAATAATTTTATAGGTTGGTTCTGAGTTTGTGGTAAACATAGCAGTTGCTATCACTTGGTTTTTATCACTTAAAACCACATAACTTTCTTTGTTTTTTATATCGTTTTCAATTTGTGTTGCATTCGGATATCCGTTTTGCCATTGATCAATTTTTAAAGATGCAAGTAATTCTTTTGCATCCTCAATAATTTCCATTATTGATGAAATATCACTTAAAGTAGAAAGTCTAATTTTCATTTTTTTATAAAAAGTAAATGTAAAAAAAATACTCACTAAAATCTGATTTTTAAAATCATTTTCTAGTGAGTACACATTTAATAAACAAAGTTTTTATGCAGAAACTGTTTCTTTTTTAGCTTTTTTATTTGACTTAAAATCTACAATTTCTTGATTGTGTAAAATATCTTCTATAGTTTGTCTTTTTCTAATTAAGTAATCTTTACCTTGATGTAGCATTACTTCTGCAGGCAAATATCTCGAATTATAGTTGGATGCCATCGAGAAACAGTAAGCACCAGCATTGTGAAAACATAAAATATCTTCTTCAGAAATTTCTGAAATTCTTCTGTTAGAGCCAAACGTATCAGTTTCACAAATATAACCCACCACAGAGTAGTATCTGTCTCTTCCTTCCGGATTAGAAATATTTGTAATATGATGATAAGAATCATACATCATTGGTCTTACCAAATGATTAAATCCTGAATCTACGTGCGCAAATACAGTAGATGTTGTTTGTTTTACCACATTTACTTTTGCTAAAAATACACCAGCTTCAGAAACCAAGAATTTACCAGGTTCAAACATTAGGGTGATGTCTTTTCCGTACTCAACACAAAACTCATTGAATCTTTCAGATAATTGTAAACCTAATTGCTCGATATCTGTAGAAATATCTCCTTCTTTATAAGGTACTTTAAATCCGCTTCCAAAGTCGATAAAGTCTATATTATCAAATTGTTTAGCTACATCAAACAAAATTTCTGTGGCACGTAAAAAAGTATCAATATCTAAAATATCAGAACCTGTGTGCATATGAATTCCGTTAATATTCATACCTGTATTTTCTACAACTCTTTTAATGTGAGGTACTTGGTGTATTGATATTCCGAATTTAGAATCGATATGACCAACTGAGATTTTAGAATTTCCACCCGCCATAATATGCGGATTGATACGAACACAAACAGGAATTTCTGGATGCTTTTGTCCGAAAAGTTCTAAAATAGAAAGGTTATCAATATTTATTTGAACTCCTAATTTTGCCACTTCCTCAATCTCTTTTAAAGAAACTCCGTTAGGTGTATAAATTATTTTTTTAGGATTTATTCCTGTTGTTAAACATAATTGCACTTCTTGATAAGAAACCGTGTCTAAACCCGCACCTAAATTTTTAAAAAACTTTAAAATATTGATGTTAGATAGTGCTTTTACAGCGTAGTTTAACTTCAAATTTTTAACACTATTAAAAGCATTTGTTAATCTGTTGTATTGCGATTCTATTTTATCGGTATCATAAACATATAAAGGACTTCCGTATTGAGTTGCTAAGGCTATAAGTTGTGTTCTTTCCACTTTTTTTTAATTTATATCAGGTTTCAAAAGTAAGTAAATTGTTGAATATCTTATGATTTGTTTAAAAATATAACATATTGTTTTTTTTTGTAATTTTTTCTTTTTTTGTAATAGGTTTTGCGTTGCAAATTGAGAGTAAAATTCATAAAATAATAACTCGTTTAACCGTTGAAATCCTGTTGATAACTAATTTATAAAGGCATTTTATTTTACCTTGTTAAATCCTATTTTAGCAAGTGCTTCAAACCTAACCACAGTAAGGATTTTTTATGAGTAAAGAAACTAAATATACAGAAGATAATATTCGTTCATTAGACTGGAAAGAGCATATTAGAATGCGACCAGGAATGTACATTGGTAAGTTAGGCGATGGTTCTTCTGCAGATGACGGAATTTATATTTTAGTAAAAGAAGTTTTAGACAATTCTATTGATGAATATGTGATGGGAGCAGGAAAAACCATCGAAATTTCTATTCAAGGAAGTAAAGTTACAGTTAGAGATTATGGACGTGGAATTCCTTTAGGCAAAGTAGTTGACGTGGTTTCTAAGATGAATACTGGTGGAAAATACGACTCTAAAGCTTTTAAAAAATCGGTAGGTTTAAATGGAGTGGGTACAAAAGCGGTAAATGCACTTTCATCATTTTTTAGAGTAGAATCTTCTAGAGAAGGCAAGTCAGCATCCGCTGAATTCAGTCAAGGAAATTTAGAAAATCAAGAATTTTTAGAAGAAACATCTCGTAGAAAAGGAACCAAAGTATCCTTTATACCTGACGAAACTATTTTTAAAAAGTACAAATTCAGAAATGAATATGTAGCAAAAATGCTAAAAAATTATGTGTATTTAAATCCTGGATTAACCATCATTTTTAATGGCGAAAAATTCTTTTCAGAAAACGGATTGAAAGATTTATTGGAAGATAATAACAATCAAGATGATATGTTGTATCCAATAATTCACCTAAAAGGCGATGATATTGAGGTTGCAATTACGCATAGTAAAACACAATATTCAGAAGAATATCATTCGTTTGTAAACGGACAACATACCACACAAGGAGGAACACATCAATCTGCGTTTAGAGAAGCCATTGTTAAAACAATTAGAGATTTCTTTGGTAAGAATTTTGAAGCTTCAGATGTGCGTAAATCTATCATTTCTGCAATAGCAATTAAGGTGATGGAACCTGTTTTTGAAAGTCAGACAAAAACAAAATTGGGTTCTACAGAAATGGGAGGTGGTTTACCAACCGTAAGAACGTATATTAATGATTTTGTTAAAACTAAACTCGATAATTTTTTACACAGAAATGCTGATATTGCAGAGAAGCTTTTAAAGAAAATTGTACAAGCAGAAAAAGAACGAAAAGAACTTTCTGGAATTAGAAAATTAGCCAGAGATAGAGCTAAAAAAGCTAGTTTACATAACAAAAAATTACGTGATTGTAGAATTCATTTGGGTGATATTAAAAAAGAAAATTATCTTGAAACTACCTTGTTTATAACAGAGGGAGATTCTGCTTCTGGTTCTATCACAAAATCTAGAAATGTAAATACACAAGCAGTTTTTAGTTTAAAAGGAAAGCCACTAAATTCTTACGGATTAAGTAAGAAAATAGTCTATGAAAATGAAGAATTTAACCTATTACAAGCAGCTTTAAATATAGAAGATGGTCTAGAAGATTTACGTTATAATAACATTGTAATTGCAACTGATGCCGATGTTGATGGGATGCACATTAGACTATTATTAATTACATTCTTTTTGCAGTTTTTTCCAGAGTTGATTAAAGAAGGACATTTATATATTTTGGAAACTCCATTGTTTAGAGTTCGAAATAAAAAAGAAACTTTTTACTGTTATTCTGATGAAGAAAAACGTGAAGCCATAGAAAAATTAAGGGGAAAACCAGAAATAACACGTTTTAAAGGTTTGGGTGAAATATCTCCCAATGAGTTTGTACATTTTATAGGTGATGACATTCGTTTAGATCCTGTAATGTTAGACAAAGAAATGTCTATTGAGCAAATGTTGCAATTCTATATGGGAAAAAATACACCAGATAGACAGAAGTTTATCATAGAGAATTTAAAAGTTGAGTTAGATTATGTTGAGGAGGAAGTTTAGATGAGAAATTTAAATTTAGATGAAATATCAGAAAAAATTTCAGATTATTCTTCAGATATAAGATATTCTGACAGAAATCATTTGACAATAAAAATCACACAGTTTTTTAATTTTTTGAATGGACAACCTATTTCTAAAAGAGTTTTAGAAAGAATAACTGAAGATTTTATAGATTTAAAAACTAAAATTGGAGAGACCAAAAATAATATATCTTCAATTTCACAGAGAAAATTTTCAGAAAGTTTAAATACAAGAGAGTTACAAGGAGCTTTTTCTTTTTTTGAGTTAAATGAAAAATTTAGTATTGAACAAAAATATTCTAATCATTATATAGAGTTACCAAGAGATTGGTATAGAGTAGGAGGAGGTTTTGATAACTATCAAGAATATTTCTATACTTATTTTTTTGAACCTTTTATAGAATTAATTGAGTGGTATTTCAGTGAAGCTAAAGTGAAAAAAGAGTATGATTATTTTTCAAGAGAAGAAATAAGTAATTTTGATGAAAGTTATGAAAAGCTTCAACTTCAAATTCAAAGGTTAGAGTTTGGTCAAGACTTTATTTTTCAAGAAGCAGAGGAAATCAAAGAACTAATTAATGGATTAAATAAGAAAAATTGGATAGAATTAGTAAAAGGAAAATTTAATGATATGATTTTAGGTAAAATAATATCGATTGAAAATGCAAAACTTTTAATAAAAACTATTACTGGAGAAGAAATAGAATTATAAACAAACAAGCTAAATTTCCCTTTTGGGGAATTAAAAGGGGCTAAATGAGTGAAGAAATAAACGAAAACGAACACGAAGAAGAATTAGATAATCTTCAAGAAGAAAATACAGAAACCATAACCAAAGTTACAGGAATGTACAAAGAATGGTTTTTAGATTATGCTTCTTATGTAATTTTAGAAAGAGCAGTTCCGTCTTTAGAAGATGGCTTAAAACCTGTGCAGCGTAGAATTATGCATTCTATGAAAGACTTAGATGATGGTCGCTATAACAAAGTAGCAAATATTGTAGGTCATACTATGCAATATCATCCTCATGGAGATGCTTCTATTGCAGATGCAATGGTGCAAATTGGTCAGAAAGAATTACTGATTGATATGCAAGGAAACTGGGGAAATATTCTTACAGGTGACAGAGCTGCAGCTTCACGTTATATAGAAGCTAGATTATCGAAGTTCGCACTTGACGTTGTTTTTAATCCGAAAACTACAGAATGGAAACTTTCTTATGATGGACGTAGAAAAGAACCAATAGATTTACCCGTAAAATTTCCACTATTGTTAGCACAAGGAGCAGAAGGAATTGCAGTGGGTTTATCAACAAAAATATTACCCCACAATTTTAATGAATTGATTGATGCTTCTATTAAATATTTAAAAGGAAGAAGTTTTAAAATTGTACCAGATTTTTTAACAGGAGGAATCGCAGATTTTACCAATTATAATGATGGAAAACGTGGAGGAAAAGTACGTGTTCGTGCAAAAATTTCTCAGTTAGATAAAAAGACGTTAGTTATTAATGAAATTCCGTTTTCTACCACAACTTCTTCTTTAATAGATAGCATTCTAAAAGCAAATGATAAAGGAAAAATCAAAATAAAAAAGATTGAAGATAATACAGCTGCAAATGTAGAAATATTAGTGCATTTGCCACCCAATGTATCGCCAGATAAATCTATTGATGCTTTGTATGCATTTACCAATTGCGAAACTTCAATTTCGCCATTATGCTGTACAATTAAAGACAACAAACCTGTTTTTTTAGGAGTTTCTGAGTTGTTAAAACACTCTACAGATTTAACGGTTGAGTTGTTAAAAAGAGAGTTGGAAATTCAGTTAAATGAATTAGAAGAACAATGGCATTTTTCATCATTAGAACGCATTTTTATAGAGAATAGAATTTATAGAGATATTGAAGAAGAAGAAACTTGGGAAGGTGTAATAGAAGCAATTGATAAAGGTTTACAGCCTCATATTAAACATTTAAAAAGAGCAATTACAGAAGAAGATATTGTACGTTTAACGGAAATTCGTATCAAGAAAATATCAAAATTTGATATTGATAAAGCCAAACAATATATAGAAAGTTTAGAAGATAAAATTGCTGTAGTTAAAAATCATTTGGCAAATTTAATAGACTTTTCAATCGATTATTTTAAAAGCCTAAAAACAAAATACGGAAAAGGAAAAGAGCGTAAAACTGAAATCAGAATTTTTGATGATATTGTGGCATCAAAAGTAGCAATGAACAACGCAAAACTGTATGTAAATAGAGAAGAAGGTTTTATAGGAACTTCTTTGCGAAGAGACGAATTTGTTTGTGATTGCTCTGATATTGATGATATTATCGTCTTTAGAAAAGATGGTAAAATGATGGTGACTAAAATCGACTCTAAAACTTTTGTAGGTAAAGATATTATACACGTTGCAGTCTTTAAAAAGAAAGATAAAAGAACGGTTTATAACTTTATGTATAAAGATGGTGCAAGAGGTCCAAGTTATATGAAACGTTTTAATGTTACTTCTGTAACGCGCGATAAAGAATACGATTTAACAAACGGAAGCAAAGGTTCTAAAGTGTTGTATTTTACAGCAAACCCAAATGGAGAAGCAGAAGTTGTTACTATTAATTTAAGAGCAGTTGGTAGCATTAAAAAACTAAAATGGGATATCGATTTTGCAGATTTAGGTGTAAAAGGACGTGGAGTTCGCGGAAACACAATTACTAAATATGCTATAAAAAGTATCGATTTTAAAGCCGCAGGTGTATCAACTTTAAAACCGCGTAAAATTTGGTTTGATGATGCTGTACAACGTTTAAATGTAGATGAAAGAGGCGATTTGTTAGGCGAATTTAGAGCCGAAGATAAATTGTTGATTGTTACTCAAAAAGGAAAAGCGAAAGCTGTAAGTCCTGATTTGGCAATGCATTTTGATGACGATATGATTGTCTTAGAAAAATGGAAACCTAAGAAACCCATTTCTGCCATTTATTACGATGGCGAAAAAGAACGTTATTATATCAAACGTTTTTTAATTGAAACCGCAGACAAAGAAGAAACATTTATTTCTGAACACGCAAAATCTAAATTAGAAATTGTTGCTACAGATTACAGACCTGTAGCAGAAATTGTTTTTTCGAAACGAAGTATAGAAAATCAAGAGGTTAATTTAGAAGAATTTATTGCGGTAAAAGGGATTAAAGCACAAGGAAATCAGTTAACTACAGAGAAAATTCGTCAAGTAAATTTATTAGAACCTTTGCCTTTTGATGAGCCAGAAAAACCTGTTACTGAAGAGTTAGAAGTTATAGATGAAGAAATAATAGAAGAAACTTTACCAATTGATATGCCAACAATTAAAAATGTATCTGGGTTAGAAGTACCAAATAAAGAGGATAAAAAACAAGCACTTTTAAAGAAAGCTATCAAAAAGAAAAAAGAAAGCACAGATGATGATACGCAACAAAAGTTGTTTTAATAGGGGTTTTATTGATAATGAAAGTTAAAGTGATTTTTAATCCTAAAATTTAAGGAATAAAAATTTCTTTTTCTAAACTTGGAGATTCTTCAGTATTTTGTCTTTATTTAAAAGAAAATTACATTGAACTCACGTAAATAATATTCAATTTTTTTATGATTATTGTAAAATTTTAGGAGAGAAGTCAAGATGACTTCGATAAAAAATCAAATAAAATTATTGCATCTTTTCAAAAAATGTCATTTTATAATCTGTTAACAAATCAGGGTTTGTAATTTTAATCAAATCTTTTAAAACCAAATCGGGTCTTGTAGGTGCTAATTCGTAATAAATGACACCGCCAGTTTTTCCTTTTTTGGTTGATGGCGTGTAGATATTATCATCTTCAAAAGCCTTGAATTTTTTATATAATTGATTGCTTTTTAGTAATTGTTCTTTAGATGAAAAATAACCAGGAGCAATCCAAAAATCGGCATTTGCGCCTTTATCAAAAACACTTTCAAAACTTAAAGACAAACTTCCTTTTCCTTTAGAGTCTTTCCAAAGATAATTTAGATTTGCATCTTTTAAAAAAGTAGCCACAAAACTATCTCCTGCAGGTAAATTCCAAATATCTTTGCTCATAATTGCGCCCGATAAAATTGTGGGTTTTTTAGTTGATTTTAAAGCAATTTGTTTCGCTTTTAGATAATTGTTTTCTATCACTTTAAAAATACTATCTGCTTGTTTTTCTTTATCAAACAAAACTCCAAAAAATTTAATCCATTCTGCTCTTCCTAGTGGAGTTTCTTCTAGCCAATCTCCGTTATAAATTACATTGATCCCTGCTTTTTTTATGGTAGTTAAAGATTTATCTGCAGAAGAAACACTATAACCCACAACTAATTCTGGTTGCAAATCCAATAAAATTTCTGTGTTTAAAGAAGATTCTTTGCCAATCTCTTTAATTTTACCAGCATCAATTAACGCTCTTGTTTTTTCTGAGGATATATATTTTGCATAAGGAAAACCAACAATAGCAGTTTCTTTATTTAACAATTCTACCATTGGAATATGAGTTGTTGAGGTTACTACAATTTTTTGAATTGGAACTTGAATAGCTCCTTTTTTAACTGTTTTGCTATTTGCGTTTTTTTCATCAATAATATATTCAAAAACTTCTTTAGAATTTTTATAAGCAGATTTTATGATTAGTTTTTTTGTTCCATTATCATCAATAATATCAAAGCCTTTAGCGTATTTAATTGCAGTTGCTATTTTTATTTTTTTATCAATTTTAGGATTTTCTTTTTTACAAGAGAATGAAATTATAAAAAAGAGTAAGGCTGTAAATACGTGTAATTTTTTCATTAAGAATAAACTTGATTTTCTTGTTCTAAAACTCTGATAAAAGTAGTTCTTTTGGTTAAACTTTTTAATTTACTTGCGCCAACATAAGTGCAGGTAGATCTAATTCCGCCTAAAATATCTGTGAGCGTGTTTTCTACATTTCCTCTATAAGGAATCTCTACAGTTTTACCTTCTGATGCTCTATAATTTGCAACGCCGCCTACGTGTTTATTCATAGCTGTTTCAGAACTCATACCGTAAAATATTTTAAATTTCTCTCCGTTTTTATCAATCAAATCACCACCACTTTCATTGTGTCCTGCTAACATACCACCCAACATTACAAAATCTGCGCTGCCACCAAAAGCTTTGGCAATATCGCCAGGAGTTTTACAACCTCCATCAGAAATAATATGACCACCAATTCCGTGAGCAGCATCTGCACATTCTATAATTGCGGATAGCTGAGGATAGCCAACTCCTGTTTTAACTCTTGTGGTACAAACAGAACCAGGACCAATACCAACTTTTACAATATCTGCGCCAGCTAATAAAAGTTCTTCAACCATTTCTCCTGTAACAACATTGCCAGCAATAATTACTTTATTAGGATGATTTTTACGCATTTTCTTTACAAAATTTACAAAATGTTCTGAATATCCGTTTGCAACATCAATACAAATAAAATTGATTTGTGGAAATTCTGATAAAATTTGCTTTACTTTTTCAGAATCTTCTTTTCCTGTGCCTGTACTAACAGCAATATTTTGTAAAACTTTATCTGAAAAATTACTAGCAAATTCTTTCCAATCTTTAAGAGAATAATGCTTGTGTATTGCTGTAAATAAATTATGTTTGGCTAAGGTTTTTGCCATTTTAAAAGTACCAACTGTATCCATATTTGCTGCCATTATTGGTATCCCTTTCCAAGTAACATTGCTATGCAAAAAAGTAAACTCTCTTTCTAAGGTAACTTGCGAGCGTGATTTTAATGTAGAACGTTTTGGGCGAATCATTACATCTTTAAAACCTAATTTTAGTTCATTTTCAATTCTCATAAATGTTGATATAATTAAAGTTTAAAGATATTAAATTTGAACACGATTTTATTAGATTGTTAATAAGATTGCATATATATTTGCATAGATTTTGGTTTTGATGTAGAAATTTTTTTGCATCAAATTAAAAGGGAATCTAGTTAAAATCTAGAACTGTTCCCGCAACTGTAAGTTTATGCTGAATTTGTTTCAGTACCTTAATTTAAGGAAGTTATTTATTCTTATGCCACTGATAATATAGTTTATTGGGAAGGCGAATAACTTAAAAACAAGTCAGGAAACCTGCCAATTTTATAATGATTTAAAAACTTTCGGGATAAAGGTTTGTTATATTATGAAGAAAAAAACATTTCTTGCTTTTAGTTTTACAATTTGCATTTGCAATTTCTTATTTGCTCAGAAAGATACAACTGTAGTAAAGTTAAATGAAATAACCTTATCCATTTCTAAAGTAAAAGATTTTTCTAAAGGATATAGCACTAAGTTAATTTCCGATAGTTTACTGCAAAGAAATATTAAATCGTTAACAGAGGTTTTACGTTTTAATTCGTTTATTTATTTTAAAGAACAGGGGTTGGGTATGGTTTCTTCTCCTTCTTTTAGAGGAACTAGTGCTTCTCATACAGCAGTAATTTGGAATGGTATTAACATCAATTCTCAATTAAATGGTCAGACAGATTTTAATGCTTTGGCGGTAAATTCTTACAATAGTATTGTTGTAAGAAGTGGTGGAGGTAGCGTTTTATTTGGTAGTGGAGCAATTGGTGGTACTGTACATTTAAATAACACTATTCGTTTTATTGATGTTGTTAAGCACAAACTTTTATTAAAATATGGTATCTATAATACAAGACATTTTGGGTATAGTTTTAGCAAATCAGACAAAAAAAAATATTTAAAAATTGGCGTTGGTTTTAATGCTTCTGATAATGATTATAAGTATTTAAATACGAATCTTTTTAACGAAAACGGCGAGTTTAAAAACACTAATTACGATATTATTTTTGGATATAAATTAAATGCTAAAAATCAAATTAAATTATATTCTAATTCTTTTTATTCTGATAGAAATTTATCTAGAACCTTAAATGCTCCTTCTAATGATGCCTATAAAGATATAAGTTTAAAAAACGTATTAGAATGGAATCATTCTTTTTCATACAAAGAATCTATCACTACAAAAGTGGGTTTTTTATATGATCAATATAAATATTTTGATGATAATAAAAACAAAAAGATTTTTTCAAAAGGAGTTTCTAATAGAAAAATTTTAAAACTAGAGTATAATAATTTAGTCTCTAATTCTATACAAATTAATGGAGTTGTAGGCGCAGAAATAGTGAAAGCAAATGGTACTAGTTTTAATCATCATCAAAGAAATATATTAACATCTGCATTCTCTTTAAATCATAAATTAAATAAAAATTTAAGTTATGGTTTACAAGTAAGAAAAGATTTTTTAAATGATTTTAATTCTCCTTTTTTATACTCTTTTGCGTTAGAACAAAAGCTTTCTAAAAATTATATACTTTCTTTTAATACTTCTAAAAACTTTAGAATTCCAACTTTTAATGATTTGTATTGGCAGCCTGGAGGCAATAAAGATTTACAACCAGAAGAATCTTATCAATTAGAAATTGGAAACAAATTTAATGTAAAGAAAATAGCATTTCAAATAAACTTTTTTATCATCAAATCGAAAGATTTAATACAATGGAATCCTAATAGTTCTGGACTTTGGAGTCCTGAAAATATATCAAAAACAGAAAATAAAGGAATCGAATTTACTACAAAATATAGCTTTAATTATCTGAATCATTTTTTCGATTTCAATTTAAATTATTCATATACAAATGCTAAGGATTTAGAAAATAAGCAGCAATTATTTTATGTGCCAAAGCATAGAGCAAATTTTTTAATCAATTATAATTTTGGTAATATTTCTATGTATTATCAGCAATTATTTAATGATAAAGTACGTTTTTTAGTCGATACAATACCTAGTTATACTGTAGCAAATTGGGGTTTAAATTATCAGATTCCTAATCTAAAAATAAAAACAACTATTGGTTTTGCTATTGGTAATTTATTCAATTTTAACTATCAAAACACTTTGAGCAGACCTATGCCTGGAAGAAATAATCAATTAATATTAAACATAAATTTTTAAAAAATGAACATCAAAAAAACAATTTTTTTAGTAGCACTATCAGGAGTTTTATTTTCTTCTTGTAGTAAAGACGACCAATTGCCTAAAGGCGATTATGATAACGGAATTTTAGTATCTAATGAAGGTGCTTTTAGTGGAGGTACAGGAACCGTTAATTTTATTTCTGACAATTATGCTACAGAAGAGGCAAAAGTATATAATAAGGTGAACAAAGAAAATATAGGAACCATACTTCAATCTATTGGGTTTAATGGTGATGATGCCTATTTAATATCAAATGTTGGAAATAAAATTTCTATTGCAAATAGATATACAATGAAAAAAATTACTGAAATTTCATCAAAATTAAACAACCCTAGATATATGGCTTTTGCAAACGGAAAAGGTTTTGTAACTAACTGGGGTGCAGGAGGTAATAAAACGGATGATTTTATTGCGGTAATTGATTTAAAAACAAATACAGTTTCTTCTACAATTGCTGTTGCTGAAGGACCAGAACAGATTATTGCTAAAGGCAATTTTTTGTATGTTTCTCATAAAGGAGGTTGGGGTGCTGGTAATTCTATTACTGTAATTGATGCAACTAAAAAAACGATTGTAAAAACGATTAAGGTAGGAGATATACCTGATGAAATGGCTTTTGATACTAGTGGAAATTTATTAGTTTCTTGCGAAGGAAAGGCTGCATCAAAATGGAACCCAAATGAAGTTTTAGGAAGCTTAGTAAAAGTTAATACAATTTCGAATAAAGTTTCTTCTACTATTAATTTTGCTTCAGGTTTTCACCCAAATGTAATGACTGTTTATAACGGAGCAATTTATATTTCTACAGGTACAGGAGTTTACAAAATGTCTGAAAGTGCCAATACAGTTCCTGCATCTGCAATTATTACCACTCCTGTTGGAGGTATGTCTGTAAAAGGAAATAAAGTATATGTTACAGATGTTAAAAATTTTAAAACAAATGGAACTTTAAAGATTTTTGATGTTACTACAAAAAAAGAGTTAAAAGAATTTACTGTTGGTTTAATTCCAAGAAAAATATACTTTAATTAACAATTTTTATTTCCCCCGAAATTTATGAGTTTTTACTCATAATTAGAAAGCCTTCTTTTAATTAAGAAGGTTTTTTTATTTATAATAATTTTTTTACTTCATTTTTAATAAAGCTAGTTGCAGTTTCTGTGGGTGGTAATGTTTTAGCGTAGTCTATTAAAACATTTTCTCTTAAATCATTTGCAAATTTAGCGTTTTTGGCAACTTGTTTTAACTTCTTAATTATGGCACTTTTTGCGGCAACAATTGCCGTCCAAGAAGCATTAGAAATATAAATTTGTTGTACTAAATTATGCTCAAACTCTTGTTCTATATTGGCAATTAAGAGTTGTAAATAATCGTTAGTATTGTCAGAAATTGGTTTTATTCTCACCAACATTTTTATAGGATTTATACGCTCGCAAAACAATAACATTCGTTCATAAGCTTGTAATTTAATAGGCAAAGAATCTTTCTTTTTTGCGGCTAATAATTCTAATTTTTTTTCTGAGTTTTGTTGTTTTAAAAATCCATTAAACATAGAGTAGGCAACAAAACCTGTTACAACAGCAGGTAAAATATAGGCAATACTTTCTAAAATTTTATCTTCCATAAACTATAATAACTTTAAGAAATGCAAATATAAAACTCCCAATAATATGGCAAAGCCAAAACTTAATAAAGTACCAATTAAAATATATTCTGTAAGCTTTCTGTCTTTAGATGAAGTTAAATCGCCAAATCTAAAAACCGATTTTGCAGCCAATAAAAAACCGATAGCTTCCCAATGATTTGTAATGACAAAAGTAAACACAAACAAACGTTCTAAAATACCAATATAACGTCCTGCTTTTGCTAAAGAATCATCGTTTTCTTTCTTACTTTCAGGATTCCATTGTGTAATAATTATTTTAATTAAAATGGCTGATACAAATACTACTAATAGTAAAAATATTACTAAAAGTAAATTTTTATCTGTGATTATTTTTTCTGATAATAATGAAAAATCTTCATAAAACGAAGTTGCCAAGACCAACATTAAAATGTGTAAAATTTGATCTATAAAAAACCAAACTCTTTTTGTTTTTTTCTTTTGTAGGTAGAGTTTTAAAACATCAATTATATAATGCGAAGAAATAATCAACAAAAATGCGAACCCATATTCTTGTAAATTAAATTGAAAAATAATTAAAAATAACAGTGCGTGAATACCAATGTGCAAATATAATTTTACAGATTTTGCTTTCTTTTCTTCTTTGTTTTTCACCCATTTTTCTGGTTGAAAAACAAAATCTCCTAAAATATGAGCTAATAAAAATTTTAAGAATAATAACATATTTATAGCTGTGTTTTTTGTTCAATTAGTTTTCTAAAGCGTTTTTCTAACTTCATAATTTGTTCAAAACCAGCACGTTTTTGGCGTTCACTAACTCTACCTTGTGTAATACCTAAAATTTTTGCAATTTCTTTTTGTGTCGCATTTTTTTCTTCTAATGAAATTTTAAATACTTCTGCCGAGTTTTTTGTCCAAGAATCTATAGTTAACAAAGCTAAATCAAAGGCTATATTTAATTCATCATCAATTTCTTGCCAAGGTGTTTTTATAGCTAAAGTTTGCTTCTTTAAATAATTATCAAAAGCAAAACCAGAGTTTACAAAAGCCTCTCCATTAGATGCTGTAATTTCTAAAGCATTGTATTCTTTTTTGCCAATTCCAATTCCAATTCTAACATCAATACCTTCTATTCTTTTTAAATTAGATTTTAATTTTAAAGCTCCATAAAATGCTTCTTCAAAATTTTCTATTTCTAATTGAAAACTATCACCTCTATAAATTTGCCAAAATTTTGGAGATTCACCAAAAGTAATTAAGGTTTCTTTAAGTGCTTTTAGCCAAAAATTACCTTTATTTCTTCTCGAATCTATAATATCACCTGTTAAAATGCTTGTCATTCAATAATTATATTTATTTCAAAAGTATAATATATTCTTATAGAAAACAAATTTATCTGCTTATAAGCAGATATTTGTGTTTATCTGTCTATAAGCAGATATTTGTGTTTATCTGCCTTAAAGCAGATAAATATACTGTTTATACAAAGCTAGAATTAACCAAATTATTCGGGTTTTAAGACGAACATTTTTTAAGAATAACTTGTGAATAAAAACTAACAATCTTATTATAAAAAAACGAATAGTTTGGTTAATTTCACATTTTTAAATTCTTTCAAAAACATTCTATTGAACACCTATTTAAATTCTTTAAACGAAGCACAAAAACAAGCTGTAATTCAGAAAGATGGACCAATGATTATTATTGCGGGTGCAGGTTCTGGTAAAACCAGAGTATTAACCTATAGAATTGCACATTTAATGCAGCAAGGTGTAGATGCTTTTAATATTTTATCGCTCACATTTACCAACAAAGCTGCCAGAGAAATGAAAGAAAGAATTGCAGCAGTTGTAGGCGTTAGCGAAGCCAAGAATCTTTGGATGGGAACTTTCCATTCAGTTTTTGCAAGAATTTTACGTTCGGAAGCAGATAAGTTAGGTTTTCCATCAAATTTTACAATTTACGACACACAAGATTCAGTTCGTTTAATAACTACAATTATTAAAGAAATGAATTTGGATAAAGAGCGCTACAAACCAAAGCAAATTTTAGGGCGAATTTCATCATTCAAAAATAGTTTAATTACAGTAAGAGCCTATTTTAATAACTCTGATTTACAAGAAGCTGATTTGCACGCAAGCAGACCAAAAGTTGGTGATATTTACGCAGCATATGTTGATAGATGTTTTAAAGCTGGCGCAATGGATTTTGATGATTTATTACTGAGAACCAACGAGTTATTAGCGCGTTTTCCAGAGGTTTTGGCAAAATATCAAGATCGTTTTCGATATATTATGGTAGATGAGTATCAAGATACAAATCACTCGCAATATATCATTGTTAGAGCGTTGGCAGATCGTTTTCAGAATATTTGTGTGGTGGGTGATGATAGTCAAAGTATTTATAGTTTTAGAGGCGCAAATATTCAGAATATTTTAAGTTTTCAGAAAGATTATCCTGATGTAAAAACTTTTAAATTAGAACAAAATTATCGGTCAACAAAAAATATTGTAAATGCTGCAAACTCTGTCATAGCAAGAAATAAAACCAAATTAGATAAAGAAGTTTGGACGTCTAATGACGCAGGAGATTCCATTAATGTTATGCGTACCATTTCTGATGGTGAAGAAGGACGTTTTGTAGCACAATCTATTTGGGAAAATCAAATGAATCATCAATTAATTTCAGATGATTTCTGTGTTTTGTACAGAACCAATTCGCAATCGAGAGCCATTGAAGATGCATTAAGAAAGAAAAATATCGATTATAAAATTTATGGTGGAATTTCCTTTTATCAAAGAAAAGAAATCAAAGATATTTTGTCTTATTTGCGAATTCTTATCAACCCAAATGATGAAGAAGCTTTAAAAAGAATTATTAATTATCCTGCTCGCGGAATTGGCGCAACTACTATAGATAAGCTTACTATTGCTGCAAATCATTATAAAAAATCAATTTTCGAAATCATAAAATATATTGATAAAATTGACCTGAAAATAAATACTGGAACTAAAAATAAGTTACAGAATTTTATGAATATGATTTTACGTTTTCAGATAGAAAGTCAAACTAAAAATGCCTTTGAAATTGCAGAAATTGTGGTGAAGCAAACTCAAATCATTAAAGATTTAGAAAAAGACGGAACGCCAGAAGCAGTTAGTAAAGTAGAAAACGTACAAGAATTGTTAAACGGAATTAAAGATTTTATCACCGATAAAACTGAAGAAGGAGAAGATGCTTCCTTAACATCCTTTTTAGAAGATGTGGCTTTGGCTACTGACTTCGACTCTAAAAAAGATAATGACAAACCAAGTGTGTCTTTAATGACCATTCATCAATCTAAAGGATTGGAGTATTTATACGTTTATATTGTGGGTTTAGAAGAAAATTTATTCCCTTCTGCAATGAGTATGAATACAAGAAGCGAGTTAGAGGAGGAGCGTAGATTATTTTATGTGGCGTTAACAAGAGCAGAAAAAGTGGCGTATTTAAGTTATGCCCAAACACGTTATAGATGGGGTAAATTGGTTGATGCAGAACCTAGCCGATTTTTAGAAGAAATAGACGATCAGTTTTTACATTATTTAACTCCAAAAAATCCATCTCATTCTGTAAATAATTTTATAGACAAAAGTATTTTTGATGATGCACCAAAGAAAATTCGTTTTCAAAAACCAATTCAGCGTAAAAAAATAGAGCGCGATTTGGCAAAAAAGAAAGAAATTATTATTCCTAAAAATCTAAAAAAAGTATCAGAGGCAAAATCAAAAACCAATTTATTTGATAACAATATTGTAGTTGGTAGTATTATTGAGCATAATAGATTTGGTAAAGGAGAAGTGATTTCTATAGAAGGAAAAGGACCAGATAAAAAAGCAAATGTTAAATTTTTAAATGCTGGAACAAAGAAACTTATATTACGTTTTGTTAAATTAAAAGTGATTGGTTAAAAATCAGCTTGAAAACTAAAAATAAATCGTTATTTTGCAACGTTAAATAACTACAACAAAAAATAGTTAAATCTTGTGTTTTCAAGATACTTCACTAAAACATAATAAATGACTTTCGATTTAGAATACAATTCAGAAAGACCGTTAATGATTATACCAGAATACGGCAGACATATACAAAAATTAGTAGACCATTGTGTAGCTTTAGAAACTAAAGAAGAACGCGATAAAATGGCAAAAGCAATTATAGATGTAATGGGTAATTTGCAACCTCATTTACGTGATGTTCCTGATTTTAAACACAAATTATGGGATCAATTGTATATTATGTCAGATTTTAAATTAGACGCAAATTCGCCATATCCACAGCCTTCTAAAGAAGAATTGCAAGAAAAACCAGAAGCTTTAGCGTACCCAAAATCGGCATCAAGATACCGTTATTATGGTAACAACATTCAAACAATGATAGATGTAGCCTTAAGTTGGGAAGAAGGCGATAAAAAGGAAGCGTTGGTTTTTACCATTGCCAATCATATGAAAAAATGCTACTTAAATTGGAATAAAGATACTGTAGATGATGCAGTCATTTTTAATCATTTATACGATTTATCTGACGGAAAATTAGATTTGAGAAACTCTGAAGAAAAGCTTTCGGAAAGTAAAAACTTATTAAGAAAAAGAAATTCTCAAGGTCAGAATCACTCAAAAAGTAATCACAAAAAATCTCATCATAGTAATCAACATAAAAATAGAAAAAGATATTAATCTATGGCATCATTTAAAATTGAAGGAGGGCATAAATTAAGCGGAACCATTACTCCACAAGGAGCAAAAAATGAAGTTTTACAAATTCTTTGTGCGGTTTTACTAACTCCAGAAAAAGTAATTGTAAACAATGTTCCAGATATTATTGATGTAAATAAACTGATTTTTATTTTAGGAGAATTAGGTGTAAAAGTTCATAAATTAAGTAAAAATACTTACTCTTTTCAAGCGGATGAAATCAATTTAGGCTATTTAGAATCTGATGATTTTAAAAGAGATGGAAGTTCGTTAAGAGGTTCTATTATGATTGTTGGTCCATTATTAGCAAGATTTGGTAAAGGATATATTCCAAGGCCAGGAGGAGATAAAATTGGGCGTAGAAGATTAGATACACATTTTGAAGGTTTTATTAGACTTGGTGCAAAATTCCGTTATAACAAAGAGGAGCATTTTTACGGAGTAGAAGCAGAAGAATTACAAGGAACAGAAATGTTGTTAGATGAAGCTTCTGTAACAGGAACAGCCAATATTTTAATGGCATCAGTTTTAGCCAAAGGAACCACAAAAATTTACAATGCAGCTTGTGAACCTTACATCCAACAATTATGTAAAATGTTGAATGCAATGGGTGCAAAAATCTCTGGAGTTGGTTCTAACCTATTAATTATTGAAGGTGTAGATTCTCTTAGCGGTTGCGAACATACTGTGCTGCCAGATATGATAGAAATTGGTTCTTGGATTGGTGTTGCAGTAATGACAAAATCCGAATTAACTATTAAAAATGTTAGTTGGGAAAACCTAGGACAAATACCGAATGTATTTAGAAAATTAGGAATTACTTTAGAAAAGAAAGGTGATGATATTTACATACCAGAACAAGAATCATATGAAATTCAAAATTATATAGATGGCTCTGTTTTAACGGTTGCAGATGCGCCTTGGCCTGGTTTTACGCCAGATTTATTAAGTATTGTTTTGGTAATAGCAACACAAGCAAAAGGTACTGTTTTAATACATCAAAAAATGTTTGAAAGCCGTTTGTTTTTTGTTGATAAATTGATTGATATGGGCGCAAAAATTATTTTGTGTGATCCTCATAGAGCCACTGTAATTGGGCATAATTTTGAGTATCAATTAAAAGCTACAAAAATGACATCTCCAGATATTAGAGCAGGAATTTCATTATTAATAGCTGCCCTTTCTGCAAGCGGAACAAGTATTATTAACAATATAGAACAGATTGATAGAGGTTATGAAAATATTGAAGCCAGACTAAAATCGATAGGAGCTAAAATTGAAAGAATTAAAGATTAACTAGTATAAAATTATAATCAAATGAAAAATATTTTTTTTACTCTTTTACTTATATGTGGTATAAATACTTTTGGACAAAAGAAAAAAGTACTGTTAATAGGCATAGATGGTTTACAATTTGAGCAAATATCTAAAGTAGAAACTCCAAACTTTGATAAATTCACAATCAAAAAAGCATTTGCAGGTGGCGTTTTTGGTACAAAATCAGAACAAGTTACTTCTAGCGGACCAAGTTGGGTTACAATTTTAACAGGAGTTTGGACTGATAATCACAAAATAACAAGTAATTCTTCTAAACAAGTTTGTAATTTTCAAAGTGTTTTTAATCATATTAGAACAGAAAAAAAAGATAGTTATTTAGCAAGCATTTCTACATGGAAAAACATTAACTTGTTGTTATACAAAGACATATATAAAGTAAATTTTTCTACTCAAGGTGGTACAGATAACGAGTCTACTAATTTAGCATTATATCAAATTAAAGAGAAATCACCAGATTTTATTTTTGTTCATTTAGATGAAATTGATGGAACTGGTCATTCAAAAGGATTTGGAAAAGAATATCATACAGCAATTAAAAAAGCGGATAATAATATTGGCAAACTTGTAGAGGCTACAAAAATTAGAGAAAGTAAATATGATGAAGATTGGTTAATTATCTTGGTTACTGATCACGGTAGAGGAAAAGGAGGTTTTAGTCACGGTAAACAAACAATACAAGAAAAAACAATTTTTATTGGCTTAAACAAAAAAGGGAATTCTTATTTTAAAAACATACAGAATAATAAGGTAATAAACTCCATTCAAGATTTAGAAAAAACTGCAATTCCTCAAACAGCAGTAGTACCCACAATCTTAAAATATTTAGAAATACCAATAAAAGATGAATGGAAATTAGATTCCAAACCTTTAATAGATTAAAATTAAAATAGTGTCAGTTTGACACTATTTTTTTGTTGGCAACATTTTTGCCAATAAATTGTATACAATTTAACGATTTCAAAGAAATGGGTAAGAAAGAAAATATAAAAGAAGAAGACATAAAAAACGAACAAGATACTGTTCAGGTTGAAGAAAACCAAGAGGTTGCTGAAGAAATAAAAAAAGAGGAACCAACAGCAGAGGAGTTAATTAAAGCAGAAAAAGATAAATTTTTGCGTTTGTTTGCAGAGTTCGAAAACTATAAAAAAAGAACATCTAGAGAGCGAGTTGAGTTATTTAAAACAGCAGGGCAAGAATTAATGACATCTTTACTGCCAATTGTTGATGATTTTGAACGCGCTCTGACACACATAGAAGAAGACAAAGAGGCAGAAGAATTAAGAAAAGGAGTATTATTAATTTATAACAAGTTCTACAAAACTTTAGAGCAAAAAGGATTATCAAGAATAGAAACAAAAAAAGGCGATATTTTTGATGCTGAAATCCATGAAGCAATAACACAAATTCCTGCACCATCAAAAGACTTAAAAGGAAAAATTATTGATTGTGTAGAAAAAGGATATAAATTAGGAGATAGAATTATTCGTTATCCAAAAGTAGTTATCGGACAATAAAACAATTACGAATTATAAATTGCAAGTTTTTAATCTTTTAATTTTTAATTCTTCAATTGCAACAAAATGGCAAAACAAGATTTTTACGAAATATTAGGCGTTTCAAAATCTGCCTCACAAGCAGAAATAAAAAAGGCATATAGAAAAATGGCTATTAAATATCATCCAGATAAAAATCGTGGAGATAAAACTGCCGAAGAAAACTTTAAAAAAGCCGCAGAAGCTTACGAAGTTTTGAGTGATGAAAATAAAAAAGCACGTTATGATCAATATGGTCACGCTGCTTTTGAGGGCCCTCAAGGAGGTGGTGGCTTTGGCGGAGGCGGAATGAATATGGAAGATATATTCAGCCAATTTGGCGATATTTTTGGAGGTGGCTTTGGAGGCGGTTTCGGAGGTTTTGGCGGAGGTGGAGGCCAACGTCAAGCTAGAGTTAAAGGAAGCAATATGCGTATACGTGTAAAACTAACTTTAGAAGAAATTGCCAAAGGTGTAGAAAAGAAAGTAAAAGTTCGTAGAAAAGTACAAGCAGAGGGTGTAACCTATAAAACCTGTACAACTTGTAATGGTTCTGGTCAACAAATGCGAGTTACCAATACTATTTTAGGTAGAATGCAAACTGCAACAACTTGTAGTACTTGTTCAGGTGCTGGAGAAATTATGAACAGCAAACCAAATGGAGCAGACGCACAAGGTTTAATTACTAAAGAAGAAACCGTTTCTATTAGTATTCCTGCTGGTGTAACAGAAGGAGTTCAATTAAAAGTAGGAGGTAAAGGAAATGAAGCTCCTGGTAAAAATTCTGTTGCTGGAGATTTATTAGTATTGATTGAAGAAATTCCACATCAAGCTTTAAAAAGAGAAGGAACAAATATTCATTACGATTTATATATTAACTTTTCTGAAGCAGTTTTAGGAACAAGCAAAGAAATACAAACAGTAACAGGTAAAGTTAAAATTAAAGTTGATGCAGGTACGCAATCAGGAAAAATTTTAAGATTAAAAGGAAAAGGCTTACCAAGTATAGAACGCTATGGAACAGGCGATTTCTTGATTCATATTAATGTTTGGACTCCTCAAGAACTAAATAAAGAACAAAGACAATTCTTTGAGAAAATGTCTAGTGATGAAAATTTTGTACCGAGTCCAAATAAATCTGATAAATCATTTTTTGAGAAAGTAAAAGATATGTTTTCATAAACATATGTTAAGATATTTAAAAAAATACGTTTTTTTATAAAAAATATTTTTTTGTAACACTTTTTAATATATATTTGTAGTGTTGCTGAGAAATCAGTAACACTTTTTCTTTTTCATAGCAATTTTTCCCACTCAAATTTTGAGTGGGTTTTTTTATGAGTAAAGATTGTATTTTTACAAATTATAGAAATAGCAGACTTACCTTATCGACTTAAAAATATTTTTAAGTAGGAAAGTCCGGACACCAAAGAGTAATCATAGCGGATAACATCCGTCCAACGTAAGTTGAGGACAAGTGCAACAGAAAGCAAGTACAGTTAGGCTGTAGTGAAACCAGGTAAACTCTATGAGGTGCAATGCCATGTAAATTAGAGCTTGAGAGCTACTCGCTCGATTCTAAAGGGTAGGCAGATAGATTCTAAAAGTAATTTTAGAACTAGATAAATGATAAGAACCTTTTTAGGAACAGAATTCGGCTTATAAGTCTGCTTTTTCTATAAAATTACGAAATATTTATTTTTAATCATAGAATCACTCTTTTTGTTGATGTATATTCATTATTTTTTAAAATAACTTTTTTTTATTCATTAATTACAGCTATCTATTATTTATCTTTTAAAATTCAGTTAAAAAGTCTAAATTTGTTACCACAAAAATTATTAAAAAAACAGAATATGGCTTTTGATATTGAGATGATCAAAAAAGTGTACGCAAACGTTGTAGAACGTGTTGATGCTGCTCGTAAACTTACAGGTAAACCCTTAACCTTAGCAGAAAAAATATTGTATTCGCATTTATGGGATAGAACTGCAGATAAAGCTTTTGTTAGAGGTAAAGATTATGTAGATTTTGCACCAGACAGAATTGCTTGTCAAGATGCAACTGCGCAAATGGCTTTATTGCAGTTTATGCAAGCTGGTAAGAATAAAGTTGCAGTACCAACTACTGTTCACTGTGATCATTTAATACAAGCTAAAAACGGAGCAAGTACAGATTTGCAAAACGCCTTAAATACATCCAATGAAGTATTTAATTTTTTAGAATCCGTTTCTAATAAATATGGAATTGGTTTCTGGAAACCAGGAGCAGGAATTATACATCAAGTTGTATTAGAAAATTATGCTTTTCCTGGCGGAATGATGATTGGCACAGATTCTCATACCGTAAATGCTGGTGGTTTAGGTATGGTTGCCATTGGTGTTGGTGGTGCAGATGCTGTAGATGTGATGGCGGGTATGCCTTGGGAGCTTAAATTTCCCAAATTAATTGGAGTTAAGTTAACAGGAAAACTTTCTGGTTGGACAGCGCCCAAAGATGTGATTCTTAAAGTTGCTGGTATTGTTTCTGCAAAAGGAGGAACAGGAGCCATTGTAGAATATTTTGGAGAAGGAGCAACAGGAATGTCTTGTACCGGTAAAGGTACAATTTGTAATATGGGAGCAGAAATAGGAGCAACAACTTCTACTTTTGGTTACGATGAATCTATGGAACGTTATTTACGTGCTACTGATAGAGATGATGTTGCAGATGCTGCAAATAAAGTGAAAGATTATTTAACAGGTGATGCAGAAGTTTATGCAAACCCAGAGCAATATTTTGATCAAGTTATAGAAATTAATTTATCAGAATTAAGTCCTTTATTAAACGGACCTTTTACACCAGATTTATCTACAAAAGCAGGCTCAGATATGACAAAGGCTGCTAATAAAAATGATTGGCCATTAAAAGTGGAGTGGGGATTAATAGGTTCTTGTACAAATTCATCTTACGAAGATTTATCGAGAGCTTCATCAATAGCACAACAGGCAATAGATAAAGGTTTAAAAACCAAAGCAGAATTTGGTATTAATCCAGGTTCAGAAAAAGTACGTTATACTGCAGATAGAGATGGTATTTTAGGGATTTTTGAAAAACTAGATGCTAAGATATTTACAAATGCCTGTGGTCCTTGTATCGGACAATGGGCGCGTTATGAAGACCCAAAAAATGCACCTAAAAACTCAATAATTCATTCGTTTAATAGAAACTTTGCAAAGCGTGCAGATGGCAACCCAAATACACACGCATTTGTAGCATCACCAGAAATGGTAGCTGCAGTTGCCATAGCAGGACGTTTAGATTTTAATCCGATTACAGATAAGTTAATCAACAAAAATGGTGAAGAAGTAATGTTAGATGAACCAACAGGTTGGGAATTACCACCAAAAGGTTTTGAAGTAAAAGATGATGGGTATTTAGCACCAGAAAAAGATGGTAGTAGCGTAGAAATTAATGTGAATCCAGATTCTGAAAGATTAGAATTATTAACACCATTTACTCCTTTAGGAAATAATTTGACTGGAGTGAAATTATTGATAAAAGCGCACGGAAAATGTACAACTGATCATATTTCTATGGCGGGTCCTTGGTTGCGTTACAGAGGTCATTTAGACAATATTTCTAACAACTGTTTAATTGGTGCTGTAAATGCATACAATATGAAAACGAATTTTGTAAAAAGTCAGATTTCTGGAGAATATGATGCAGTGCCAAAAACACAAAGGGCTTATAAAGCTGCAGGAATTAAAACAATTGTTGTTGGTGACCATAATTATGGCGAAGGTTCTTCTAGAGAACATGCTGCAATGGAACCAAGACATTTGGGTGTTGCTGCTGTTTTAGTAAAATCTTTTGCAAGAATTCATGAAACAAATCTTAAAAAGCAAGGTATGTTAGGTTTAACTTTTGCGAATGAATCAGATTATGATTTAATTCAAGAAGATGATACTTTTAACTTTTTAGACTTAAATGAATTTGCACCTGGCAAACCTTTAACAATAGAAGCTGTTCACGCAGATGGTAGTAAAGATGTTATTTTAGCTAATCATACTTATAATCAAGGTCAAATTGATTGGTATAACGAAGGTTCTGCTTTAAATTTAATAAAAAAAGAAAACGCATAATAAAAGTATTATTAATTATATAATTTAAACTCCTAAAGAAATTTAGGAGTTTTTTTGTAAGAAAAAAGTTGTTTTAATGACCAAAAAAACATCTCCTAAAACACAATAAATATGAATAATTTTTGGTTTTTTGATAACGTAAATTTATTTAACCTCCTTTGTCCACATAAATTCAAAGAATATAAAAAGTGTCATAATTTTGATATTTATAAAAAGCAAGACTACATTTACTTTGCAGAAGATTCTGCAAGCAAAGTTTTTTTAATAGAAAAAGGCAAAGTTAAGATTGGTTATTATACAGAAGAAGGAGACGAAATTGTAAAAGCAATTTTAACAAAAGGAGAATTATTTGGCGAGAAAGCAATTTTGGGTGAAGATAAAAGAGAAGAATTTGCACAGTCATTAGATAATGTTACCTCCATTTGTCCAATAGGAGTAGAGACTATGCACGATTTAATGCGTGATAACAAAACGTTTAGTTTAAAAATTTATAAATTTTTAGGGCTACGTTTTAAAAAGTTAGAAAGAAGATTACAATTATTGTTGTTTAAAGATACTAAAACAAGATTGTTAGAATTTTTAGATGAATTGTGTAAAGAATATGGACACGATTGTAAAAAAACAGGAGATAAAGTAATAGAACATCCATATACACAAAAAGATATTGCATCACTAATTGGTACATCAAGACCAACTCTTAATTCTATTATGAATGAACTTAAAGTTGAAAAAATAATCGATTTTAACAGAAAAGAAATAAGAATTTTACAAAAAATTGCATAAGTGTAAGCTAGCTTACATTTTAAGAAAACTTCTCAGTTTACATTTGTCATAACATTAACATTAAATAATTTTATGATGAAAAAAATATCAACTCTAGCAATTATTGCTATCGCATTCATTTTTACTTCTTGCTCTAAAGATAAAACAGCAGAAGTAACAGTAAAAAAAATTACACAATCATTTCAGAACTTACCAGAATTGGGCGATAACTATGTTTATGAAGGCTGGTTAATTGTAAAAGATGAAAAAATTTCTACAGGAAGATTTTCTAGTACAGATGGAAAAAAATTTACAAGTGGTTCAATAGACGTAATCAAAGTTAATGCTGCTACTACTTATGTATTAACAATAGAACCTGCAACAGAAACAGGAGCAGACCTTTTAAAACCAAGTGGTTGGATTTTCTCAAAAGGAGCTTTTTCTAACAACAAAGCAACTCCATCAACTAAAGATGCTTTATTTTCTGGTAATGGTAATTTAGAAAAAGCAACAGGTAATTTCTTTTTAAAAGCTCCATCTGTAGGAACAACAGGTTCTGATGCAAACGGAATCTGGTTTATAGACGCTTTACCACCAACAAAAGGAGGCTTTACAAATTTACCAACCTTAGCAAAAGGATGGGTTTACGAAGGTTGGGTTGTTGTTCCTAACTCTAAAGGAAAACCAACTCCAGTTTCTACAGGAAGATTTAATGATGCAAATAAAGCCGATGAAAGTTTCTTTGGTGCAAAATATAACAATGAATTTAAAGGACCAAAAGGGGTTCCTCCTTTTCCTGGCGAAGATTTTATTAGTAATCCAAATAAAAGATATCCTGATGTAACTTTTCCTATTGATTTACAAAATGCGACAGTGGTAATTTCAATAGAACCAACTACAAATGATAAAGCATCACCTTTTGGATTAAAACCATTTGCAATTAAACTAAATAAACAAGCAGTTGCAAAAGCAGTAAGTATTACTAATAATTACGCAGGTAAAGCAATTACAGGTACAGTAACTAGATAAAAAATTAAAAGGTTTAATCAACTATTTTGTGTTAATGGTTTGATTTTATCTGAAGTGCAATCAAATAAATGATTGCACTTTTCTTTTGTACAAAAAAATGCCCAATTTAGTTTAAAACTAATATTGAGCACCAACTAACCAACCAGTTGTTTATTTAGATTGTCTTGTTTATTTTGATAGGAATTCTATAAATTTCTCCCTTTTTTACACCACTAACGTCTATTTTTTTATAGTTTAATTTGTTTTTCACATACGAATTAAAACCAGTTATTTTAGAATCTACAGAAACAATTACTAATTCATTTTTATTATTTACCATAAAAGAAACTTCTGCCTTACAGTTTTTATTTATTTCTAAAGGAATTTTATCTCCCAATATAGAAACGATTTTAGTTCTTAAATTTTTCTTTGTTTCTGATGGATTTTTCTCTGTTGCATTTATAGAAAATACAGTAGATAAACTAATTGCGATAACAGTAATAAATGTTTTTAAATTTTTCATGATATATGTGTTTTAGGTTGTTTTATATTTGAAAGACGACCAATTTTAAAAAAGGTTTCAGTAAAAAACAGTCTTTAACATAATCATAACATTGTTTAACTATAATTAGTAATTTAATAACAATGTGTTAAATTTTTATAAATACTTTTAAATATTAATGATTTTGAAATAAAAATAGAAGGTTGTTATATTTAAAATTTATGCTTGTAGTATAGAATTTACAATAAAATATTTTTAGTATGAACCAGTAACTTGGTCAATAGAATTTAAGATAATTTCAATTCCTTTTATAAGTTCTTCATCAGAAATTGTTAGAGGAGGAGTAATTCTCATAGCTTTATCTTCAAATAATAAAAAAAACAGGATTAAACCATTTTTTATACACTGATGAATAACTTTATTTGCTAATTCAGAAGTTTCTAAAATAGCAGCCAACATTAATCCTTTGCCTCTTATTTCTTTTATTTTAGGATGCTTTAAATATTTTCTAATAAGTTTTTCTTTTTGTAAACTTTTAGAAAGTAAGTTTTCAGAAATAATTTCTTTAACAGTGGCAACACCTGCAGCAGCAATAACAGGATGTCCTGCAAAAGTAGAAATATGCCCCAATTTAGGATTATCTTTTAATAAACTCATCATATTAAAATTAGCTATAAAAGCACCCATTGGCATTCCGCCACCCAAACCTTTACCTGTAATGATCATATCAGGAATTACATTATAATTTTCAAAGCCCCAAAAAGTACCAGTTCTACCAATTCCTGTTTGTATTTCATCTAAAATTAATAAAGCTCCCACTTTTAAACAACGTTGTTTTACTTTTGCTAAATAATCATTTTTTGGTGCTATAAAACCAGCACCACCTTGTATCGTTTCTAAAATAACGGCGGCAGTTTTTGATGTAATTCTGTTTAAATCTAACAGATTATTAAATTCAATAAACTTAGTTCCTGGTATTAAAGGTCTAAAAACTTGGTTTTGTTTTTCAACACCAGAAACACTCATAGCACCCATTGTATTTCCGTGGTAAGAATTTTTTGCAGCAATTATTTCTGCTCTATTTGTGGTTCTTTTTGCTAGTTTTAAAGCACCTTCTGTAGCTTCTGTACCAGAATTGGTTATATAAACTGAATTTAAGTTTTTTGGAGAATTTTCTGCCAATAATTTACAAAGTGCTACTTGTGGTTGTTGAATAAATTCGCCATAAACCATTACGTGCGTATATAAATCTAACTGTTTTTTTATGGCATTCGTAACTTTTGGATGATTGTGACCCAAACTATTTGCAGAAACACCCGCAACAAAATCTAAATATTCTTTACCAGAAGTATCGTAAATATAAGAGCCTTTTGCGTGCGAAATTTCTAAAGAAAGTGGGTGAGGAGAGGTTTGAGCTTGATATTTTAAAAAATCGAATTTCATTCAAAAAAATATTGACTAACTGTTGATATTTAATTATTTACTTTTATTGAGTTGATTGGCTTGTTTTGCAAAAGCCCTCTATGAGGGATTTATTTTTATTGATTTTTTAAAGGCAAACCTTCTTTCTTTTTTTCTAGAATTGCTGAAGGCTTTTTTATCAATTTCTTTTTTTGCTTCTTATTTTTATTTTTTCCATCCTTTAAAAAAATATCTTCTTTTGTTTTTGGCTGTTCATCTTCTCGCCAAATAAATCCTTTTAATTTTCTGTCTTCTAATGGAAACATTGAAGGTGGATGCGTTTTTCCGTCAGATTTTTTTAAATATTTAATGGTAACTATTTGTCCGTTTTCTAATGTAAAAATAATATTGCTCGAAATTTCTTTTGTAATGGTTTCTAATACCTGAGTTTCTTCATTTCTATTAAAATATACAGATTCTGCATTTCCTTTAACCAATAAGGTTCTAAGTTTGTTTTTTTGAAATTTACCAAACATATTTCTACCTTTAATTTGATTAAAATCTTTATTAGAAATAGAATCTTTAGAAACAATAAAAGCGTTGTTTAAAACTTTTAAAGAGTCTAATTTTTCGGTTTCTACATTTGATAAAAGATGAATTGTATCTCCCGTAATTTGATTTTTTTCTGACCATAAAACAGGGTTTTTAAACATTCTTGTTAAACCTGTTTCTTGGTTGGTATGAATAGAATCGCATTTGCCTTGTAAATCAGATTTAAAGATTTTTACATTATGATAGGTTCTTATAATTCGTTTTTCTGGTTTGCCAGTAACTAATAAAGTATCTCCATGAATAAACATAGAATCTTTGTCTATAATAGAAATCGCAACTGCTTTTTTAATGATAAAAAGCGAATCTTTTAATTCAAAAATTTCTGCATAATTACCTCTTGTTACAAAGTTCTGAACAGTATCTATTACTTCTATATTATTTGTTGCAGATGCAAAACCTCTTTTTTTATCATAATATAAACTATCACCTTCTACAGTTCTTTCTTTTAAAAAAAGCTTGGCATTTTTAACAAAATGAGAAATATCGGTTTTGGTATTGTAGAAACCTCTTTCGCAATAAATTTTGTTTTTATTCTGTGTATTTGTTATTGTTGAGGGACCATATAAATAAGTAAGTCCTGTATTTGTGTAATAATCTAAATGATTAGATTCTAAGTTGTGTTCTGGGTTAACAACAGTAACTCTTGTGGTGGCTGTAAATTTTTTGTTTTCTAAATAATAGTTTCCGTTTTTACTTTTTAATGTATTTGTGGGGTCTTTTATAGTTGCGTAACTTGTGTAATACAATTTCTGATTTAGTCTATCAAAATTAAGTGTATCAGTAGTTAAAGTCATTGTAGGGTCTTTTAAAACCACATTTCCCCAAGAAAGTGCTTGTTTAGAATTTGCATCATAATCTGCATAATCACTAGTTTGTGTAATGGTGTCTCCTTGTTTAATGAACACATTACCAATTGCTTTAAAAAAGTTTTTCTCTTTAAAGTAAAAGGCTTTTTTACAAGTCAGTTTTATACCATCATGACGTATTTGTACATTTCCTAATAAAACAGTTGCTCCAGGATATTCTTCTTCGTCAGCAAATTGAATTTCAGAATTTTCGATAATAATTTTTTTTGTTTGCGATAAAACAAAAGGAGTAATAAACAGAAAAAACAGCAAGAGTATTCTTTTCAAAATGATGATATATTTTTAGCAAAAATAATGAAAAGAATAGTGCTTTCTATTAAAGAAAAGTGAAATTATATTTTAAGATATTTCTTCTTGTATCCTTACTTTAAGTTCTAGTTTTTTAGCTTTAGGAAAAAGAATATTATTTTCTAAATGAATATGCTTTTGCAATTCTTCTTCAAATTGTTTTAATTTTAAATAAAACACTTGTATTGAATTACAGATGTAAGCTGGTTTTGTGTAATTGTTAGTTAGCTTGGCTATTTTTTTAAAGACAGAAGCTATTTTAAAATGTTCATCTTCAAAATCGTCTATTGGTTGATCTAAAGGTGAAACCAAAATTTTTTCGTGAAGATTGTTTTTTTCGAGTTTTATTAACTTTTTTATGTACGGAAAAACAATGTCTTCTTCATTTTTCATATGTTCTAGAATCTCATCTGCAACTTTTTGTAAAAGGATATTTATCTCTTTTAGTTCATGAAATTTATTGCCATATAATTTGGTTACTTTTTCGCTTTGATCTCTTAATAACAAAATATTTTCTTCATTGTTTTCGTGTTGAATTCCTACTAAAAAATCAATTAAAAAATCTAGTTTCCAAGCCTTATATTTCTTTAAATAATAAGTGTTTTGTTCTACTGATTTTAATTCTTTTACAACCTCTTTTAATTTTAAATTTTGTTTATTGCAAACATCTTTTAAAATTTTATTTCCACCAATACCAAAATCAATGCTGTATTTTTTTAAAATTGAAGCAGTATTAATATTATCAGTAACAATAGCAGCTATACTTTTATCTTTAATCTCTTTCATCAAAAAAGTATTTTTAATTGACTACAAAGTTGAAGTAGATTTTAAGAATAAAAAATGACTTTTATCAGTATTTTGAATAATTATTAGTAAAACAAGGAAAACTATGAGGTTTTCTTAAAGAGATGCTTTAAATTCTGAATAAAAATTATTGATATTCCAATAGGTATAAAGGCGCTAATAAAAGATAAAGTTTCATAATAATTATCAATTATTGTTAATTGCTGCCATATTGATATTCCTTTGTAAATAATTAATATTTCTGATAAAATAAACCCCAATAGGTAAATTAAAATTCCGGTTTTAGAGATTTTTAAAATTTTAAGATAGTTAAAAAAAGCAAAAATTGATAGACTTACAATTCCTAAAAAAGTTAGATGCAGATATGCAATTACAAAATCTACAAATTTGTAAAAAAGATTAGATAAAAAAGGAATAGAACTTAATAATTGCAATATAATTTTTAAACTAAAAAGGAAGAATGTTAATTTTAAAACTCTAAAAATTAAAACAGAAAATGTATTTTTTATTTGAAGTATAATAGGATTTATAATTTTGATAAAATAAAATAAAGATAAAACTTGTAAAGCAGCACCTAAAAAAGCCAAAATATAAATAACTGGCAATGGTTTTATCCATAAAAACGAAAGAAATAAGCTTAAAATACAACTAATTGTTATCGTTTTAAAAAAGAGATTGCTAGTTTTTGTGTTAAAATTGATGGATTTAGTTTCTAAAATTTTAAAAAATATTCCGAATAAACATAAAACAAACCAACCATTATACTGAAAATGCAAGTAGAAATATATAGCATTTTTATACCAATGAGAGGTGCTTCCTAAAGTATTCATTATATATCCAAGTGTCCACGGACCCAAACTAGACATAATCATAAAAACTAAAGAAGTATTAATAAATTTATAAGATAAACTCGTTTTTAAGCAGTTTGTGTTTTTTCTAAAAAAGTAGTAAAACCAATAAGAACAAAATAAAAATAGGGTAGAAAAGATTATAGAAACTAAAGCATAACCAGTTATAGGGAAACTAAAAAGCATTCCTAAAATAGTAATTTGCGTTACAAAAAATATTTTTGAATATTTTTTTTTAGCTTCATTTTTTATAAATTGATAAAAAATTAGTGTTGTTAAACCAATATAAACCCAACCAAGAAGTGCAATATGAGAATGAGTATGAACAATAAATTTGTAAGTTGCATTAAAATCTACAGTTGCAAATAAGCGAAGTATAATTCCTAGAAAAGCCGCTATTAAAAAATAACTTAAAGCGGTAATTGCATACTTTTTTACAAGCATCATTAACTACAAGTTAGTATATTTTGAGAGATCGCTTTTTGGGTTTTCATTAGCCATTTCTAAAATTGATTTTGTTTTAAGCGTACTTAAAAGTTTTTTCTTAAAAGGACCATATAAATGATGCACAGCACATGGTTTGGCATCATTACATTCTAATTGCCCTAAATAGCATTCTTCAAATTTATCGGTGTTATCCACACAATCTATAATATCAAACAGCGTTTTATTTTCATTAATTTCAGAAAGATAGAAACCTCCATTTGGACCTTTTACAGATGAAATGATATTTTTTTTTGTTAATTCTTGTAATGTTTTAGCTAAAAAAGGTGCTGGCATTTCTAATTCTTTGGCTACTATTTTTGAACCAATTTTCTTTTCAATCGAAGCATTTTTTGCTAAATAAAGAACCGCTCTTATAGCGTATTTACTAGACTTTGTAATCATATATGCAAATCTACACAAAATATAAAGACTAAAATGTCTTTTTATATGACTTATATCATATTTTTAAGATGATTCTAATTGTAACTTTGTGTTATACATCAAATTATAAACCAATGAAAAAAATAAGTTTAATTATGCTTATTGCTTCAATTTTTTTTATCTCATGTAAAGAGCAAACAAAAAAAGAAGTAAAAGCAGACGAAAAAGTAACTAAAAAAGAAGTTACTACAAAAGGACAATCTGCTGTTGTAGATAAAGTTTCAGATCCAAATGCACTACAAGTTGCAATGTCTTTAGATGATTTTAAAACACTTGTTGTAGCTGTTAAAGCTGCTGGTGTAGAAGATGCATTAGTTAATGCTGGGCCATTAACTGTTTTTGCTCCTGTAAATGGTGCTTTTGATAAATTACCTGAAGGAACTGTAGCGTCTTTATTAAAACCAGAAAATAAATCTAAACTCGCATTTATTTTAACAAACCATGTGGCTCCTGCAAATTATCCTGTAAAAACTTTAGAAAAAAATATCAGAAAAAATAGAAAATTATATATGGCTTCTGGTAAATATTTAGAAGTTACTAAAAAAGGAGATGATTTATATGTTGGAGGAACAAAAATTTTAAAATCGGTAAAAGTAAGTAATGGTTGGGTACATGTTATTGGAGATGTATTGGTGCCAAGTGATAAATAACAATTAGAAAACAATCAAAATATGAAATTACAAAGTTTATTTACAATAATGTTAATTACATTATTTATTAGCTGTGGAGGAAAGGAAAAAAAAGCCCCTTCTTACGATTCTTCAGTTAAAAAAAAGGCAGTTAAAAAAGTAGAAAAGAAAGTAGATAAAAAAGTAAAAGAGGCTTCTAGCGGAACAATCGATTTAAATAATAAAGGTATTGGTCCAATAAAATCTTTAAAATTAGCTGCTACTGTAGATAAAGCTATGGCAGATAAAGGAAAAATAGTTTTTAAAAATAAATGTTCTTCTTGTCATAGAACCAATAGAAAATTTATTGGCCCAAATCCTACAGGTATTTTAGAAAGACGTTCTCCAGAATGGATTATGAATATGATTCTAAATCCTGAAGAAATGGTAAAAAAAGATCCTATAGCTAAAGAATTATTAATGAAATTTAATGGTTCTCCAATGGCAAATCAAAATTTAACAGAAGAAGAATCTAGACAAGTTTTAGAATATTTTAGAACATTAAAATAACCAAAAACAAGAATATATGAAAACAACAATTAAAGTATTTCTAGCAGTATTTACTATATCGCTATTTATTGTAGGCTGTGGAAATAATACCAAAAAAAGCAACAATCAAGGTGCTTTATCTAGCAATGCAGCAGAAAAAGTATATGTTGCTCCAGGTGAACATGATGAGTTTTATGCTTTTGTTTCGGGTGGATTTAGCGGACAATTAGCCGTTTACGGATTACCATCAGGACGTTTGTTTAAAGTAATTCCTGTTTTTTCTGTTGATGCAGAAAAAGCTTGGGGTTTTAACGAAGAAACAAAACCAATGTTAAATACTTCTCATGGATTTATTCCTTGGGATGATTCTCACCATCCAGATATTTCTCAAACAAATGGTGTTTTAGATGGGCGTTATGTATTTATTAATGGTAATAATACACCACGTATTGCAAAAATAGATTTAACAACTTTCGAAACTACAGAAATTATTGAAGTACCTAATAGTGCTGGTAATCACAGTTCTTCTTTTGTAACAGAAAATACAGAATATGTAGTTGCAGGAACACGTTTTTCTGTACCTGTACCTCAGGTAGATATGCCAATTAATGAGTATAAAGGTAAATTTAAAGGAGCACTTTCTTTTATTAGTGTAGATCCTGAAGATGGAGGAATGGATTTAAAATTTCAGATTTTAATGCCAGGTTTTAATTATGATTTATCACATCCAGGTAGAGGAAAATCTCATGGATGGTTCTTCTTTACAACATATAATACAGAAGAATCTCATACATTAATGGAGGTAAATGCTTCGCAAAATGATAAAGATTTTATTGCAGCAATTAACTGGAAAAAAATTGAAGCGTATGTAAAAAATGGTGGTGGTAAAAAAATGCCAACAAACTATGCACATAATGTTTATGATGATCATACACATATGGCAACATCAACAATGAAAAAAGAAGTTATTGTAGTAAATCCTTCTGAAGTTCCAGGTGCAATTTATTTATTACCAACTCCTAAATCTCCTCACGGTTGTGATGTAAGTCCTGATGGAGAATACATTATTGGTTCTGGTAAATTAGCAGCAGAATTAACTGCACATTCATTTACTAAAATGAAAGAAGCAATAGATAGCAAAAACTTTGATGGAGATGCTTACGGAATTCCTATTTTAAAATACGATGCTGTAAATGCAGGTTCTGTAAAACAAGCAGGTTTAGGTCCATTACATACAGAGTTTGATGGTAAAGGAAATGCATATACAACTTTCTTCATTTCATCAGAAGTTGTAAAATGGAAACTAGGAACTTGGGAAGTTATAGATAGAAAACCAACCTATTATTCAGTTGGTCACTTAATGATTCCTGGAGGAAACTCTCGTAAACCATTTGGTAAGTATGTAATTGCAATGAATAAAATTACCAAAGACCGTTATTTACCAACAGGCCCAGAAGTAACACAATCTGCACAATTATATGATATTACAGGCGAAAAAATGGAATTGTTATTAGACTTCCCAACAGTAGGTGAACCTCATTATGCTGCTGGTATTCCTGCAGATTTAATTAAACCGCGTTCTAAAAAATTCTTCAAATTAGAAGATAATAAACACCCTTATGCTGTTAAAAGCGAATCTGAAACTAAAGTGGTTAGAAAAGGGAAAGACGTACACGTTTATATGACAATGATTCGTAGTCATTTTGCGCCAGATAATATTGAAGGTATAAAAGTTGGAGACAAAGTATATTTCCACGTAACAAATTTAGAGCAAGATTACGATGTTCCTCATGGAGTAAGTATGATTGGTGCTAATACTTCAGAATTATTAATTATGCCTGGACAGACAGAAACTTTTACTTGGGAACCAAAACAAGTAGGTGTTTGGCCATTCTATTGTACAGATTTCTGTTCTGCTTTACATCAAGAAATGCAAGGATATGTTAGAGTTTCCCCTAAAAATTCAAACATAAAATTATCTTGGACTTTAGATGATGAAAAACTAGAATAATAAATAATTTTTTGATTTTGGTTGATAGGCTGCTTGATATTTTTTGATTGATAATAATTAAGCAGCCTAAATCAAAATTTAGAAGCCATAACGCAAATTCATATATTTTAGATTAAAATTTTAGCAATGAAAAAATCGAAGATTACAATGATAGTTGGTTCCTTATTATTGTTAGGACTTTTTATATTTCCTTTATGGAATATTACTTTAGAAGCTCCTCAATATCCAACTCCATTAGGAATGGATATTCATATTAATAAATTTGAAGATACCAATGAGTTTGATATTAAAAATATCAACTTAATGAATCATTATGTGGGTATGCAATACATTCCTAAAACAATTCCTGAATTTAAAATATTTCCTATTGCAATTTTAGTTATGGTTTTTTTAGGAGTTTTAATTGGTTTTAAAGCCAACTATAAAATGTATTTAGGCTGGTTTGTTTTAATGACAATTTTAGGTATTGCTGGTATGTACGATTTTTATTTGTGGGAATATGATTATGGTCATAATTTAGACCCAAAAGCTATTATGAAATTTACAAATCCAGATGGATCTATTATGGGATTTCAGCCACCTTTATTCGGAACTAAAGATATTTTAAATTTCACAGCACATTCTTATCCTAGATTGGGTGCTTACTTTATGTTTGTAGGTATGTTGCTAACATTTATAGCTTTTTTTATAGGAAAAAAAGAAAGTGCAAAATGATAAAATTTAGATTTACTTTTTTCTCATTTCTAAGCTTATTTTTATTGATGAGTTGCTCAGTAGAGCCTCAAAAAATTGAGTACGGTAAAGACGCCTGTAGTTTTTGTAAAATGACAATTGTAGAAACAAAATTTGCAGCACAAATAGTAACAAAAAAAGGAAAAGCTTTTAAATATGATGCCGCAGAATGTTTGTTAAATGACATAAAAAACAAAAAAGAAAATTCGTTAGCATATATTTTAGTTACAGATTATAATCAACCAAAAAAATTGATAAACGCAACAGAGGCAACTTATTTAATTAGCAAAAAAATTAAAAGTCCAATGGGTGCATATTTATCATCTTATACAACTTATAAAGAGGCAAAACAAAATGGTACTCAATTATTTGATTGGGAATCATTAAAAACACACTTTTCAAAATAAATAATCTATCTTTCAGATTAATTAATCAGAACAAAACTATTCATATAAAAAATGTATCCAATACTAGTTTTTATACACATTATTGCTGCAACAATTTGGGTTGGTGGACATTTAATTTTAACCATTCGTTTTTTACCAAAAGCATTAAAAAAAAATAATTTTGCTATCATAGAAAATTTTGAAAAAGCGTATGAACCTGTTGGTCTTCCTGCATTACTAACCTTAGTAATTACAGGTTTTTGGTTGGCTTTTATAAGAATGCCTAATTTTGCTGACTGGTTTATTTTTCAAGAGCATTTTCCGAAACATATACTATTAAAATTGCTTTTATTAATAACAACTTTAGGGTTGGCAATACACGCGCGCTTTTTTTTAATTCCGAAAAAAAAAATAAAACCATTAGCAATTCATATTGTTTTGGTAACTTTAGTGGCTGTATTATTTGTACTAATAGGCGTAAGTTTAAGAACCAGTTTACTATTTTAAATGGCATTAAAAATTAGAATTTATTTACTAGTATCTATATTAATTCTTGTAAGCATTTCTTTACAAGCACAGCAATTAAAAGTATGCAAAAGTTGTACAATAAAAACGATTAAAGAAGCGGTAAATAAAAGCTCAAAACACGATACTATTTTTATTGATAAAGGCACCTACCAAGAGTTTGATATTTTAATAAAAAAACCTTTAACTATTATAGGAAACAGAGAAGCTATTATTGATGGAAACAAAAAAGGATATATTTTTAAAATAGTATCAGACAGCGTTACAATTAAAGGAATTACTTTAAAAAATGTAGGTAAAAGTTACACTAAAGATTTTGCCGCTATTTATATTTCTAGAAGTAAACATTTTAAGATTGAAGATGTTCGTTTTAAAGCTGTTTTCTTTGGTGTTTTAGTCGAAAAATCTCACTACGGAATCCTAAAAAACAATCATATTTCTAGTGAAGCTATTAACGAAGCTGGTTCTGGAAACGGAATACATATGTGGCACAGTTCTAATGTTCTTGTAGAGAAGAACGAAGTCCATAATTTAAGAGACGGTATTTACTTTGAGTTTGTTACAGATAGTAAAGTCATCAATAATTTAAGTTACAAAAATTTGCGTTATGGATTGCATTTTATGTTTTCTAATAATGATGAATATCACAATAACATCTTTAAAAACAATGGTTCTGGAGTGGCAGTTATGTTTTCAAAATTCATAAAAATGTCTAACAATAAGTTTGTTGAAAATTGGGGAATGGCTTCTTACGGATTATTATTAAAAGAAATTTACGATGCAGAAATTATCAATAATACATTTCAAGAAAATACTACAGCTATAAATATTGAAGGCTCTACAAGAATCAACTACAAAAAAAATAATTTTATAAGAAATGGTTGGGCATTAAAAATTGCAGGAGCTTGTTATGCAAACAAGTTTTCTAAGAATAATTTTTTGCATAATTCTTTTGATTTATCTTACAATAGTAAATTAAATGATAATAGTTTTAATAACAATTATTGGAGCGAATATACTGGCTATGATTTAGATAAAAATGGAGTAGGAGATGTACCTTACAGACCTGTAAAACTATTTTCTTATGTAGTAAATAAAACCCCAGAAACAATTGTATTATTGCGTAGTTTGTTTGTAGATATTATTAATTTTTCTGAAAAAGTATCACCAGCTTTTACGCCAGATAATTTGGCAGATACCAAACCTTTAATGCAAAAAGTAAAATGATAGAAATTAATAATTTACATAAAAAATTTGGAAAAGTTACTGTTCTAAAAGATTTGAATTTAGAAATAAAATCTGGTGGAATTTTTGCAGTTTTAGGACCAAATGGATCAGGAAAAACTACCTTAATAAAAAGCATTTTAGGAATGGTAATTCCAGAAAAAGGGAGTATAAAAATTGATGATACAGAAATATTAAGAAAACATCAATATCGTAACAATGTAAATTACTTACCACAAATTGCCAATTTTCCTGGAAACTTAACGGTTTCTGAATTAATTCAGATGATAAAAGATATTAGAACTAAAACCGCTAATGATAAAGAATTAATAGAAACTTTTGATTTACAACCGTTTTTAAAACAAAAATTAAATAATTTATCTGGCGGAACCAAACAAAAAGTGAACTTGGTTTTAACTTTTATGTTCGATAGCGAATTAATTATTTTAGATGAACCCACCACAGGTTTAGATCCTATTTCATTAATTCGATTAAAAAAAATCATTCAATCAGAAAAACAAAAAGGAAAAACAATTTTAATTACTTCTCATATTATGAGTTTTGTTGAAGAAATTGCTGATGAAATTGTATTTCTGTTAGATGGTAAAATACATTTTAAAGGAACTATTGATTCCTTAAAGAAACAAACAAATCAAACCGATTTAGAACACGCAATAGCCACTATTTTAACTACGAATTATGCTTAAAATATTAAAATATAGTTTTTTCGATTTATTAAGAAGTAGATGGAGTTATGTGTACTTTTTCTTTTATTTAATTATTGGTTTTGTATTGTTGTTTTTAAACAATGATACATCAAAAGCTGTGATTACTTTAATGAATATTATTGTGGTTTTAACACCTTTAATTGGTACTATTTTTGGAGTGATGTATTACTATAATTCGCGCGAATTCACTGAGCTTTTATTAGCACAACCCTTAAAAAGAAGTACAATATTTATGGGGCAATATATAGGAGTTTCTTTGTCGCTTTCTTTGAGTTTAGTTTTAGGCTTAGGAATTCCTTTTTTAGCTTATGGTATTACACAATCTACGGCAATTTTTAACTTTATTTCTTTGTTATTAGTGGGTGCTTTTTTAACCTTTATTTTTGTTGCGCTAGCATTCAATATTGCTTTATCTAATGAAAATAAAATAAAAGGTTTTGGTTACGCTATTTTAATGTGGTTATTTCTTGCAGTTATTTATGATGGTTTATTTTTAATCTCTTTGGTAATTTTTCAAGAATATCCATTAGATCAATTTTCTTTATTTGCTATCATTTTTAATCCTATAGATTTATCAAGAATTCTTATTTTATTAAAGCTAGATATCTCTGCGCTTTTAGGATATACAGGTGCTGTTTTCCAAAAGTTTTTTGGTACAAATTGGGGTATGTTTGTTTCTCTTTTTACCCTTTCTTTTTGGGTAATTTTACCTACAATTAGAATTATTTATAAATCTCGAAAAAAAGATTTCTAACTCCTTTTTTCTGACAATTATCATATTATAATTTTTTGATAAATGTTACCTTTGTTTTTAAATAAAAGATAAAAAGGTCTTTTTATAATCAAACTAATTAATTATGTTATCAAAAAAACAAGCTAAAACATTTTTCCTAGGAGGAACTTTAGTTACGTTTCTGATTTTCATTGGTTTAACGATTTATTCGTTTTCAGGAGAAAATGATCAAACAAACTATGGAGAATTATCAGAATCTGCAATTAGAGGAAAAAAAATATGGGAAACTAACAATTGTATGGGATGCCATACTATTTTAGGAGAAGGAGCTTACTATGCTCCAGAATTAACAAAAGTAGTAGATAGATTAAATGATAAATACAGTGGTGAAGGTGAAGAAGTGATAAAAAGTATTTTAATGTCTCCAGTACCATGGCAACCAAATGGAAGAAAAATGGTTGCGTATAAAATGACTGAGCAAGAAGCAGAAGATATGGTCGCTTTTTTTAAGTGGATTGGTAATATAGATTTAAACGGATTTGGTGAAGTAGTTGGAGTAGACAGAAAAATATCACCTCTTTCTAAAAAAAATAACAAATAAGAATATAAATTATGAAATATAAATCGCAAAAAGTAGCATATTGGTTTTTTGCATTATCAATGCTATTATTAGTTTTACAAATTACCTATGGTTTTATTATGGGTTTTGCACGTATAGGTTTAGACAATCTTCATGATTTTATTCCTTTTAATACAGCAAGAGCAGTACACACAAATTTATTAGTAGTTTGGCTGTTATCTGGTTTTATGGGAGCAGCTTATTATATTATTCCAGAAGAAGCCCAAAGAGAATTAGTAAGTGTAAAATTGGCTTATGTACAATTAATTTCACTTGCTGTTGTTGGTGTTGTAGCAATTGTTGGGTATCACTTTAATTATTGGGAAGGAAGAAAATTTTTAGAAATTCCTAGGCCTTTAGATTATTTAGTAGTTGTAAATGTGTTACTTTTTTTAGGTTTGATTTTAGCAACGCTCTTTAAAGGTAAACGCAGAACAACAACAGCATTAGTACTCTCTATGGGATTATTATTTGCAGCATTATTATATCTGCCAGGAATGTTACCTTTTGATAGTCAAGTAACAGATTCTTTCTTTAGATGGTGGGTTGTTCACCTTTGGGTAGAAGGAGTTTGGGAACTTATTATGGGAGGTATTCTTTCATTTTTATTGATAAAACTAACAGGTGTAGATAGAGAAGTTATAGAAAAATGGTTATATGTAATTGTTGGTTTAACATTCTTATCAGGAGTTTTAGGTACAGGACATCACTATTATTATATAGGTGTAAATAAAATTTGGTTAATTGTAGGTGGTATATTCTCTGCACTAGAACCTTTAGCATTTTTAGCAATGGCATTATTTGCCGTAAATATGTATAGAAAAGGAGAAAAGAAACATCCAAACAAATTAGCACTGTATTGGACTCTTGGTGCTGCAATTGTTTCTTTTGTAGGAGCAGGTTTATTAGGATTTGCACACACTTTACCACAAACAAATTTATATACACACGGAACTTTAGTAACAGCAATGCATGGACATTTAGCTTTCTGGGGCGCTTACGGAATGATAGTTTTTGCAATAATTAGCTATGCATTACCAAATTTAACAGGTAGAAAACTGTATGAAACTACTAGAGGTAGAATGGCTTTTTGGATGTCTAATATTGGTATGATTGGTATGACAGTAGCTTTTGGTGTTGCTGGTGTTGCGCAAGTATATCTAGAGCGTAAAATGAAGTTAGATTTTATGACTGTTCAAAATGAAATAAGCATTCATTTTATAGTATTAATGCTTTGTGCATTACTATTTACAGTTGGTGTTATTCTATACATAGTAGATTTTTACAAGCACGGTAAGCCGAATAATGAAGCTTTAGAAACTCAAAATTATTAAAAAAAGAATAAAATAATTTTTAGAACCAGTAAGATAAGAATAATGAATATTACAGAGAATAACACAGTAGCAGAAGTAGTTACAAACAATATAAAAACAGCAGATGTATTTAAAAAACACGGAATAGATTTTTGCTGTGGAGGAGGTATTTCAATAAAAAAAGCTTGCGAAAAAAATAATGTTTCTTATGCTGAATTAGAAAAAGAACTATCAAGCATTAATAATCCAATTTCAAATGCCTATAATTATGACAGCTGGAAACTAGATTTTTTAGTAGATCATATAGAGAACATTCATCATACTTATGTAGAAGAAAATACATCTTTGGTGTTACAATATGCAGCTAAAGTTGCAAAAGTTCACGGGCATCATTATACAGAAGTTGTAGAAGTTTATAGATTATTTAGCGAGGTTGCTCAAGAATTAGCAGCACATATGAAAAAAGAAGAGTTAATTTTATTTCCGTTTATAAAGCAATTAGTAAAAGCTGATAAAGAAGGTATAAAAGTAAATCAGCCTCATTTCGGAACTGTAAATAATCCTATTGCAATGATGGAAAATGAGCACGAAAATGCAGGTGATATTTTTAAAGAAATTAGTAAGCTTACTAATAATTATACGCCACCAGAAAGTGCTTGTAATACTTTTAGAGCCTTGTATGCAAAGCTAGAAGAGTTTGAACAAGATTTGCATCAGCATATACATTTAGAAAATAATATTTTATTTCCTAAAGCAATTCTTTTAGAAAAAAAGAACAAACAATAGTATTGTTAAATCTATAAATAATAAAATTGAGTGTAATTATTTTACACTCAATTTTATTAACTTTAAATATTAATAAATGAAGAATTCTCCATTTTATCAAGCTATAGGTAAAGAAGTAGATGTTTTTAATCATACATTTCAACAGAAATTACCTTTACTTTTAAAAGGCCCTACAGGAACAGGAAAATCTAGGTTTATAGAGTTTATGGCACATTCTTTAAACAAAGAATTAATTACTGTAAGTTGTAATGAAGAAACTTCTTCTACAGATTTAATAGGCAGGTATATTATAAAAGGAGCAGAAACTGTTTGGTTAGATGGGCCTTTAACAATGGCTGTAAAAAATGGAGCTATCTTATATTTAGACGAAATTGCAGAAGCAAGACCAGATATTTTGGTGGCAATCCATTCTTTAACAGATCATAGAAGAGAATTGTTTATAGATAAATTAGGAATAACAGTAAAAGCACATACAGATTTTATGTTGGTAGCCTCTTTTAATCCTGGTTATCAAAAAGGATTTAAAGAGTTAAAACCTTCTACAAGACAACGTTTTATTGCGATGTCTTTTGATTATGCTGATGAGAAAATAGAAAGATTAATCATCACAAAAGAAACAGAAATTTCTGATGCTGATGCAAAAAAATTAGTGCAAATAGCAATTAAAATTAGAAATCTTACAGAATTAGGTTTAACAGAAACAGTTTCTACACGATTATTGGTTGATGCAGGGAAATTAATAAAATCTGGTTTGCCAAAAAGACTCTCTGTACACGTTGCAATTGTAGAACCTTTAACAGACGATTTAGAAGTAATTGCAGCCTTAAAAGATTTGTGCGATTTAATGATATGATAAAATAGTAAGCAGTTTTCAGTAGCAGTGTTCAGTAGCTGCCAACTGATACTGCCAACTGTCAACTGAAAATTATGTTTGAATTTGAGCCTGATGAATTTATTTTTACAAAGTTTGCTAATTATTTTAAGCGAAGAAAAAAGGCGCAAGAAAAAGATCAAATTCATACAGCTTATTTATATGATTTATCTCCCAGATTAACCATTTTTGCTAGAGCAATAACAGGTAAATCAATTACAATTTACGAAGCAGAAAGAGAAGGAGGTTATAAAAATAACAACTTCTTTTTACCTAAAAAAATCTCTTTTTTTGAGAACTTAGAAGATAATGTTTCTTTCTATTTATTTAGAGTTTTATATGTTTCCATACAAAAAAACTTGCATCTAAATTGGACAGATACTTTAGAGCATACTTTAGCAGAATCTCAATTAAAAGCGTTAGAATCATCACCAGAAATTTTACAAATTTTATTCGATCAATTTCCGAATACAGATACTTTATACAAAAAATATATTTCTTTTTTTAAATCGTTAGCAACAAATAAAAAACCAGAAGATTTTTCTTTTATTTATGGCAAATGGATGCGCAGTAATTTAGAAAAAGATAAAGACGATTTAAACAATTTTACTGAAAAGGTAAAAACAGCAAGCGAAAAACCAAAAACGGTTTTAAAATCTACTGCTGTAGAAGAAATAATTTCTGTTCAGGTAGATATAAAACAACAAGAAGATGCAGTTTTGCAACATCAATTCGAAAAAGTAGAAACTGCAGAAGAATTTGGTGGTAATTTTAAAGATTTTGATGGCGATGATGATTTAGACGAGCATTCTAATGCATTAGAAGATTTAAATATGAAATATACAGTAAGAGTAGATGATACTGCTCATTCTGTATATCAGGCGGAATTTACAGAGAATACAACAATTTCTGAAAGTGCAGAAAAAAATACAAATGCCTATCATATAAAATATGATGAATGGGATTATACTAAGAAAAAATATAAAAGAGATTTTTGTAAAGTGTATCCAAAATCTATTTTAGAAAAAGACGTTGCATATTATAAAAAAACCATTGCAGACAATCAATCTACATTAATGAGTTTGCGTAAAATGTTAAGCACAGTTCATAATAAATACAAATTACAAAGAAGACAAACACAAGGTGATGAGTATGATTTAGATGCTTTAACTGATTTATTTGTAGATATAAAATCTAAAAGAACACCATCAGAAAATATTTATTTATCAAAGAAAAAAAAAGAGAAAGATATTTCAATTTTATTGTTGTTAGATATTAGTTTATCAACAGATGGTTATGCAGCAAATAACAGAGTAATTGATGTAGAAAAACAGGTTTCTATCCTTTTTGGCGAAATTTTAAATGAATATGATATCGATTTTTCTATAGATTGTTTTTACTCAAAAACCCGAAATCATTCTTCATACATTTCTATAAAAGGTTTTGATGAAAGTTGGCATGCAACTAAAGTTAGAGTAGGTGCCATAGAACCCAATGGGTACACAAGAATTGGTGCAGCTTTAAGACATTCTGGAGCTTTGTTAAAACAAAGAGAAACTAAAAATAAATGGGTTATTTTAATTTCTGATGGGAAACCAAACGATTATGATAAATATGAAGGTAGTTATGGTGTAAATGATATTAAGCAAGCTTTAAGAGAATTAAATGAACAAAACATTAATTCGTATGCGTTGGCTATAGAAGCGCAAGCAAAGTATTATTTACCGCAAATGTTTGGGCAAAATCACTATCAGATTTTAACATCGCCAGTAGAATTGCTAAAATCTTTGGTGCAGTTGTATGAAAAAATAAGACATCAATCATAAGAAAAATTGTAGAATTTTATTGCAGTACATAAATATTTATTAGTTAAAAAAACACCCGTAAAAATTAAAAAATTATGAATGATTCTGTAGTTAATCACAAAAACATATTTTATCCACCAGGTGGAATTCTAATGTGGATTATCATATTTTTAGAACTTTTTACTTTTGGAGTTGCATTAATTGCTATGGTTTATTATGGCAAAGAAGAACCTACCGTTTTTAATCAATCAAAACAGTTACTTAGCACAACTTATGGTACAATAAATACAATACTTTTAATTACTAGCGGATTTTTTATGGCATTATCTGTTGCTTATGTTAAGAATAAAAATATATCAAAATCATCTTTTTATTTATTATTAACAATTCTTGGAGGTTTCTTGTTTTTAGTGATAAAAAGCTTTGAATATTATAGTAAAATAGATGCAGGATTAACAATGAATTACAATACATTTTTTACTTTTTATTGGATGCTTACACTATTTCATGTAATTCACGTTATTGTTGGTTTGGTAATCTTAGTTTCTGTTTATTTTGGATTAAAAAAGAACAAACTCAAAACTAATATTGATGATTTTGAAGCTAGTGCTGCCTTTTGGCATATGTGCGATTTAATTTGGTTGTTATTATTTCCTGTAATCTATTTAATTTTTTAAGGATGAAAAAAGAAATAATTATTACTTGGTTGTTATTGTTATTATTAACAATTGCATCAGCATTCATTTCAAATAATTATAATGGACAATATTTAACTCAAGTTATAATGTTACTTGCTGTTCTAAAATTTATAGGAGTTGCTTTTATTTTTATAGAACTAAAAAAAGCACATTTTTTTTGGAAAATTTCAACAATAATATTCATTTTGTTATTTATCATATTTCTAATTTTTTAGTGACATTAGTCATATAATGCATTAGTTAATAAGAATATATTGCCAGCTTATTTATATTTAAACTAAAAAATGAAAAATGTACATTCATTCCATATTCCAGTTATGGGAATAGGATTCACAATAGACTCTCCTTTAAAAGTAGCTCAATTTGGCATAGACTCAGTTATTTCTTTGGTTGATGACATCTTAGTAGAAAAAATGAGAAAAGTTTATAGCGAAAAATTTGAAATTCCTTACAAAGAAATTTCAGATAAAGTAGAAGACTTTAGAGCTAAAAGAATTACTTCTTATTTAAACCTTTTGCATGAACAAACAGAAATTAAGTTTAATCAGCTTAAGAATATAACTTCAGAAAAAAGCAAAGTTTTAAAAGATTACATTCAGATGTTACCAGATTATTCTTCAATAAAAAAAGAATTTATCAAACTTACAGAAGAAGGCGTAGATTTTAAAAAGCTTAAAGATTGGGCAAATAAAAACCTTACAATGGGTAATATTGATGTAAATATTATGACCAAAGTTGATAAAGGAAACTACTTAAATAAAGAATTATTACCCATAGAATATAATGATGCACACGCTGCGTTAAGAGGTTTTTCTGAAAGTAAATTAGCATCTTCTTTAGTACTTTCTGCAGGTATGAACCCAAGATTATATGCATACATAAGTAATTTTGATGATTTTTTTCCTGATGAAAAAGGCAATATAAAAAAGAAAATTATTTTAAAAGTAAGTGATTATAGATCTGCTTTTATACAAGGTAAATTTTTAGCCAAAAAAGGTCTTTGGGTTTCAGAATACAGAATAGAATCAGGTTTAAATTGTGGTGGTCATGCTTTTGCAACAGATGGTTTTCTTTTAGGCCCCGTTTTAAAAGAATTTAAAGAAAATAAAGAAATTTTAAAATCTCAAACATTTTCTATGTTGATAGATGCGCTTAAAGAAGAAGATAAAGTTATTCCAGAAAATGAATTAGAATTAAAAATAACAACTCAAGGAGGTGTTGGTACAGACGAAGAACATTCCTTTTTAATAGAAGAATATGAATTAGATTCTGTAGGCTGGGGGAGCCCGTTTTTATTAGTTCCAGAAGCAACAAGTGTTGATGAAAAAACGATGAAAGAATTGGCAAAAGCTAAGGAAAAAGATTTGTATTTGAGTAACACATCACCATTAGGAGTTCCTTTTAATACGTTAAAAGGAAATACAAAAGATGTAGAAAAACAACGGTTTATAGATAAAAATAGACCAGGAAGTTCTTGCCCTAATAAATTTATTGCATTGAATACTGAATTTAAAGAAACAGGTTTATGTACAGCATCTAGAGAATATCAGTATCATAAATTAAAAGAATTAGATACTTTAGAATTATCAGCAGAAGAAAAACAACAAAGGTTTAATCAGATTACAGAAAAGTCTTGTATTTGTGTGGGTTTAAGTACTTCTACATTAATTTTAAATAAGATGAGTACCAAGAAAACGGGTGATGGAGTTTCTGTTTGTCCTGGACCAAATATGGCTTATTATGATAAAATTATGAGCTTACGTGGAATTACAGACCATATTTATGGTAGAAAAAATATGCTAACAAGAACAGATAGACCTAATATTTTTATCAAAGAATTATCACTTTATATTACACATTTGCAAGAAAAAGTAAATGAAGTAAAAATTACTATTGATAAAAAACAATTGAGATATTTAAAGAAATTTAAGAATAATTTAGAAAAAGGAATTCAATATTATAATGACTTATTTACAGAACAAAAACAGTTTTTTGCAGAACATAAAGACGCATTATTAAACGCTTTACATATTGAAAACAAAAAATTAATCTTAATAGGAGTAGAAATAGAAAAACTTTAATCGAAAAGAATTCCTCGAGGCTGAACCTCTGGGTTTCCGTTGAAATTGTCATTCCCGTGAAAACGGGAATCTAAATACAGAATTTTGGTTTTTGACCCTCAACTTGATTGAGAATGAAACCAGCAAAATATCTCTATGGCGCTGCCTCAAGGATAGTTGGTTTCAAAAAAATCTTTATTAATAAACGTGAGCTCGATATAACATAGAATTATATTGAGGTACTATATTTCTTATTATCAGTGTTTTGTCGTTTCGAAAGAACGAGGTACGAGTGATGAGAAATCTCAATCTTAATAAGATTCTTCCTCATTCTTCGTCTGAATGACATCTGCGCACCAAAAAACAAATAACTAATTGATTATCAATAAATAATATGTAGAACTCACGTTAATAAGGATAAAAAAAGCATCTTTCAAAACTTGAAAGATGCTTTTTTAAATATTCTTATTTGGATGGAAATTTATCTCATAATTGTTTGTTTTCTATCGGGTCCAACAGAAACAATTTTTACAGGTACACCCGTTTCTTTTTCAATAAAAGCAACATAGTCTAATAAATTTTGTGGCAATTGCGCTGCTGTTGTCATTTTAGTTAAGTCATCTTGCCAACCTTTAAATTCTGAATAGTTTACAGAAACATTTTCGGGTTCAATATTATATGGTAAATGACTAATTTCTTTACCTTTATAATTGTAAGAAGTACAAACTTTTAAAGTGTCAAAACCAGAAAGCACATCACCTTTCATCATCATTAATTGTGTAACTCCATTTACATCTACAGCATATTTTAAAGCTACTAAATCTAACCATCCACAACGTCTTGGTCTACCAGTAGTTGCGCCAAATTCGTGACCAACTTTAGCCATTTTTGCACCATCTTCGTCAAATAATTCAGTAGGAAAAGGACCAGATCCAACTCTGGTTGTATAGGCTTTAAAGATACCAAAAACTTCACCAATTCTGTTGGGTGCAACACCCAAACCCGTACAAGCACCAGCTGCAGTAGTGTTAGAAGATGTTACAAAAGGATAGGTGCCAAAATCGATATCTAATAGAGAACCTTGGGCACCTTCTGCTAAAATTGTTTTCTTTTCTTTGATGGCGTTGTTTAAAAACTCTTCACTATCAATAAAAGCTAAAGTTCTTAATTTATCAATTCCTTTGCAAAATTCTGCTTCTAACTCTTTTAAATCATATTCTATTTGAACATCAAAGAATTCTAACATTTTTATATGCTTTTCAGTTAAAGCATCATATTTTTCTTTCCAATTATCTAATTCTAAATCTCCAACACGCATTCCGTTTCTACCGGTCTTGTCCATATAAGTTGGACCAATTCCTTTTAATGTAGAACCAATTTTAGCTTTTCCTTTAGAGGTTTCTGAAGCTGCATCTAACAATCTATGTGTTGGTAAAATTAAATGTGCTTTTCTAGAAATTAATAATTTAGAAGTGTAATCTATTTTATGTTTATCAAGGTTTTCTAATTCTTTTTTAAAGATAACAGGATCAATAACAACGCCATTACCAACAACATTTAATGCTGTTTTATGAAATATTCCTGAAGGAATTGTATGTAAAACGTGTTTATGTCCATCAAAAATTAAAGTATGTCCTGCATTTGGACCACCTTGAAAACGTGCAATGATGTCGTAATTTTTTGTTAGTACGTCTACAATTTTTCCTTTTCCTTCATCTCCCCATTGCAATCCTAGTAATAAATCTACAGCCATTAGTTGTGTTAATTTGTTGTTTGTGTTGTTGTATTGTTAATTAAGATTTTTTCTTTTTTGTTCCGTAAAAATAAAGTGAGTGACTGTGAATGTCTATCTCAAAAATATCTTCTATAGTTTTTTTGATGATTTGAATACGTGGGTCACAGAATTCTTTTACATCACCAGTATCTGTATAAATTACGTGGTCGTGATTTTTATCGAAATAACTTTTTTCATAACGTGCCATAGATTGTCCATCAAATTGATGTTTTCTAACCAAACCACAATCTAAAAGTAAATCGATAGTATTATAGAGTGTTGCTCTACTAACTCTATAGTTTTTGTTTTTCATTTTAATATAGAGAGATTCTATGTCAAAATGTTCATCTGCAGCATAGATTTCTTGAAGTATAGCATAGCGTTCAGGAGTTTTTCTATGTTTATTTTCTTCTAAATATGTAGTAAAAACTTTTTTTACTACTTCCTGATTTTCAAGAGAATTACCCATTTATGAATGATTTTTTACAAAAAAACAAATTTACAGTTATTTTTAATAAAAGTGTACTTTTAATGAATTGTTATTTATAAAGTATTAACACGTTCTACTTTTTTCATCCCTTCAATTTTATGAAGATTTTTTATTAGTTTATCTAATTGAGAGCTGTTTTTTACAGTTATAGATACTTTTCCGTCAAATACACCTTCGTTTCCTTTTATGTTAATGCTGTTAATAAAAACGCCCATATTATTAGAAATAATACGTGTTACATCATTTGCCATTCCTTGATTATCTACACCTTCTAAATGCAAAATGGCTTTAAAATCTTGTTTGGTAGAATCAATCCATTTGGCCAACATAATTCTATAAGCGTAGTTAGATTGCAAAGAAATTGCATTGGGACAGTTTTTTTTATGAACCTTAATACCGTCATTTATTGTTAAAAATCCAAAAACTTTATCACCTGGAATTGGGTTGCAACATTTAGAAAGTTTATAGTTTAGTTTTTCTTCTTCTTTACCAAAAACTAAAGCATCAAATTTTTCTGAAATTTCTTCTGTTTCTTGATGCAATTCTTTATTAGAAGAAGATCTTCTGAGTTTTGTTTTAAAGAAATTTAAAATTTTACTATTTCTTTGAGCAACAAACGCTTTTAATTTTGTATTGTCTATGGCGCCATTTCCTATTCTGTAAAATAGATCGAAACTCGTTTTTAGTTTAAAATAATTGACTAATTCGTTGGTGCTTTTTTCATTAAAAGTAATTTTTAAATGGCGTAATTTACGCATTAAAATGGCTTTTCCTTCTTCTGCAATTAATTTTTCTTCTTCTTTTAAAGCTGCTCTAATTCTGGCTTTAGCTCTTGCTGTAATTACAAAATCTAGCCATCTAGCATTGGGTTTATTGTTGGCACTAGTAATAACTTCTATCTGATCTCCGCTTTTTAGTTTATGGCTTAAAGGCACTAATTTACCATTTACTTTTGCGCCTCTACATTTTAAGCCAACATCTGTATGAATTGAGAATGCAAAGTCCAATGCAGAAGCATCTTTTGGTAATGATTTTAAATCGCCCATAGGCGTAAAAACATAGATTTCTTTGGCGTATAAATTAAGTTTAAAGTTTTCTACAAAATCTACCGCATTTAAGTTTTGAGTTTCTAGAGTTTCTTTTAATTTATTTAACCAGCCTTCTAAACCTGAATCTGCTGTGTCTGCTTGTTTGTATTTAAAATGTGCTGCATATCCTTTTTCTGCAATTTCATTCATTCTATCAGAACGAATTTGCACTTCAACCCATTTTGCATCAGGACCAACCACAGTAATGTGTAAAGCTTCATAGCCAGTAGATTTTGGTTGCGAAATCCAATCTCTTAAACGAGATGGATTGGGTTTAAAGTAATCTGTAACGATGGTATATATTTTCCAAGCATCAAACTTATCATCATTAGAATTTGGTTTATAAATAATTCTGATGGCATATTTATCGTAAACTTCATCAAAAGTTACATTCTGATTTCTCATTTTCTTGCGAATCGAGTAAATCGACTTAAAACGTCCTTTTATTTCGTATTTAATGTTTTCTTTATCAAGTCCTTTTTTTAGCGTGTTTTCAAAACGTTTTAAATACTTTTTTTGCTCTTCTTTACTGTCTTTTATTTTACTTAGAATGCCGTTGTAAGCTTCTGGTTCTGTATATTTTAAACCTAAATCTTCTAATTCTGTTTTTATATTATACAAGCCTAATCTATGTGCCAAAGGCGCATAAATATAGAGCGTTTCTGATGCAATTTTTACCTGTTTATGAGGTGGCATTGCATCCATAGTTTGCATATTATGTAATCTGTCTGCAATTTTTATCAAAATAACTCTAACATCGTCATTTAATGTTAACAGCATTTTTCTAAAATTTTCTGCTTGTATAGAAACGTCTTGCTCTTTGTTTAAGCGCGATATTTTGGTCAATCCATTTACAATTTTAGCAATGGTTTTACCAAAAAGATGCTCCATATCTTCTATGGTATATTCTGTATCCTCAACAACATCATGTAGCAATGCAGAAGCAATAGAAATAGCATCTAAACCAATTTCGTAAGCCACAATTTTGGCAACTGCAATTGGGTGAAAAATGTAAGGCTCGCCCGTTTTTCTACGTTGTTTAGAATGCGCATCTACAGCAATATCAAAAGCTTTTCTTATTAAATCTTTGTCTTCTTTAGACAAGACTTCATAAGTACCTTTTAGTAAATCTTTGTAACGATTTGCTATTACTTTATTTTCTTCTTCTATGGTTGCTGTATATTCCAAAATTAAGACTTAAACTTTAAGTGAAAATAGCAATAAGAATTTTAACAGACAAGAAATTAAGATTCTAAATTTTTAATTCTTTCCAACAAAGTTGGATGTGAATAATGCATAAAAACATAAGCAGGATGTGGCGTTAAATTACTTAAACTATTCTTAGATAACTTTTTAAGTGAAGTAATTAAAGGTTTAGCAATATAAGTTTCTTTTGCATAATTATCTGCTTGGTATTCAAATTTTCTTGACATATAATTCATAAACAAACCTGTAACTTCAGATATTGGCGAATATAAAATTCCGAAGGCAATTAAACCGATATGAAAACTAGGAATAGAAACTCCTAAAGCTTCTGATAATAAAGGAGAGTTAATAAATAATGATAAAATATAAAGTGTGAATCCTGTTAATAATATAGATGAAATTAAATTAAAAATAATATGTTTTTTTTTGTAATGACCAACTTCATGTGCTAAAACGGCTACAATTTCATCGGTTTCTAAATCATTAATTAACGTATCGTAAAGCGTGATTCTTTTTTGAGAACCAAATCCTGAAAAATATGCATTCGCTTTTGTAGAACGTTTAGAGCCATCAATCACAAAAATATTATTGATGGTAAAACCAACTTTTTTTGCGTAGTTTTCTATAGATGATTTTAACTCACCATCTTCTAAAGGACTCTGTTTGTTAAATAATGGAACGATTAATTTTGCGTGAAACATATTAAAAAACAAAGAGAATGCAGCAACAAGAATCCAAGCATATACCCAAAAGTTTTTACCTGTTAATTGATAAAATAAGATGATGAGTGATAAAATTCCTCCACCTAATAAAGAGGTAATAAACAATCCTTTAATCTTGTCTAACCAAAAAGTTTTTAGGGTAGATTTATTAAAACCAAATTTTTCTTCAATTACAAAAGTACTGTAGTAGGAGAGAGGTGTAGAAATTATTTCTGATGCTAATATAATTACTCCAAAGAAAATTAGCGCTACTAAAATTGGATTATCTGTATAACTTCTTGCAAAATTATCTACATATTTAAAACCATCAACAAAAAAGAAAATTAAGGTTAAAATAGTTGTAAATAAAGAAGTTATATTAGAGAATCTTGCTCTCGTTTTTTTATAGGATTGCGATTTTTTATATTCCTTTTCATCATAAACATCTTTTAATTTATTTGGAATTTCATCATCAAAATGTTTTTCGTTTAAGGTGTCTAAAACTTTTTCAACAATAAAATTGATGATTAAAATTGCAATAATTAAATAGAATAAAGTAGCTGGTTGCATTTATTTTGTGTGTTGTTGTTTTGCGTATATTGCTGCACCAATAATACCTGCGTTATTTCTAAATTTTGCAACTTTAATAGGAACATCAACCGTAAAATGTTCTTTATATTTATTGAATTTTTTGCTAATTCCACCACCTAAAATGTATAATTCTGGCGAGTGTACTATTTTTACATAATTAAAGAAAAAATCTAACCTTTTTGCCCATTGTTTAAGCGTTAAATTTTCTTTCTTTCTAATTGAATCTGCAGCAAATTTTTCAATGATATTTCCATTAGGATGATAAATATGTCCTAATTCTACATTAGGTATTAACACACCATCATAAAAAAGACCAGAGCCAATTCCTGTGCCAACAGTTACCACTATTATTTTTCCTTTTTCATCTTTTCCTGCACCTAAACTTACTTCAGCAAAACCCGCTAAATCTGCATCATTACTTACATAAAAATTTAATTCTGAACATTCTTTTTTAAAGAGCTCATCAACTTTTACATTTAACCAACTTTTGTGCATATTACCAGTATGTTTGCACTGACCATTTACAATAATTGTAGGAAAACAACAACCCACAGGACCTTGCCAATTAAATTGATTTACTAATTCTTTTACAACTTTAGCAACTGCTTTTGGGTTTGCTGGTTTTGGAGTAGGAATTCTACGTCTTTCTGTTAAAAACTCACCAGAAATTGTATCTACAATTGCTGCTTTAATTCCTGTTCCTCCAATGTCAATTCCTAATACTTTCATTTTTTTAATTTTCGTTGTCTTTTAGCTTCAAACAAAATAATTGCTGCAGCAACAGAAACATTCATAGAATCTATTTTTCCTTGCATTGGTATGTTTATATTTTGAGTAGCAGCTTCTTTCCATAATTCTGTTAAACCAGTAGCTTCTGTACCTACCACTATTGCAGAGGGATTTTTATAATTTTCTTGATGATACTCGTTAGAATTTTGCAATGTTGCAGCAAAAATATTTACCTTTTTTTCTTTTAAAAAACCGATAATTTCTTCTGATGAATCTATAGCAATTTGATTTGTAAATATACACCCCACACTAGAACGAATTATATTTGAGTTATATATATCACTTTTTGGATTAGCAATAAAAAAGGCATCTATATTAGCAGCATCAGCAGTTCTTAGTAAAGCACCTATATTACCAGGTTTTTCAAGTCCTTCTGCAACTAATATTAAAGGATTCTCATTTTTAAATTTGATATTTTTTAGTGATAAATCTTTAGCTTTTGCTACAGCAATTATTCCTTCAGTAGAATTTCTATACGCTATTTTTTGGTATATTTCTTTAGAAATCGAAATTCTATTGATGTTTTTATTAAATAAATGAAGTACGTCATTTTCTGAAATTAAATCATCATAAAACAGTATTGTTTTAAATTCATAATTAGCTAATATTGCTAAAGAAATTTCACGTTTTCCTTCAATAAGAAACAAACCTTGTTTTTTTCGTTCGCGAGATTTCTCTTGTAATTTTAACAAGTTTTTAATAAATGGATTTTGAATACTGCTTATTTCTTTCATAAAAAGCAAATATACCTAATTGTAGGTATTGAAAAATGTTTAAATAAAAACAATATTTGTATGACAAACAATAAGACTTTTTTATTTGAATTTATAAAATGTTGAGAAAAAGAAAAAGAGAAAAGTAATATCTGTTTGTTTGTTAACTGTTTTTGATTAAAAAGGCTCGCAATTGCGAGCCTTTTTATAGTTATTTTGTTTTGTATTTGTTAGAATAGCGTTTCCAAAGTTTTGTTTGGTGGCTTTCTAGGCTTATATTTCGTCCTTGTATAAAAGCATCACTCAAAATATTTGTTCTCATATCTAGAGCATCGCCTTCTGATATAAATAAAGTAGCATCTTTACCAACTTCTAATGAGCCTGTAAAAGAGTCAATACCGAGAATTTTTGCTGTATTTAGGGTAATTAGCTGTAAAGCTACTTCTTTGTCAAGTCCGTGAGCAGCAAAAGTACCCGCATAAAAAGGTAAATTTCTAGTGTTCATTCTTTCCATTTGTCCTTCCATACCTAAACTAACTAAAATACCTTTATCGGTTAAGGTTTTTGCTATGGTATAAGTATAATCATAAGCTGTGTCTTCGCTGTCAGGATTTCTATGAGGTCTTTCTAAAATAACAGGAACATTATTTTTTACTAATAAATCTGCAATACTTTCGGCTTCGGCACCATGTACAATTACAAGATTATTAATTCCAAGATTTTTACAGATGGTAATTGCATCTGTAATTTCTCTTTGTCCATTTGCGTGTAAATATAGTTTCTGAGAGCCATTGAATAAACCTTTTAAAGCTTCAAAAGGTAAGTTTTTAATTGCTTTATTACTTGCTAAATAGTTTTTAGCTTCTTTAATGTAGTTTTTAATTTTCTCTACTTTGCTTGCGTATTTTTTGTCTGGTTTTAAAGCAGGATCTTCTCCTAACCACCATTTTCCTTTTGTAAAACTACTTGGCCAATTAACGTGAATAGCATCATCTACTTTTATAGCTGCATCTTCCCAATTCCAGGCATCTAATTGTACAACTGATGAAGTTCCTGAAAAAGTACCACCTCTTGGCGTAATTTGTGCCATTAAAACGCCATTAGGTCTCATAGATTCTACTACTTTACTTTCTGCATTGTATGCTATTAAACTTCTAATATGTGGATTATAAATGCCCACTTCTTGAAAATCTCTTGTGGCTTTTACAGCATCAATTTCTGCCAAACCCAAAGAAGCATTTGCCGCTATAAAACCTGGATAAACGTGTTTTCCTTTTGCGTTGATAATTGTTCCTTGCCTAGCAATTTTTGCCAAAGCAGAACCTACAAAAGTAATTTTTCCATCAGCAAATATGATTAAAGAATTCTCTATCACTTTTCCATTTCCTAAATGTGCTGTTGCACCTTCTATAGAAACTGCTAATGCTTGCTTGTTTGCTGGAGTTTGTTGTGCTACAATGTTTCCTGCCAAGAAGAAAAATAGCAAACTATATATTATTTTTTTCATCATTTTTAGTTTTTAAGTTCTTCTAAAGTATCACATTCAAAGTTTCTGTCTTTTCGCTTCATAGGTACTTGTGTTTTTCCTCCGCTCATTTTTTCTTTTAGCATCATATTAATTAACCTACTTTTTTCTTCTTTGATTGCCAATCGTTTTTTAGCATCTAAAGTTCTATCAAAATATACTTTACCTTCTATAATTGTTTTTTCTACTTTGGCATAAATAGACATAGGGTGATGGCTCCAAAGCACAACATCTGCGTCTTTACCAACTTTTATACTGCCAACTCTATCGTCTATATGCAATAATTTTGCAGGATTAATAGTGACCATTTTCCAAGCTTCTAATTCAGACATCCCTCCATATTTTACTGTTTTTGCAGCTTCTTGATTTAAACGTCTAGACATTTCTCTATCATCAGAATTTATTGCTACAAGAACTCCTGCATTATGCATAATAGCAGCATTAAAAGGAATGGCATCATTTACTTCATATTTGTAAGCCCACCAATCTGAAAAAGTGGATCCACCAACTCCGTGTTTTACCATTTTATCAGCAACTTTATATCCTTCTAAAATATGTGTAAAAGTGTTTATTCTAAAGTTAAATTTTTCTGCAACTTTCATTAACATATTAATTTCAGATTGTACATAAGAGTGACAAGAAATAAAACGTTCTCCGTTTAAAATTTCTACTAATGTCTCCATTTCTGCATCTTTCCTGTAAGGTTTACCGCTTTTCTTTTTAGCTTCGTATTCTTGTGCTCTAGTAAAATAATCTGTAAACATTTGTTCAACTCCCATTCTTGTTTGTGGAAAACGTGTTCCGTTTGGACTACGAGATTGTTTTACATTTTCGCCCAATGCAAACTTGATGAATTTAGGTGTATTATTGTAAATCATATTTTCTGCATTTTCTCCCCATTTAAGTTTAACAATTGCAGAACGACCTCCTATAGGATTTGCAGAACCGTGTAAAATTTGTGCAGAGGTTGTTCCTCCAGAAAGATTTCTGTATATGTTGATATCATTAGGATTTACAACATCTTCTATAGTTACTTCTGCAGATGAATTTTGCGCCCATTCATTAACGGCAGAAGCTGCAATATGTGTATGTTCATCTACAATACCTGCAGTTAAATGTTTGCCTGTTCCATCAATTTCTTTAGCACCTCTAGCTTTAAGGTTTTTGCCTATTTTAGAAATTTTTCCATTTTTTAAAAGTACATCTGTATTTTCTAAAATGCCAGCATCTTCGCTAGTCCAAACAGTTACATTCTTTATTAAAAGAGTTTCTGTTTTAGGTTGTGTATAATTACCAAAACCAATGTTTGGATAACTTACTGGTAGAAGAGTTACTGCTTTATCCTCTACTTTTTTCTTGTTTTTCTTTTTGGTTTTTTTTGCGGTTTGTTTAATGGCTGTAAAAGAAGATTCATTTCCTTGGCTATCAAAAGCTTGTCCGTTAATTGCATTTGAGTTAGCATCAACTTTACCTAAAATTCTTGTATAAGTTCCGTTATCATTTAGTGTAATTGAAACCCAATTGTTTTTAAAAGCAAATTTTGATTTTACTTTTTTATCACCCAACTTAATATTACCAGTCTGTTTAGCACCTTTGCCTTCAACTGTTAAAGTATAATTCTTATTGTTTACAGATAAGTTATAATTGCCAGTAATATCAGCAATATTCATATTATTTATAACATTTCTATTTCCTTGTACCCAATTTTCATAAATTGTTGTATTGGCATCAAAAACATCACCAGAAGTAATAATAAAGTTAGCATAGCTACCAACATTTAAATTACCAATGTTATTATTACCAAGTATATTAGCTGGCACTGTTGTTAAAGCTGCTAAAGCTTTCTGTTTATCAAAACCATATTTAATAGCTTTTTGTAAGTTTTTATGAAAAGAACTTATGGATTTTAATTTATACGTTGTTAAAGCAAAATTGACATCGTTTTTAGAAAGCACGCTTAAATTTGATGGATCTTGATTCCATTTACGCATATCTCTTAAAGAAATATGTTTTGTTAATAACGGATTAGAAACATCGTAAGCCATTTTAAAATTAATTGGAATAATGAAGTTTGCATTTGTAGACTTTATATCGTTAATTCTTTCATATTCTTCTCCAGAACCAACAATGGTGTATTGAATACCAAATTCATCGCCAACTTTATCAGCTCTTAAAGCGTCTAAATTATTGCTCGTTTCAAAGATTTGTACTAAGTTTTTATTTCTATTTAAAGCTTCTAAAGCTAAGTCTTTATTTTTTATTTTACCAGCTGCATACCAATCTGCGTCATTATATGTCTGACGAATTAAAGCCATAGCACCCATTCTAGATCCAGGATACAATTGCTTAGATTTATTGCTTTTGGTAAATGATAAATATTGTGCAGATTTATCATCAATAATTCTGTAAGAATTTGTAGAATTTGGGTTTAACGCAATTAATAAACCATTACCACGAATAATTCCATCGTGTAAATGTGTATTTACAACACCAAAACCCGCCTTTAAAAAGCCTTTGGCTTTGCCAGCATCAAATTTAAATTCGTTTGTAGGATTTGTTTCTGGTCTAATATGGTCGTTCCAATAATAACCTTGACGTTCTGTAGCATATTGAGTTCCTCCAAAACCACCACCGCTTTTTCTTTTAGGTTTTTTTATTCCAAAATCTGAATAAATATCAATAAAAGAAGGATAAATATTTTTCCCAGAAACATTCACAATTTTAGCTCCTTTAGGAATTTTTACAGATCTACCAACATTTATAACTTTTCCATCTTTAATAAGAAGTGTTCCTTTTTTAATCACCTTTTCAGGTGTTACATAGATAGTAGCATTTGTAAATGCAACTAGGGTGTTTTTTGTAATTTTAACCCCACTGTCTGTAGGGAAATACTCTTGAGCTTGTATTGTAGTAATTGACAAGAAAAAGAGTAATAGAAAAAGTTTTTTCATAAAGTTTGAATTATTTGAATTGACAATAAATTTATTGATACCATTTTTGGAAAATGTTAAAAATGAATCAATTTAACAAAATTTTAAGGAAACTAGAGGTTGGTAGAAGCTTCGAAATAAGAAATCAACAAATCAACAACGTAATTATAAGACTTTACGCCTTTATCTTGTTTATTGGCTTTTAAATAAGCATTATACCCTTTTTTTATAATTGGTTCAAAAGGATTTTTATAGGCTTGCCAAAATTGATAACTAGCATTAAAATCTTTAATGATTCCTTTGTTAACCGTTTTCCAAAGTTTTTTAGATAATTCTTTATCTCGTTTTCTAATTTCAGAAATACAATAACCAAAAGCCATTCTATAACTTGCATATTTAAAGTAAATATCTGTATGATAATTAGCCGCTAAAAATCCCACAAAATTGGCTTCATTTTCGGCAGCAAAACCAATTTGATGCGCCATTTCATGGCAAGTTGTAGTTGGGTAACTTGTTTTAGGAATTCTATCATTTACTTGAGCTTCACCTGTTAACGGATTTAAATATCCTGAGGTGCCATTGTAAGATTGCAGCAAACTCATTAAAGAACTTTTTACAGAAAAATGTTTGTATTTTAACTGTGGAAAATCTTTAGATAAATCATTGTATCCAGCAATTGCCATTTTGTACATTTCTTTTTCAGAGTAAGGATTTATGATTTTTATTGAATCGTTTTTGGTAATTTTAAGTTGATAAAAATTAAGCTGATAAATAATATGTTTTGTAACTTTAGTAAGCTGTTCTGTGGTATATTTTTTTTGTTGATAACCTAAATTTTTAGCCAAAGGTTCTCTGTAATAATTTAATCCCCAGAAAAGATAAAAACAAAAATAAACCACCGAAAAAACTGCCACTAAATGAATAATTTTTGGAATAAAATTTTTGAACCTCGTTTTTATCAATCTATATAAAAAACGAAGAAAAAAGAACAACCCAAAACCTAATAAAATATCGCCAATAGAAAAAGGAATCCAGCCAAAAAGAATTCTAAAAAAGGATGATATGTAAGGATAAACACCATTAGAATAATAGCTTTCTATAAATTTAGGATGCTTCTCTACCAATTTCATTATAAGCATCTGAACGGGTAGTAATAAAGCTAAAATTGTATGCTTTTTGTTAAATTTCAAGAAACTGAATTAATTTAAATTTTGTGATTATCTTTATTAAAAATTGATTAAATTACTTTTAGTAAAAAATCGAACTTTGTTCGTAAAAATAAGGAATCATTTTAAAAGTTGCTTGGTTATTAACAAGATAATAACAATTTAGTTTACAATAATTGTGTACAAATAAAAGTTAATTTTTAGAAAGCATTTTCAACCTAAAAAATTACATTTGTGACAATGGAAAAAACAAATACGATAGCAGGAAAAAAAGTTGATAAATCAAGAATTATTAGCCTCGAAAAAGGTAAAATTCCACCACAGGCAGTAGAATTAGAAGAAGCTGTTTTAGGTGCAATGATGATTGATAAAAAAGGAATTGACGATGTAATTGATATTTTACATTCAGAAGCTTTTTACGATGTAAAGCATCAAGAAATATATGCTGCTATCTATGAATTATTTCAAAATTCACAACCCATAGACATATTAACCGTTTCTAATTTGTTAAAAAAGAACGAAAAATTAGAAATGATTGGTGGCGATTTTTTTCTAATTCGTTTAACGCAAAAAGTGGCATCTTCTGCCCATATTGAGTTTCACGCAAGAATCATACTTCAAAAATACATTCAACGTAAATTAATTACAATTTCTAGTGAAATTATAGAAAGTTCTTACGATGAAACTACAGATGTTTTCGACTTGTTAGATGATGCAGAGGCAAAGTTGTTTGAAGTTACGCAAGGGAACTTAAAAAAGAGTTCAGAAGACGCCGGATCGCTTGTAAAACAAGCTTTAAAAAAGATTCAAGAAATTGGAAATCAAGAAGGTATGTCTGGTTTGGCAACAGGTTTTACTAAATTAGATGCACTTACATCTGGCTGGCAACCCTCAGATTTAATTATTATTGCAGCACGTCCTGGTATGGGAAAAACTGCCTTTGTAATTTCGATGGCAAAAAATATGGCTATCGATTTTAATCATGCAGTAGCTGTATTTTCTTTAGAGATGTCTTCAGTACAGTTAATTACACGTATGATTTCTTCGGAAACAGGATTGACATCAGAAAAACTAAGAAAAGGAAATTTAGAAGCACATGAATGGGAGCAATTAAATGTAAAAGTTAAAAAGCTGTCAGATGCGCCAATTTTTATTGATGACACACCCTCACTTTCAATTTTCGATTTACGTGCAAAAGCACGAAGATTGGTATCTCAACACAATGTAAGAATTATTATAATTGATTATTTACAGTTGATGACAGCAGGAGGAAATGGAAAAGGTGGTGGAAATCGTGAGCAAGAAATTTCTACCATTTCTAGAAACTTAAAAGCCTTAGCCAAAGAATTGTCTGTACCTGTAATTGCACTTTCTCAATTATCGCGTGCAGTAGAAACACGTGGAGGAAGCAAAAGACCATTATTATCTGATTTACGTGAATCTGGTGCCATTGAGCAAGATGCAGATATTGTAAGTTTTATTTTTAGACCAGAATATTATGGAATGACAGAATGGGATGATGACGAGCATACGCCTTGTGAAGGACAAGGAGAATTTATTGTGGCAAAACACAGAAATGGTGGATTGGACAATATTCGTTTAAAATTTACAGGTCATTTAGCAAAATTCTCAGATTTAGAAGAAGGTTTTAGCTCTGAATTCCAGTCTTCTATGAATGCTAATTTCCCAGATGATGTTTTTCCTGACCAAAGAATTGAACCTAAAGATGCTTTTGGTGATGATGATGTTCCATTTTAAAAACAATAGATTATGAAAGAAGAAATAAATATTTACAATATTGAAGTTGAATTTACAGAAATTACATTCAATTCCGAAGTTTAAATCTTAAACAAAAATTAAAATTTTTAAAATGCACAATTGCTTCAAAGTAATTGTGTATTTTTATTTCTAATATGAAAAAACTTCTTATAGTATTATCATTTCTATTCCTCTCAACATCAACTTGGGCATCATTTATTTATGTGCCTATGAGTCATAACAATCAGAAAAATCATTTAAAAGCTTACGGAATTGTCTATTTTTCTTTAGAAGCAGGTTTAAAATCAAAATGGTTGTTAAATTATGATGGAGGTGCATTTCTCATAGAAAACAACAAAATTGTAGAAAACGAATGTAAAATTAGAGGGGTATCATATCAAGTAATTTCTGATGCTAAATCTCAATTGATTTTACAAGAAATCTCATCACCATCATCAAATCAAGAAGCAGTAACTTTAGAGAAAGCACCAAAAATTGCAGTGTATTCACCTAAAGACAAAATGCCTTGGGATGATGCTGTAACAATGGTTTTAACGTATGCAGAAATTCCTTTTGATGTTATTTATGATAAAGAAGTTTTAGAAGACAAGTTGCTTTTGTATGAATGGTTGCATTTGCATCATGAAGATTTTACGGGTCAGTATGGTCGATTTTATGGCGCATTTAGAACGGCACCTTGGTATATTAAAGGAAAAAAAAATGCAGAAAAACAAGCCAAAGAATTGGGTTTTACAAAAGTTTCTGAAGAAAAATTAGCTGTTGCCAAAAAAATTAGAGATTATGTAATTGGTGGCGGATTTATGTTTGCCATGTGTTCTGCCACAGATAGTTTTGATATTGCGCTTTCTGCAGAAGGAGTAGATATTGTAGAGGCAATGTTTGACGGAGATGCATCAGAATCTAATTATCAATCTAAAATAAATTATCATAAAACCTTTGCGTTTAAAGATTTTCAGTTAATTCGGAATCCAACAACATACGAGTTTTCTTCTATTGATATGACCAGTAAACGTAGAATACCAAAAACATCCGATTATTTTTCTTTGGTAGAATTTTCTGCAAAATGGGATCCTGTGCCAACAATGTTAACACAAAATCACACCATTTTAGTAAAAGGTTTTATGGGACAAACTACTTCTTTCGATAGAAATACCGTAAAAAGTAATGTGTTGGTTTTAGGAGAAAATAAAACCAATAGAGAAGCAAGATACATTCACGGCACCAAAGGCAAAGGAATGTTTACTTTTTATGGAGGTCATGATCCTGAAGATTATTCGCATAGAGTAGGAGATCCTAAAACGGAGCTAGATTTGCACCCAACATCACCAGGTTATCGTTTAATTTTAAACAATGTATTGTTTCCTGCAGCAAAGAAAAAGAAACAAAAAACGTGATTTAAATTTTGTCATTTCAAACGAAGATAAACGAAGTTGAGAAATCATTCTCTCCAATTTAGATTTCTCCACAAGGTCGAAATGACATTTAAGCTTAAATAAAGTGTTAATAATTATAAAATAAATAATTAATAATCATCAATCAAATTCAATCTCTTTTGTATTTTTGCCAACATTAAAACAAAATTATAAAATGCCAACAACACAACAATTACAAGATTTTACGCAACAAGTTCGTAGAGATATTTTACGAATGGTTCATAAAGTTAATTCGGGTCACCCAGGAGGTTCCTTGGGGTGTGCAGAGTTTTTTACTTGCTTGTATCAAAAAGTAATGGACTATGCTACAGATTTTACGATGGATGGTAAAAATGAAGATTTATTCTTTCTTTCTAACGGACATATTTCTCCTGTTTATTATAGTGTTTTGGCACATAGCGGATTTTTTCCTGTAGAAGAATTAGCAACTTTTAGATTGTTAGATACACGTTTGCAAGGACATCCAACCACCCATGAAGGTTTGCCAGGTGTTAGAATTGCTTCTGGTTCTTTAGGGCAAGGAATGTCTGTGGCTTTAGGTGCTGCACAAGCAAAAAAGTTAAATGGCGATGATAAATTAGTATATTCTTTACATGGTGATGGTGAATTGCAAGAGGGTCAGAACTGGGAAGCAATTATGTATGCATCAGCAAAAAAAGTTGATAATTTAATTGCAACTGTAGATTTAAATGGTAAACAAATTGATGGAGCTACAGATGATGTTTTATCAATGGGAAATATTAAAGAAAAATTTGAAGCTTTTGGTTGGGCGGTTTTAGAAGTAAAAAAAGGAAATGATATAGAAGCAATTTTAGCAGGTTTAGCCAAAGCAAAATCATTAACAGGTAAAGGAAAACCAGTTTGTATTTTATTATATACAGAAATGGGAAATGGAGTAGATTTTATGATGCACACACATGCTTGGCATGGAAAAGCACCTAATGACGAACAATTAGAAAATGCGCTAGCTCAAAACCCAGAAACTTTAGGAGATTATTAGTGTTGTTATTTAAAGATTAAAGGATTAAAAAATTTAAGAATAAAATGATTCTAATTCTTAAATTTTTTAATTTTTCAATAGAAAGAGTTTTTCAATTTAAATTGAAAAACTCTTTTTTTATGCTTTTATTTAGAATTAAAATGTAAGAATACTTTTATCTTTACAACTAATAAATTATTATCAAAGATTCAGTTTTTAATATTGAGTTTTTGATTTTTTCAATCTTTCAATATTAAATATGAGAATAGGAATTGTTTGTTATCCAACATTTGGAGGAAGTGGAGTAGTAGCTACAGAATTGGGTATGGCATTGGCAGATAAAGGGCATGAAGTACATTTTATCACTTACAATCAACCAGTTCGTTTAGATTTTATTTCGCATCATTTACATTTTCATCAAGTACTTTTAGAAGAATATCCGTTATTTCAGTATCAACCTTATGAGTTAGCGTTGTCTAGTAAAATGGTTGAAATAATTGAAAAACATAAACTAGAAGTTTTACATGTTCATTACGCAATTCCACACGCTTATGCTGCATTTATGGCTAAACAAATGCTAAAAGAAAAAGGGATTTCTGTAAAAGTTGTAACTACATTACATGGAACAGATATTACTTTGGTTGGTAGTCATCCAACATACAAAACAGCAGTAGAATTTAGCATTAATAATTCTGATGTGGTAACAGCTGTTTCTAACGATTTAAAAGAAACCACTAATAGACTTTTTAATATTAAAAAAGATATTCAGGTAATTTATAATTTTATTGATACAGAAAAGTATGATAAAGTTCATCAACAAAAATGTAATAGAATTGCAATAGCAAAGCCTTATGAACGTATTTTAACACATATTAGTAATTTTAGGCCCGTTAAAAGAGTTGAAGATGTAGTTAAAGTTTTTTATGAAGTACAAAAGGAAATTCCTTCAAAATTATTATTAATAGGCGAAGGACCAGAAAGAGTAAAAGTTGAAAATCTAGTAAATAAATTAAAAATTTCTGACGAGGTTCTTTTTTTAGGAAACAGTTCTGAAGTTTCTAAGATATTATGTTATTCTGATGTATTTTTATTACCATCGCAAACAGAAAGTTTTGGACTTGCAGCTTTAGAAGCTATGGCTGCTAAAACTGCTGTAATATCTACAAATACAGGTGGATTGCCAGAAGTAAATATTCATGGAGTTACTGGTTATTTAAGTGATTTAGGTGATGTTGATGATATGGCAAAAAATGCAATTTCTATTTTAAAAGATGATAAAATATTAGAAACTTTTAAGCAAAATGCAAGAGAGCATACTAAAAAGTTTTCGCTAGAAAATATTTTACCTGTATATGAAGATATCTATAAATCTTGTTATAAAAGTAAAATTCTTTAAACAAAAAGAGGCTGTCTGAAAAGTAAATTTCGCTGTCATTTCGACTGTAATGTAGAAATCTAATTAATTGATTATCAATAATAAAGATTCTTTGACAAACTCAGAATGATATAAATTTCAACTTTTCAGACAGCCTCTTTTTATTATTTAAACTACAAGAGTTTTTATTTTCCAAAAAGACCACCTAGCAAACCACCAAGTCCGCCAGATTTTTTATTACCGCCTAAAACCATACCAGCTACATCATCAATAACGCTTCCATCACCATCAGCATCTAATATTTTTTCTAAAAAACTTTGTTCGTTTTTAGTTTCATTACCACCCAATAAACCACCTAATAAACCAGATAAATCTCCTGAGTTACTAACGTTTTGTTGTTGTTTTTGTTTTCCTAAAATTCCCATTAAAATAGGTGCTGCTACTTTTAAAATATTGGCAACAGAGCCAGCATCTAAACCAGATTTTTGACCAATAACTTGCTCAACTCCTTGTTGTTTATTTCCTAAAATATGACCCAAAATTCCAGCTCCATCTTGTTTTACACTTTCATCAACTCCTCCACCAAATAAATCACCTAGGTTATCTAAAATACTTCCATCGTGTTTTTTTTCTAAAGCTCCCATTAATCCTTGTGCACCTTGTGGTGTAGAAGCATTACGTTCCATCGCTTTCATTAAAACGGGTAAAGCCATAGATAAAACACTGCTAGTTTTATTTGAGTCATTACCTGTTGAACCAGCAACACCAGATATTATTTGTTTACCTAAATCACTGTTTAATAAATCTAAAATTCCTGCCATTTTTATTTTTTAATAATTAATATATGTTTTCTAAAATTTATGACACAATATACAAATAAAGTCACATATAATATTTTTTCTTACTTAAATTGAAAGTAATGAGTTTATTACCTCTGTTTTTTCTTTCATCACTTTGTTATTTACAGAAGAATATCCCATAACTAAACCTTTTTCATTTACCTTATTAATATAATAATTGCTTAAAGGATAGGTAATAACATTATTTTTTAAAAGTTTTTTAGCTATGGATTTATCATCAATATTATTGTTTAATTTGCCAATAATATGAAGCCCAGTATTGTGTTTAGAAAAAGAAAACACCTCTTTGGTTTGATGTGTAAAAAGTTTTTTTCGTTCTTTAGATGTTTCTATTACATTTCTAATATGCTTATTTAATTGCCCACTTGTAATAAAATTGTTAAGTATATATTGGGTAGATACAGGTACAAATCTACTAGATTGTTCGTAAATCGATTTTATGGGTTTTATAAGATATTTTGGAACAATCATATAGCCAATTCTTAAAGATGGATATAATAGTTTATTAAAAGTTCCTTGATAAATTACTCTTTCTTCTTTATCTAAACTGTAAATTGATGGGGTAGGATTTTCCCAATTGCTAAACTCATAATCATAATCATCTTCTATAATTAAAGCGTTGTTTTTTGAAGCCCATTCTAATAATTCTAACCTTCTACTTTTACTCATTTTAATACCTAAAGGATATTGATTTGATGGCGTTGTGTAAATAAGTTTTGTTTTAGAACCTTCTTTTATGGAGTTAATTTTTATTCCATTATTATCTACATTACAAGGAATTACATTGGCTGAAAGACTTTTAAAAAGGTTATATGCTCTAGGAAAAGTAGGGTTTTCCATAATAACTTTATCATTTTTATTAATTAAAGAATTACCTATTAAATACAATGCGTGTAAAGAACCCGAAGCAATAATTATTTGAGAATAATCGCAATCTATATTTCTATATATTTTTAAATAATTTGAAATATTTATTCTTAAACTTTCTAAACCTTCAGAAGGTGCGTAAGATAAATTTGTTGGTGTAGCTTCTTTCCAGTATTTATTAGATAAATTTTTCCAAATTTTAATAGGAAAAATATCTAAAGGAGGTAAACCTGGTCTAAAAGCAACATTATTTTTTGTAAAATTATCTGTAGTTAAATAACGATATTTTTGAAATAGTTTTGCTTTTTTAGAGATTTTAGGGTATTTTTTAAGTGTAAGTTTTTTTTCCTTTTTTTCTGTTGCTTTTTGTTTATAAGAAACTAAATATCCTGATCCTTTTTTGGAAACTATAAACCTTTCAAAGGTTAATAAATCATATACTTTTATTATGGTGCTTCTAGAAACATTTAAATCTTTTGCTAATTTCCTAGTCGATGGTAATTTTGTGCTATAAGGTATTAAACCATTAATTATAGCGTTTTTAATTTTGTCAAAAATATTTTTATAAATAATATTTGTAGATGCGTTATTTTCATAATTATTTTTTTTTAAAAGATGAGATATAATGTTGTAAGTCAAAATTGGTTGGGTTATTTTTTTAAAATTGGTATACTAAGATAGTATTTTTTAGATTTAGTATATCATAATTTATTATAAAAAATGTTAATAAAGCTTTTTATCAGATAAAATACTCTGAGAAGAAACTGTAATACAACAAACCATAGTATTGCTTACATTTGGCAAAGCCACAAGAAGATTAAAAACAAAAAGTAGAAAGAAAATTGATAGGAATACTTACTGTTTTTAGTTGATTAAACTCCATGCTTTAGACGAATTACCAATAAAAAAAAGAAACTAAAACTATCTATTAAATGAACGATGTAGTTTTAAATTTTACAAATTGGTTTGTTTTAAATTACTTAATTGGTATGCTTTTTATAAAAGTATCTTTCATAGTTTTATTAAAATTTTAACAATACCACATACAATTTGATGAAAAAATTAACCTTTTTATTCATAATCCTGCTAAGTTTTGGTTGCTCTTCATTAAAAGAAGTAGATTTTAAAACTCCTATTGATACTACAAATAAAATTGTTCAAGTTCAAAAAAAAGTCATCTTTTCAATAAAAAAAATGGGTGTTTTTGCATCAAACAAATTTGATGGTGCAAGGTTAAATAATTTTGAAAAAGTAAATGATAGCACAGTAAAAGCATATATAAGACCAGAAAACACACCAATTAATAATAGTGCCTATTATTCATTTAAAATATGGTCTAGAGAATCAAAATCAATTTATATTCAATTTGAGTATCCAGAAGGTTTTAAACATAGGTATATACCAAAAATAAAACATTTTAATACAAGTTGGTTTCCATTAGATTCTAATAATATTTATAAAAATAATAAAAATGTTTCCATTAAATTAAATATTTCAAAAGACACAACTTGGGTTTCCGCACAAGAAATTGTAACCTCAAAAGATACAGAAAAATGGTACAAAAAAATTATTAAAAATAAACCTTTTATCCACTTAAAAAGTGTTGGTAAATCTAAATTAGGTAGAAATTTACCAGTTTTAGATATTTATAAAGGAGATAAGAATCAGAAACCTATAGTTGTGTTATTAACTAGACAACACCCACCTGAAGTTACTGGTTTTTTTGCTTTTCAAGAGTTTTTAAAAACTATTTTAGACGAAAATGATTTAACTACTAATTTCTTAAACAAATATAGAATTTTAGCATTTCCTATTGTAAATCCAGATGGGGTAGATTTAGGGCATTGGAGGCACAATGCAAATGGGGTAGATACCAATAGAGATTGGTCTAAATACCATCAACCAGAAATTAGGCAAATAGTAAAATTTATTACAAAAACTAGTAAAAAAGATAAAGGAAAAATAGTTTTAGGGCTTGATTTTCATTCCACCTATAAAGATGTTTTTTACACAAATAAAATTAGAAAAAGTACAACACTACCTAATTTTATAGACGATTGGTTTACAGCTATAGAAGCAAATATTCCTAAATATAAAGTAAATGAAGCAGTTGGTAACAGTACAAAACCTGTGTCAAAAGGTTGGTTTTTGTATGGTCAAAATGCAGTAGGTATTACTTACGAGATAGGAGATGCCACATCAAGAGATAAAATTAAATTGGTAGGAAAAGTTACTGCTGAAGAAATGATGAAAATATTAATAAGTACAAATTTAAATTCAATCAAATATTAACTAAAACAAACAAATATGATTAGAAAGCTATTTTTATGTGTTTGCGTTTTACTATTTTCAAGTAGTATAATGGCACAAAAAACAGTAACTGGTATTGTTAGTGATGCTACTGGCCCTTTGCCAAGTGTTTCTGTTCAAGAAAAAGGTACAAAAAACGGAGTAGAGACAGATTTTGATGGTAACTTTCGTATAAAAGTTAGCAGTAATCAAGCTGTTTTGGTATTTAGATATTTAGGATATAAACTAAAGGAAGTTTCAACATCTGGTTTAACAAAAATGAATGTTGTCCTAGAAGAAGATTCTGAGAGTTTAGAAGAAGTTGTTGTAACTGCGCAAGGTATTAAAAAGTCTAAAAAAGCGTTAGGGTATGCCATTACAAAATTAGATTCTAAAGAAATTGGCAAAAGACCAGAAGCAGATGTTGCCAGAGCTTTACAAGGTAAAATAGCTGGAGTTACTATTGGTGCAGCAAATGGGCAAACAGGTTCTTCATCACCAATAAGAATTAGAGGTAGTATTTCGCTTACAGGTTCTAACAGCCCGTTAATAGTGGTTAACAATGTGCCATTTAATGGTTTATTAAGAGACATCGATTCTAATGATATTGCATCTATGAGTGTACTTAAAGGTTTTAATGCCGCAGTTTTATACGGATCTGAAGGAAGAAATGGGGTAATTTTAATACAAACCAAAAGTGGAAATGCTGCATTAGGAAAAGCAAAAACAACGGCCACGTTTTCTACAACATCGTATGTAAATTCTGTTTCTCAATTGCCTGAGTTTCAAAATACATATGGGCAAGGTCAAGAAGGTAGTTATATACCTAACTTTTTATCGGTTTGGGGACCTTCATTCAGCAGTATAAATGAAGTAGCACATCCTTACGCAGGTTTATCAAATATTTTTCCAGAATATGCAGGAGAAATGGTGCCTTATGAAGCAAAACCTAATAATGTAAGAAATATTTTTAGAACAGGTATTGGTACTATACATTCGCTTTCTATCTCTACATCAAAAGAAAAAGTAGCATTTAATTTGTCTGCAGGTTATACAAGAGAAACAGGAATTATTGCCAATAACGATTTAAAGCGTTTTAATATTGGTATTGGCGGTAATGCGCAAATTACAGATAAATTTAATTTAGCAGCTACCCTTAATTTTTCGACAAGAAAAACTAACCGTATTCAATCTCAAGAGGTATTTAGACGTACCTTTTATTTACCAAGAAATATAGATTTAACAGAGTTACCATATCAAAATCCGTTAACAGGAGCATCTGTATATTATAGAAATGACACCAATCCTTTATGGGTGCTTAACAATTCTGGTGTAAGAGATGATGTTGCTCGTGTTTTTGGAACTGTAAATGCCAACTATCAATTTAATAATAATTTTGGTGTAAGTTATAGAGTGGGTTATGATAATGAGCAAAGAGACAATTTCGATTTCTCTAATAAAGGAGGATTTGGTGGTAGTAGAAGTATAGATAGAGCATTTCAAGACGGATATTTAAACTTAGATTACATTAAAGAAACAATTGTAGACCAAACAGTAATGTTTAATTACAATAAGAATTTAACAAAAGATATAACCCTTGAGGCTCAATTGGGTGCCAATTCAAAAATTACTAAAGGAAGACGTATTTCTTCTGATTCTCAAGGGCAATTTGATTATGGTTTTTTAAGACCAGATAATTTTAGTACCTCAGAATCTGATTATAGATCTTCTGATGAAAATATAGCGGGAGTTTTTGGGCAATTTCAATTTGCTTACAAAAACTATTTATATGCAACACTTTCTGGAAGAAATGATTGGAGTAGCACTGTAGAAAGAGATAATATTTCTTTATTTTATCCTGGAGCAGCTATTTCATTTATACCCACTTCAGCATTTGATTTTGGTAGCGATAGTTTTGTTAGATATTTAAAACTAAGAGGTGCTTATGCTACATCTTCAGGTTTTCCAGAGGCTTACAGAACAAGAGATGTGTTAATTATAGATGCAAATAGATTTGCTACTAGAGAAGGAGTTTTACCAGTAACCAACAGGTTTGGAACACGATTAGGAAATCCTGATTTAAAACCAGAATTACATAAAGAAATAGAGTTTGGTATCGAATCAAAACTATTTAAAAATAGAGTTACACTAGAAACTTCTGTTTATAGAAGAATTTCTGAGAATCAAATCGTAGAAGCGCCATTAGCTTTAGAGACTGGCTATAACATTCAAGTAATTAACTTAGGTAGAATAGATAATGAAGGTATAGAAATTGATTTAGGAATAGATGTTGTTAAAAACGATGATTTTAAATGGAATTTTAGAAATATTTTTACCGCAGATGAATCTTTAGTCGTAAAAACAACTCCAATTGGTTCGCCTATTAATTTAATTTCTGATAGATGGGCAGTAGAAGGACAGCCATTAAATGCTATTGTAGGAGATTATGCTTTAAGAGATGCTAATGGCAATTTATTAATTAGTGGTAATGGTTCTAGCTCAAAAGTAGGAGAAGTAATTACAAGTTCAGACATTGGTTTAGTGAATAAAGTAATTGGAGATCCAAATCCAGATTGGAGGTTAACCAATATCAATACTATAAGTTACAAAGGTTTTACCTTGTCTGCTCAATTAGAATATAGACACGGAGGCGATATATCTTCTCGCTCTGTAGAAGATATGTTAGAAAGAGGTGTAACTAGAGATACAGAAAATAGAGAAGGCTCTTTTGTGATTCCAGGTTTTTTAGCTGATGATGAGACTGGTAAACCCTTATTAGATGCCAGTGGAAACCAAATACCAAACACGATTCAATTAAACGGTTTAAGAACAGTATTTTCTAATTACTACAATGCCAATGATTTAAGTATGTGGGATGCATCCGTTTTTCGTGTAAGAGAAGTTTCTTTAAATTACTCTATCAAGAAAAAAGCAGGTCAAAAATTACCATTTAATACGCTAGATTTTACAATTAGTGGCAGAAACCTGTGGTACAAAGCCCCAAATTTTCCAGAATATATTAATTATGATCCCGAAAATGATAATGGTTTAGGTAGAAATACAGTACCATCTACCAAGAGAATTTCAATAGGTATTTCAGCAACATTTTAAAATTAAAGGAAATGAAAAAAATAATAAAATATATAAGTTTGATAATGTTTTTAATAACATTGTCAACGTGTGATACAACAGAGTTTGATTTCCAAAAAAATCCGAATTTTCTGATACCCAAAGATGCAAACCCAGAATCTTTGTTAAACGAAATGCAATATTTGTTTCAAGATTTTATGAGCGATATGATGATTAACACAGATGATATTATGCGTTATGAAACAATGACAGGTAGCTACGCAGATGTGGCAGATGTAAATGCTTTAAATACGGAATGGGAACGTTTTTATGAAGCATTAAATATTTCTAAAACAATTAGTAAGCTAGCCAAAGACAATGATAGATTAAAATATCATAATGCTATTAATAAACTATTAATGGGCTATTTAACAATTACATTGGTAGATTATGTTGGAGATATACCTTACGAACAGGCAGGGAATCCATTAGAATATTCAGATCCAAAGCCAGATTCTGCTGCAGAATTGTACAAAATGGTATTAGAAGATATTAATCAAGCAATTATAGATATAGATGCATCTACCATTGCTGTGGGATCTGACTTCTTTTACGGATCTGATAAAACAAAATGGAAAACTTTTGCCAACTCGTTTAAATTTAGAATATTAATGCAAGCTAGATTAGCAGCATCAGATATCGGAAAAACCAATATAAAAACAGAAATCAATAATTTATTAACTAAAGATTTAATAGACAACGCATCAGAAGATTTTGAATGGAAATATTCAGCAGTAAAAGATCCTGATAGCAGACATCCCTATTTTCGAAGAGGTTATATCAGTAGTTTTTCGCAATATATTGGTAACCAATTTATGTGGATGCTTAAAGATTCTAAATCTATGAGAGATCCAAGAATAAGATATTATTTGTATAGACAATCTAATATAGATCCTTTTTCTGGACCTCCATATTTAGCTTGTAAAGGCGATGCTGCTGTTGATTACTGTTATGTTGGAGACCAATACTGGGGCTTAGATCATGGAGAATCTAGAACAGGTAGAGGAGACAACTTATTTAGAACCGTTTATGGTTTATATCCTGCTGGAGGTACTTTTGACGAAAACCAATTTGTTGAAGCGCCAAGTACAAGTGCGCCAAATCAACCTTCAGGCACAAGCCCTAACATTGGTGGTGCAGGTATTTTACCTGTATTAACATCTTTTCATATTAAGTTTTTAAAAGCTGAAGCGGCATTAGAGCTTGGTACAAACGGAACACCTTTAACATTATTAGAAGAAGCCATAAGAGACTCAATGACAAAAGTTTTAGGTTTTTCTAATGTTACCTCTAGTTTAACAGCAAAAGATATAGATGTAGATAACTATATTACTATTGTTAAGAATAAATACAATGCTGCTGCAAGTAATAAAGAAAAACTAAATGTTATCTTAACAGAAGCTTACCTTGCCACTTTTGGTAACTCAATAGAGGCATATAATGCATACAGAAGAACAGGTTTACCATCAAACTTACAAATTACTATAGACAATGATAACCCAACATTTCCTAGAACATTTTTGTATTCAAGAATAGCAGTAGAAAGAAATTCTTCATTAAATCAGAAATCAATAAAAGACAAAGTTTTTTGGGATAAAAACCCAGATGGCTTTATCAAATAAAATATTAAAATATGAAAAATACAATAAAGATAATTGCTTGTTTGTTAATCCTTTTTGGATGTTCCAATGATAATAATTTATTGGAAGACATTGCTGTTAGAGGAGGTTTTATACAATTTGAAAAAAAACCTAATTTAACTTTAAACATTATAAAATTAGATACAGATAAAGTATCTGAAAAAATTATTGACCCAAACAATAACGCCATTAGTTATTCATTAGATGTTTATCATAATGGTAAAGTTGCTAAGAATTTTAAAACAATAAACTCTTTTCCTGCAGACTTAGAAATAACAATGGAAGAAGTAACTAAAGCTTTAGGAATTCCATTATCAGATATTATATTAAGTACAAAGTTTACATTTGTAGCAACCATAGCTACACCAACAGGAACCTATTCAGGACTGTCACCAAAATATGATAGTAATAATATAAATCAAGGAGGAGACTCTACTGTACGTTTAAAAGCTGCAGGTTTAAGAGATGCCATTGAATTTGACATAGAATTTTTCTTGCCACCAGCAAAAAAAGTAAGAGGAACCTCTTTTGAAGAAGTAACAATTGGAGCTAATAATGTAGGTTTTAGACGTACAGGAGGTCTCAATGAAACAGCAGATTTAATAAACGGTGTAAATCCACCTTATGTAGATTATACAGCAACAGGTTCATCTGCTAATGATGAAATAGGTTTTAATACAGCGTTTTTTGCTGTTCCAAATATAAGTAGTAGTGGTCTTGGATTTAGAACAGAAAGAATAGGCGTATATAGCTTATTTGAAGATTATGCAGCATATCCAGATGGAGTAAAAGGCTTTCATATTGAAGACCCTGATGGAGGTATAAGAATAACATTTGATACAGTCGAAATTCCTTCAGACCAAGATCAATCAGGGGCTTCTTTTCAAGTTTATTTAGGAGATACAAGTTGGGAATCTAAAGATGGTATATATGCTTATGTAAATATTGTAAAAAAATCTGGAGCTACAGAAAAAATTGATATGGTAAATATTCGTGATAATGATGTAGAAGCGGTTGCTGGCAAATGGTTGACATACAATATTGGAGGTACTGGTTTTATTAAAGATGTAAAATCGTATCAATTGGTTATTGAAGCGCAAAGTGGTGCCACACCAGAATCTTTTGATATTGATAATATTTTAGTTTACGTTCCAGAAGACTAAACTTTGTTTTGTATTTTAAGAGGTTGTTTCATTATTTCATAAAACAACCTCTTCTTTTTAAAATTATTAAAATGATATCCATCTTACAAATAGGCTTTGGTCCTTTAGGGATTCAAATAGGGAAATATATTGCTCAAAAATCAACGGTTAAAACAGTAGTTGGTGTAGATATTAATCCGTCTTTAAAAGGAAAAAAAACGGCAGACTTAGATAAAGATTTATCTGATAAAGTTGTTATTCATACATCAGTAAAAGAAGCCATTAAAAGTTTAGAGGTTAAACCAGATGTAGCAATTATAACAACGGTTTCTAGTTTAGAAAAACTAATTCCACAAGTAGAAGAAGTAGCAAAGTTTGGTATTCCAGTAATATCTACTTGCGAAGAATTATCATATCCTTGGAAATTACAACCAAAATTAAGCAAACAACTTGATAAAATTTGTAAAAAAAATAATATTGTTTGTTTAGGCACAGGTGTAAATCCAGGTTTTTTAATGGATTATTTGCCATCGGTTTTTACCTCTATATCTAAAGAAATAGATACTATTTTTGTTGAAAGAATTCAAGACGCAACACCAAGACGTATTCCTTTTCAGCAAAAAATAGGAGCAGGTTTATCTTTAGAAGAATTTAAAAAGAAAGAAGCAACAGGCACTTTACGTCATGTTGGCTTACAAGAATCAGTTTATTTGTTAGCAAATTCTATAGGATTAGCATTAGATAAAGTAACAGAAAGTTTAGACCCTGTAATTGCAGAAGACAATGTGTCATCTGCAGCAATTCAAGTAAAAAAAGGGGATGCCAGAGGTGTAGAACAAATTGCACGTGGTTATAAAAATGGAGAATGCAAAATAGAAATGCATTTTAAAGCAGCCATTGGCGAGCCAAAATCGTATGATAAAGTGACCATAAAAGGTGTACCAAATTTCACATCAGAAATTGAAGGAGGAATTAACGGAGATATTGCTACTTGTGCCATTACAATTAATTGTATTAATAGTATTTTAAAAGCACCTGTAGGATTGCAAACAATGGCAACCATTGCTGTTCCTGGATTTATCAACTAAAAAAAACACCATTAACATAGTAAAGAATCTTTATAAAATGAAACCATTAAATTCGATATTCTTAATTATAATGATGGCACTTTTTTCTTGTTCAAAAGAAAAAATTGACGCAGATATTTTAATACAAAAGGGAACGGTTTATAACGGTGTAAACAAAACATCCACAAACAATTCTATAGCAATAAAAGGCGATAAAATTGTTTTTATAGGCGATGAAAATTCAGTATCAATCAATGCTAAAAAAACGATTGATGCAAAAGGATTCATTGTCTCTCCAGGTTTTATAGATCCACATACACACGCAGACAGAGATTTAAAAGACCCGAAAAATTCACATAATAAACCTTTTTTGTTTCAAGGAATTACAACGGTTGTAACAGGAAATGACGGCGATAGTTTTTATCCGACTTCAAAGTATATCGATTTGTATAATGAACACGGAATAGGAACAAATGTAGTACCTTTAGTTGGTCACGGAACCATTAGAGAGCAAGTAATGGGAAAAAGTGATAGAAAAGCAACTGTTGAGGAAATTACTAAAATGCAAAACCTAATTCAACAAGAAATGGATGCTGGTGCTTTTGGTATTTCTACTGGATTATTCTATTCTCCAGGAAGCTATTCTAATACTGAAGAAGTAATTGCTTTAGCAAAAACTGTTTCGAAAAATAATGGTATTTATGACACTCATTTACGTGACGAAAGCTCATATACTGTTGGTTTAATTCCTGCAATTGAAGAAGCCATAGAAATAGGAAGGCAAGCAAAATTACCAATTCATATTTCGCATATCAAATGTCTTGGAGTAGATGTTTGGCATCAAAGTAAAGACATTGTAAAAGCTATTGAAAAAGCACAAAAAGAAGGTGTGGATGTTACTGCAAATCAATATCCTTATGATGCTTCTGCTACAGGATTAAAATCTGCTGTTGCGCCACGTTGGGCAGAAAGCGGTGGAAAAGATTCCCTTTTTATACGTTATAACAACCCGAAACTTACTCAAAAAATTTTAGCAGACACAAAAAAGAATATTACACGTCGTGGCGGGTCAGATAAACTATTAATTGTAAAATCTGAAGAACCAAAGTTTGTGGGTAAAAACTTATTAGAAATTTCAGAAATGCTAGATGTTTCTCCAGAAGTTGCTGTTTATAAAGTTTTAAAAACGGGTTATGTTAGAGTGGCTTCATTTAATATGAATCCAAAAGATATTCATACATTTATTAAACAAGACTGGGTAGTTACAGGTTCTGACGGAAACACAGGTCATCCAAGAAAATACGGTTCTTTTCCAAGGAAATACAACAAATATGTGCAGCAAGAAAAAGTAATAGATATTGCTTCATTCATAAACGGAAGTACATCAAAAACTGCAGAAATTCTCAAAATTAAAAATAGAGGAAAATTGCAAGAAGGTTATTATGCAGACATTATTATTTTCAATCCAGATACATTTAAAGATGTGGCAGATTATTCTGATGCTTTTCAGTTATCTGAAGGATTAGAATACAGTATTATCAACGGTAAAATTTCTGTTGAAAAAGGAGAGTTTACTGAACAATTAAACGGAAAAGTTTTAAAAAAATAAACCATCATTATGAAAAAAATCAGTCTATACATTTTAGTATTTACGCTACTTTTTTTAGTGAGCTGTAAAGAAAATCAGAAGAAAAAAGAAGTTGTAGCGAATAATACAGCAGACATTGTTTCTACCATAATTAACGATTCTGATAGCTTTTATCATATAAATATGGCTAATTATCCTAATGCAGATAAAACGTTACCAATTGGTGTTTTCGATTCTGGTACAGGTGGATTAACCGTTTTAAAAGCAATTGTAAATTACGATCAAAACACTAACGCTTCGCACAAAAAAGGAAGCGATGGACAACTTGATTTTGACAAAGAATCTTTTATTTATTTAGGCGATCAAGCCAATATGCCGTATGGGAATTATTCCAAAGAAAACAAAGTAGATTTACTAAAAGAACACATCATTAAAGATGCGCAGTTTTTAATGAGTAATCAATATTATTCAGATGGAAATGATACATCAGTAAATACTGATAAAAAACCTGTAAAAGCCTTGGTAATAGCTTGTAACACAGCAACTGCGTATGGAAAAGAATATATTGAAGAGTTTCTAAAAAAAGCAAATTCTAACTTAAAAGTAATTGGTGTTATAGATGCTGGTGTTCGCGGTATTTTGGCTAGTTTAGATAAAGATGAAGACGCTATAATTGGCGTATTAGCAACTGCTGGAACGGTAGCTTCAAAAGGTTATCATAATACCATTTTAAAAATGAAAAAAGAAAATGGTTTTACTGGGAATATTGAAGTGTTTTCTCAAGGTGGAATTGGTATTGCTGAAGCGGTAGATGAAGACCCAAACTACTTCAATAAAAACTTAAAAAAACCTCGTAAAGATTATAAAGGACCAAGTTTAACGGGTGATGTAAAAATAGATAAAACCTTATTTGATGTCTATAATTTTGATTTTGAAAACAGTAAAATGTTATGTGATACCGAAAAATCGGACGATTGTTCTATCCTACAAATTAACGATGCCGAAAATTATGTGCGTTATCATTTAGTAACGTTGATGGAGCAAATTCGCTTGTCACAAACAACAAATAAATTAAAATCTATTATTTTAGGTTGTACACATTATCCGTATATGACTGATGAAATAGGTTTAATTTTAAAGGAATTATACAATTATAAAGCAAAAAACGGCAAGTATTTATATCGCAATTTTATGGTTGAAAACGTACAATTAATTGATCCTGCAGTAGATACTGCCAAAGAATTACACCAATATTTAAAAGCTGAAAATTTATTCAACCCAAACGGAAATATAAAAGATAGCGAATTTTACATCAGCGTTGCCAACAAAGAAAACAAAAACAATAAAATTGATACAGACGGTCGTTTTCCGTATGATTATAAATACGGTAGAAATGCGAATGAAATTCAAGAATATGTAAAAGTGGTGCCTTTTAGTCGCAAAAATATTTCGTATGATATCTTAACACGTTTTCAAAAGCAAATTCCGTATGTATATCAACTAATGCAAACGTTTAATAATAGAAATGAAAAAACAAAAACACTTTCCGAAGAAAATAAAATTTAAGATGATGAAAAAAAATAAAATAAATTTAGTGTTGATTTTTGTTCTATTTTTTTCAATAACACTTGTTTCTCAAACGGCAACAGGTAATATTGAAACTTATATTGATACTATTATTGATAATGTTCCTAGCAGTTCTGGAAATGATTATTCTGCGCCAAATGCTACTCAATTAAATACTTGGAATACCATTATTAATTTTTTATTAGCAGATGATTTAGCAAATGCAAGATCAAACGCAAATGGTCTTGGTTATCAAGTAACAGAATTTACAGATACCTCAATATCACCTAGTAAAATTTTTTATGTGTTAGAAAAGCAAAGTGCGTCTTCTAATTATTGGGGTACTTATGTTTTTAGTAAAACGCCCACTAGAAATAATTTAATTATTCAAGCTCCACATATAAGAAATGATACAAATACGGGTCAACAAGCAGTTTACTGTTTTAAAAACACGTTAGCAAAAGCCGTATTTATTAGTGGTACACATCGTTGTAATAGTTCTAATTATTCTTCTTGTTCTGGCACTACAAGTACTTGTAATGCAGGATCAGAATCTTATAGAATTTCTGATTTGGCGCATAATGTTACTACAATGTTTCAAAAAACTACAGAGAATCTATTAGCAAATATCTCTAACTCTGTTTTTATTCAACTGCACGGTTTTGGTAAAAAATCTACAGATCCTTATGTAATACTAAGTAATGGAACTCGTAAAACCCCAATAATAGATTATGCAACATTACTAAAAGATGCTCTTTTTAATGAAGATAGTTCATTAACTTTTCAATTAGCACATATTAACAAAAGTTGGTCGCGTCTTATTGGTTTTACAAATACTCAAGGAAGATTAATTAACAATTCTACTAATCATTGTAGCACTTCTGCAACATCAACAACAGGAAGATTTATACATGTAGAACAAGAAAGAACTAGGTTAAGAAGTAACGCTACAGGATGGGCAAAAATGAGTAATGCTTTAAAAAACGTTTTTCCAAGTACTTTAGATGTAGAAGATTTTAATTTAAATAATAAAATATTTGTTTCACCAAACCCAACATCAAAAAAGGTATTTATAACATCAAAAGAGATTAGAGAAGTAGAAGTTTTTAATTTATTCGGACAAAGAGTTTTAATCAAAAAGTTTAATAAAATTGATAATCCAAGTATAAATCTAATCAATCAGTCAAAAGGTGTCTATCTTTTTAAAATTAAAACAAGTAATGGTTTCGCTTTAAAAAAAGTGATTCGTTTATAATTTTTTTCAAATATATTTTAAAGCATAGATAAAAGTACTTTACTTTTTTTATCTTACCCCAAAATATTAATTAGCTTATTTAGACAATATGAAAAAACTAGCATTACATTGGAAAATTTTAATAGGAATGATTGTAGGAATTCTCTTCGGAATAGGGATGACTGCAGTTGATGGTGGAGCAGGTTTTGTTAGTAATTGGATTAATCCTTTTGGAAACATTTTTGTTAAACTTTTAAAATTAATTGCTGTACCATTAATTATTGCGTCTTTAATTAAAGGGATTTCTGATTTAAAAGATATTTCTAAATTCAAAAATATTGGAATAAGAACCATAAGCATCTATATTGGCACAACAGTAATTGCCATAACCATAGGTTTGTTGTTAGTTAATGTTGTGCAGCCAGGAGATGGAATATCAGAAGAAACCATAACAAAACTTACAGAAACTTATGCTAATAGTTCTGTTGTGCAATCTAAAATACAAGAAGCATCTAACCAAAAAAATAGTGGACCTTTACAGTTTTTAGTAGATATGGTTCCAGATAATGCTATGAAAGCTATGAGTAACAACAAAGCCATGCTGCAAGTAATTTTCTTTACTATTTTTTTAGGAATTGCTATGTTGTTAATTGGTGAAAAATCAGCAAAACCATTAAAAAACTTTTTCGATTCTTTAAATGAAGTTGTATTAAAAATGGTAGATTTAATTATGCTTTTTGCACCTTATGCCGTTTTTGCATTATTAGCTAATGTGGTGGTTTCCTCAAATGATCCAGACTTATTATTAGCACTTTTAAAATACGCATTTACAGTTGTAGGCGGGCTTTTGTTAATGGTTGTTTTCTATATGGTTTTGGTCAAGATGTTTACAAAAAAGAACCCATTATGGTTTTTAAAGCAATTAAGTCCAGCACAATTATTAGCTTTTTCTACGAGCTCAAGTGCTGCAACTTTACCCGTAACTATGGAAAGAGTAGAAGAACATATAGGTGTAGACAAAGAAGTATCTAGTTTTGTGTTACCAGTTGGAGCAACCATAAATATGGACGGAACCTCTCTTTACCAAGCAGTTGCTGCTGTTTTTATAGCACAAGCATTAGGTTTCGATTTAACTTTTGCAGATCAATTAACAATTATTTTAACAGCATTATTAGCTTCTATTGGTTCTGCTGCAGTTCCTGGTGCAGGTATGGTTATGTTGGTAATTGTGTTAGAGTCAGTAGGATTTCCTGCTGATAAATTAGCCATTGGTTTGGCATTAATTTTTGCGGTTGATAGACCTTTAGATATGTGTAGAACTGTAATTAATGTTACTGGTGATGCTACAGTTGCATCGCTTGTGGCTAAATCTGTTGGTAAATTACATGACAATCCTCAGCCAAAAGAATGGGATGATCATTATAATGAAGTAAAATAATATTCATTTTAAAAACATTAAAAAAAAGAGTACATTTATAAGCATCAATAGTTAACTAACTGTTGATGCTTTTTTATTGAATAAGTACTAACATAACTATAAAACTATGAATGTTTGTTTTTTAATGTATCCTTGGGAAAGTATAAAATCTCCAGAAAATGACACCTCTTTAGCATTAATACATGAATGTGCAAAACGTGGTCATGGAGTTGCTATTTGCACACCTTCTAATTTAACCATTAGAAATAGTGTAACCAATGCATTTTGTACCATTTTAAACAGATTAGATAAAATACCAAGTAATATTAAAACCTATTACAATAAAACTACCACAAGAGAAGAAATGCTTCCTTTGGCTGGTTTCGATGTTATTTTTATGCGTGCAGAACCACCTTTAGATCCATTAATGTTAAACTTTTTAGACTCTGTTAAAGATGATGTTTTTATCATTAATTCTGTTCAAGGAATGCGTGAAGCAAACAACAAATTATATACCGCAGTTTTTGAAGATCCTAACAATGAGATCATTCCGGTTACACACGTATCAAAAAATAAAGATTATTTAGTAAAAATGATTGAAGAATCTCCATCCGATAAAATGATTTTAAAGCCTTTAAATGGTTTTGGTGGTTCTGGCGTTATTTTGATAGAAAAATCGGCAATGGGTAATATCAATTCATTGTTAGATTTTTATATTTCTAAAAGTGATGGAGGCTCAGATTATGTAATTCTACAAGAATATATAGAAGGTGCAGATAAAGGTGATGTTAGGATTTTAATTTTAAACGGAATTCCTATTGGCGCAATGCGTAGAATTCCTGGAGATAAAGATCATCGTTCTAATGTTTCAGCAGGAGGTACAATAGCAAAACATAAACTAACTGCAGAAGAAAAAATACTTTGCAAAAGAATAGGACCTAAATTGGTAAAAGATGGTTTGTATTTTGTTGGAATTGATGTGATTGGCGGTAAATTAGTAGAAGTAAATGTAATGAGTCCTGGTGGCATTACTTATATGAATAAAGTGTATAAAACTAGAATTCAAGAAAAAGTAGTTAACTTTATGGAAAGTAAAGTGTTAGAAAAAGAAGCTGCTTTTAGAAGAAAATCTACTTTTAAAAAATTAGTAGATGAAGCTTAATTGAGAAACCTAAAATTTTAAAATGCCTTTAGAAATACTCTCGCCTTTAATTTCAGCAGATTGGTTGCACAATAATTTAGATGCTAAAAATCTAATTATTTTAGATTGTACAATTCCTAAAGTAACTACAAGGTGTTGCACATCAGAATCTGAGGAAAAAAAACAAATAAAAGAGGCTATTTTTTTTGATATAAAAAACCATTTTTCAGATGTAACAAAACCATTTCCGAATACAGTATTATCACCCAAAGAATTTGAGAAAAAAGCACAAGATTTAGGCATAAATAAAGATAGTATAATTGTTTGTTATGATGATTTAGGTGTCTATTCATCACCAAGAGTTTGGTGGAATTTTAAACTAATGGGTTTTAATAGTATTGCCGTTTTAGATGGTGGATTGCCAAATTGGAAAGCAAAAAAATATCCAACAGAAAAACCTCAGAATCATCAACGTAAAAAAGGAAATTTTAAGGTAGATTATCAACCTCAAAAAATAAAATTTACTAATCATGTGCTTGCTGCAATAAATAACAACAATATTTTAATTGTTGATGCACGATCTAAAGAAAGGTTTTATGGTAAAGCTCCTGAACCGAGAAAAGGAGTAAAAAGCGGTCATATTCCTAATGCTGTTAACCTACCTTTTGGTTCTGTTTTAAATAAAAACAAGTTTAAATCAGAAGAAGAATTAGTATCTATATTTAATAAAATAAATGCAAATAATAAGACGTTAATTTTTTCTTGCGGAACAGGAATTACTGCATCAGTATTAGCTTTAGCAGCAGAAATTGCTAAAGTAAAAAACTATGCAGTTTATGATGGTTCTTGGACAGAGTGGGGGTTAACAAATAATTTGCCAATAGAAAACTAGTATGAATAATTGGACTAAAAAAGAGTTTTTAGCATACATACTTTTGTATGCTGCGCATTGTAATTTTCTCGAAACCAAAGAAGAAGAAAATTATATTTTATCTAAAGTTGATAAAAATACATTTCATAAAATTCATACAGAAGTTGTGGTAGATTCTGATGAAGATAGCTTGAATAAAATTCAACAATATTTATCTGAAAATAAAATCAATCAACAAGAAAAAGAAGCTCTTTTAAGGGAAATTAAAAATGTTTTTTTTGCAGATGGATCTGTAGATGTTTTAGAAAAGAACGTATTTTTACTATTAAAAAAAATTATAAGTTAGTTAAAAAAATGATTAAAAAAAGCATATTAATTTTAGCAATCCTACTATTTACCTTTGCTTTTAAAAAGAGTAATGTATTAAAAAAAGAAGTTCATCCTCCAAAAACAGAACAGCAAAAAGTGTTTCAAGAATTTTGGGATATTTGTGATAAATACTATCCTTTAATGTATCGAAAAAAAATAAACTGGCAAGAAGTTTATGATATATACAGTATAAAAATCACCAAAAGCACCAATGATGAAGAACTTTTTGAGATTTTAGGAGAAATTATGAAAAAAGTTTTAAAAGATGGGCATTCATATATTGAGTTTGAAGATGATGATAGATTATATGAAGTGAATATGAATCCTCTCATAGAGGAAATGATAAAAAAGAATACAGCTTCCTATATCAATTTAATAGAAAAAGGGAATAAGTATTTAGATTATGGAACTATTAAAAATAATGATGCCATTGGTTATATAAATTCTAAAACTTTTGAGCCTAAAGACGATACTGAAAAAGAGTTTGAAAAATTTGAAAGTAGCGTTGATGAAGCTTTAGAAAACTTAAAAGATAAAAAAGCAATAATTATTGATGTAAGAAAAAATCTTGGAGGACAAGGATATTATGCCTATTATTTGGCTGGTAGATTTTTTAAAACGGAATCTTCAAAATTATTAAGAAGAAGATATAAAGTAAAAAAAGGAAGTAAAGAATCTTCTTTAAGTGCCTTTATAGATAATGAAGAAGAATATTTTGAAGGATACCCAGATAATAGAGCAGAAGAAGGCAATGTTGTAGAAGTTTTGGGTGAAGGATCTTTGATTCAAAAATCTGGAGATTTTCAATTTAATAGAAAAGTAGTTGTTCTTACCTCTAAATCTACCGCCAGTTCTGGAGAATTATTTACAGCTGCAATGAAAACTCAAAATCATATAAAAACAATAGGAAATAATACTTTTGGAATTTTTTCTGGAAGTGATGTTTTTACCCTAAAAAATGGAAATGGAAGATGGAAATTAAAAATTTCTATTGATGATGTAGAAGTTTTTTACAAAGGAAAATACCAATCTTTTGAAGGAGTAGGAATTTTACCTGATCAAAAATTAATTCCAACTAAAAAAGAGATTAATGCTAAGAAAGATATACATATAGAAGCAGCAATCAATTATTTTAATCTTTAAAATGCTAAAATTATCCATAGAAAAAATTATCGAAAAGATAAAAAACGAAGAAATTTTTGAAGCGGTAGCAAAAGATTATTCATTTACAATTAAAATTGATGCATATGTACATTACGTTTGCGGGGCTGTACATAATGGGCATCAATTTAGAAAAGAATTGTGGGCAGAATGTTTACACACAGAATATGAGCGCTGGTACGAGGAAGACCCAGAAACCAAAGAAATGGTTAAAAGTCATCCTATTGTAATTGCTGGTTGCGATTCTCGTTTCGAATACGATTTAAATAGACCTCCAAAAACTGCAATTTATGATGATGCTTGGGGTAAAAAACTTTGGAAAAATCCATTATCTAAAGAAATGCACGCAAAAAGCTTGCAAAAGCATACGAATTTTTACAAAGTTGTACACACATTAATTTCTAAACTAGAAGAAAAATTTGGGGTTTGTATTGTATATGATATGCATTCTTATAATTGGAAACGTTGGACAAGAGCAGTACCAACTTGGAACTTAGGAACTTCTAATATAGACTACAATCGTTTTATAAACGAAATAGAATCTTGGAGAACAATGTTGTCTAAAACGCCTTTTCCTAATGGTATAAAACCTACTTCAGAAATAAATAATACTTTTCAAGGAAATGGTTATTTCTTAAAATTTATTACTAAAAACTTTAACAATACGTTAGTTTTGGCAACAGAAATAGCAAAAGTGTATTGTAATGAATTGGCTCAGCTAATCTATCCTGAAGTTGTTTTTGCAGTAGAAAAACATTTAAAATCAGCAATAAAAAAACACGCAGAAGCTTTTTATACAAGTCATAAATTGTAAATTTGCAATTCTTTTTTTTAGATTATTGAATTATGAAGGATGCTGTTTCTGTAAAAAATAAAAAATTATTTGAGATTGATCATAAAATTGATGTTTTAGTCAAAAAGATTGAAATGCTCAACTATGTTAATCCTAATAATATAGAATCTGAAAAAGGAAAATTCTTTAATTCTAAATATTTAACAGACCCTAAATTTACTTATCCAAAAAGAGATTTTGATAAATTTTCTTTACACAAAGAATTTTTTGCTTTAAAAATTGATGAAATAGAAGATGAACGTTTGCGAGATTTTTATGAAGATATTATTTATTTTTATTCAGGATTAATTCAATGTATAGAAACAATAGGTAAGGGTAAACGTTTTTATTACAACAGCTTACGATCTTTTGGTACACCTACAGAACAAGATGTAGAAAATGCAAAATTTATTTTACATTTTGAGAGCGAAGATACAAATTCAGAAATTTTTAAGCCTAAGTATTCTGCCTCAGAATCGCATCATTTTTTTAGAGAATATTCAAAAAATTACAATTTTACATATACCATAAAAAACGCATCTGTAATGGGTGCCATTGCAATGGTTTCTAATAGTATTCAGGCGTTGGTTTTAAATGAAAATCATATATTTTCTGACAATGAAATTAATGTACTAACCAATCATGAAATTGGTGTGCATATGGTAACAACTATGAACGGAATGTTGCATCCTTTAAAAATTTTTTCGCACGGATTCCCTAATAATGAAGAAACCCAAGAAGGTTTAGCGGTTTTTAGTGAGTATATGTCCGGTAATTTAACTGTAAAACGCTTAAAAGAGTTAGCTTACAGGGTGTTAGCTGTAGATAGTTTAGCTAAAGGATATTCGTTTTCTAGAACTTTTAGAATGTTACATAATAGTTATGACTTAAATAAAGAAGATGCTTTTTATATTGCAGTTCGCGCACATAGAGGAGGAGGTTTTACCAAAGATTATTTGTATTTAACGGGCTTAAAAAAGATTTACGATTATCACCAAGAAAAAAAAGATTTAAGCTTATTGCTTACAGGTAAAGTTTCTTTAGAGTTTGTAGATCATATTCAATATATGATTCATCATAAATATGCCATAAATTCAAAACATATAACAGATTCTTACTCAGAAAATAAGAACACTAATAAAACTATCGATTTTATTTTAAGCAACTTAAAGTAGCATTTATTGTTAAATTAAGATGATTTATGATTGAGATTGGTACTAGAAAAAATTCTTTATTTCACTAAAATCATTAATAACAACATCAGCGTTTTCTAAAGTTTGGTCATCTGCCATAGGATTTCTGTAACCTACAACAAAAATATTTGCTGTATTAGCCGCTTTAACACCATTGTCTGAATCTTCTATTATGATACAATTTTCTTTAGGTGTATTTCCTAAAATAGCTGCTTTTTCAAATATTTCTGGATTTGGTTTAGACGCTATTAAATCTGCGCCACTAATTTTAGCTGTAAAATATTGATTTAAATTAAACCGATTAAAAACTCTATCAATATTTACCATTGCAGAAGAAGAAGCTAAAACTAAAGTTAATCCTTTATTATAACAGTGTTTTATTAAACTTTCTATGCCTTTTACTAAGTGTAAAGTTGGGTCGTTTTCAAAGAAATTTACATACCGTTTTCTTTTATTAATGACCAAATCTTCAGGAGCTATATCTAATTTAAAATGATTAACTAATTTTTGAAAAGCATTAATGGTAGAAGAACCTGTAAGGGTTTTGTATAAATCGTCAGAAACATCAACATTAATAGATTTAAAGGTTTCGTAATATGCTTTTTTATGAATTTCTTCAGAATCAATAATTACGCCATCCATATCAAAAATGACACATTTTATATTTTTGGGTAAGTTCATTTTACGCTAAAAATTTTGCTTTTAAATTTGGGGTTGGTATCATACAATTTTGTTTTTTGCCAAACCATTTGTAACGATTTTTTGCAATATAATCATAGAAATAGTTCCTAAGATTTTCAGGGAAAATAAAAAAGATTTGAGTAAAATGCCAAAGTCCACCAAATTGTTTCATTATTTTTAGTGCAGCAGTAGATTTTATATCATAAGAAATGTTTGGTTCAAATAATATTATTGAATCTACTTTAGAAACATCAATTTTTAAATGATTAATAATTTTTTGCCCAGTTTTAGATTGCAAAGCAGTAAATAAAAAGACGTTTTTTGTATCATATTTAATCACTTTTAGAACAGAATCATTACATAAATTACAAACCCCATCAAATAAAATAATTTTTTTGTTTTTTGGAAATTTACTCATTCTCATTGCTACAATTAACGCAAATACAAAGATACTTTAACTTTTTTTAAAAAATAGTGTAACATTATTTTATATTAAACGTCTTATGGTTGTATTTAAAGTTAAGCTTGCTTTTAACAAAAAATTAATAAGAGCAACCAAACGCTTTAGGTATTTTCGTTTAAAATTAACCAACTAATGATTAAAATAGAAAAACTACACAAGTCTTATCCTATTGGTAAAGACTCGCTTCACGTTTTAAAAGGAATAGACTTACATATTAAAGAAGGAGAATTTGTTTCTATTATGGGGTCTTCTGGTTCTGGTAAATCTACATTGTTAAATATAGTTGGTTTGTTAGATGTACATGATGAAGGTGATTATTATTTAAACGGAAAACTCATAAAAGATTTAAATGAGAAAAAAGCGGCAATTCTAAGAAATAAATTTTTAGGATTTGTTTTTCAGTCATTTAATTTAATCTCTTATAAAACAGCGCTAGAAAATGTTGCTTTACCTTTGTATTATAAAGGAGTGGCTAGAAAAGAGCGATTAAGAATAGCGCTAGATTACTTAGATAAAGTTGGTTTAAAAGATTGGGCAAGTCATTTACCAAACGAACTTTCTGGAGGACAAAAACAACGTGTTGCCATTGCAAGAGCTTTAGTTACAAAACCAAAAGTTGTTTTAGCAGACGAGCCAACAGGTGCTTTAGATTCTACAACCACAGATTCTGTGATGGATTTGTTAAAAGATATTAATGATGAAGGAATGACTGTTTTTGTAATTACCCATGAAGAAGAAGTAGCAGAACAAACAAAAAGAATTGTACGTCTTAAAGATGGTGTAATTATTAGTGATGAATTAACAAAAGCAGCAAAAGCAGTTTAATTATGTTTGATAGAGATCTTTGGTCAGAAATATTTCATAGCATAAAAATGAATAAGTTAAGAACTTTCTTAACTGGTTTTTCTGTGGCTTGGGGTATTTTTATTTTGGTATTATTATTAGCTTCTGTTAACGGAATGAAAAACGGATTTACGTCTCAATTTAATGATGATGCTACCAATTCTATTTTTATTTCTCCAGCAGTAACAACAAAACCTTATGCAGGTTTTGAAGCTGGTAGAAGAATAAAATTTACCAATAAAGATTTAAAATACATTCAAGGAAACTTTGCTGAAGAAGTAGAATATATTACACCACGTTTTAGAAAAGGTGTTACAGCCAAATATAAAAAAGAAACAGGAAGTTATTCTGTACGAGCTGTTTCTCCAGATCATCAATATATAGAAAAAACAATTATTAATGAGGGTAGATATATTAATGCCAACGATGTAGAAAAAAAATTAAAAGTTGCTGTAATTGGTAAAATGATTAAAGCAGATTTGTTTCCAAATGAAAATCCTGTTGGAAAAACTTTTATTATGAATAATTCTACCTATAAAATTATAGGTGTTTTTTCTGATAATGGCAATGAACGCGAAGAGCGTATTATTTATGTGCCTGTTACTACCTTACAACGTTTGTATAAAAATACAGATGAAATTAATCAAATTGTATTAACCTACAATCCAAAATTTTCTTACGCAGAAGCAATTAATTTTGGAAATGTTTTAGAAGTTGTTTTAAAAAGAAAACACAAAGTATCTCCAGACGATCAAGGAGCCATTTATGTAAATAATAATGCCGAAGGTTTTTCTGATGTTTCTAATTTTACTAAAATGCTTACTTTTATTAGTATTGGTGTAGGATTACTTATTCTATTAGCAGGCATTGTAGGTATTGGAAACATCTTGGTATTTATTATAAAAGAACGTACTAAAGAAATTGGTATTAGAAAAGCTTTAGGAGCAAAACCATCGCAAATTATTAATTTAGTTTTACTAGAAAGTATTTTTATTACGGCACTTTCTGGGGCTGTTGGAATGTTATTTGCAATGGGCTTAGTTAGTTTGGTAGCTAAAGTTTTACCAAAATCACCCGCATTTGCAGATCCTTCTGTAAACGTAACTACTGTAATTATAACAGGAGTAATTTTAGTTGTTGCAGGAGTTTTTGCAGGTTTAGTGCCAGCAATTAGAGCAGCAAATGTAAAACCTATTGTAGCCTTAAGAGCAGATTAATTATGAAAAGATTTTTTGATAGAGACTTATGGGCAGAAGTATATAGTACTTTAACTAAAAATATGTTACGCACAGCATTAACAACATTAGGGGTGTTGTTTGCAATGGTAATATTAATACTATTGTTAGGAGCTACTACTGGAATGAAAAATGGCTTTGATAAACTATTTACAGGAACAGCAACAAATAGTATGTTTGTTTGGGGACAAAGAACAGGAAAACCTTATAAAGGATTTGAACGTGGTAGAAGAATTCAATATACTTTTGATGATATAGAACTCATAGAAAGTCAAATTAAAGAAATAGATGTTCTTTCTCCTAGAATTCAATTAGGTAATTTTAGAGGGGTTTCTACCGTAACAAGAAATGGTCTTACAAGTGGTTCAACTGTTTTTGGTGATTTTCCATCTATAGACAAAATATCAAAAAAGAATTTAGAAGAAGGACGTTTTTTAAATCAAGATGATATAAATAATAGAAGAAAAGTTTGTGTGATTGGCGATGAAACCTATAAACTATTATTTAAAAAAGAAGAAAATCCAATAGGAGAATATATTAGAATTAATAGTATTTATTTTCAAGTAGTGGGTGTTTATAAAAAAACGAAAGGAGTTAATTTTGATGGTCAAAACTCGGTATTTATTCCGTTTACAACTTTTCAAAAAGCTTTTAATAGCGGCAATAAAGTGGGGTGGATGGCAATTAATATAAAACCTGAGTATGCTGTGGCTCCTGTATTAAATAAAATAAAAAAACTATTAAAAGAAAAGCACAATATACATCCAAAAGACACAAGAGCAATTGGCTCTTTTAATTTATCGGATGTTTTTAAAGGTATATCTGCATTTACAACTGTTTTACAAAGTTTTTCTTTTTTTATAGGAATCTTTACTTTGCTAGCGGGCGTAATTGCTATTAGTAATATTTTATTAATTACCGTAAAAGAACGTACTAAAGAAATCGGAATTAGACGTGCTTTAGGCGCAACACCAAAAATTATAAAAACTCAAATAATATTTGAAGCCATAGCATTAACAGTTTTTTCTGGGCTATTAGGTTTTGTTATATCAATAGGTATTTTACATATTTTAGATGTAAAGTTTAGTGGTTCAGATTTCCCTTTTGTAAACCCAACAGTTAGTTTTACACAATTAATAGGGTCTTTTATATTAATGCTAGCATTAAGTTTGTTAGTAGGATTAATCCCAGCAAAAAGAGCCACAAAAATAAAACCTATAGAAGCTTTAAGAGAAGAATAAATTAATCAAACATAAAAATGAAAAAAAATTTAATTTACATAGGATTAGCAATATTAGCAATTGCAGTTGTAATAGCTGTTATAAAAGTTAATAAATCAAATAGCAAGCCCGCTAAAAAATACAAAACTGAGCAGCTAAAAAAGATGAATATTGTTAATAAAGTAGTGGCAACAGGAAAAGTGATTCCGTTAGAAGAAGTAGAAATTAAGCCACAAATATCGGGTATTATAGATAAAGTGTATTTAGAAGAAGGAGCCATTGTAAAGACAGGAGATTTAATTGCTACTGTTAAAGTAGTACCTAATGAGCAATCTTTGCAAAGTGCAAAAGGTAGAATTAACTCTGTAAAAATTAGATTAAACAATACTAAAAATCAATATCTTAGAAATAAAACCTTGTTTGAAAAAGGTGTAATTGCTAGATCTGCTTATGAAGCTATAGAGTTATCTTACAATCAAGCTAAAAACGATTTACAAAATGCGCAAAACGATTATCAAATCATAAAAAAAGGTTCTTCTGGTTCTGGTGGTGCCAATACAAATATTAGAGCCACAGCTTCTGGTATGGTTGTAGAAATTCCTGTAAAAAAAGGATATCAAGTAATACAGGCAAACAACTTTAATGCGGGTACTACTATTGCAACAATTGCAGATATGAAAAAAATGATTTTCGAAGGAAAAGTTGATGAAGCTGAAGTAGGTAAACTTAAGTTGGGTATGAATTTAGATATTACTGTGGGCGCTATTGAAGATGAAAAATTTCCGGCAAAATTAAATTTTATTGCACCAAAAGGAGTAGAAGAAAGCGGCGCTATTCAATTTAAAGTAAAAGGAGATATAAAAATTGATAGCGTTAAGCAAATGGTACGTGCAGGTTATAGCGCAAATGCATCAATTATTATAGAAAAGAAAGATAGTATTTTTGCCATAAGAGAAGCTTTGTTACAATTTGATAAAGAAACAAAAAAACCTTATGTAGAAGTTTTAACCAACAAAGAAGAAGGCACTTACGAAAAGAAAGATGTTAAACTAGGTGTTTCTGATGGAATAAATGTTGAAATAGTTTCTGGAGTTGGTAAAGATGATAAAATTAAAGTCTGGAATAAAGAGAATAAAAAAGCATCTAAAGATGATGAGTAAAAAAAAAAGGAACTCAAATTTGAGTTCCTTTTTTTTACCACCAAACCAAAAATATTTTTTGAATCTCTCCATTTGGTTTTTTTAACCAACAAAGTGGAGCAAACTTTCTTTCTAAAAACGCATTTGATAATTCTTTAAATTCATCAAAATTTAACCAGTTTACATTTTTATGCGGAATAACAATCCAGTCTTTTTTATTGGGGATATAAAATTTAGCATTTTTAAACAGATGTAACTCTTTTATGTTGATGTAAAACCCAACAATACAATCAGAATTTAATTGTTTAAAGCTGATATTTTTTTCTGAAAACGGAACAAATAATAGCGCTTTAAAGTAAACTTGTTGTTCGATTTCTTCTGATGTTAAGTAGATGGTTTTTAAATATTCAGAACATTCATTAGCGTAGAGAAGTGGCAGTTGTTTTTCTTTGAGTTTGGTTAATTTTTCTAGTAAAGAATCTTTTCTGTTGGGGCCAATAAAATGTTCAATTTCAGTTTTTCCAAAAGATGAATCATACAAGTAAAACTTATAAATAATTTCTAAATGAATCATTTTATTGTCTTTTTTAATGATACAATCTAGTTCACCTAAAGTTCTTTTATCTTGCTGAATTTGAACATTTTCGCATAAAATTTTAATCTTGCTATGTTGCTCTAATTGAAAAAAAACCAAACGCTCAATATATTTTCCCAAACGCAATTTATCATCAATTTCAATATCAATTTTTGATGAAATAATTTCAATTTTAAATTGATTTAAGTCAAAAACAGCATTATCTTTCCACAAACAATTTGTCTGTAAAAAGCCTTCATATCTTTTTTGCGTATTTTTTATTTTTTGATGCATTTCAGTTTTTCAAATTTAAAGAATTATCATTCAGCTTGTTAGAATAATAACTAAATTCGTGTCAAAATATTTAGCAATTATTTTGTAAATTGAAATTTTAAAACTCATCAAAATGCAATTCGAAAAAAGTAGTTTTCAGTTCTTAAAAGACTTACAAAAAAATAATAATAGAGATTGGTTTGCAGACAACAAACCCACTTATACAAAAGCGCAACAGAATGCCAAAGCCGTTTTTGCCGCAATTAACAATAAATTACAAGCACATGATGAAATAGAAAAATCTAAAATGATGCGAATTTATAGAGATGTGCGTTTTTCTAAAGACAAAACTCCTTATAAAGCTCATTTTGCAAATTCTTTTTCTAGATTAGGCAAGGAATTAAGAGGCGGTTATTTTTTAAGAATTAGACCAGGAGAATCCTTTTTAGCGGGTGGTTTTTGGGAACCTAACAAAGAAGATTTATTTAGAATTAGAAAAGAAATAGAACAAGATGCTTCTGAAATTTATGAAATTTTAGAAGAAAAAAACTACAAAAAACATTTTGGAGGCAAGTTTGAAAGTTTTGGAGAACTAAAAACGGCACCAAGAGGTTTTGATAAAGAACATCCAGCTATAGATTTATTGCGTAAAAAAGGATTTATTGCCGTTAAAAACTTTACAGATAAAGAGGTTTTAGCTGATGATTTTATTGATAAAGTTGATGAATCTTACAAAGCTTTACGTCCGTTTTTTAATTTATTTAGCAATATTTTAACCACTAATTTAAATGGAGAATCTTTAATTTAATGACCTCAATTTTTGAATTAAAAATAAAAGTTTCATCCGAAGATATAGACAGTTTACAACACATCAATAACTTAGTTTATATTAAATGGATGGATAAAATTGCAACCATACATTGGAATCATTTAACTAAAGATAACCCTTTGCCACAATATATTTGGGTAGTAATTAGGCACGAAATTGATTATTTAAAACAGGCAGGTTTAGAAGATGAAATAACCGTAAAAACTTGGGTAGGAGAAACCAAAGGAATAACTTCTGTTCGTTTTATGGAGTTCTTTAAAAATGATGTTTTGTTAGTGAAAGCAAAAACAACTTGGGTTATGTTAGATGCAAAAACATTGAAACCAACTAGAATTAGAGAAAATGTTTTAAAAGTATTGTTACCACAAAATCACAATTAGTTTTACTTAGTATTCATTTTTCATTCAAACAATTAACGTCAACTTTAACTTGTTTCTAGTTCTCATAAAAATAAATTTAAGAATAAATTAAAAAACCTTTTAAACACTTAGCGTTAATAATATTTTATTGAAAATCAAATTAGCAGGGCAGAATCATACTTTTATAATTAGCAAAATTATTATTGAATAGTCATCTATAAATTCGTGAATTCGTGGCTAAAGTTTGTATTATATTTCTTTTTTAAAAAAGTGTGATTTTGCCCTAATCAAATTCGTATAAATCTGTGCAATTCGTGTCATTATAAACTATCTTTGCAAAAAATTAAGATACAAAATGTCAACATTTTCATCCTTAGGAATACGCAAAGATTATATAAAATCTATCAAAGAACTGGGTATTTCTATACCTACAGAAATTCAAGAAAAAACGATTCCTGTTTTATTAAATGCTAAAACCGATTTTATTGGTTTGGCGCAAACAGGTACTGGTAAAACAGCGGCTTTTGGTTTGCCTGTTTTACATCAAATTGATGCAAAATCAGACAATATTCAAGCGTTAATTTTATCACCAACAAGAGAATTAGTACAGCAAATTAAAAAACAATTATTCAAGTTTACAAAATATGTAGATGAAAGAATTTTTGTGGAAGTTGTTTTTGGAGGCGAAAAAATTGATAGACAAATTAATAATTTAAAAAGAACCACACATATTGTGGTTGCAACTCCAGGTAGATTAATCGATTTAATTGAAAGAGGTTCTGTAGATATCAGTCACGTAAAAACGGTAGTTTTAGACGAAGCTGATGAAATGTTGAGTATGGGTTTTAAACAAGATTTGAATAGAATCTTAAAGTTTACCACAAAATCTGATAGAAAAACGTGGTTATTTTCGGCAACAATGCCAGATGAAATTAAGCGTATTGTAAAAACTTATATGGATGCTAATGCGCCAAGAATTGAAATCAACAGAAATTCTTTGGTAAATGCAAATATCAGACATCAATTTGCAAGAACAACTCTAAAAGAAAAAACGAATGATATTGTTACTTTTTTAGAAAAAAGACAAGCGCATAGAGGTATTATATTTTGTAGAACTAAAGCAGGAGCCCAAAATTTAGCAAAACAATTAATTGAAGAAGGGTTTTCTACGGCAGCTTTAGAAGGAGATATGCAACAAAAAGAACGCGATAAAGTAATGCGTGCTTTTAAAAATGAATCTTTGCAATATTTAATTTCTACAGATGTTTCTGCTCGCGGAATAGATGTTAGTGGTTTAGAATTTGTAGTTCATCATCAACTCCCAGAAAAATTAGAATACTATACTCATAGAAGTGGTAGAACTGCAAGAGCAGGAAAAACAGGAACTTCAATTGCATTTATTTTGCCATCAGAAATTGAGAAAGTGCATCAAATTCAAAAAGAATTAAATATAAAATTTACAGAAGTTACTGTGTAAAATGGAACTGATTTATGTTTTAGATATTTTAGGAACTTTTGCTTTTGCTATTAGTGGTGCTTTAGTTGCTTCGGATAAAAAGTTCGATTTATTTGGTGTCATAATTATTGCATTTGTAACTGCTGTTGGTGGCGGAATGTTGCGCGATGTTTTAATTGATGCACATCCCATAAATTGGATTGGAGATTTAAATTATTTATATACAATTCTCATAGCAGTAGTACTTACTTTTTTATTTAAAAGTAAAATTTTACCATTAAGTAAAACTATGTTTTTGTTTGATACTGTTGGCCTAGGTGTTTTTACTTTGTTAGGTTTACAAAAAGGACTTACTTTTAATTTGCATCCAATAATGGCCTTAATTATGGGCGTTATTTCTGCAGTTTTTGGTGGCGTTTTACGTGATGTTTTAACCAATAAAGTTCCATTAATTTTTGAAAAAGAGATATACGCTTCTGCTTGTTTAGCAGGTGGAATTACTTATTTACTTTTAAATCATTTTAACTTATTAGAAAATATCGTTTTTGTAATTTCTGCTACTGTAATTGTTGTTATTAGAGTAATTGCTGTAAAGTTTCACTTACAATTACCCAAAATAAAAGATGATGTTTTTGGAAAATCATCATAAAAAATTACACTGTCCAAAACTTTGTATAAATATCATTTCTGAAGATTTACCTTTTTTAAAACTTTAAACTGTGTAAATAGAAAATCAGCATTAATTTTTAGCTTTTTCAACCAATTCTAGTTTCTCTACAGAAGTTTTTGTAGTGAAGATTCCGTAGTTAATTGTGACACTTTTTTTATCAATTTTATCAATTGTACCCACAGAATTAGAGTCTATAATTCTAACTCTGTCATTAATTTTATAAACATAATTTGCTTTGGCTTTTGCCATTTTTGCCGCTTCTATTTTCTTTTCTTTACGAACTTCTACAACTTTTTTTAAAACTTCTTTTTCTACTTTTTTAATAACTTCTTGTTGTTGTTTTACGGCAACTTTTGCTTTTTGTTTTTGAGCTTTTGTTTTAGGTTTTACAGGGTTTTTCTTAATGTGTTTTACTTTTTCATCTGCAACCCATTTATTAAAATTAATGTTCAGTTCCTTTTTATTATTCGTTTGAAAGTATTTGTTTAAAAGTTCATTGGTTTTTCTACCCAAAGAAAGCATCTTCTGATTTTGGTCATACAATTCTTGAAAACCTGCTAATTTTGCTTGAATTTTACTTTCTTTTTCTTGTAAACTTTCTAAATGTTCTTGCCCTTTTGATTTTTGCTTTTCTAAATTATCTGAGTTTTTTTGCAATCTATTTCGCTCTTTTTGCAATTTAGAAATTGTTTTATCTAAACGCACTTTTTCGGTTTCAACACGTTTTTTTGCCTTGTTAATTAAGCTAAATGGAATTCCGTTTTTTTGCGCAACTTCAAAAGTAAAAGAACTACCTGCTTGCCCAATGAACAATCTATACAAAGGTTCTAAAGAACGCTCATCAAATTGCATATTGGCATTGGTAACATTCTCTAATTCGTTGGCTAAAACTTTAAGGTTAGAGTAGTGGGTGGTAATAATTCCGAATGCTTTTTTGTTGTAAAATTCTTCTAAAAATATTTCTGCTAAAGCACCTCCTAATTCAGGGTCAGAACCCGTGCCAAATTCATCAATTAAAAACAACGTATTTTTATTACATTTTCGTAAAAAATAACGCATATTTTTTAAACGATAACTATATGTACTTAACTGATTTTCAATAGATTGGTTGTCTCCAATATCAGTTAATACCCTATCAAATATATATGTTTGACTGCGTTCATCAACAGGAATTAAAATACCACTTTGTAGCATAATTTGCAATAAACCAATGGTTTTTAAGGTAATACTTTTTCCACCTGCATTGGGTCCAGAAATAACAATAATTTGCTGTTTATGGTTTAATTCTAAAGTTTGAGAAACCGTTTTTAATTTTTGCTGTTTATTTTTTTTCCATAAAATGGGATGGTATGCGTTTTTAAAAAAAATCTTTTTTTCTTTGGTTATTTTAGGTAAAATAGCATTCATTTCTTGAGCATATTTTGCTTTTGCACCAATAGCATCTAGATGAATTAAAAAAGCTAAATAGGCTTCTAAAAGATAAACTGATGGACGAATTGTTGCAGATAAATCGCGCAAAATTTTTACGATTTCTTGCTTTTCATCATAAATTAAGTTCTGATATTCTCTTGCATAAGAAAGTGTTGCTTGCGGAGCTATATAAACAATATTACCAGATTTTGATGCGCCTAATAAACTACCTGAAACTTTTTTTCTATGCATAGCAGAAACCGCCAAAACTCGCTGATTATCTATAACTGTTTCTTTAATGTCATCTAAATAACCTGCAGCAATTGCTTTAGATAATGCAGATGAAAAACTTGCACCTATTTTACCACGAACGTGGTTGATATCTTTTCTAATTTGTTTTAAAACGGGTGAAGCATTGTTTTTTACTTCGCCAGAAATATCAATAATTTTCTTTATTTCATCATTAATATAAGTTGTGAATTCTATTTGTTGAGAAAGCTCAAAAAAAGTTGTAAATTGAATCTTAAATTTTTTAAAAAACTTAATCAATTCATTTACAGTGAGTGAAGTTGTAGCAATCTTTAAAAAAGCGTCTGTTTCTATAAAACTGTTTTCTATTGCCAAACGCTTTATACTTTCTGATATATTATCAAACCCGTGATTTGGTATTCTATTTTCGCTTTCAAAAGACGAAACATATTCGTTTACTAAGTATAACTCTTTAAAAAGTGTTTTTTTGTTTATAATTGGCTGAATTTCTAAAACACTTTGTTTGCCCAAATCAGAAATACAATATTCTGCAACTTGTTGTAAAACAGTTGTAAATTCTAAATCTTGTAATGTTTTATCGGAAATATTAGTATTCAAAGTTGTAATTTTGTTTTTGTATAGATTTCTGAGTTTTTTAAAACCTCTAAGGTCTAAAATCATCAACAAAAATAAGAAACAATGCAAGTAAAAATAGCTGATAGTTGGAAAATTATTTTACAACAAGAGTTTGAAAAAGAATATTTTAAAAGCTTAGCTGAATTTGTAAGAAACGAATATCAGACAAACATTTGTTATCCAAAAGGAAAAGATATTTTTGCAGCATTTGATTTTTGCTCTTTTAACGATTTAAAAGTGGTTATTATTGGGCAAGATCCTTATCACGGACCAAATCAAGCAAATGGTTTGTGTTTTTCGGTAAAAGATAACATTGCACATCCGCCTTCATTAATGAATATTTTTAAAGAAATTTCTACAGATTTAAATAAAAAATATCCACAAAGTGGAAATTTAGAAAGATGGGCAAAACAAGGTGTTTTGTTATTAAATGCAACTTTAACAGTAAGAGCTCACCAAGCTGGAAGCCATCAAAAAAAAGGATGGGAAATTTTTACTGATGAAGTGATTCAACAAATTTCTAGCCAAAAAGAGCATATAGTTTTTTTACTTTGGGGAGGCTTTGCAAAAAAGAAATCTAAATTAATTGATAAAAAAAAGCATTATATTTTAGAATCAGGACATCCATCTCCTTTGAGTGCAAATAGGGGCTATTGGTTTGGTAATCAGCATTTTTCTAAAACAAATAGTTTTTTAAAATCGATACATAAAAAAGAAATTAACTGGTAGTTTTTAAAACGTACTGAAATAAATTCAGTACAAGAAAAAATCCGATAAAAGCGGATTCATTGAATTTAAAATTAAGAAACAAACTGATTTTTAAGTTAAATCTGCTTGTTGTATTGTTGTTTGAATAGTTGTTGAATTATTCGCTAAACCACAAGATTTAGACGTACTTCTACAAGAAGATAAACAAAGAATTCCTAAAACACAAATTGCAATAAATACTACTTTTTTCATTTTAAAGGGTTTTATGCGTTAAATGTACATATTTTTTATAAACATTCCCGAACTTTTCTTCCTTTGAATAACGTTAAAGTTGAGCATTTTATTTTGTATGCGGGTAATTAAATTTTTTGTGATGGGTTTGCCAGCATTCCATTCTGTAATTTTTAACCATTTCTGAATGTCTTCTAGTTGCTGCTCATATCTTTTAGCTAAAATTTTATCAATATTATCAATCTTTTTAAAGTCTTTTGTTTCAGCATTTATAATGTCTAAAACTTTTTTTACTTCTTCAAAATTATCTTCTAAAACTTCATTTCTAACAGCTACAACAAAACAAGGCCAAGGAGTAGGGCAGTTGTCAATTCTTCTAAAAGTACCATTATCTACCAACGGTTTTGTTGTAAAATGTTCCCACATAAAATAATCTGCAGCACCGTTTGTAAGTGCATCAATTCCGCCTTGTAAATTACCAACCACTTTAAATTTTTGCTTAGAAATATCCCAACCTTGGTTATATGCGTTTACAATTGCCATTAAATGAGAACCAGAACCAAATCTGCTAATTGCAATTGTGGCGTGTTCTAAATCTTTACTATTTTTAAATTTTGATTTTGCACCCACGTGAATTCCCCAAATAAGTGGACTTTTAACAAAAGTTTGCACAATTTTAGAGGGATTGCCAGCTGCAATATCTTTAATAATTCCTTCAGTTAACACAATAGCAATATCAACAGCACCTTCTCTTAAAGCTTTGCACATTTGTCCTGTTCCGCCAGGATAATCTGTCCAACGTAAATTAATACCTTTTTTAGTGTATTCTTTGTTCTTTAAGGTGATGTACCAAGGGTAATTAAAATGCTCAGGAACGCCACCAACTTTTAAGTTGGTCATTTAGGCTACTAATTTATTTAAAGCATAAATAATTAAATTTGCCACGGCTTTACCAGGGTTTTCACTAAAAGTTCCATTAGCTCTATTGGCAATAATTGCATTTATAGAACAGGTTTTGTGTCCTAATAATTTTGATAATCCGTAAATAGCAGAAGTTTCCATTTCTAAATTGGTTATTCTGTATCCATTAAAATTAAAACTATCAATTTTATGATTTAAATTATGGTCTTGCAATGCTAAACGTAAAATTCTTCCTTGCGGACCATAAAAACCGCCAGCTGTTGCTGTAATTCCAGTAAAAGTTTTATCTGAAGAAAGTTTGTTTTCTAATTCTTTATTGTTAGAAATAATGATAGGATATGCTTTTTTTGAACTCCAATGGGTGTGTTTTACAAAAGCATTTTCAATATCAACATTTGTAATTCCGTCAATTTGATAGGAGTGAAGCAATCCATTTAAATCTAATCCGTGCGAACTTACCACAAAAGAATCTACAGGAATATCTGCTTGTAAAGAACCAGACGTACCAATTCTTACAATATTTAAAGAGGTTAAGTTCTCTTTGGGTTGCCTTGTTTCTAAATCGATATTAACAAGTGCGTCTAATTCGTTTAAAACAATGTCAATATTATCGGGTCCAATACCTGTAGACATTACAGAAAAACGTTTGTTTTTATAAGTACCTGTTGTGGTTTTAAATTCTCTTTTTTGAGTTGTAAACTCAATAGTATCAAAGTGTTTAGAGATTTTATCAACTCTATCTTGATCGCCAACAAAAATTATATCATTGGCAATATGTTCTGGTCTTAAATTTAAATGGTATACACTTCCATCAGGATTTAAGATGAGTTCAGATTGTTTTATAGACATTTTAAGATGTAATTTTTAATAGTTTTTCTGATTGATTATTAAATAAAAAACTATATTTTTTTGCTCCACCAAGATACGAATTTTCATTGCGAAGTTCACGATAAAAATTCATTTGATTTTCTAAAACTTTTTTACCTTTTCTAGATAGTTTTACAGGGTTAAAGGAAGTAAATAACTTTTGAAGTTGCTCTATTTTATGTTCATACTGTAAATCTCCAAAACCATAATTTTCTTGGTCTTTTAATAATTTTACAATTAGTTGATTTTTAGAAGTTAAAGTATAATTATTTGCCGTTTTTAAAATAGTATTTTCAATTTTATTTAAACCATTACTTATAGAAGGGAATCTTACTAAATGGGCTTCTATTGCAGAAACTAAATACTGAAAAGGAGACTTTGAGTTGTATTTGTATACAGTTTCTAAACGTAATGGACTCTCAGAACAGTACAATTGCCAAATATAATCTGCATATTCTATATCATCTACACTTAAATCTATTCTGTTTTTATAATGTTGATGAATTTGACTTTCTGTTAATTCTGATAAACTTTTTAACTTTTCAGAACCTTTTATTTTACCACTACAAACCAAAGAAATATGATATCCTTTTCTGTAAGTTTTTAGCCAACTGAGAACTGCTAACATATTAATTTGACAAAATAAATCGTATTCAAACCACAATACAATTTCTTTACTTTCTTTTTTATTACAAAGATTTCTGTATTCTTTTAGAGTAAAATCAATAAACTTTTTCTTGCTAATTTTATAGGATGATTTAAAAAACTGAAATCTATTTTTCCAAAACGTTTCGCTACCAACATCAGTAGTAGTTTTACCTTCACACAACATCTCTCTCCAAGTTATAAAATCTCCAGAAAAATGAAGTTTTTTTAGATAATTTGTAGTACTATCTCCATTTGTAATATGCAATATTGAAGAACTCATAATTTTAAACAACGTTTTTTGTTATTATTTATTGTGCGATTGTTAATAACTAACCTCCAACACGTTTTACTTTAAACCCTTTTTCTTTTAACATTGTCATTATTTTATCTCTATAATCACCTTGAATAATTATTTTATCATCTTTAAAACTACCTCCAACAGACAATTTCTTTTTTATTTCTTTTGCTAATATTTTAAAGTCTGATGTTGCTCCTGTATAACCTTCTAAAATAGTAATAGGTTTTCCTTTTCGCTTTTCATATTTGCAAATAATTGGTTCCTCTTGTAGCCAAATATTCGATTTTTCTACAATTGGTTCTGTAGTTTCTTTATGATTAGGAAATAAATTTTTTAATTGGTCTTTAAAATCCATTTTGTTTAGTTTGCTGTATTCAGTGGCAGTATTCAGTCAGTTTGCTACAGTAAACTGAAGACTGCAAACTGTCTACTATTTTTTTAAACCTAATTCTTTTAAACGTTCCTCTAAAAATTCTCCTGCTGTAATATCATCAAATTGTTTTGGGTTATTTTCATCAATACAATTTTCTAAAACATCTAATTTCATATCAGAAACAGGATGCATAAAAAATGGTATTGAATAACGCGATGTTCCCCATAATTCTTTTGGTGGGTTCACAACTCTATGGATGGTAGATTTAAGCTTGTTATTACTGTGACGTGACAACATATCTCCCACATTAATCATTAATTCATCGGGTGCTGCCATAGCATCAATCCAATCTCCATTATGATTTTGAACTTGCAATCCTTTTCCTTGAGCGCCCATTAAGAGTGTAATTAAATTAATGTCTCCATGAGCTGCAGCTCTTTCTGCTCCTTTGGGTTCTTCTTTTATTGGTGGATAATGAATTGGGCGCAAAATGCTATTTCCATTTTTAATGTAATTATCAAAATAAGTTTCTTCTAAACCTAAATGTAGAGCTAAAGAACGCAAAACATATTTCGCTGTTTTTTCTAACATTTTATAGGTTTGTTTGCCAACTTCATTAAATTTTGGCAATTCTTTTACAGTTACATTTTCTGGATACTCATCAGCATATTTAGAGTCTTTATCTACATATTGACCAAAATGCCAAAACTCTTTTAAATCGCCTTCTTTTTTTCCTTTGGCAGATTCTTTTCCAAAAGAGACATAGCCTCTTTGACCACCAATTCCTGGTATTTCGTATTTTTCTTTGGTTGATGTGGGTAAATCAAAAAAGTTTTTGATTTCTGCATATAAATTATCTACTAATGTATTGTCTAAAAAATGACCTTTTAGAGCTACAAAACCAATGTTTTCGTACGCGTGACCAATTTCATCGATAAATTTTTGTTTACGAGTTTTATCATCAGATAAAAAATCTGCTAAATTTACACTTGGTATTTTATTCATAGTTTGGTGATTTTAAAAAAATGGATGCTAAAGTTAGTAAAAAATCAACAAACCAAATTTATTTTTTTTGAAACGGAATTAAATAGGTAAGTGTGTAATTAAATCCAAAGCCAGTTCCGCTACTAAAAATCCTATTAAACCCAGGAGCATATAAGGATTTAAAATTTTTTGGGTCTTTAACACTCATCAAAATTTTGTAAGAACCACTAAAAGTGATAAAGAAATTTTTAAAAGCTTCTGCTCTAAAACCAATAACAATTTCTGACCAATGTGCGTTTAAACCAGTTGCTGTAACTGGAGTTGTGATTGGTTTTGTGGGGAAATAGGGTGGAGTATTGGTTTCTGCTGTAACTACATTTGGTGTGTAGCTGTTAAGTGTTTGTTCAAAAATGCTAAATCCATAACGATATCCTATAAAGATTTCGTTGTTCATATCTAACCAATTTTTGTATGCATTATAGTTAAATCCTATTCTAATATAGCTTCCTTTTGCAGTAGAATTTGTGTAATCTTCTTGTGTAGTTTCTTTTTCGAAACCAAGTTCTGCAGCAGCATAAAAACGTTTTGAGAGTCTATAATCTCCTACAATTTCATAACCATAATAATCACCGTCAAATTGTGCCAATATTGGTTTGCTAATATCTATTCCTAAGCGAAATCCGTAAGCAGATTTATAGCTGATAGTATCTTTTTTTGCATCAATTAAAGTATCCTTTTTTTGTTCTTGCGAAAATCCATCAACAAAAACAAATAAGAAACAAATGCTAATGATAAATTTTAACGTGTGCTGCATTTTGATTGTTTATGGTTGTTAATGTTTGGGGCGTAAAACCTTTAATCCAAGAATTATTTGCTGAAAAACTGACATCATTAAAGATGATTCTAAATCCACAAGAGCGTGATACATATTCTTCTTTTGGGGTGTATTCTATGGTAAAAGTTGCAAATTTATTGTTTGCTTTGTTTCCATCTACATCATTCATTTTTAAATGATAAATAGTTTTGTTTTTTAAAGCGTCTAAAGGAATTGCAACACTGTCTTTATTTACACTTTTATAAGCCAAAATAGTGTCTTTATTTTCTGCCCAAATAGATAACTTTTTTGCTCTTTTTGTAATTTGTTTGTTTGTATTATCGTAAAAACGCAATACCAATTTGGGAGTAACTGGGTTTTGCAAACAGAAATCATCTTTTTCGCAGGAAAAATTTATAATAATTGCTAACAATAAAAAAATGTAAGTATATCTTTTCATTCTAATTTAATTCAATACCAAAAGTACGTTTTTTCTTTTTTGTAGAAAACGTTAAAAAAGAAGTTTTATTTCTCAAACAAAACCACTGTTTCAATATGAGATGTATGCGGAAATTGATCTACCAAACTCATTTTTTTAATAAGGTAACCAGCTTCTTTTAACAGTGCTGTATCTCTAGCTTGTGTTGAAGGATTACAAGAAACATACACCATTCTGTCTGCATTTAAATGGATGATTTTCTGTAATGTTTTTGGGGAAATTCCTGCTCTTGCAGGATCTAAAATAATAGTCTTTATTTTGTTTTTATACTCAGGATGTTGGTATAAAAACTTACCCACATCAGCTGCATAAAACTCCAAACCTTCAATATTGTTTCTTTTGGTATTTTTTTGAGCATCTTTAATTGCCGAAGCAACAATATCTACGCCCACAATTTTTGTATTTTTACTTCTAGAAGCAACAATTTGTCCAATAGTTCCTGTTCCGCAAAACAAATCCATAACAACAGTGTTATCTACTTTTGTTTTGTCTTCCAAAACATATTCAACAACTTTAGCATAGAGTTTTTCTGCGGATTTTGGGTTGGTTTGAAAAAAGCTTTTCATACTGATTTCAAAATTTAAACCTAACAATTCTTCAACAATTTTATCTTTTCCATACACTAAATCAATGCTTCCAGAAGTAGCAATGGTTCTATCGCCAGTTTCATCATTTATAGTGTGCAGCAAACCTGCAACTCTATTACCAAATAATTCTACTAAAAAGTTTGCGAATTTGTTTACATCGAACTTTGGCAAATCATAAGAAGTCGTTACTAAATTGAATAATAACTCGTCAGTTTTAAACGATTTTCTGACAACAAAATACCTGAAAAAACCTTTTCTTTTGGGTCCGTGCCAAGGCTGTAAACCCGTTTCTAAACAATATTTTCTGATGTTTTTTAGATTGTCTTCTAATTCTTTATCAAACAAACCAGAATCTTTTTCTAGATTGTCTCCCATCCACCAAACACCACGTCTTTTAAAACCTAGCGTAAATTCGTCTTTGTCTCTTTTTGTAATTCTATCGTAACCAATGGCAGAAAAACCATATTCCATTTTGTTTCTATAGTGAAATACTTTTGGTGAAGTGATAAATTCATCATATAAAGCTTCAATATTTTCTACTTTCCCTATTCTTTTAAAAAGTGATAACGTACTTTCTTTTTTATATTGATGTTGTAATTTGATAGGTAATTGAATGTAAGGTGCACCCGGAATATCTTGAAACGGAACTTCAACTTCATCATCAGAAGGTTGTAAAACATCAATTAATTTTGCTTCTGCGTATTTTTTACTCGATTTTTTAATCTGAACTTTAACCAATTGACCAGGCAAAGTATTAGGTACAAATACTACAAAACTACCTTGGTCAGAATGAATTCTAGCAATTCCTTTTCCGCCAAAGGCGTAATCTTCTATTTTTAATTCTAAAATTTGATTTCTTTTTACAAATTTATTGCGTTCTCTACGTGGCATATTTACTTTTCTATATCTAATGCAAAATTAGGAAAACTTATGGTTTTATAACTTTTTAAAAAGAATACTTATGCATCTTTTAAACGATGAAAAAATAATAAACAAAAAAATCTCATTTTTTTAAAAATGAGATTTTTATAATAAAATTAAACAAAAGTATTATTAATTACCAGATTCTTTTTTAGCTTCATTAACCATTTTTTCATTAGCAACAATGGCAAATTCAACTCGTCTGTTTTTACTTCTTCCATCAGCAGTATCATTAGAAGCAATAGGGTTTTCTACACCCAAACCTTTAGTTTTAAATCTCTTACTATCAATTCCTTTTTTGCTTAAATAGTTTTTAACAGCATTGGCTCTTTTTTCAGAAAGCGATAAATTATAATCAGCATTACCTGTACTATCTGTAAAACCAAAAATTACAATATTTGTGTTTTCATAACTTTTAAATACCGGAATTAATTTGTCTAAATTTTCTTTTGCTAGAGTAGTTAAACTAGATTTATTTGTGTTAAATCTAACAGCATTCTCTCCTAAAGAAAGTCTAATTCCTTCCCCAATTCTTTCTACTTCTGCACCAGGTAAAGCAGCTTTAATTTCTCTAGCTTGTTTGTCCATCTTTTTACCTATTACACCCCCTGCAACACCACCAATTACACCACCAATAACCGCACCTAATTCTGAATTATTTTTGTTACCAACATTGTTACCAATAATTGCACCCAAAAGAGCTCCTGCTGTTGTACCAATAACAGCTCCTTTTTGAGTGTTATTTGCATTTTTAGTAGCTTCGCAAGAAGTTAAACTGCTTGAAATTAGCAAAATAGAAAGACTGTAAAATATTATTTTTCTCATAATTGATTCCTTTTTTTTTATTGTTTTTTAAATGTGTATGTAATATTCTTTTTTTGCCCAGCTACGTTAATTTTATCTACCAATTCAAAGCTAGATGTTGTAACATTATTTATTTTTAAAATATAACCTTGACTAACATTTTTAGCTTTATAATCATTAATAAATTTTAATATAAATTCGTTGTCTTTATTAATATACCAAGTTATTGGAGAGCTAAAATCTTTGCAATCAGAGTTTGTATTATTCAAACTCATTTTTCCTTTGTTATTATTAGAAACAAGTGTCCATTTACTTCCAACAAAACACTTAGAATCTTCAATATTAAAAGATTTTACTTTTAAATAATCTTTACCCACATAATTAATAGAAGAAATATACCATTCTCCTTTAATTGTTCTTTCCGTTTTGTTGTTAAGCTTTGTGTTAGTTACTGGTGCAGAAGATTTGCATCCTACCAAAGCAACTAAAAATAGTAGTAATAGTATTGTTTTTTTCATAAATTTTGATTGATTAAATTATAGATTATTTATATAAACATTTATTGTGACACTTAAAAATGTTACAAGTCACTTTATTTTTGTTATTTTTGCACAACTTCAGGGATGATTTCTTTCCCACGCTGAATTTTTAGTATTAACTGAAAGGACAAAGGTAGAAAAGGAATGGTTATTTTACTCGTTTTACGAGTTTAATTTTTATTAATCTTTTGAAAACATTTTTATGTTTTCAATGTTGTTTTTGGAAACTGCAAAAACATTAAACTTTTAAATTTAAAATGGCTGTTTTAGACCACATTTCATCGCAAGAAGCGATGGCATTAGAAAACAAGTATGGAGCGCAAAATTATCATCCACTTCCTGTTGTATTAAGCAAAGGAGAAGGAGTGTATGTTTGGGATGTAGAAGGTAAAAAATATTACGATTTTTTATCAGCTTATTCATCTGTAAACCAAGGACATTGTCATCCGAAAATAGTGGAAGCAATGAACAATCAAGCGCAAACGCTTACATTAACTTCGAGAGCATTTTATAACAATATGCTTGGTAAATATGAAGAATTTATTACCAATTACTTTGGTTTTGATAAAGTATTACCCATAAATACAGGTGCAGAAGCTGTAGAAACCGCTTTAAAAGTTTGTAGAAAATGGGCGTATGAAGTAAAGGGAATTGATACAAACAAAGCTAAAATTATAGTTTGTAAAAACAATTTTCACGGACGTACAACTACTATTGTTTCGTTTTCTAACGACCCAGTTGCGCGTAAAAATTTTGGTCCTTTTACAGACGGATTTATCAAAATTGAATATGATAATTTAAAAGCTTTAGAAGAAACTTTAGAAAGCACTTCAAATATTGCTGGTTTTTTAGTGGAACCTATTCAAGGTGAAGCAGGAGTTTATGTTCCTTCAGAAGGATATTTAGCAGCTGCAAAAGCGTTGTGTAAAAAGTATAATGTATTGTTTATTGCTGATGAAGTTCAGACGGGTATTGCAAGAACTGGTAGAATGTTGGCAGTAGATCATGAAGATGTAAAACCAGATATTTTAATTCTTGGAAAAGCTTTAAGTGGAGGGGTTTATCCTGTTTCTGCAGTCTTAGCTGATAACGAAATTATGAACGTTATAAGACCAGGAAACCATGGCAGTACATTTGGTGGTAATCCTGTTGCGGCTGCTGTTGCAATGGCAGCTTTAACTGTTGTAAAAGATGAAGAATTGACTGAAAATGCAGAACGCTTAGGAGCTATTTTTAGAGAAGAATTATCTAAATTTATTAAAACTTCTAATTTGGTAAGTATTGTAAGAGGTAAAGGCTTATTAAATGCCATTGTTATTAATGATGATGAAGATAGTGATACTGCTTGGAACATCTGTTTACAATTAAGAGACAATGGTTTATTAGCAAAACCAACTCACGGAAATATTATTCGTTTTGCACCGCCTTTGGTAATGAATGAAGAACAATTAAGAGACTGTATTTCTATAATTATTAAAACAATTTCTGAATACAAGAAATAGAGTTAAAAAAATATTTTAAAGCCATAGAATCACTTATTTAAAATAGTGATTTTGTGGCTTCTTTTTTTTGCTTATTTTTGATAAAATAAAAAACAAGAAGAAATATTATGAACAATCCAATTACTCAATTAGAACAATTAACGCTAACAAGTGCTTCTAAAAACTTTTTGAGAGAAACTGCAAAATGGGCTTTTTTTCTTTCTATTTTAGGGTTTTTAATGTTAGGTTTAATGGTAATTTTGGCAATTTTTTCTAATGTTATTTTTGGTATGGCTCAGCAAATACAGCCAGGTATGCCTGCTAACATAGGGCTAATTATGACCATTACCTATTTAGTTTTAGCTATAATCTATTTTTTTCCTGTGTATTATTTATTGCAGTTTTCTAACAAAATGAAAAAAGCCTTAGCAACAAAAGACGATGAAGTCTTAGCAAAATCTTTTCAAATGTTAAAGTCGCATTACAAGTTTATTGGTGTGTTTGCAATTATAACAATATCTTTATATATACTGCTTATTATTGTAATGTCTATGGGAGTTTTAGCTTAGAGTTATTTTAATTCTTCTTTTTAGTTGTGTCTTTTTTCTTTTTACCAAAAAGACCTCCTAAAACTCCTTTTATTATTTTGTTATTTGAATCTTTTTTTTGGGTTGAGTCTTTCTTTTTAATCCCTAGTAAATCTTTTAACTTGTTTTTCCCTTGATTTAATAAAGAGTTTTTTTGTTGCTCTATTAAATTTTTGACTAAAGTAGATGTAGCTTCTTTTATATCTGAAGTAAATTTAGGATTTAAAAAACTACCTGTTAATGTTCCTTTTACAGGAATATTTTTAATATTAGCAACATCTTTTGGCGTTAATTTAGAAATAATATTGGTTACTTCTGAGCCTAAATATTTTACAGGAACATCAAAAATAATATCATATTTCATTGTTTGGTCAAAACTATGATTACCAGAAATTTCTATACCAACGTCTTTATATTTTAGCGGAATTGGTTTTACATTTACTTGTCCGTTTTCAAACGAAAATAAACCAGTGGCTTCGTTTAAATTTAATTTATTAATGTCTAAAAAACTCACTTTTTCTCCTAAGGTGGTAAGTATTTTAGAGTTGCTTGCTTTTAATTTTGTGTTTAATAATTGCCCCAATAAGTTACCTGAAATGGTTTTTAAATTTGGGGTCATATCATCATTTAAATCTCCAGCAACTTTTATGGTAGAATTTATTTTCCCTTCTATAGTTTTTGCAATAGGAGCAATGGCTTTTAGCATTTCTAGATTACCAAAAGAATCTGCAATATTTAGTTCTTTTAGGTCTAAATCCATATTAAATTTTGATGTAGTTCCTTTTGTAGAAACGTTGCCACTAAAAGCAATTTTACCGCCAAAAACATCCGTTTTTAAGTTTTTTAAAGCTACTGTTTCATTTTTAATAAAAAGATCTCCTGTAACATTGGTTAAGTTGATGTTATCATAAACTACTTTTTTTGCATTTGCTGAAAACTTGCAATCTAAAAAAGCGGGTATTTTTAATTTTGCAGCTGAATTTTCTTTATCAGAATTTTTTGTTTCTGTTAAAAAATCGGCAACTATAAAATTGTTAGAATTTAAAATAAAATTACCTTTTAAAACTTCATTCTTAAAAATAAATCCATAGAAATTATTTAAATTTCCTTGTACAGAAAGATCTGATGTGCCAGTTTTGGCATCAAATTTATTTAGTTTTATAGCATTCGGATTAAACGTAATTGCAGTTTGATTGATATAAAATGGTTTTGCAACATCTTTTCCTGCATATTTAAAATTGCGAATGGTAATTTTTCCAGCATTTTTTATGTTCTCATATTTGCCTTTATCAACAGCATTCATATCAAAATTTGTAGCAATATCTGCTTTTAAAACGCCTGCCAATTCTTGCTCTAAACTTACAGGATACACTTTGCCAATATTGGCTAAATTGATGATTCCTTTTGCTTTTAAATTTATGCTTGGGTTTGTAGTTATGTTTTTAATGTTTCCGTTGGCAGTAAAAATATCTTCATCAATTTTAAAATTTAAGGCATTTACAGATAGGTAAGTGTCTTTTGTAAAACCTGTTTTGTTAATGATTTTAGAATCTATATTGATTTTTTCTACAGCTTTGGGTAAATCTGCATATTTAAACATCGCATTTTTTGATGCCACTTGAATATTAAAAGTAGGAATTTTAGTTGCTGTTAAAGTTCCTTTTACGAGTCCATTTACTTCAAAATTTCCATCCGTTTTAATGGTTTTTAAATTGCCTGAATATTGTTTTGGTAATAAGGCTAACGCGTTTTTAAAGGATGAAGTTGGAGTTTTGAATTTAATGTCATAAAACTGATTATCAGTGTTTAACTGTATAAAACCATCAAACTCTAAAGGTAACTGATTTATATAACCTGTGTTTTCTTTAAAAGTATATTTAGCTTTTTTTAAATCAATTTCTAAAACAGCATCTAAAGCAATTTTTACATTATTTATATAGTTGGTTTTATCAAGATTAAAAGATAAAAAACCTGTAGATTTTGTATCGAGATTAAAGATGTCTTTTTCAAAATTTCCTTTTCCTGAATGATTGATTTTTTTAAGACTCATTTTTGTTTTAGAAGCGACATCAACATAATTAAAATCAATATTTTCTAAACTGTATTCTCTAATATTAAAAGAAAAAGAACTGTTTTTGTTTGTATTTGTTGGTGTTTCTTCTTTTAAGGCAATATCAAAATTAGCTTCCTCTTTTTCATTAAAAAGGATGTTAATAGTTCCGTTTTTAGAAGAAATACTTTTAATTTCGATACTTTCATCTGGCTTTTTAAAAAGCTCGGTAATTTTCATATCCAAACTTAATTTTTCTGAACTAAATAAAGTATCGCCAACAAAAGGGGCTTTGTTTGCAACAGAAACATTGCTAACGGTTAAACTTGCTAACGGAAAACTTTTTAAAAGACTTAAATCACTTTCTTTAAAACTTACAGTGGCATTTATATTATTGTTAATGGTTTTGGTTACCATTTCTACAATTTTATCTTTAAAAAAATAAGGTATTAACACTAAGGTAATTAAAATAACTAGAAAAGAAATTGAAAACCATTTTAAGATTTTTTTTCCAATAGATTTCTTTTGTTTTTTCTTATTCATTTTCTTGTTTTTTGCTTTCATTAAAAAAACAAAGAAACTTTAAAAACTTAAAGCATCTTTGTTTAAAGTAACTCTAAATCGTTACAAATTATTATACTATTTATCTTAAAATTTATTTAAACATATCCATTCCTGGTATGTTTGGTATTCCGCTTTTAGCGGCTGCAGCCATTTCAGTTTCATTAATTTTAGAAGCTTTTTCTATCGCTTTATTTAAACCAAGAATTAGGTAATCTTCTAATTCTTCTGCATTATTAAGTAAAGCATCATCAATAGAAATCGATTTTATTTCTCTGTTTGCTGTTACTGTAATTTTTAGTTTTCCATCTGCAGTAGTTTCATCAATTAAAACCGAATTAAGTCTAGTTTTTGTTTCTTCAACTTTTTGTTGCGCTTCTTTTAGCTTGCTCATCATTCCGCCTAAATCTCCAAACATATTTATTAATTTTTTAAATTATTTGTTCTGCAAAATTACTATTTTCAATAAAAATTTGAGTAACATTTATTGAAGAAAAAAAATCTTTTATCAACCATTTTAAATCTTACATTTGCATTCGCTCATTTAAAGCTAAATAATGAAACTTACTGATGCCAAAGCTCCTGTTGCAGCTAAAAAACCTTTAGAATTAAAAAAACACGGTGATGTTAGAATTGATAACTATTTTTGGATGCGTTTGTCTGATGAACAAAAACTTGCTGAAAAAAAAGACGACCAAACAAAAGAGGTAATTTGTTATTTAGAAGAAGAAAATACTTATTATGATGCGCTAACAAAGCATACTAAAAAATTTCAGGAAGATTTATTCCATGAAATGAAAGGTAGAATAAAAGAAGATGATTCTTCTGTGCCTTATAAAAATAATGGATACTATTATATAACTCGCTATGAATTGGGGAAACAATATCCTATTTATAGTAGAAAAAAAGAAACTTTAGATGCCGCTGAAAAAGTATTGTTTGATGTTAACAAAATGGCTAAAGGTTTTGATTATTATCAATTGGGTGGTTTAAATGTTTCTCCTAACAATAAATTGGCTGTTTTTGCGACAGATACTGTAAGCAGAAGGCAATATGTTTTAAGAATAAAAAACTTAGAAACCAATGAAATTTATAGTGATATTATAGAGAACACTACTGGCGGTTCTGTTTGGGCAAATGATAATAAAACTATTTTTTACACCAAAAAAGACCCCGTAACTTTACGAAGCGTAAAAATATGTAGACACGTTTTGGGTACTCCAACTTCTGAAGATGTAGAAATTTATCACGAAAATGATGAAACTTTTGGAACCTATGTAACCAAAACCAAATCTAAAAAATACATTATAATTGGTTCTTATAATACAGTTTCTACAGAATCAAGGTTTTTAGAGGCAGATCATCCAACAGGAGAATTTACTGTAATTCAGCCAAGAGAAAGAAATCTAGAATATACAATTTCGCATTTTGGAGATTATTTTTATTTACTCACAAATAAAGATAAAGCAACTAATTTTAAGTTGATGAAAACCCCAATCAATAAAACAATTAAAGAAAATTGGGTAGATGTAATTCCACACAGAAAAGATACTTTATTAGAAGATTTTTCGATTTTTAAAGAATATTTGGTATTAGAAGAACGGACTAATGGTTTGAGTAAAATTCGAATAAAACGTTGGAATAATACAGAAGATTATTATTTACCTTTTGATGAAGAAACCTATTCTGCTAACGTGTACGCAAACCCAGAATTTGACACCAATATTATTCGTTATTCATATAATTCTTTTACAACTCCAGCCTCTGTAATAGATTTTAATATGGATGATAAATCCAAAGAAGTTAAAAAAGAACAAGAGGTTTTAGGTGGTAAATTTCACAAAGCAAATTACAAAAGCAAGCGAGTTTGGGCACCAACTAAAGACGGAAAAAAAGTGGCTATTTCTTTGGTATATCATAAAGATACCGTTTTAAATAAAAATACGCCTTTGTTGCAATATGCTTATGGTTCTTACGGCTATACAGTTCCAGATACTTTTTCTACAACACGTTTAAGTTTGTTAGATAGAGGTTTTGTTTTTGCTTTGGCTCACATCCGCGGAAGCGAATATTTAGGGCGAGATTGGTATGAAGATGGTAAAATGCTCAACAAAAAAAATACATTTACAGATTTTATAGATTGTTCAAAATTTTTAATTGATAATCATTTTACTTCAGCCAAACATTTATATGCAATGGGTGGTTCTGCTGGTGGTTTGTTAATGGGAGTAATTGTAAATATGAATCCAGAATTGTACAATGGTATTATAGCTGCTGTACCTTTTGTAGATGTTGTTTCTACAATGTTAGATGATAGCATTCCGCTTACAACTGGCGAATATGATGAATGGGGAAATCCGAATAATAAAAAATATTATGATTATATAAAATCCTATTCTCCTTACGATCAAGTAAGTGCAAAAGATTATCCTAATATGTTAGTTACAACTGGGTTTCACGATTCTCAAGTACAATATTGGGAACCCGCAAAATGGGTTGCAAAACTAAGAGAATTAAAAACAGACAATAATATTTTATTGCTACACACAAATATGGAAACTGGTCATGGAGGCGCTTCAGGACGTTTTGATGCACTAAAAGAAACCGCTAAAGATTATACTTTTTTGTTGGCTTTAGAAAATAAGTTAACCTTTTAAAATTAGTACTTAAAACAGTTTTAATATTTAAGTATTACATGTATTTTTGCGCTTGAAATCAAATAAAACATATTCCTTTGTTTTTTTTGATAACCAAGATAGAATGGAATGACGAGAAATCTAGGAATTACAAATTCAATTATAGATTTAGTAGGAGAAACACCACTAATTAAACTGCACAAGATTACTAAAAATCTACCCGGAAATTATTACGCAAAATTCGAAGCTTTTAATCCAGGGCATTCTGCAAAAGACAGAATAGCCTTGCATATTGTAGAAGATGCAGAAAAAAAAGGTATCTTAAAAAAAGGAGCTACTATCGTAGAAACTACATCAGGAAATACTGGTTTTAGTTTGGCAATGATAAGTATTGTAAAAGGCTATAAATGTATTTTAGCTGTAAGCGATAAATCTTCTAAAGACAAAATAGATTTATTAAAATCTATGGGTGCAGAAGTTCACGTTTGTCCTGCAAATGTTCCGCCAGAAGACCCAAGATCTTATTATGAAGTAGCAAAAACAATTCATAAAAAAACCAAGAACTCTGTTTACATCAACCAATATTTTAACGAACTTAATATAGAAGCTCATTACAGAACTACAGGTCCAGAAATCTGGGAACAAACAGACGGAAAACTCACACACTTAGTGGTGGCTAGCGGAACAGGAGGTACAATTTCTGGTACAGGCAAATATTTAAAAGAGCAAAACCCAAATATTAAAATTCTTGGGGTAGATGCAATAGGTTCAGTATTAAAAAAATATCACGAAACAAGAGAATTAGATTTAAATGAAGTTTCTCCTTATAAAATAGAAGGATTAGGTAAAAATTTAATTCCTACTGCAACCGATTTTGATATTATAGATGTTTTTGAAAAAGTATCTGATAAAGATGCTGCATTAGAAGCAAGAAAAATTGTTAGAAAAGAAGGAATGTTTCCTGGTTACACAAGTGGCGCAGTAATGCAAGCAACAAAGCAATATGCAGAAAAAGGATTGTTTTCTGAAAATAGTTTTGTAGTCTTAATATTTCCAGATCATGGATCACGTTATATGAATAAAATTTATAGCGACGATTGGATGAAACAAAACAATTTTATATAAGTACAATTGTACAATTAACAATTTGATAAACTGTAAAAAAAGCGGTTACTTTGCAGTTCGCAAAAAAATCAAAAACAAAGAATATGACGAAAGATTTATTTGAAAGAATAAAAGCTGATAAAGGACCTTTAGGCAACTGGGCAGAAAAAGCAGAAGGCTACTATGTATTTCCTAAATTAGAAGGACCAATTTCTAACAGAATGTCTTTTAACGGTAAAAAAGTAGTCACTTGGAGTATTAATGATTATTTAGGATTGGCAAATCATCCTGAAGTTTTAAAAGTTGATGGAGCAGCAGCACAAGAGTACGGAATGGCTTATCCAATGGGAGCTAGAATGATGTCTGGGCACACTTCTTATCATGAACAATTAGAAAGAGAATGTGCAGAATTTGTAGATAAAGAAGCTGCATATTTAGTTAATTTTGGTTATCAAGGTATGGTTTCAGCCATAGATGCTTTGGTGTCTAAAGACGATATTATTGTGTACGATGTAGATACACATGCTTGTATTATAGACGGAGTTCGTTTGCATCCAGGTAAACGTTTTGTTTATAAACACAATGATATCGAAAGTTTCGAAAAAAATATGAAACGTGCTGTTAAGTTAGCCAAAAAAACAGGTGGCGGAATTCTTGCTATCTCTGAAGGTGTTTTTGGAATGCGTGGAGAACAAGGGCGTTTAAAAGAAATTTGTGATTTAAAAGAAAAATACAATTTCCGTTTGCTAGTAGATGATGCTCACGGATTTGGAACTCTAGGAGAAGGAGGAAGAGGAACAGGTTTTGAACAAGGAGTACAAGATAAAATAGATGTTTATTTTGCAACCTTTGCAAAATCTATGGCTGGTATTGGAGCTTTCTTTGCTGGCGATAAAGATATTGTACAGTTTTTACAATACAATATGCGTTCTCAAATGTTTGCAAAATCTTTACCAATGGCAATGGTAAAAGGAGCTCTAAAGCGTTTAGATATGATTAGAACAATGCCAGAATTAAAAGATAAATTATGGCAAAACACCAATGCTTTACAATCTGGTTTGCGTAATGCTGGTTTCGATTTGGGCACAACACAAACCTGTATAACTCCTGTTTACCTTAAAGGCGATATACCAGAAGCTATGGCAATGGTAAATGATTTACGTGAAAACCACGGAATCTTCTGTTCTATTGTAGTGTATCCTGTAATACCTAAAGGATTAATTATTTTAAGATTAATACCTACAGCTACACATACACAAGAAGATATAGACGAAACTATTACAGCATTTTCTGCAATCAGAGAAAACCTAGAAAATGGCACCTATAAAAAAATTGCTGCTGCAATGATATAGTTTGGTTTTTTAAATACTTTTTTTAGTAGAAAACAACAATCCAAAAAATAATAACTTACAACTGTTATTTATGTTGTCTTCTTAAATACTGAAAAAAAATTAGTAAAAGTGAATTATACTAAATAACGTGAATAATGCATAATAAAAACACTTATAATACTTAGAAATGAAGTTACTGAATTTTATGTAATTTTTTGGATGATTTTTACATAGAATTTGTTTCTCAACTAAAAAGCCATCCAAAAATAGAAGAACATTATTATAAAAATATAAAATAATGAATCCAAAAGTTACCAATTATATTGCTTCTCAAAATAAATGGCAAAAAGAACTTGAAAAAATTCGTTCAGTTTTGTTAGCACTTTCTTTAGAAGAAGATATTAAATGGGGAATTCCTGCCTATATCTACAAAAAGAAAAACATTTTAGGTTTGTCAGCATTTAAAAATTATTGTGGAATTTGGTTTCATCACGGATGTTTTTTAAAGGATGAAGCCAATATTTTAACTAACGCACAAAAAGACAAAACCAAAGGAATGCGCCAAATGAGATTTCTTTCTATCGAAGAAATTGATGTTAATTTGTTAAAACAATACGTTTTAGAAGCAATGGCAAATTCTGAAGCGGGTTTAGAAATAAAACCTCAAAGAAACACAAAACCTGTTGCAATTCCTGAGGAATTAAAAGTTGCTTTTTCTAAAAACGAAAAGTTAAAATTAAAGTTTAATGAGTTCACTTTATCCAAACAAAGAGAATTTTGTGAGTATATTTCATCAGCAAAAAGAGAAGTTACCAAACAAACAAGATTAGAAAAAATTATTCCTATGATTTTAAATAAAATAGGTTTACTAGATAAATATCGAAATTGTTAATTTCTTTGTCATTCCCGTGAAAACGGGAATCTACAAATACTTTTAAAATATTAATTTACCAATTATGGATTCCCGTTTTCACGGGAATGACAAGTAGATTTAAATAATTACTCAACAATAACTTTCTCAATAGTAGCAGTAGAATCGCAACGTTTTACCAATAAACTTACCTTTTCTAATTCTTTTTTTCCTATGATGTAATATTCTGCGCAAGGTTTTTGTCTTGGTTTTCCTTTGCCAAAATCAACATCGCCATTGTATAAAATTGTAGAAATTTTAAGTGTATCTATGTTGTATTTTTTCATAGCATACTTAGCTTCATCAGAAAAAAGTCTTTTTCTAATTCTGATGGTTTTTAGCGTTCTAGCTTCAGGACCATAATCAAATTCAGAATTATTTTTTGTTTACAACCTGTAATTAAAAAACTTAAAACGATTATCTCAATAAATATCTTTTTTTTCATCGTTTTATAAACTTTTTAATATTAATTACTCTTTTATTCAACAATAACTTTCTCAATAGTAGCAGTAGAATCACAACGTTTTACATACAAACTTACGTTTTCTAATTCTTTTTTTCCTGTGATGTAATATTCTGCGCAAGGTTTTTGTCTTGGTTTTCCTTTGCCAAAATCAACATCGCCATTGTATAAAATTGTAGAAATTTTAAGTGTATCTATGTTGTATTTTTTCATAGCATACTTAGCTTCATCAGAAAAAAGTCTTTTTCTAATTCTGATGGTTTTTAGCGTTCTAGCATCCATTCCATAATCAAAAGTTGCTTCTTTTTTTTGCCAAAAGAAATATACAGCAACAGAACCTATTGATAAACCTACTAAATAATAGCCAATTCGTTTTAGTAACATTGTTGAATTTTGAAGTGCAAATTTAAGATTTTAAAAGTAAGTTTTTAGAGATTATTTGATAAATAGTTCTCGACTGCGCTCGAACTGACAGTACATTATAATATCAACAAATTAATATCTCTAAAAGGCAAATCAAACCAATTAGCAACGGTTTTGTTGGTAAGAATTCCGTGGTAAAAATACATACCGTTTCTAAGGCTTTTATCAAAACGCGCAGCATTTTCAAATCCGCCTTCATCAGCAATATTTAATAAATAAGGTGTAAAAATATTACTGATAGACAAAGAAGCAGTTCTAGCATAGCGTGCAGGAATGTTAGGTACACAATAATGTACAACACCGTGTTTTACAAAAGTTGGTGTTTTATGAGTGGTAACATTCGAAGTTTCGAAACAACCCCCTCTATCTATACTAACATCAATAATAACAGCTCCTTCTTTCATTGTCTCAATCATACTTTCTGTTGCCACAATAGGAGATCTATTTTTACCTCTTAAAGCCCCAATTGCAACATCACTACGCATTAAAGCTTTTGCTACGGATTTTGGTTGTAAAGTAGAAGTATAAATTGGCGCGTTTAAAGAATGCTGTAGTTTTCTTAATTTACTAATAGAATTATCGAAAACTTTAACTCTTGCGCCTAAGCCTAAAGCAGTTCTTGCGGCATATTCGCCCACAGTTCCTGCGCCAAAAATAACAACACTACTTGGTGGAACTCCGCCAATATTTCCTAACAATAAACCATTTCCTTTATTAATTCCGCTCATTAATTCTGCGGCTATTAATACAGAGGCAGTTCCTGCAATTTCACTTAACGATTTTACAATAGGATACGTGTTGTGATCGTCTTTTATATAATCGAAAGCAACAGCAGTAATTCGTTTTTTTGCCAAACTTTCAAAGTATTTTTTATTTTGAGTTTTTAACTGTAAAGAAGAAATTAAAACCGTTTGTGGATTCATATATTCAATTTCTTTTTCGGTAGGAGGTGCCACTTTTAAAACAATATTACATTTAAAAGCTTCTTTTACATCGTAAGAAATTTTTGCTCCTGCTTCAGAATATTCTTTATCAGAATAATTGGCATTTTCTCCTGCGCCAGTTTCTAAAACGATTCTGTGTCCGTGCGTACACAAAGCTGAAACTGCATCTGGTGTTAAACAAACACGTTTTTCGCCTAAATAGGTTTCTTTGGGTAAGCCAATAAATAGTTCTCCTTTTTGTTTTTTAATTTCTAGCATTTCTTCTTGCGGAAGTAATTCTTCTTTACTGAAGGGAGAAAATGAACTCATAAAAATCTAATTATTTTAGTTGAATACTGCGTTGTCCGTCATCTAAAATAGTTAAATGAATTTGAACAGCATCTAAAGGTAGTAAATTTTCTATGTTTTCTGGCCATTCTATTAAACACCAATTGTTATTGTAAAAATATTCTTCAATTCCCATATCTAAAGCTTCTTCTTCGTTTTCAATTCTATAAAAATCGAAATGAAAAACTTTTTCTTTTGATGCAGTTTGATATTCATTTACCAACGAAAAAGTAGGAGAGGAGATGTTATCTAAAACGCCTAATTCTTTGCAAATCTCTTTTATCAAAGTTGTTTTTCCAACTCCCATTTGTCCGTAAAACAATAAAGTTTTGTTTTCTACGGATGAAATAATTGCATTAGCTACTTTAGCTAAATCTTTTAGAGAATAGTTTTTATTCATATTACAAAAATAGATAAGAATTTAATTTCTATATCGATAATGCCCAATAATTTTAAACGAAAACAAGCAATCTTCTAATACTTGACCCGCACCAATATTATGAACGATTAGAAATCGTTTTTTATCACTAGATTTTTTGTTAACAACTATACCTATATGAGTTGTTGCTCCACCTAGATTCCAACAAACAATATCGCCAGGAATATAATCTTTTGGGTTTTTAGTAATGGGTTTAACAGTTCCTTTTCTGCTGAAAAAAGTCATTAAATTAGGAACTCTTCTGTGGTCTATATTTTTATCAGTAGAGTTTAATCCCCAGATTTTAGGATAAATCTTAAAATTAGATTTCATATCCAAATGAACATCTTTTTGTAAATCAATTCCTAATTTTCTGTACGCTCTAATAACAACATCTGTACAAACACCTTTGTCTTTTGGAACATCTCCATTTGGATAACCAATAGAAAAATAACTTGGGTCGTAAACAACTTTATCTTTGGTTAACTCTAAAGCAGCGTTTGATAATTTATCTTCAATCTGTATTTGTTGTACTTCTTTTACTTCTTGTTTTGTTTGAGAACAAGCTAAATTTAGAAAAAGAAAAAAAGGTAGCAATAAAACTTTCATATATTGATTTTAAAAAATTGACCACATAGTTACAAAGAAAATAGCGTTTTTTTGAGTATGTGTTCCTTCCCTTTGGGAAGGATAGGATGGGCTTTACTTCGGGCTATAAACCGCACAAGGAATAATTATTTCTTCTAAAGAAATACCTCCATGTTGATAGGTGTTTTTATAGTAATTTACAAAGTGATTAAAATTGTTAGGATAAGCAAAAAACAAATCTTCTTTTGCAAAAATAAATGGACTATTCATAGCTATTGTAGGCAAAAATATGTCTTTCGGATTACGAACTGCATAGACATCTTTTTCTTGATAAGACAAACTTCTACCTGTTTTATAACGCAAGTTAGAGCTGATGTTTTTATCGCCAATAACCTTTGTAGGATGCTTACAATTAATCGTTCCATGATCGGTTGTAATAATTAATTTCTGACCTAATTGCTGTGCTTTTTGTATAATTTCAAATAATGGTGAATTCTTAAACCAACTCAACGTTAAACTTCTGTAAGCTTTATCATCTCCAGCCAATTCTTTAATTACTTCCATTTCTGTTTTAGAATGCGAAAGAATATCAACAAAATTATAAACAACTGCAGTTAAATCGTTCTGTTTTGTTCCGTTGTAATTATCTGCTAATTCTTTACCATTTTTTAAAGATGATATTTTATAATATTCGTGTTTAATATCTAATCCTAAACGTTTTATTTGTGCAGATAAAAATTCGTTTTCGAACAAATTCATTCCGCCTTCATCAGTATCATTTTTCCAAAAATTGGGATGACGTTTTTCCATTTCAGAAGGCATTAATCCAGAAAAAATTGCATTTCTTGCATATTGAGTAGCTGTTGGTAGAATAGAAAAGTAGGTGTATTCTTCTTCTTTTTTATAATGATTATTAATAAATGGTTCTAAAATTCTGTACTGATCATAACGTAAATTATCAATCACAATCCATAAAACACCTTGGTCTTTACTCAGTTCAGGAACCACATAATCTTTAAATAATGTATGAGAAAAAGTAGGTTTGTTATTAGAAGTTAAAAAATCTTCGTAATTCTTTTTTATGAACTTAAAAAACTGACTATTGGCTTCTTGTTTCTGACTTTCTAAAATGCCTAGCATTCCAGAATCGCTAATGTTTTCTAGTTGTAATTCCCAGTGAATGAGTTTTTTATAGAGTTCAATCCAATCTTGGTAAGAATTTACCATTGCTAAATCCATCGCTATTTTTCTAAATTCTTGTTGATAACTAGAAGTTGTTTTTTCAGAAACTAAACGCGATTTATCTAAGTTCTTTTTTAAGCTCAATAATATCTGACTCGGGTTTACAGGTTTTATTAAATAATCTGCAATTTTAGCGCCAATAGCTTCTTCCATAATATATTCTTCTTCACTTTTTGTAATCATTACCACAGGTAAGTTTGCCTTTTTTTGTTTTATTTCAGAAAGCGTTTCTAAACCTGTTAAACCGGGCATATTTTCATCTAAAAAAACAATATCAAAATTTTCATTTTCAACTAAGTCAATAGCATCCGCTCCATTTGTACAAGTAGTTACTTTGTAATTTTTGCGTTCAAGAAAAAGAATGTGAGGTTTTAATAATTCTATTTCATCATCAACCCATAAAATTTGTATATTGTTCATCTGTTTTTAATTTTTACTTTTAACGTTAAAAGTAACCAAATGTTATGCCTTTTTGCTTTTAAAAATGATAAAATATTGCCAAAATCTATTTGGTATTTATTATAAAGAACTTGGCTTTTTTACTGATTGTTTTAATAGGCTAATTCTCTGAACTAAAAATTTGCGAAATCATATCATTAAGTCGTATTTTGCAATAGATTGATAAAATGTACTCTTTTGAAGAACAAGCAAGCCAATAAACTTAAAATTTTAAACGATCCAATTTACGGATTTATACAAATTCCTAATTCTTTAATTTTTGATATTATAGAACATCCTTATTTTCAGCGATTAAGAAGAATTACACAAATGGGTTTTTCTAATTTGGTGTATCCTGGGGCAAATCACACGCGTTTTCATCACGCAATTGGTTGTATTCATTTAATGCAAAAAGCTGTAAGAGTGCTACGTTTTAAACAAGTTGATATTTCTGATGATGAAGAAAACGCACTTTATTTGGCAATTTTATTGCATGATATTGGTCATGGTGCTTTTTCGCACGCATTAGAACATAGTATTGTAAACGGAATTTCGCATGAAGAAATCTCTTTAAAGTTTATGAAAAAGCTAAACACAGAGTTTAGTGGTAAATTAGACTTAGCAATACAAGTCTTTGAAGGAAAATATCATCGTAAATTTTTATGTCAACTCATTTCTAGTCAGTTAGATATAGATAGATTAGATTATTTAAGAAGAGATAGTTTTTATACAGGAGTTACAGAAGGCAATATTTCATCAGACAGATTAATTGCAATGATGAATGTTAAAAATGATGAATTGGTTATTGAACAAAAAGGAATTTATTCAGTAGAAAAATTCTTAATTGCTAGAAGATTAATGTATTGGCAAGTGTATTTGCATAAAACGGGTTTGGTTGCAGAAAATATGTTGGTTCATGTTTTAAAAAGAGCTAAAGAATTAGCAGAAAAAGGAGTAGAACTATTTGCAAGTACAGCATTAAAATACTTTTTGTACAATCAAATTAACGAAACTAATTTTAGTAATAAAACTTTAGAAATGTTCTCTAAGTTAGATGATTATGATGTTTTGCAATCTATAAAAGAATGGGCAAATCATTCAGATAAAGTATTATCTAAGTTGTCTAAAATGATTGTAAATAGAGAATTGTTTAGAATAGAAATTCAACAAAATAAGATTGTAGATAATTATTATAAGAATAAATTACAAGAAGTTTCTAAAAACTTAGGATTAGATAATAATGAAAGTAGATATTTTGTTTTTAAAGATAGTATAAAAAATCAGGCTTATAATTCAGATAAACCCATTTTTATTTTAAATAAATTAGGTACTATAGAAGATATTGCAAAAGCTTCAGATCAATTAAATTTACAGGCACTTACAAATCCTGTTGTAAAACACTTTATTTGTTATCCAAAGTAAAATGAGATTAGCCAAATCATTATAAATTTTATATTTTTGCAATTAATGAAATTTACAGCACAACAAATAGCAGACATTTTAGAAGGTGAAGTAGTAGGTAATCCAGAAGAAAAAGTGTCTAAACTATCAAAAATTGAAGAAGGAGAAGAAGGATCTTTAACCTTTTTATCAAACCCTAAATATAATCCTTATATATACAATACAAACGCATCTATAGCTATTGTAAATAAAACTTTTGAGCCAGAAAAAGAGATTTCTACAACACTCATAAAAGTAGAAAATGCCTATAAATCTTTTTCAAAATTATTAGAGTTTTATAACCAAGTAAAGAATAATAAAACAGGTATAGAACACCCCAGTTTTATTGCTGAATCTGCCAAAATTGGTCATAATATTTACCTAGGATCATTTTCTTATATAGGTGAAAATGTAATTATTGGAGAAAATGTAAAAATTTATCCTAATTCTTACATAGGTGATAATACTGTTATCGGTAATAATTGTATCATTTTTTCTGGAGTAAAAATTTATTCGGAATCACAAATAGGTAACAACTGTAAAATTCATTCGGGTGCTATTATTGGTTCTGATGGTTTTGGGTTTGCACCTGATGAAAAAGGAGAGTACAAAGCAATTCCTCAAATTGGGAATGTAATTATAGAAGATAATGTAGACATCGGTTCAGCATCAACAATAGATAGAGCAACTTTAGGAGCAACCATTATAAGAAAAGGAGTAAAACTAGACAATCAAATTCAGATTGCACACAATGTAGAAATAGGTAAAAATACTGTTATTGCAGCCCAAACAGGTATTGCAGGTTCTACTAAAATAGGAGAAAATTGTATGATTGGTGGGCAAGTTGGTATTGCTGGGCATTTAAAAATAGGCAATAATGTAAAAATTTTAGCACAAGCTGGTATCTCCAAAAATTTAAAAAATGATGAAATTGTAAACGGAACTCCTGCATTTAAAGCACAAGATTTTAATAAAAGTTATGTTTATTTTAAAAACCTACCTAAAATAGCATCCAAATTAAATAATTTAGAAAAAGAGTTGAAGACTCAAAAATCAACAATAAATGAGTAAGAAACAAAAAACAATACAAAAAGAAGTAAGTTTATCTGGTGTTGGAATACATACAGGTAATACTGTAAATATGACATTAAAACCTGCTCCAGTAAATCATGGTTATGCATTTAGTAGAGTAGATTTAGAAGGGCATCCTACTATAGAAGCCAAAGCAGAGTTTGTTGTTAATACCCAAAGAGGTACAAATTTAGAAAAAAATGGCGTTCAAATTCAAACTTCTGAGCACGTTTTAGCAGCGGCAGTTGGTTTAGATATAGATAATTTATTAATAGAAATTGATGCTTCTGAACCTCCAATTATGGATGGATCTTCAAAATATTTTGTTGATGCTTTAGAAAAAGCAGGAATCAAAGAACAAGATGCAGATATTGAGGAATATGTTGTAAAAGAAATTATTTCTTATAAAGATGAAATTACAGGGAGCGAAATTATTTTAATGCCTTCAGATGAATACCAAGTAACAGCAATGGTAGATTTTGGTACAAAGATTTTAGGTACACAAAATGCAAACCTAGAAAAGATTTCAGACTTTAAAGAAGAAATTGCAGCAGCCAGAACTTTTAGTTTTTTACACGAAATAGAAATGTTGTTAGAAAACGACTTAATTAAAGGCGGGGATTTAAACAACGCTATTGTTTATGTAGACAAAGAACTTTCTGAAAGCACTATGGAAAAGCTTAAAAAAGCTTTTAACAAAGATAATATTTCTATAAAACCAAACGGAATTTTAGATAATCTAAATTTACATTGGGCTAATGAAGCTGCAAGACATAAATTGTTAGATGTAATTGGCGATTTAGCTTTAGTTGGTACTAGAATTAAAGGAAAAGTTATTGCCAATAAACCCGGACATTTAGTGAACACAGTTTTTGCAAAAAAGCTCGCTAAAATTATTAAACAAGAAAAAAGAAACAACGTACCACAATATAATTTAAATGAAACACCTTTAATGGATATTCATCAAATTATGGACATTTTACCACACAGACCTCCTTTTTTATTAATTGATAGAATTTTAGAACTTTCTGATAAACATGTTGTTGGAATGAAAAATGTTACAATGAATGAAAATTTCTTTGTAGGGCATTTTCCAGGAGCACCAGTTATGCCAGGAGTTCTTCAAATCGAAGCAATGGCACAATGTGGAGGTGTTTTGGTTTTAAGTACTGTATCAGATCCAGAAAATTATCTGACTTATTTTATGAAGATGGATAAAGTAAAATTCAAGCAAAAAGTGCTTCCTGGCGATACAGTAACTTTTAAATGTGAATTAATAACACCAATTAGAAGAGGTATTTGTCATATGCAAGCTTATGCCTATGCAAATGGTAAATTAGTTGCAGAAGCAGAGTTAATGGCGCAAATTTCTAAAATTAAATAGTTATGAATCAACCATTAGCTTATGTACATCCTCAAGCAAAAATTGCTAGAAATGTAGTAATTGAGCCTTTTACAACTATTCATAATAATGTTACAATCGGTTCTGGAACATGGATTGGTTCTAATGTAACAATAATGGAAGGTGCTATAATAGGTAAAAATTGTAGAATTTTTCCTGGCTCAGTTATTTCTGCCATTCCGCAAGATTTAAAGTTTGATGACGAAGAAACTACTGTAGAAATTGGCGATAATGTAACCATAAGAGAATGTGTTACAATCAATAGAGGTACAACAGATAGAATGAAAACTAAAATTGGAAATAATTGTTTAATTATGGCATATTGCCATATTGCACATGACTCTTTTGTAGGTAATAATTGTATATTTTCTAATAATTCTACATTAGCTGGTCATGTTACAATTGGAGATAATGTTGTTTTGGCAGGTATGGTTGCTGTGCATCAATTTGCATCTGTAGGTAAACATGCTTTTGTAACAGGAGGATCTTTGGTAAGAAAAGATGTTCCTCCTTATGTTAAAGCAGCAAGAGAACCACTTTCTTATGTAGGAATTAATTCAGTTGGTTTAAGAAGACGTGGTTTTAGTACCGATAAAATTAGAGAGATTCAAAATATATATAGAATATTATTTCAAAAAAATTATAATAACTCTCAAGCAATAGAAATTATAGAAGCAGAAATGGAAGCAACTCCAGAGCGCGATGAAATAGTTCAATTTATAAAAGATTCTCATAGAGGAATAATGAAAGGATATTATAAAACAAACTAAAAAATTAAAATGGCAACAACATCAGATATTAGAAACGGATTGTGTATTAAATACAATAACGATATTTACAAAGTAGTAGAATTTTTGCATGTAAAACCAGGTAAAGGTCCTGCTTTTGTTAGAACAAAATTAAAAAGTGTTACCAATGGCAAAGTAGTAGATAACACTTTTCCTGCGGGTAGAAAAATAGATGATGTTAGAGTAGAAACTCATAAATTTCAGTATTTATATAATGATGGAGACACATATCATTTTATGAATGAACAAGACTATTCTCAAATACAATTACAAAAAAGAGCTTTAGATGTACCAGAGTTAATGAAAGAAGGAGAAATCGTAACAATAATTATTAATTCTGAAGATGATATGCCACTTTCAGTTGATATGCCTGCAAGTGTTATTTTAGAGGTAACTCATACAGAGCCAGGTGTTAAAGGTAATACAGCAACAAATGCAACAAAACCTGCAACCGTAGAAACAGGAGCAAGAATTAACGTTCCTCTTTTTATAAATGAAGGCGATAAAATTAAGGTAGAAACTACAAAAGGTACTTACCAAGAACGTATTAAAGAATAATTTCTGATGTCTACAAGAACAAGAGAAGAAATTAATCAAACAGAAAAAGATTACTGGAATGAAGGTAAATTAGACAGAACAAAGATTAAAAAGCTAAGAAGACATGCATTCTTTTATTCTTACAAAAGAGAGAAGAAAATTTTAAACAAACTGCTACAAGATTTTAATGGGCAAGACGTATTAGAAATTGGTTCTTATACGTGGGCAGCTTGGTTTAATAAAGACACAAAACCTAAAAATTTAACTTGTATTAATATTTCTGAAGTAGAATTAGAAAATGGTAAAAAACACGCTTCTGAACAGAGTTTTCCTGTAAACCATTATTTAATGGATGCAAACGCTTTAACTTTTGATGATGCTTCTTTTGATATTGTTTTTGGTGGTGCAATTTTACATCATTTAGATATAGAAAAATCAATAGGTCATATACACAGAGTTTTAAAGCCAGGAGGCAAAGTTGTTTTTCTAGAACCATTAAATATGAATCCATTATATAAGATTTATAGAAAAATGAATCCACAAGAAAGAACGCCAGATGAACACGCTTTAGTAGGTAAAGATTTTAAACTGATAAAAGAAAAATTTACGTTCGATCATTATTTTTTCGATTTTTTTAGTGTTGCTTTTGGATTTATATCTCTTAAAATTTTTGGTGATAAAAACTATGATAATTGGATTAATAAATTAGGATATAACTTAGATGTTTTCTTTTCTAAAATTCCATTCTTACACGTTTTATTTGCTAGAGTAATTATTTACGGAAGTAAAAAATAAATTGATGAAATTTAAAATTCCACAGACGCTTAAAAAAATTTCATCAATCATTAATACAACTTTTGTAGGAGATGAAAATTTTGAAATTTTAGGAATCAATGAAATTCACGTTGTAGAAAAAGGAGATATTGTTTTTGTAGATCATCCAAAATATTATGACAAAGCTTTAAATTCTGCTGCAACAACTATCTTAATTAACAAAAAAGTAGATTGCCCTAAAGGTAAATCTTTATTAATTTCTGATGATCCTTTTCGTGATTTTAACAAATTAACTACATATTTTAATCCTTTTATATCATCAAAAGTAAGTATTTCTGATACCGCAATTATTGGAGAAAACACTATAATTCAGCCCAATGTTTTTATTGGTAACAATGTAAAAATTGGATTAAATTGTGTAATTCATCCAAACGTAACAGTTTACGATAATACTATAATTGGAGACAATGTTACAATTCACGCAAATACAGTTTTAGGAGCAGACGCATTTTACTACAAAAACAGACCAGAAGGTTTTGATAAACTAATTTCTGGCGGAAGAGTTGTTTTAGAAGACAATGTAGATTTAGGAGCATCTTGTACGATTGATAAAGGTGTTACAGGTGATACTACAATTGGAGCAGGAACAAAAATTGACAATCAAGTGCATATTGGGCATGATACAGTAATTGGTAAAAAATGTTTAATTGCATCGCAAACAGGAATTGCAGGTTGTGTTGTTATAGAAGATGAAGTAACAATTTGGGGACAAGTTGGTACAAACAGCGGAATTACAATAGGAAAAGGCGCAGTAATTTTAGGACAAACTGGTGTTACAAAATCTGTTGCCGGAGGAAAGTCATATTTTGGAACTCCTATTTCAGAATCTAGAGAAAAATTAAAAGAACTCGCAGAAATAAAACGTTTTTTAAAAGACAGAAAGAATTCTTAAAATACTTTTTTAGAAACAATCAATAAACTATTTTTGCATAACAATATTTAAAATTAAACCAATGAGTGTTTTAGTAAATAAAAATTCAAATATAATTGTTCAAGGTTTTACAGGTAGTGAAGGTACTTTTCACGCAAGTCAAATGATTGATTACGGAACTAATGTTGTAGGCGGTGTTACTCCAGGAAAAGGAGGTCAAGAACACTTAGGTAAACCAGTTTTTAATACCGTTAAAGAATCTGTAGATAAAGTTGGAGCAGACACTTCTATTATTTTTGTGCCACCAGCTTTTGCTGCGGATGCCATTATGGAATCTGCAGATGCAGGAATTAAAGTAATTATTTGTATTACAGAAGGAATTCCTACTGCAGATATGGTAAAAGTAAAAGCTTATATAGATGATAAAGATTGTACGCTTGTTGGTCCTAACTGCCCAGGAGTAATTACTCCAGAGGAAGCTAAAGTAGGTATTATGCCAGGTTTTATTTTTAAAAAAGGTAGAGTAGGTATTGTTTCTAAGTCTGGTACTTTAACTTACGAAGCTGCAGATCAAGTAGTAAAACAAGGTTATGGAATTACAACAGCCATTGGTATTGGGGGAGATCCAATTATTGGAACCACAACCAAAGAAGCTGTAGAATTATTAATGAATGATGATGAAACAGAAGCAATTGTAATGATTGGTGAAATAGGTGGGAATCTTGAAGCAGAAGCTGCTCAATGGATTAAAGCCGATGGAAATAGAAAACCTGTTGTTGGTTTTATTGCAGGACAAACTGCACCAGCAGGAAGAACAATGGGTCATGCAGGAGCAATTGTTGGTGGCGCAGATGATACTGCACAAGCAAAAATGAAAATATTAGCAGAAAATGGAGTTCACGTTGTAAGCTCTCCTGCTAAAATTGGAGAAATGATAGCAAATGTTTTAAATTTAACACAATAATATAAAATAAAGTTAAATTTTAATAATTTATTCTTTTAAAATCCGTTGAATTTGTAAATTCAACGGATTTTTTATTCAACCCAAATTAAATATTATGAAACAAATTAAACTACTATTTATTAGTTTCTTATTAGTTACAGCTGTTAGCTGTAAAACTAATAAAGAAAAAAGTTATAAAGTTAGTTCTCAAAAAGATACTAACGGATTAACTTACGAAACTGTAGAAAATGACCCTACAGGTTTGCGATTATATACTTTAGATAACGGACTAAAAGTATATCTAAGTCAAAATGCTGACGAACCTAAAATACAAACATATATTGCTGTTAGAGCGGGTTCTAATTACGACCCAAAAGAATCTACAGGTTTAGCGCACTATTTAGAACATATGGTTTTTAAAGGAACGCATAAAATTGGTACTTTAGATTGGGAAAAAGAAAAAACATATTTAGATAAAATTTCATCACTTTATGAAAAACATAGAGCTGAAAAAGATCCAAAAAAAAAGAAAGCATTGTATAAAGAAATTGACAAAGTTTCTTTAGAAGCTTCTAATTATTCTATTGCTAATGAGTATGACAAAATGACAGCATCATTAGGTGCCACAGGTACAAATGCCTACACTTGGTTCGAGCAAACGGTGTATACAAATAAAATACCTGCAAACGAATTTAATAAGTGGATTACATTAGAATCAGAACGTTTTAGTACGCTAGTTTTACGTTTATTTCATACAGAATTAGAAGCTGTTTTCGAAGAATTTAATCGTGGTCAAGATAACGATTTTAGAAAACGTTATGCTGCAATGTTAGATGGTTTATTCCCTAATCATCCTTACGGACAACAAACAACTATTGGTACAGCAGAACATTTAAAAAATCCATCAATGGTAGATATTCATAATTATTTCGATAAATATTATGTGCCAAATAATATGGCAATTGTTATGGTGGGGGATTTAGAGTTTGAGTCAACTATCAAAAAAATTAATGAAACTTTCGGAAAATTCAAAAGAAAAGAATTAACACATCCAACTTTATCAAAAGAAAAAATAATTACTGAACCCGTTGTAAATGAGGTTTTTGGACCCACTTCAGAATCTATTTCTATTGCTTATAGATTTAATGGAGTAAATACAGAAGATGAAAAATTCGTTACTTTGGCAGATATGATTATGGCTAATGGTAATGCTGGTATTATCGATTTAAACTTAAATCAAAAGCAATTGGTGCAAAGAGCTAGTTGTTCTCCAACTTTTTTAAACGATTATGGGTATCACTCTTTCACAGGTTCGCCAAAATCAGGACAAACACTAGATGAGGTTAAAGATTTATTATTAGCTCAAATAGAAAAATTAAAAAAAGGAGAGTTTGATGAATGGATGATAGAAGCGGTTGTAAATGATTTAAAGTTGAGTGAAACGCGTCAGTATGAAAACAATTCGGATTTGGCAAATAAATATGTAGATGCTTTTATATACAGACAAAATTGGGCAAATAGAATTCAATTTTTAGATGATTTAAAGAAAATTAAAAAACAAGAATTGGTAGATTTTGCAAACAAACTTTATCAAAATAACTATGTAATTACCTACAAAAGAAAAGGAGAAGATAAAAATATTGTAAAAGTAGAAAACCCAGGAATTACACCTGTAAATCTTAATAGAGGCAAAAGTTCTGAATATATGAAAGCCTTTAATAAAATTGAGTCAGCTTCTTTACAACCAAAATTTGTCGATTATAAAACGGCAATTAAAGAAACTAAAACAGAAAACGGAATAAAAGTTTCTTATGTTTTAAACGAAAAAAATGATTTGTTTGATATGAACATCATTTTTGATATGGGTAGTGATACAGACAAAAAATTAACTTTGGCTGCTGGTTATTTAGAATATATTGGTACAGATAAATACACTGCAGAAGAACTGAAAAAGGAATTTTACAAATTAGGAATTTCATATTATGTAAGTACAGATAAAGATAAAACTTATGTAGGTTTAAACGGTTTAAAAGAAAATTTACCAAAAGGCTTAGAATTGTTAGAACACCTTTGGGACAATGCTAAAGCTGATAAAGATGCGTATGATAAATATGTAGAAAAAATTTATAAAGGGCGTCAAGATGGTAAACTTCAAAAAGGAAATATTCTTTGGAGCGGTTTAATGAACTATGGAAAATATGGAGAAAATTCACCTTTAAGAGATATTCTACAAATAGATGAATTAAAAGCTATTAACCCAGAAGAATTAGTTGCTTTGGTAAAAGATATGAAAAACTATAAGCAAAGAGTTTTCTATTATGGTAAAGATGTAAATGCTGCTGTAGCTGCTTTAAACAAGCATCATACTATTTATGGCGATTTAAAAGAATACCCAAAAGCTAAAGAATATAAAGAGACAGAAACTGGCGGTAATGTATTCTTTACAAATTATGATATGGTGCAAACAGAAATGTTGTTCTTGGCAAAAGGAGAACCTTTTAAAGCAGAAAATATGGCTGCTTCATCATTATTCAACACCTATTTTGGTAGCGGTTTATCATCAATAGTATTTCAAGAAATTAGAGAATCTAAATCGTTAGCATATTCCGCATTTGCATCTTATAGTAATGCTTCTAAAAAAGATGCTCCTAATTATGTTATGGCGTATGTGGGTACACAAGCTAATAAATTAGAGCAAGCTGTAGATGCTATGATGAATTTAATGAACAATATGCCAGAAGCAGAAAAGCAATTTAATGCAGCAAAAGAAGCCACTTTAAAAAAGTTAGCTGCTCAAAGAATTACAAAATCTAATATTTTTTGGTCTTATGAAAGCTTAAAAAAATTAGGGATTGATAATGATCATAGAGAACAGATGTACAATACCATTAAAAATATGACAATGAAAGATTTAAAAGATTTCTTTAATAAAAATATTAAAGGAGAATCTTATAATGTAATGGTGATTGGTAATAAGAAGGATTTAAAAGTAGAATCTTTAAAGAAACTTGGCAAAATAAAAGAATTAGAAGTAGATTATTTATTCAATTATATTAATAAAAAGGAAGTAAAACAATAATTTTGTTATTCCTATAAAAATAGGAGTCTAATCCTTTTATAAACTAAAACTCGTAAAGTATTTTTGTTTTACGAGTTTTTTATTTTAGTATCTTTGATGCTTTAAAAACAACTAAAACAATATGAAATTACTAGAAAACAAATCTGCAATTATTACAGGTGCTACAAGAGGTATAGGACGTGGAATTGCTATTGAATTCGCCAAACAAGGAGCAAACGTAGCTTTTACTTACAGTGCTTCTGTAGCTGCTGCAAATGCTTTAGAAGAAGAATTAAAAACTTTTGGAGTTTCTGCTAAAGGATATCAATCTAACGCAGCAGATTTTAATGCTGCACAAGAGTTAGCCAAAGATGTTTTAAAAGAATTTGGGTCTATAGATATTTTAGTAAACAACGCTGGTATTACAAAAGACAATTTGTTAATGCGTATTACTGAAGAAGATTTTGATAAAGTAATAGAAGTAAACCTAAAATCGGTTTTTAACTTAACAAAAGCGGTTATTCGCCCAATGATGAAACAAAGAGCAGGTTCTATTATTAATATGAGTTCTGTGGTGGGTTTAAAAGGCAATGCAGGTCAAACCAATTATGCAGCATCTAAAGCCGGTATTGTAGGTTTTTCTAAATCTGTAGCTTTAGAATTAGGCTCTAGAAATATTAGAAGTAATGTTGTAGCGCCTGGTTTTATAGAAACTGAAATGACAGCAAAATTAGACGAAGCTACAGTACAAGGTTGGAGAGATGGAATCCCTTTAAAAAGAGGAGGTCAGCCTATAGATATTGCCAATGCTTGTGTGTTTTTAGCCTCAGATATGAGTGCTTATATTACAGGACAAACAATATCTGTAGATGGTGGAATGTTAACATAATCTTTTAATTTATAACATTCTGAACTTGTTTTAGAATCTTATTAAAAGAATAAAATATAAAAAAACCTGTAACAATTTAACGTTGCAGGTTTTTCTTTTTTAGATAGTTCTTTATATCTTCACAATAAATAAAAATCAGTTGCAGACAACTACTATTTTATATCTAATTATTGCACTATTACTGAGTATTTTAGTAGCGTATTTTCAGTATTATTACAAAGTAAAAAGTACACCCAAAATTCATATTTTATTATTTATACTTAAAACGTTGGCGTTATTTTTATTGATTTTACTATGGATAAACCCAACCATTAAAAATACTGAATTAGAAAATACAAAACCTGTTTTGGCTGTTTTGGTTGATAATTCTAAATCTATTTCTTTTTTTAAAGAGCAAAATACAGTAAAAGAGTTTTTAACTTTTTTAAAGAGCGATAAAGACTTAAATGATAAATTCGATGTTCAAGAATTTACTTTTGGCAAAGAAATAAACATAAAAGATAGCTTAACTTTTAATGGTATTTATACAAACATTTCTGAAGCTGTACATCAAACAAACCAATTGTTTAAAGACAAAATAGCACCCATTGTATTGTTAACAGATGGTAATCAAACTATTGGAAATAATTATGAATTTATCAATTCTAAACAAAAAATATATCCTGTAGTTTTTGGCGATACAATTGTATATAAAGATTTAAAAATTACTCAGTTAAATGTAAATAAGTACAGTTATATTAAAAATAAATTTCCGGTAGAAGTTTTACTAAATTATAATGGTAAAGAAGCAGTAACTACTCAGTTTAGAATTACTAAAAAAGGAAAAACTATTTTTTCTAAAAGAGTTCGTTTTACAGCAAAAGAAAATTCAAAAACCATTATTACAAACCTAACTTCTAGCAAAGAAGGATTGCAATATTATAACGCAACCATTCAGAAAATTATTGGTGAAAAAAACACAAAAAATAATACAAAAAACTTTTCTGTAGAAGTTATTGATGAGCAAACAAAAGTATTGATTTTAACTGCTATTTTGCATCCAGATTTAGGTGCCATAAAAAAAGCGATAGAAAGTAACAAACAACGTTCTGTAGATATTTTAAAAATAGACGAATTTAAAGATCAAGTCTCTGATTATCAGTTAGTAATTCTGTATCAGCCTGATGTGCGTTTTAATAAAGTTCTAAATAAAATCAAACAAAATAATAGTAATTATTTTCTAATTTCTGGGGCGAATACAGATTGGAATTTTATCAATAGAAAACAGTTAGGTTTTACTAAAAAAGCCATCAATAAAACAGAAAATTATAATGCCGTTTTTAATGATGGTTTTCTAACTTTTTTACAAAAAGATATTGCCTTTCATCAATTTCCGCCTTTAAAAGACAAATTTGGAGAAGTTTTGATAACCAAAGAATATCAAAATTTATTGTCTCAAAATATAAACGGACTCACCACAGAACAGCCTTTATTAACTACTTTTGAGCAGAACAACCAAAAAGCAGCAATTTTACTAGGAGAAGGTATTTGGAAATGGAGAGCTGCCAGTTTTTTAAACAGCAATTCTTTTAAAGAATTTGATGAGTTTTTAGGGAATTTGGTACAATATTTAGCATCAAATAAAAAAAGAAGTCGTTTAGAAGTGAATGCAGAAAGTTTATATTCTGCCAATTCAACTATAAATATATCAGCATTTTACACCGATAAAAATTATAAATTCGATGCAAGAGCATCATTAGAAATTACCATTACAAATACAGCTACAAAGAAAGTAACTAAATTGCCTTTATCTTTAATTAATAACTCTTTTCAGGTAGAAATAGAAAATCTTTCTTCAGGAAATTATACTTACAAAGTTTCCGTTTTTAATCAAAACGTACATAAATACGGACAATTTAAAATTACTGATTATCAAATAGAAGAACAATTTACCAATGCCAATAAAGAGAAACTTCAAAAATTAGCCAATAAAGCAGGAGGGAAGCTGTTTTATAAAAATCAACAAAAAGATTTAATAAAAGAGTTGTTAGAAAATAAAAGTTATTACACAACACAAAAATCAATACAAACAGCACAAAATTTAATTGATTTTAAATCGATTTTATTTCTCATAATCTCCTTATTTACAGTAGAGTGGTTTGTTAGAAAATATTATGGAAAAATTTAAATTTTCCTTATTTTTGTAATTATAAATTTATGAAAAATATTGTTGTTATAGTATGCTGTTTTTTGTTGCTTACACCACCAATGCAAGCGCATACAGATATTGTTGTTTATAATGACACACTTGAAAACCATATTGAGGTTGATCATCATCATCAAATAGAACACCATAAGAATGATTCTGACGATGAAAAAAACACAGAACATCATCATCATTGTAGTTCTATAAGTCTTATTAATGTTTTTATTCCAACAGAAAATCAGATAAAAATAACTGATTATCTACAAATAAAAGAAGTAATTCTTTATAATAATACTTCAAATCATTCTTCTTATTTAGGTCGTATTTTTCAACCTCCAAAGAGTTTTTAAATTATAATTAAATGCATCTTTTTACGCTTAAAGATGTCTATTCTTTACAATTTTATAATTTAAAAAGTGAATTAAAAATGATTAAAAATATATTAATAATCCTTTTTATAGGATTTTTTGCCAATACAACATTGGCGCAAAACAAAGTGCAAGTAAAAGTAATTGCAGAAGAAACAAAAGAAGTTATTTTTGGAGCAAATATTCTGATAAAGAATACTAATATTGGAAATACAACCGATTTTGATGGTTTTGCTACCATAAAAAATATTCCTAACGGAAATCAGACATTATTAATCTCTTATATTGGGTTTAAAACGGTTGAAATAAAACTTGTTTTTCCAAGAAAAAATACAGTGGTTAATGTTGAGTTGCATCAAAATGAAGAAGCTTTAGAAACTATTGTAATACAATCTACCAGAAGTAAAAGAACTATTGCAAAAATACCCACCAGAATAGAAATAGTTGGGTTAGAAGAATTAGGTGAAAAAGCTATTATGAATTCTACCAATATTGCTATGCTTTTAAGAGAAAGTACAGGAATTCAAATGCAGCAAACATCTGCCAATTCTGCAAATCAGAGTATAAGAATACAAGGTTTAGATGGTAGATTTACACAACTTTTAAAAGATGGTTTTCCTTTATTTGGTGGTTTTTCTAGCGGATTAAGCATTATGCAAATTCCGCCTTTAGATTTACAGCAAGTAGAAATTATTAAAGGGAGTTCCTCTACTTTATATGGTGGTGGCGCCATTGCTGGTTTGGTAAATTTGGTTTCTAAAACACCTAAAGATGAAGCTGAATTAAATGTAATGTTAGATGTTACTTCTAGAAACGGAAAAACTTTAAACGCTTTTTATAGCAAGAGAAATAATAATTTTGGAATGTCATTTTATGCTTCAGGAAATCTACAAAAAGCCGTAGATGTAAATGCAGATCACTTTTCTGATATTCCTAAAGTAAAAAGTTTTAGTGTAAATCCTTCATTTTTTTATTACCCAAATGAAAATGAAACTTGGAGGTTGAGTTTAAATGCTAACATAGAAAATAGAATTGGTGGAGATGTTGCTGTAATCCGTAAAAATTCTAGTGCAAATCACTCTTTTTTTGAAGAGAACAAATCGCAAAGATTTGGAACTCAATTAACTTACAAAAATAGTATTTCAGAAAATAAAAGTTTTAATTTTAAAAATAGTTTGAGTTTTTTTAATAGAAATTTAATGCTGCCCAATTATCAATTTAAAGGAAAACAATTTGCAACCTATACAGAAGCTGCTTATAACCTTTTTTCAGCAAAATCTGAATGGGTTTTTGGAGCAAATATTATTACTGAAAACTTTACAGAAAATCCAACAACAGCTATAAATAGAAGTTACAATCAAAATACTTTTGGTGGTTTTACGCAAAATAGTTGGCAATTAAGAGAAAATATGACTTTAGAAAGTGGTTTAAGAACAGACTATAACAATAATTATGGAGTTTTTATTTTGCCAAGAGTTTCGCTTTTTATAGAGTATAATAATAAATTTTCCTCTAGAATTGGCGGAGGATTAGGATATAAAATTCCAAGTATATTTACTGAAGACTCAGAATTACGTTCTTATAAAAACGTATTGCCTCTTAATACTTCTAATTTTAAAGCAGAAACTTCTATTGGTTTTAATGCGGATGCTAATTATAAAACAAAAATTTTTAATGATAATGTTTCGCTTTCATTCAATCAATTATTTTTCTATACACAATTAAAAAATTCATTAATTTTAGAACAAAAAGGAACAGATTATCAATTTATAAATGCAAGTAAACCTTTAAATAGTATAGGTTTTGAAACAAATTTAAAGTTAAAATATAAACACTTTACGTTGTTTACAAATTATGCTTTTAATGATGTTAAAATGAATAATAAACAAAAAACATTAACACCAAAGCATAGTTTTGGAGGCGTTTTAATGTACGAAGTTCACGATAATTGGAGAGTTGGTTATGAGGCTTATTACAAAAGTTCTCAGTTAAGAAGTAATTTTACAGAAACGCCTAATTTTTGGACAATGGGTTTTATGGTAATGAAAACATTTAACAAGTTAAGCGTTTATGTAAACTTCGAAAATTTTACAGATACCAAACAACAAAATTATCAGTCTATGATTATAGCACCCCATAATAATCCTACATTTACAGATATTTGGGCACCAACAGATGGGTTTATTTTTAATACAGGAATTCTGTTAAAATTATAGTCACAAATCAATCAATAGTTGCATCCTTTTAAAATTTTAAAGTCTATTCATAAAAAATATGGGGCATAATCATCAACATAATTCATCAACAGAAAATATAAGTACTGCTTTTTTTCTGAATTTATTCTTTACTATCGTAGAGTTTTTTGGCGGAATTTATACCAACAGTTTAGCAATTACTTCAGATGCTATTCATGATTTAGGCGATAGTTTAAGTCTTGGAATGGCTTGGTATTTACAAAAACAATCTAACAAAAAAGCTACAAAAACATATTCTTACGGCTTTAAAAGGTTGTCTCTTTTAGGTGCAATTATTAATTCAATAGTTTTATTAGTTGGTTCAATTTTTATCATTTTAGAAGCAATTCCTAGAATTATAACACCAGAAGAATCTGATGCAAAAGGTATGATGTGGTTTGCAATTTTAGGAATTATTGTAAACGGAGCAGCAGTTTTAAAACTAAGAAAAGGAACATCAATAAACGAAAGAGTGGTTTCTTTACACATGTTAGAAGATGTTTTAGGATGGGTGGCAGTTTTAATAGCAAGTACTATTATGCAATTTTGGGACGTACCCGTTTTAGATCCAATTTTATCACTTTTAATTGCCTCATTTATTTTATTTAACGTGTTTAGAAACGGCAAAGAAAGTATCAGAATTATTTTACAAGGAACCCCAATAAAAATTTCTTCGGATGAAATTAAAACTCAAGTTTTAAAATTTGATGAAGTAAACAGCATTCACGATTGCCATTTATGGACTATGGATGGAGAATATAATATTTTAACAATGCATTTAATTGTTGATGAATCTCTTAATTGGGAAAAAGGGAAAAACCTTAAAAATAAGATTAGAAAGCTTTTACACGATGATTTTAGTTTAGAACACGTTACTTTAGAGTTAGAAATAATAAATGAAGATTGTGAGTACATCAATTGTGTGTGATAAACTTATATTGTAAATTTGAAAAAATTAAAAACAAACAAAATGGCAAATAATCAAGTAGATATTAAGTTTCCAAAAGGAGGCGTATTTTTTATCATATTAGCAGTATTAGCAATAATTTTATTCTCAAAATCTACCACAACTATAGGACCAGGTGAAGGTGGTGTTATTTTTGAAACTTTAGGTGATGGTATCAATACAGACAAAACGTATGGAGAAGGATTTCATATTGTTTTACCTTGGAACAAGATGATTATCAGGAAAGTACGTCAGCAATCTATTTCTGATGAAATGAATGTACTTTCTGTAAACGGATTAGAGGTAAAAGTAAATGGTACAGTTTGGTACGAACCAGAATTTAATAATTTAGGTTTATTAATTAAAACTAAAGGAGAAGATTATGAACGTGAATTATTAGATCCTGCAATTAATGCAGCTGCAAGAAGCGTTGTTGGGCGTTACACACCAGAACAACTGTATTCTAGTAAAAGAGATGTAATTGAACAGGAAATTTTAGAAGAAGTAAAAAAATTGTTAAAAGATCAATACTTACTTGTAAAAAGAGTTTTGGTAGAAGATGTTAAATTACCACCAACAATTAGAACAGCCATTGAAACAAAGTTAAAGCAAGAGCAAGAATCTTTAGAGTATGAATTTAGAATTGCAAAAGCACAAAAAGAAGCAGAAAGACAAAAAATTGATGCAGAAGGTAAAGCAACTGCAAACAAAATTTTAAGTGCTTCTTTAACCGATAAAATTCTGCAAGAAAAAGGTATTGAAGCTACTTTAAAATTATCAGAATCTCCTAACAGTAAGGTAATTGTAATTGGTTCTGGTAAATCTGGAATGCCAATTATTTTAGGAAATCAGTAATTTAGAATCTAATTAATTTTAGAAAGACACTGTCCAGAATTTTGTGTAAATAGAATTTCAGAGGGTTTAACTAATTTAGAGTTGAACCCTTTTTTCAAATATAGTTAAAAATTGATTTAATGTTAGTCCCCAATTATGAATGGGTTGCGTCCATTTCTTCGTGACTTGCATAAGTGCTAAATAAACCGATTTTTTAAGCGCATCATCCGTAGGTAGTGTTATTTTGTTTTTAGTGTATTTTCTAATTTTCCGTTTAAGTTTTCTATTAAATTAGTGGTATAAATTATCTTTCTAATTTCTAACGGGAAGTCAAAAAAGACAGTGAGTTCTTCCCTGTTTTGTTTCCAAGAACGCACAGCATATGGATATTTATGGTTCCATTTTTCTGCAAATCGTTCTAGTTCTGCTGCTGCCATTTCTTTATTAGGTGTATTATAAATATGTTTTATATCAGCTGTAAAAGCTTTTTTATCTTTCCAAACCACATAACGAGAAGAGTTTCGTATTTGGTGCACTACACAGATTTGAGTATCTTGCTGTTGGGAAGATATTTTTGATAGATTGGGTAAATCCATAAATTTCTTGAAATTCATCTTCAATATCAGAAACACTCTTTAGCATATAAAGAAATTACAATATTTTCTACAGATAATGAATTGCTCTTGTGTTTAAGGGACTACAATGGGTTCAAAACTACCTTCTCGATCTCTTGGAACTTCTTATTTGACTCTTCCTAAATTCAGTCTTAATATGCTTTAATGTACTTCCATTACGGCTGTTAGTATGTACTGGTTTTGTTTTTTGGATGCTGCCATATTTGAAAGCAGGATTAAATTATGAAAAATCTAATCCTGTAATTTTAAACACTAAAGCGTTCTCCTTTTTCTTTCATTATTTGTTGATCTTTCTACTTTACGTTTTGTAGCTTTTCTAATGTTTCTATTTGTTGTATTCGGTTTTCTATAAGAAGTATTAGTACTATTTCTTCTATTGAGTGTAGTTCTTCTTTTAGAATCTATTGTTCTCGATTTTCTGTAAGAATTATTTTTATCTCTATTATTTCTTATGATACTTTTTCTTTTAGTAGAAACAGCTTTTCTTCTTCTAAGAATTTTACTTCTTTTACCAGTTCTAGCATTTGGTTTTGCTCTGTAATAATAGTAGTTATTATCTTCTCTAATTTTTGAGTAGTTTCTCCTAAAATCATTTCTATAGAAATAAGAGTCATTATAATCACAAATATCTCCAAAGTTTAAATTAATTCTAACACCATTATAATGATAGAAATTATCTTTTACATTTCCGTAAAATACAGGATATCCCCATCTGTCATAACGTACTTGTAAATTTCCAACATTGGTTAATCTTCCTCTGTAATATTTTATAAAAACATTTCCAATTCTTGTTACATTTCCATAGAAATCATAGTTAATAAAAGTGTTTCCTATTCTTCTAATTCTACCTCTGTAATCTCTATCAATTCTTACACCAATGTTTCTTCTAGTGCGTCTGCCATTATAATCGTAATAAGTGCTGTTGTAGGTAGTGTCAAAATCAAATTCACCATTTGTAAAAACAAAAAATTCTACACCACGTTCTACAAAGTTTACTGAGTTTTCATATGTGTAATCAAACCCAAATCTATCTAAAAAGTTGTTGCCATTTTTGGCTTCAACAGTAGAAACCATTACAAATAATCCTAATAATAAAAGTATTCTTTTTTTCATAATATATGGTTTTAAGGGTTTTGCCTACTCTAAAAACTTTTCGGCTTCCGTATTTGCTAATCATATTTTCAAAGAGTATGCCAAAAAAATAGTATTATTATTAAACTACTTTTTTTGATGTAAAATAAATACTTAAAATGCTTGTTTTTAGATGTTTATTTAATCTTGAAAATAGAATAGAAAAAAGAGAAAGAATTTGTAAATTTAGCAACGATAATTCGACAATAGAACTGAATAACTTATTTTATGATTAAAGCAATAGAGAAAAATTTAGAGAGAGGAATAAAATTATTAAATTCTATTACTGATGATCAGTATTCAGATACATCAATAGCACCCTATTTTTCGAGTATTGGAGGTCATATTCGCCATATTTTAGATGTGTATTCTTGTGTTTTTGAGGCTTTATCAAATAATAGCGCTGTTTATTTAAACAAAAGAAACAGAAATGAGTTGATTGAACAGCGTGCAAATCTAGGAGTTGAATATTTTGAGTCTATTATTAATCAACTTAAAACTATACAAAATTTAGAACAACAAGTAGAAGTAATAGATGATTTAGGTTTAGGTATAGAATCTGCAAAGTATTCTTTAGGAGCAATTTTAATGCAGGCTCACAGCCATACAATTCATCATTTTGCAAGTATTGGATATGTAATTTATCAATTAGGAATTGAATTACCAGATGCAGATTTTGGTTATAACCCTACAACTCCTAAGTTAAAAATTTAGATTTTAAACAAAACATTTTTCCATTTTGCTCTATGTAAACCTCTTTACAGTTTGTAGCGTGTAAAAACGTATGAGGCTCTCTATGGTTAAAAGCACTTTTCTTTAAATTAAAAAAACCTTCAAAATCTTTGAGCCCTTCAGATGTATGTCTTGATATTTTATAAGTTTTAGCATCAATTTTTTCTTCAATTTTAAACCAAGCTCCACTTCCAATTCCTCCTAGCCAAGTTGCATTTTCTAATTCAAAAACTTTTTTATTGGGTAATTCTGTTCCAATTAAATTTGGCTGAACATTAAATTTCTTAAAAAAAGAAGTTCTGTATTCTTTAATTATAGATCTATTTTTGTACGTTTTAAATTGTTGATTTTTTATTTCGAAAATGATATTTGTTGATGTGCCTTTTATAACATTGCCAATAGGACTTGGAGTAAAAAGATTAGAGGTTTTAAGCTGAGATTTTATTTTTTTGTTTAAAGTTGATGCAATAATTGTGTCTGTTACAAACCTTGCACAATTAGTTCCTTTTTTTATAAAAGCGCCATAAGGAATTTCTTTTCTATTGATAAGTGAATCAATAAAAATTTTAGCTTTTTGGTAATGAATTTCTGTATTTATAGTGGCAACCAATCTACCTTTTCCATGTGTTTTTTCTGGATGCTTTTCTAGCCAAAGTAAAATTTCTTCAAGGTTGATTAATTCATTATTTTTAAACTTTGCATTTATTGGGATGCTCAATTCAGGATCTGTTTCTTTAGAGCGAACACGTCCATTTCCATAACTCGTTATATACCTACCAAAATCAAAATAATTAATTTCAGCGTTTCCTTTTTTAATCAACAATAAAGCAGCGTGCCCAGCTTGTACAGCGTGTTTGCCTCCAATACCAATTAATGGCCAAATTTTACTGGAAAATTCCCAGTAAGCAGGTCTTACTACAGTATCAGGATAAGATAAAATTACTATAATTCCGTCAGAATTTTGCATTCTATTTAATTATTAAATAAAGCTTTTAATAAAATTTTAAAAGTTTTAAAAGCAAAAAATACTGTAAAAATAATTAAAATTATTGCTGCAAATAATAGAATATAGGATATGAATTCTTTAGGTGTATTTTCAAACTTTTTTAAAGCCTTAAAACTTATTGTAAGTAATATTGGCGAAGCAATAAAAAGAAAAATTAAAATACCTAAAAACTTTAAACCTTTTCCTAATAAGTTTACGTTAGTGCTCATTTTTTATAATTTTTAATTGCATTTCTTACATTGCCATATTTTTCTAATAAATCACTTGCTTTTTCTTGGTCGATATTTAGTTCTTTTGCTAACATTTTTTGACCTCTTTCTACCAGTTTATTATTAGAAAGTTGCATATCTACCATTTTGTTTCCTTTTACTTTTCCTAATTGAATCATTGTAGCAGTAGACAACATATTTAAAACCAATTTTTGCGCAGTTCCTGCTTTCATTCTAGAGCTTCCTGTTACAAATTCGGGGCCTACAATTACTTCTACTGGATGTTGTACTGTTTTTGATAATGGACTATTTTTATTGCAAGTTATACAGCCTGTAATAATATCATTTTTATTACATTTTTCTAAAGCAGCAATTACATAAGGTGTTGTGCCAGAGGCAGCAATACCAATTACAATATCTTTGTTAGAAATTTGATGTTTTTGTAAATCTATCCAACCTTGGGTTGTAGAATCTTCTGCAAATTCAACAGCTTTTCTAATGGCAGAATCTCCACCAGCAATTAAGCCCACAACTAACTCGTGTGGAACACCAAATGTTGGCGGACACTCAGAGGCATCAACAATGCCTAAACGTCCAGAAGTGCCTGCGCCAATATAAAAAAGTCTTCCACCAATCTGTAATTTATTTACAATTTGAGATGTTAAAATTTCAATTTGAGGTAAAGCTTTTTCTACAGCCAAAGCAACTGTTTTATCTTCCTTATTAATGTTAGTTAATAAATCTGTAACAGACATCTTTTCTAGATGATTGTAGTTAGATTCTTGCTCTGTGGTTTTTATAAAATTCATTAATCAAAAATACATTTTTTATATTCTGAATAATGATTTATGGCTAAGTTATTGTTACTTTTTTATTATATTTATACTAAAAGTATCGGTTTCCGAAATATGAAAATAGCCTAAAGGAAAATTTTTAGAGTTGGTTGTATTAATCATATTTCCTAAAAGTGATGAAGGTACAGATTGAAATGGTCCACCAGCATTTTGTCCACTTTGGTCTATTAAAATTCTATAATAGGTGTAATATTCTTTAGTTACACCAGAAAGTTTTACAACTAAAGTTGATGGTATTTTTATTTTAGCCATATCTATGTAATATGAAAAATTATATTCAGAACCATTTAAAAATTTATCTTCAATTGTTACAAAATTATTGTAGCCAAAATGAAATAAATAATAGTTTTCTTTTGTGCCATCATCTGTAAATGCTGCTTTTATTTCTATCTCATCACCAGAAAAAAGAGTGTTATCTCCTTGTTGAATATTATTTATAATTGCAGATTTAATTTTTGTAGCTTTTCCTTTATAAATTTCATTATTATAAATAACTGTTAACTCATATTCTGTATCATCTTTTGGAATAAATGAAGTTATTGGAGTGTAGTTTCCAACAGCTTTTTTATCAAAAAAATTAATTACAGTATTGTTTGATAAGTTTGTTAGAAAAACTTTTGCGTTGGTTACTGTAGGAATTTTATCATCAAAATAATCTGCTGATAATCTTAGTTTTACAACAGTATTTGCAGTTACAGGGCTTTGATTAAATAGAACTTCAAAAGAAGCATCAATAATTAATTTTGGTGCAATTGATGGAACATCTACTTCTACTACTTTCTCGCAACTTGCAAAAAAGAAGAACATTAGAATTGGAAGTATAAGTATCTTTTTTATCATCATTCTAAAATTTAAAGTTATAGGTTACAGAAGGAACTAAACCAAAAATGGATGTTTGTAAAGCCTCATTTCTCATAGTTTTATCATTCTGTTTAAAATTTATAGCAGCTGCATTTTGGCGTCCATACAAATTATAAATACCAAAAACCCATTCTGCTTGCCATTTTCTGTTTTTGTTTTTTTTGGGTGTTAATGTTGCAGAAATATCTAATCTGTGATATGTTGGCAATCTGTCTGCATTTCTTCTGTTATCATCATAAATAGGTACGTTTAAACCTTGTATTTGATATTGACCTACAGGATAGTTTGTAGGTTGCCCAGTTTGAAAAATAAAATTGGAGTTAAATTTCCATTTTTTATTCAATTCATAACTTGCATTTATAGAAATATCGTGGGTTTTGTCATAAGGAGTATTGTACCATTCACCTCTATTAATTCCAGGTTCATTTGCATTTCTTCCGGGTGTTTTTTGTTCAGATTTAGAAAGTGTATATGAAAACCAACCTTTTAGTTTTCCTTCATTTTTTTTGAATAATATTTCTAAACCATAAGCCCTTGATATACCGTTTAAAATAACCGTTTCTATTTCGTTGTTTGCAACTAAGTTTGCACCATTTATATAATCGATTCTGTTTTTAATATCTTTATAAAAAGCTTCAGTTTGTATAGAATAATCTCCATTTTTTATGGTTTTAAAATAGCCTATTGCATATTGGTCTAGCAATTGTGGTTTTATATATTTTCCACTTGGTGTCCAAACATCTAGTGGAGTAGGAGATGAGGTGTTAGATAATAAGTGTAAATACTGTGCCATTCTATTGTAACTAGTTTTTAGAGAAGTATTATCATCTAAAATATAAGACATAGAAATTCGGGGTTCAAAATTGTTAAAACTGCTAATAATGTTACTTCTGTTAAAAGTTTCTGTTCCTATTGCAACAGCAGATTCATATACTTTAAATTGATTATTATAAACTACAGGTTCATTGTTTTTGTAGATATTCAGTTCAGTTTGACCTAGCCTTGTAAAGTTGCTAAAACGAACACCATATTGTAATCTAAGTTTGTTGTTAATTTTATGCTCTGCATCTATATAAGCAGAAAATTCGTTAGCATATTTATCAATTAGTTTTTCTTCATTGATACCAGAATCTGGTCTATTTGGTATAATTTTACCTGGATTAAATTTTGTGTAAATATTATTGATGCCGTAACTTAATTTTAAGTTATTATTTAAAAAGTGATTAAAATCATATTTAAGGTTGTAATTTGTAATACCAGAATCCCACTCAAAGCCAATAAAATCTAGTGTTAATCCGTAGAAATAATCAGAATAAATTAATGACAAATTAGAAAATAGTTTATCAGAAAAAAGATGATTCCAACGTAAATTAGCAACTTGATTTCCATATGTATTTACAAAATTATCATTAATACCAAAAACATCTTTTCCAAAATATCCAGAGAAGAAAATATTATTTCTATCATTTAAACGGAAATTAATTTTAGTATTTAAATCGTAAAAATAGGCTTTGTTGTTATTATCAAACAGCGGTAAAAATAGATGTGCGTATGAAGATCTACCTCCAATAAGAAAAGAACTTTTTTCTTTTTTAATTGGGCCTTCTACTAATAATCTAGAAGAAACCAAACCAATACCACCAGTAATATTAAAGCTTTTACTGTTTCCTTCTTTTTGATAAATATCTAAAACTGAAGATAATCTTCCTCCGTATTTTGCAGGAATTCCGCCTTTATACAATTTAACGTCTTTAATAACATCTGGATTAAAAACCGAGAAAAAGCCAAATAAATGCGATGAATTAAAAACGGTTGCTTCATCTAATAAAATTAAATTTTGGTCTGCTGCTCCACCACGCACATTAAAACCAGAAGCTCCTTCGCCTGCGCTAGTTACACCAGGTAAAAGAATTAAAGATTTTATAATATCTGCTTCACCTAAAACCACAGGAATTTGCTTTATTGAAGCTGATGTTAGTTTGTTAACACTCATTTGTGGTGTTCTAACATTTAGGTTTTCAATATTGGTTTCTATAACAATTTCATCTAAACTTTGTGCTTCTTCTTTTAGTTTAAAGTTTTTAGTTAGTTTTTCTTTTAGGTTGATGTTTTCTATAATTGTGGAAAAACCTAAATAACTTACTTGAACTTTATAAATTCCTTTGGGTAAGGTAATTGAATAAAAACCATATTCGTTTGTGGTTGTTCCTGAGTTTAATTCTGGAAAATAAATTGAAACTCCTATTAAAGTTTCGTTATTATTTATATCGTAAGCTGTTCCGCTAATTGTAAATTTTTCTTGACTAATTAAAGATAGTGATGAAACTAGAAAAATTATAAATAAAGACTTCTTGGTGTTCAACATTTTTTGTTTAATGTTTTTTACATAATGATAAACAAAAGTAAGAATTTTAATGGTAATAAAAACAAAAGTCGATGTAAAACATCGACTTTTTAAAAATAATTTAACTTTTATAAGTTAGCTTAAAATAGCATTTAATGTGCTATTTGGTCTCATAGCATTTATTGCTAACGCTTCATTTGGTTTATAATAACCTTTAATATCTACTTTATTTCCTTGAATTTCATTTAATTCAGAAATAATTTTAGTTTCGTTAGCTTTTAAGTCAGCTGCAATTTTACTGAACTGCTCTTTTAATTCGCTGTCTGTATTTTGATTTGCTAAACCTTCTGCCCAATACATTGCCAAATAAAAATGAGAACCTCTGTTATCTAACTCTCCAACTTTTCTTGATGGAGATTTTTTATTATCTAAAAACGTATCAGTAGCATCGTCTAAAGTTTCGGCTAAAATTAAAGCTTTAGAATTGTTATTAGAGTTGCCTAAATGTTCTAAAGAAACTGCTAAGGCTAAAAATTCACCTAAAGAATCCCAGCGTAAATGATTTTCTTTTAAAAATTGTTGAACATGTTTTGGAGCAGAACCGCCAGCACCAGTTTCAAACAAGCCTCCACCATTCATTAATGGTACAATTGATAACATTTTTGCCGATGTACCCACCTCTAAAATTGGAAATAAATCTGTTAAATAATCACGTAAAACATTACCAGAAACAGAAATAGTATCTTCTCCTTTTACGATTCTTTTTAATGTAAATTCTGTAGCTTTTATTGGTGATAAAATTCTGATGTCTAAATCAGAAGTATCATAATTAGGCAAATATGTGTTTACTTTTTTTATAATTTCTGCATCATGAGCTCTATTTTCATCTAACCAAAAAACAGCAGGAGTTTTAGAAGCTCTTGCTCTTGTAACAGCTAGTTTTACCCAATCTTGAATTGGTAAATCTTTAGTTTGGCACATTCTCCAAATATCTCCTTTTTCAACAGAATGTTCTAAAAGTGTCTTTCCAGAAGCGTCCAAAACAACTACTTTACCATCAGCCGTTATTTGAAAAGTTTTATCATGAGAACCATATTCTTCTGCTTTTTGCGCCATTAAACCAACATTAGGAACTGTACCCATAGTTGTAGGGTTAAAAGCACCATTCTTTTTGCAGAAATCGATAGTTGCAGCATATATTCCTGCGTAAGAGCTATCAGGAATAATTGCTTTGGTATCTTGTAATTCACCATTTTTATTCCACATTTTACCAGAAGTTCTAATCATTGCTGGCATAGAAGCATCAATAATTACATCAGAAGGAACGTGTAAATTTGTAATTCCTTTATCAGAATTTACCATTGCAACGTCAGCATTTTTGGCAAAAATGGCATTAATGTCATTTAATATCTCTTCTTTCTTTTCTGATGAAACTTCATTTAGATTGCTTAATAAATTTCCAAAACCATTATTAACATCAACTCCAATTTCATCAAAAATTGTTGTGTGTTTTTCAAATAATTCTTTAAAATAAGTTCTTACAACATGTCCAAAAATAATTGGGTCAGAAACTTTCATCATAGTTGCTTTCATATGTAAAGAAAGCAATACTCCTTGTTTTGTTGCATCAGCAATTTGCTCATCTAAAAAAGCAATTAATGCTTTTTTACTCATTACTGTTGCATCAATAATTTCTCCATCAATTAAAGCTAAATTATCTTTTAGAATCGTTTTAGAACCTTTATTGTCAATATGTTGAATGCTAATATTTGTGGCTTTTTCTACAGTTACAGATTTTTCATTATGCGCAAAATCTCCACTTGTCATTGTTGCAACATGCGTTTTAGAGTCAGAAGCCCAAGCACCCATAGAATGTGGATTTTTGCGAGCGTAATTTTTTATTGCTTTGGGTGCTCTTCTGTCAGAATTTCCTTCTCTTAAAACAGGATTTACAGCAGAACCTTTTACTTTATTGTAGAGAGATAAAACTTTTTTGTCTTCATCAGATTCTATTTCTTCTGGATAATCTGGCAATTCATATCCTAAATCTTGTAATTCAGAAATAGCAGCTTTTAGCTGAGGTACTGAGGCACTAATGTTTGGTAACTTAATAATGTTTGCTTCTGGTTTTTTAGCCAAATCGCCTAAAAAAGCTAAAGCGTCTTCCACTTTTTGATTCTCTTTTAAATAATCAGAAAAATTAGCAAGAATTCTAGCTGCTAAAGAAATGTCTTTTACTTCTATTTCTATGTTAGATGATTTTGTAAAAGCTTTTACAATAGGTAAGAAAGAACGTGTTGCTAAAGCTGGTGCTTCATCTGTTTTTGTGTATACAATTTTAGCTATTTTGCTCATTTAGGTTGTCTTTTTTAAGTTTAAAAAAATATTTTACGAAATGGTTTTCGTAAAAAAAAGCGGAGCAAATTTATGAATTAAAGATGAGATTTTTACTGCTAATTTATTATTAATTAAAGGTTTTTTTGAGTTTTTAGCAATATTTCTTACAAAAAAATATATTACTAAAAATAAAAGCCATATCGTACAATTTCTTGTAATGATATGGCTTCTTTGAAATAGTTCTTGTACTGTTGTGTATTACTACAAAATCAAATAAAAGTTGCCTTTTATATTTCTTTTTTAACAAAGAAATTACATTCTGCTATTTCAGTTTTCGAAACATCCTTAATTCTAAACAAGCATTCTACTTTTTTAAAATTTTTATTAATGTTTCTGATTGTTTTCTCTTTTAAACTATGGTTAACTTATTTACTATAAACTACTTTAAGTCAATTTTTTTAGAGGTTTTATTTTATGATAGTTCCCCTTTAAATTTCCAATAGTTCTCATAAATTTTCATTTATGTTCCCTGCTTGTCCCCCTAAAGTTTCCCTTTCTAAATAAAGTTTCTACTTTAATTTGTCAATTTCGATTTATATTATAAACTAATGCTTAGTTTACAGATAAAACAATATATAAAGAACGTTACTTTATGTATTTATTCTTAATTTTTTTATCAATTTTTGAAGACTGATAATAGAATTAATTCATAAATTCTGATGTAAATATATACTAGATTTTTAATTATACAAATTTTTTAACTAATTATAAATCAACAGAGTATTAACTAAGGTTATTAACATTTGTTAATTAAAAAAGCGTTGTGAATTTTCACAACGCTTTTTTAATGCTTTTATGTAAAAGAAATTATCTTCTTCTTTCAGTAATTCTAGCTTTTTTACCAGTAAGACCTCTAAAGTAGAAAATACGAGCTCTACGAACTCTACCTCTTTTATTAACTTCAATTTTTTGAATAGAAGGTAAGTTTACTGGAAAAATTCTTTCTACACCTACAGTACCAGACATTTTTCTGATTGTAAACGTTTCTGAAAGACCCGTTCCTCTTCTTTGTAAAACAACCCCTCTAAAAAACTGAGTTCTTACTTTTTCTCCTTCTTTAATTTCGTAGTATACAGTAATTGTATCTCCTGCAGCAAATTCTGCAAATTCTTTTTTTGTTACAAATTCGTCTTGAACAAATTTTATTAAAGATTCCATATCTTTTATTTTTATTGATTTTGTAAAGCAACATTCACGATTTCTTCGTCAGAGGTTAATTTAGCGGTTGCAAAAGTAATCATTATTTTTTGTTGATAAAACTAAAATTAATTATTTTTTAGCTTGATAATTAGTAGAATAAAAACCCCAAAATTTATAGTTAAAATCTAATTCTATTACAACTCTAACAGGGAAATAGAAAACTTTTTATCCTAAAAGAATTGCTATTCTAAAAGATCAGGTCTTATTTCTTCTGTTCTTTTATAAGCTTGTTCAGACCTCCAATCATCAATTTTTGGAAAATTACCAGACAACAAAATATCAGGAACTTTCATTCCTTCAAAATCAGCGGGTCTTGTATATACTGGAGGTGATAATAAATTGTCTTGAAAAGAATCTGTTAAAGCAGATTGCTCATCACCAATAACCCCAGGAATTAAACGTACAACAGCATCTACTAAAACGGCAGCAGCTAACTCACCACCTGTTAAAACATAATCTCCAATAGAGATTTCTTTGGTAATGTATTTATCGCGAATGCGTTGATCTACACCTTTATAGTGACCTGTAAGAATTAATATGTTTTCTTTTAATGAAAGTGAATTTGCGGTAGATTGATTTAATGTTTTTGCATCTGGAGTCATATAAATGATTTCATCATAAGTACGCTCAGATTTTAGTTTATCTATGCATTTAGAAATTGGTTCAATCATTAAAACCATACCTGCACCACCACCAAATTGTGTGTCATCAATCTGTTTGTAATTTCCTAAACCGTATTCGCGTAAATCGTGAATTACAATTTCTGCCAAACCTTTGTCTTGAGCACGTTTAATAATAGAATGATTAAACGGACTTTCTAATAAATTTGGTGCAACTGAAATAATATCTATTCGCATTTTGCAAATGTAAGATTTTTACAGAAGTTTTTAGTTACGATTTAATCTTCTAAAAAATAAATTACGGTGGTAACTACACGCACTTTTTTTATATCAGGTGTGTTAGAATCTCTATTGCTAATACTAAACAAACCTTGAGTAGCTGATTGTATTTTGCCCACTTTAGAGTTGGAATCTTGTGCAAATTTTTCTGCTACTTCTTTGGCTTTTTTAGTAGCTTCTTCAATCATTTCTGGTTTAATAGAGTTTAAATCTGTAAATAAATATTCTACTGGTCTCCAAGTATTTTTAGAATTGATTAAAATTCCTTGTGAAGCTAAATTGATAGATTCTTTTTGAGCAGATTTAATTTTAGCAATATCATTTGTTCTTAACGTAATTTCTGTTCTAGATAAGTATCTAAAATTTTGTTTATTATTTCCGTATAAATTAGCTTTTGCATCAGTAATATTAGAAACACCAGCATTAATTTCGGCATCAGAAAATCCTTTTTGTTTAAAGAAGTTTAAAACAATTTTTTTCTGACGTTCAATTTCTTTGTTTAAAGAAGCCAAATTATTGTTGGTAATGGTAATTTCCATTGGCCAAACAGCCAAATTGGCTTTTACTTCTCTTTCAGATAATCCTTTTACATTAACTTTTCTGTTGTTTTTGGTTGATTTCCAAAGTGTTTCGCTTACAAAAAAACCAGCAATAATTATTGCAGCACTTAGTATTCCTATTTTTAACCAGCTTATATTTTTCATTGTTTTTATTTTTAAATTTTTTAAGATGATTTTACAATGACAATAACCATTCCAAAAACTGCAATTAAAACGAATTTATAACAATTCTATTGCAGCTTCAGCACATCTTTCTCCATCCATAGCCGCAGAAATAATTCCGCCTGCATAACCACCACCTTCTCCACAAGGAAATAAACCTATAATTTCTGGGTGTTCTAAAGTTTCTTTTCTTGGTATATTTACAGGTGATGAAGTTCTAGATTCTACCCCAATAATATTAGCTTCATTAGTATGATAACCGTGCATTTTTTGTCCAAATGCAGCAAAACCTTTTCGCAATCTACTTCCAATAATTTTTGGTAATAAAGAATGCAGTGGTGCCGATTTTATTCCTGGTTGATAAGAACAATCGTTTAAATTTGGAGACAGTTTTCCATCAACAAAATCTACCAATCTTTGTGCAGGTGCAGTTTGCGTTCTTCCACCAGCGTAAAAAGCAATTTTTTCTAAATCTTTTTGAAATTGCAATCCTTTTAAAGCGCCTAAATGTTGGTACTTTTTAAAATCTTTATCAATATCTAATTCTACTACAATTCCTGAGTTGGCAAACTTATTATTTCTACGAGATGGCGACATTCCGTTTACAACAACTTCTCCGTTTGCGGTTGCAGCCGGAACAATAAATCCGCCAGGACACATACAAAAAGAATACACACCTCTGTTGTTAACTTGCTGTACCAAACTGTAAGCTGCAGCTGGTAATAATTCGTCTCTTTTGCCCGAACAATGATATTGAATTTGATCAATAATTTCTTGTGGATGTTCTACACGAACACCCATTGCAAAGGATTTTGCTTTTAACGCAATTTCTTTTTTATGTAACAATTCGTAAATATCTCTGGCAGAATGTCCTGTTGCTAAAATTACAGCATTTACAGACATTTCGTTACCATTTAAAAGTTGGATAGCTTTTAGTTTATTACTTTTAATGATAAAGTCTGTAACTCGTGTTTCAAAATGAACTTCGCCGCCAAATTCAATAATGGTTTCGCGAATATTTTTGATGATTTTTGGCAATTTATTGGTGCCTATATGAGGATGCGCATCTACTAAAATTTGCTCTGTTGCTCCATGAAAAACTAAGTTTTCGAAAATGCGTCTTACATCACCACGTTTTAAACTTCTTGTATAGAGTTTTCCATCAGAATAAGTACCAGCGCCACCTTCGCCAAAACAATAATTAGAATCTTCGTTTACAAAATGCTCTTGATTTATAGCTCGTAAATCTCTACGTCTGTTTTGTACGTTTTTACCACGTTCTAAAACAATAGGTTTGTAGCCTAATTCTATACAACGCAAAGCTGCATACATCCCTGCAGGACCAAACCCTACAATATGAATTTCTTTGGCATTAGAAACATCTTTGTAATCAAAAATATAATCAGATTTTTCTGGAATTTTTTCATAAATATAAACTGCAACTTTATAATTAAAGATGATGTCTTTTTTACGGGCATCAATAGATTTTCTTAAAACTTTTACAGCAGTAATTTCTTTTTTATCAATATTTAATTGCCTAGAAGCTTTAAAAAGTAATATGTTTTCTTTGCGTTCTTCTACTAAATTTACGCGTAACTGAATCTCTTTAACCATACTACAAAAGTATGCAATTGTAAATAGAATTCTATATAAAAAGTAAGCGCCGTTTTTTGCAAAACGACGACTTACAAAGTAAACTAATAAAACCAAGTATTAGTACTAATATTAGAAGTTAGCTTTCTAATAAATTTTTATTCTGAGTAGGGTAGGTGATTGTAACTTAATACCCTTTTTAATTTCCATATGTTATTTTTTAGAATCCAAAGATGTATAAAATCTGCAATTCCAACGGTTTTAAATTGTTCTTTTATTTTTTGTTGAAAAGTGTGTTTTCCTTTTTGTATAGCTCCATATAAAACGCCGTTATTTTTTAGTTGATGTACTTCTAAAGAGTTTTTAACTAAGCTTCTTTTATTATTTCCAGGTTTAGAACAAACGTTATTTTTTATAGCCTTTATAAACTCTTTTCTATTTTGAATACCTGCAACATCATAATAAAACTCAAAGTTTTTTGCAATAATTGGTTCAAGTTTTTCAATTTCACATTTATTAAAAGTTCTTTGAAAAATGATGCTGTCTTTAGATTTTAGTGTTTTATACAAATCTGACTTTTTATCAACTTGTGCATTTAAAACAAAGGAATAAAACAGCATTGTTAAAAACAAGATTACTTTAAAAATAAAGGACTGTTTAAAAGGCTCTAAAAACGAATTCATTACTAGTTAATTTTTAAAAATCTTGAGGCTGGTTGAAACCTCAAGATTTCATAGTTTTGGTTGATTGATAATTTTGTAAATCTATTTTCTAGAAACGTCTCCGCCAGAAGAAGATTTTTTATTCACTTTTTTAGGGTTTCCTTTAAAATCGATATCACCACCACTAGAAGCTTTTGCGTCTAATTTTTCTGAAGCATAAATATTGATATCTGCTCCACTTGTTGCTTTTGCAATTACAATTTTACTATGTAAATTGTATGCATCTATAGAAGCTCCACTTGTTGCGCTAGATGCGTGATTGGTAGCTGTTCCAGAAATTTTTATATCAGATCCGCTTGTAGAACTAGTTTCTACACTTACAGCATCTACAGAAATTCTGATGTCTGCACCACTTGTTGCGGCAATAGAAATTTCATCTGCTTTTATGGTATCTTCAGTATACACATCACTACCACTTGTAGCTTTTAAAGCATTTAATTCTTTTACGGTTACATATACTTTTCTAGCTTTTGCTCTCCAAATATTTTTTTCTGAATACACTTTTAAGACACCATCTACTACTTCTGTAATAATAATATCGTGCAAATTTTCATCAGCTTCTACTGTAATTTTATTGCTGTTTCCTTGGCTGATGTATAAATCTATTCCTGTGCTTACTTTAATTCCGTTAAAATTATCAGAAGCTTTTCTTTGTGTTGTTACAACATTTCTGTTACCGTTAATTCTGTTAAACATATCTACTCCGCAAGAAGTAAAAATGATTGCTAAAAATAAAATAGCGATGGTTTTTGTAATTGATTTTTTCATAAGTTATGGTTTTATTTAGATTGTAAATGTCTTTTAATAGACGTTTAAAATCAATCTTAGGTTACTCAATTGTTGATTTTTTTAACTGAATTGTACTAAATACTTTCTTCATCTATAATTTCATCCTCTTTTTTATCTTCACAATCCGAACATTTTAAAACATCATCTGTCATCATAAAATGATGATTTGCCATATCTTTATCGTAAATGTCTCCCTTATTATCTACGTGATATAAAAAATTCTTTATTGAATTATCAAAATAAACATAAGTATTTTTAGGGATGAAAAAAGTGATGTGTACTTCTTCGTCTTTCCAAATATTTTTAAATTCTGATAAAAAGAATGCGTCTAAAACAATTGTATTGTTTTCTATGCGAATATTATGTTGAATTTTTTCAGCATTCTTTTTTGCTTTGTGTCTGTTTTTTCCACGAGATTCTTTTTGCACAACCATATAAGCTTCATCAGAATTACTTTTTTTAACATCAACTTTTATGTTGTTGGTGTATACCATTTTGGTGTTGTTAATTTCTACTTCGCGTTTACGAGTTGTTCTTCTTAAATTATGTTGATAATAAATGTCATCATCATTTTTCATTTTTAAAACGAGTGTGTCATTCGCAACAATATTTAGTGTCTTTTTTTCTACATTTTCTCCATAATTTGTATGCGATGTACCAAAATCTAAACCTGTAAAAATTAAGACGAGTAAAGAAACAATCCAAATGCCCAATAATGTAAGTGATGTTGGTTTGCTTATTTGTTTTACGCTGCTAGATAATATTCTTAAACCTAATACAAATAGTACTAAAAACGGGATTCCTACTAATAAAAACACTGCTAAAGTTAACAACCATTTTGGCAATATTGCATCATAGAAAAATGGTGGATATTGTAACATTTCTCCATCAAAATCTAGGAATTCTAAACTTCCTACAGAAAACCCTCCAATTATTAGAGATAAAATAACAGCGGCAGCAACAAATACTAAAATTGCTCCAATAAATTTACCAATCACTTTAAAGAATACTAAAATAATCTTGCCTAAAGTGTTAAAAAAGTCTTGTAAACCGTTATTTTTTTTTGCCTTTCCCGAAAAAGTTTCACTCATTTTTTCAGAGATTTCGTTGGCACCATCTTTTATTTTTTCTGATGCTTGATTGGCTAAATCTTTTACATTTTCTGAAACACTGGTAAACTCTTTTCTAATTTTTTTTTCAATATTGTCTATGTTTACAGGCTCACCTTCCATCTGTAATTTTTCTGCAGTAGTTTTAGCTTCTGGCAATAAAATCCAAAGGATAATGTATAAAAGTATACCAAAACCAGCTCCAAAAAATAAGGCTAACATTCCTAAACGAATCCAAATGGTATCAACATTAAAATAATGTGCAATACCAGAGGCAACGCCTCCTAAAAACTTATCATCTGGATCTCTAAATAATTTTTTTCCTGATGCACTGTTTCTTTGATAAGAATAGCTAGAATCGTTGTAAGATTCTTCTGCTTCTGCATAATCTTCTGGTTGTCCCATAATTTTAATGATATCATCTATATCATTTTCATTTACAACTTGTCTTGCATCTGTAATTTTTTCAGATAAAAGTTCGCTAATACGCGCTTCTATATCTGCAATAATTTCATTTTTTCCTTGAGGATCATCACTTAACGATTTAGAAATAGCTTCTAAATATCGTTTTAATTTCTGATAGGCAACTTCATCTATGTGGAAGAAAAATCCGCCTAAATTTATGTTGATAGTCTTATTCATTTGTAGTCGAGTTTTTGCTAATTACTTGGTTTACTGCGTTTACTAAATTACTCCATGTTTTGTCTAGTTCTTTTAAAAACATACCGCCGTTTTCTGTTAAAACGTAATATTTTCTTGGTGGTCCAGAGGTTGATTCTTCCCATCTGTAGGTTAATAAACCTGCATTTTTTAAGCGGGTTAATAACGGATATATGGTTCCTTCAACCACAATCATTTCTGCACTTTTTAGCGTTGAAAGGATTTCAGAAGTATATGCATCACCATTTTTTAAGATGGATAAAATGCAATATTCTAAAACACCTTTTCGCATTTGTGCTTTTGTATTTTCTATCTTCATTTATTGTGGTTTAAATTATTATTTAACAAATTTTATGGTAAAAGGATATTTGTAATTTTCTCCTTCTCTTGCTTTTAAAGAAGCAATGATTACCAAAGCTATTGCTATTAAATATAGAATACCTGTTATAGACCCAAACCCTATAAAACCAAAAATGTTACTCATATCAAAATCTATATTGATGTGATTAAAATTATCCCAGTTTCTAAAAAAAGAACCGAAAGCAAAAGGTATAAATGTTATTGTTAAAAGAAATACATATAGTGTATAGCTTAGATTAAAATTTACAGCTTCTTTGCCTTGTTCGTCTAAAAATGCACTTCTATCTTTTAAAGTTTGCCACGCTATAAGTGGAGCTACTATATGCCCAAAAGGAAATACAAAGCCTGCAAAAGCAGAAATGTGTATTAAAAAAGCATTGGTGTTATCGTTATTTTTTTTCATAATTATTAATAGTGTATAATACTTGCTTATGCAAATATATATCTTTAAAAAGGTATTATGCAATACATAGTACTGTAATTAACATTTTTTTAACAATTTAATTTTCGGTAGATATTCCGTAAAAAGTGGTAAATTGTCAGCAAATACAAGCTTTATGAAGATTACACCAGCCAAAATTAATTCCTTTATGTTTTTTAAATTACCTTTAGGATGGTTGTCGGGTTTGAGAGTAAAATCATTATCAGATAACAATTCAACAGTTACTATTAGGCATAAATGGATGAATCAAAATCCGTTTAAAAGTATGTTTTGGGCTGCTCAAGGTATGGCTGCAGAAATGAGTACTGGCGTTTTGGTAATGAAAGCAATACAAGAATCTAATAGAAAAGTTTCTATGTTGGTTACGCATCAAGAAAGTGATTTTTTTAAAAAAGCAACTGGCAGAATTGTGTTTACTTGTAATGAGGGAAATTTGATTAAAAAAGCCATAGAAAAATCAATAAAAACAAAAGACGGACAAGTTATTGTATTAACATCAGAAGGAAAAAATGAAGATGGAGTAGTGGTTTCTAAATTTAAATTTGAATGGAGTTTGAAAGTTAAAGGATAATTTTTGTAATATTTTTATGAATTTTTATTCTAATTAAAGAAGAATCAATAAAACAAACAGTATGTATCAAGATAGATTACCAAAAAATACATCTAGTAATAGAAACGGAATAAACGCACACGAAATTGATTACCGAATTTTTGGAGAAGAAATGCAATTTGTAGAAATTGAATTAGATCCAGAAGAAGGTGTTGTTGCAGAAGCTGGTACTTTTATGATGATGGATGACCAAATTAAAATGAATACTATTTTTGGTGATGGTTCTAATCAAGAAAAAGGAATTCTAGGAAAAATATTTTCTGCAGGAAAACGCATTTTAACAGGAGAAAGTTTGTTCATGACCGTTTTTACAAATGTTGGTATTGGTAAAAAACAAATATCATTTGCATCTCCTTATCCAGGAAAAATTATTCCTATTGATTTAACAGAATTTGGTGGTAAATTTATCTGTCAGAAAGATGCTTTTTTATGTGCTGCAAAAGGAGTTTCTATTGGTATAGAGTTTTCTAAAAAATTAGGTAGAGGCTTATTTGGTGGCGAAGGTTTTATTATGCAAAAAATGGAAGGTGATGGTTTAGGATTTATTCACGCTGGTGGAACAATGGCAAAAAAAGTACTAAAATCTGGAGAGGTTTTAAAAGTGGATACTGGCTGTATTGTTGGTTTTACGCAAGATGTAGATTATGATATTGAATTTGTTGGTGGCATAAAGAATACTGTTTTTGGTGGCGAAGGTTTGTTTTTTGCAACCCTAAAAGGACCAGGAACAGTTTATGTACAATCTTTACCATTTAGTAGATTAGCAGGTAGAGTGCTTTCTATGGCGCCAAGAACAGGAAAAGGAAATAGAGGAGAAGGAAGTATTTTAGGTGGAATAGGAGATATTCTTGATGGTGATAATCGTTTTTAATTAAATTCTCTAACTTTTTTTTGATAAAATATTGCAGGTTTATGTACATTTTTTTAGTTTTAAAAGATCTTATATTTATGAAACTCAATTTAGTTTAGAATTTTTTTAATATTTGTTAAATTCAATTTTTAACATTAGATTTGAATACTATAATTAGCGAAATATGTTTTATTTTTACGGAAGAAAAAAGCAAATTGCAAAGTATTATCCTAGCCCTAATTGCGACACAATAATAGAGCCTTTTGCTGGTGCAGCTGCATATTCTGCTTATAAAGATAATTGGAAAAAAAATATAATTTTAGTAGAGAAAGATGAAAAAGTTTTCAAAATTTGGGATTGGCTAATTAATGAAGCAACCGAAAAGGAAATAACAAATTTGCCTGATTTAAAAATTGGTGAAAAAAGCTCAGAATTTCTTCATATAATTCATGCAGCAACTAAAATGGCTTTTCACTTTAAAACAATAAAAGTTACAGCAGTTCTTGAAAGAAATTGGGAAATAAGTAAAAGAATAATGTCTCAAAATTTGCATAAAGTTAAACATTGGCAAATTATAAATGATGATTATTCAAAAGCTCCTAATATTGAGGCTACTTGGTTTATAGATCCACCATATAAAGGAGAAGCTGGCTTAGGTTATAAGCATAGCAGTAAGTTTTTAGACTATTCTAAATTAGCAGATTGGACATTAAAAAGAAAAGGAGAAGTTATTTTTTGCGAAGGTAAAGAAGGAGACTATTTGCCTTTTAAACCCTTAATAGATTTAAAAGGTGTTGCAGGTAAAGTAAATAAAGAATTAATTTATTATAGAAAGGATATTAAAGTACAAAAAAAGCAAGCTGTTTTATTCGAGAATATTGATGTTTAATAATGATGAATATCTATTAATATGAGTTTCGTTATTATAGAGTAGAATCCATCCTTCTCCCATTTTGTTTTTTCCGCTTTTTTTCATTCCAGTAACTTTTGTATTTCTTCCAGTAGTGCCAGAGATTTTTCCCCAATCATCAGGATTTAAATTATCTGAAAAAAACACGCCAGTTATTGCAGGGAAATTAAAATCATTTTTATGGTTTACAAAATCCCAAACTATACCAAGTAAATAATTAACTTCACGATGATGTGCTTGCCAAGTAATACCACTTAGTTTTGAAATTCTAATTTCTCCTGCCCTTAAATTTGAGCCAGTTTTTAGGTTTCCAATTGTACCTTTTATTTCTAATCCTTTAGGATAGTTTCTTAACACTTCTTCAGAAGAATTTAAACCAGTAGTAGGTATAATATCTGGATGACCTTTTTCTATAGGATTAACAACAGAACCTTTAATAGATTTTACAATTTTTGTACAAAATACTGCTCCAATTAAAGCTCCTGTGGTTTTAAAATCTATACTCTTGTATAAATTTGGCGGTAATGTTTCTAAAAATGAGTTTAAATTATTAACCGCCTCTAGAATTTCATTATATGAAACTTGAAAGCCTAGGTTTTTATTAAAGCTTGTGTTAATTTTGTAATTCATCGAATAAATTATTAATACTTATTTCTAAAGCACTAGCAATTTTTTCAATATTAATGAGCGTGATGTTTTTTTCTGCCCTTTCAATCATACCAATATAAGTTCTATGTAAATCAGCTTTATGAGCTAATTCCTCTTGAGAAAACCCTTTTTTCTTTCGGTTTTCACGAACTTTATTTCCAAAATTTATGAGTATGGTTTGTTTTATTTTCATTGCTAACTAAAGTATGTAAAGCTAATTTTAGTATTCAATTTAATCAACAGACTATTGTTAGCGTTTTTCTTCTTTTTTAGCTTTTATATTGCTTATATAATCTTGAAAGCGTTTACCATAATCAGATTTTTTAACTTTATCGGATAAAGAATTATTAACAGTATCTAGCATTTTTAAACTAGCATCATACATTTCTGTTAAACCAATATAAGGAGCAACTTCGCTATCAGCATTATTCAAAGCAAAATTGGTAGTAAATAAAACTCTTTTTTTAGTTAATTTCTGATATTCTTTTTCTAATTGTTTTATTAGAGCTTTGTCATTAGCTTTTTTAGCTTCAAAATCTTTTTTGATAAACGCTAAGCGTTCATTTTGAAATCTTCTTTTAATGGAGTTGAAGTTGTCTAAAAGTTCTTGGTTTTTAGAGCCAGAAATTTGCGGAGAAAGTCCAAATTGTTCTACATTATCGTTAATTGTTATTGTTCCTTTTTCACCAAAAAACAAAATTCTTTTATCGGTTGTATTTCCATCAAAAGTTAAATAATATAAAATGGGTGATTCTATATTGTCTGTTAGTGTAAATGTATCATTGCCTAATAAAGCAACAGAATCTACAGAAATTAAAAGAGTATCTTTCATTTTTTGCAGGTATAAAGTTCCTTTTTTAAGACCTTTAATTTGTCCTTTAACAAGCATATTTTCTTCTTTTTTAGAAGAACAAGCTGCTATTAAAATTGATACTACTAAGAGTGAGATAATTTTTTTCATATAGCTAAAAATTCTGTCTGCAAATATGCGTTTTTAAAAAGATATTGACTACTAAATTGTATAAAAAATTAGCTTGCCCATTTCATCATTAAAGCACAAAAGAAAGCACCATAAGTTCCTAAAGCGTAACCTAAAACTGCTAACAAAACACCTACAGGTGCTAAAGATGGATGAAATGCACCAGCAACAACAGGAGCAGATGCTGCGCCACCAATATTTGCTTTAGAGCCAACTGCTAAGAAGAAATATGGAGCTTTAATAATTTTTGCCACTAAGAATAATAATCCTACATGAATAATCATCCAAACAAAACCAATGGCAAATAAACTAATGTTTTCTACAATGGCATTTAAGTTCATTTTCATACCAATAGAAGCAACTAAAATGTAAATAAAAACAGTTCCTATTTTACTAGCACCTGCACCTTCGTAACTTTTTGCTTTGCTAAATGATAAGAAAATACCAATTGTAGTTGCCGTAATTATTAACCAAAAGAAAGAACTACCCAAGCCAAAATCAACCAAAAAAGGAACATTTTCTTTAATGTATCCTCCAAGGTTATCTCCAATAATATGCCCGATTGAAGTTACTCCAAAAGCAATTCCTAAAAGAATCATAAAGTCGTTAAAAGAAGGCACTCTAGCGGTTTCTAAAGTAAACTTTTCCATTTTGTTTTTTAGTTCAGTAATTGAAGAATTATCAGCTTTAAACCATTTTTTGTCTATAATGTCAGATTTTGCAACTCCTAGTAATAAAAATGCCATCCAAACTTCAGCTACTAAAACATCAACCACAGCCATAATACTAAAGAGGCTATCGCCAACTTCCCACTGTTCTTTCATTGCTAGTTGATTTGCGCCACCGCCAATCCAGCTTCCTGCAACTGTAGATAAACCTTTCCAAAGTTCTGTTCCTTCTACTTGTGTTAAAATATCAGGAGATACATATTTAAAGAAAATGATGGCTAAAGGACCACCAATCATTACACCAATTGTTGCCGTTAAAAACATAATTAATGCTTTTGGACCTAGTTTAAAAACGCCTTTTAAATCGATACTTAAGGTTAATAAAACCAAAGATGCAGGCAATAAAAAACGAGAGGAAACATAATACAATTTGCTTCCGCCAGTAAATTTTGAATATACAGAAGCATCAATACTATTTGTACTTATATAAGCTTTTAAAGATGATAAATCTGTGACGTTTTCTAAGTTTCCGTAAAGAGAACTTAAATGATTTATGGTTGCCTGAACATCAATCCATTTATCAGCAATAATACCTAAAGAACTAAATACTGATGGAATAAAATAACACAGCAAAAGTGCGGGTATTATTTTATAAAATTTGCTAAATGATTTTAGTGTGGATGTGTAAAAGATTCCTGCAAGAATAACACACAATACTCCAAAAATAATTGTGTCGTTTGCAAATAAAGGAATATCATTGTTAATTTCTGATATGCTCATTCAGTTAAATTTAAATTGTTTTTTTATCTCTCTGCTTTGTTCTCTATTTCTTTTCACAAAGAATTTCAAATATAAAGGTTTATATTAATTAACTGAATAAATTTTTGTTTCTTTAAAAGGAGAGATTTTAATGTTTTCTATAATCGATTTATATTTTATCCAATCATTATTAAAGAAAGCATTTGTTTCTGAAACTGCTTTTTTAAATGCTTCTATAAATTGATTCATTAGTTGTGTTTCTGTTTCAGTTTGCTCGCCAAATCTACTTGCTATATATCTGTAAGCACTAAATAAACGTTGATTTACAGTAACTTCAGGATTTCTAGTAATTCCTTGTCTTTTATCAATTTTACCTAGAAATATTGCTAGTAAACCATCAATTTTTTTACTAATTTTTGATGATGATTTAATCTGTTTTTTGTATTTCTTTTTGTTTTCTTTTGCTAAATTCTTTTTTATTGTTGCAACAGCATTTTTGCTTTCTACCAATTGTTTTACAACGTTTGCCATTTTTTCTTGATACTTTTCTAGTTCTTTACTAGCCTTGTATTTTTGATTGATAGCAGCATCAGAAATTTGTAATCTTGGATCGAATTCAACTTTAATATTTTGTTCAGAAACAGCATCACCAAAAGTCATTTTTAATTTGTAAGTTCCTGGTTTTACAAGAACTCCACTTGGTTCTCTTTTAGATTTTCTAATTCTTCTAGAAGCTCTTGCAACTCCTTTTTCACTTAAATACCAAGTTGTTTTATGAATTCCGTTCTTTTTAGGAGCTTTAAATTTAAGTGTTCTAATTTTTCGAACTCCGTCAAAAATTTCTAATTTAATAGAATCGTGTTTTATTTTTTTAGATTTCTCGACTTCGTTCGAAATGACATCATTTTTATCTTTTTTCTTTCCTTTCTTTTCTATTTTCTTTTTAAGAGGTTTATTTATGTAATAAGAAATAATTGCGCCTCGTTTTCTGTTTTCTCCTTGATACATTGCATCTGCTCCAAATCTACTTCCTGTAGGTTGTTGAAATGCAGATTGATACGCAGTTGGAGGCGTAAATAATTTTAATTTGTTGTTTAAAACATTTCCGTTTGCAATAGCTCTTAAAGGTCTAATATCGTCTAAAACCCAAGCTGCTCTACCAAAAGTTCCAATAATTAAATCGTTTTCTCTTTCTTGAATTACCAAGTCTTTTACAGGAACAGTTGGGAAACCTTCAGTCCATTTTGTCCATTTTTTACCTGCATTAATAGAAATATACAAACCATCATCTGTACCTAGAAACAATAAGTTTTTATTTTCTGGATCTTCAACAATACATAAAGTGTAGCTTTTTACATCATTTTTATCAACAATTCGTTCCCAAGATTTACCGTAGTTTTTTGTTCTATAAGCGTAAGGAGTGTAATTAAAACGTCTGTAATCGTTAGCAACTAATAAGGCTTCACCTTTATTTTTATTGGATGCTTTTATTTGTGTAATCCAACTATTTACAGGTAATCCTTTAATGTTTTTTGCAACGTTAGTCCAATTTTTTCCTCCATTTTTTGTGATGTGAACTTGCCCATCATCAGTGGCAGCCCACAAAACATCTTTTTCTAAAACAGTTGGCTCTATCACCAGAATTGTACAATGGTTTTCTGCACCAGTTGCATCTATAGTTAGACCACCACTTTCTGCTTGTTTTAGTTTTTCTGGATTATTGGTTGATAAATCTGGAGAAATTACAGACCAAGTTAAACCTTTATCAGTTGATTTATGCACAAATTGACTTCCAAAATATAGTGTAGAATTATCAAAAGGATCAATATTTATGGCTGAATTCCAGTTAAAACGCAATTTAACATTGGCATCTTTATGTGTGGGTTTAACTCCATAGTTATTCCCAGTTATCCAATCGTATCTAGAAACAAATCCTTGTTGACTCATTGTCCATCCATAACGCGAATCGTCTTTATCTGGTACAACATCAAAACCATCTCCAAAACTAATTTCTTGCCAATAAGAATTTCTAATTCCTTGTGCTTTCCAAACATAAGCTGGTCCACGCCAAGAACCATTGTCTTGCATACCACCATATACATTATATGGGAATTCATTATCCACATTAATGTGATAAAATTGGGCTACAGGAATATTGCCAATAAATCGCCAAGATTTTCCACCATCTTTGGTAATGTTTAGTCCTCCATCATTTCCATCAATCATAAATTTTCCGTTCTTTGGATGAATCCACCAAGCGTGATGATCTGGATGAATTCCGTTGTTAACACCATAAGCTGGCATTAATTGTTTAAACGATTTTCCGCCATCTTGTGAAACATTCACATAAGTAAAAACCGTGTACAATCTGTTTTCATTCTGCGGGTCGACATAGATCTCTGAATAGTAAAAAGGACGATTTCCAATTCCTTTTTTATTGTTAATCATTTTCCATTTAAAACCACCATCTTCACTTTTATATAGTGCATTTTTTTTAGCTTCTACCAAAGCATAAATTACATCAGGGTTACTTGGAGCAATGGCAACTCCAATTCTTCCTAAATCACCTTTAGGAAAACCTTTTTTTTCGGTGATTTGTTTCCAGTTTTCTCCACCATCGTGAGTGATGTATAAACCACTTCCTTTTCCGCCTGATTTAAAAAACCAAGGATCACGTTTGTGTTCCCACATTGTAGCTATTAATTTATTAGGATTTGTTGGATCCATAATTAAATCTGCAGTACCTGTTTTTGTATTGTTATATAGAATTTGTTTCCACGTTTTACCTCCATCTGTAGTTTTATAAACTCCACGTTCTTTATGTTCTCCCCAAGGAGAGCCAATTGCGCCAACGTATACAATATCTGGATTTGTAGGATGAATAATTACACGATGAATATGACGTGTTTTTTCTAAACCCATTGCTTTCCAGGTTTTACCAGCATCTAAAGATTTGTAAATACCAAAACCACCATTTAAACTATTTCTTGGATTTCCTTCTCCTGTTCCTGCCCAAATTACACTTGGGTTTGATTGCTGAATAGCAATTGCACCAATTGAAGCTGTCAATTCTTTTTCGAAAATTGGTTGCCATTTTATACCACCAGAAGTAGATTTCCAAATTCCTCCAGAAGCTGTACCTACATAGATAATTTCTGGGTTGGTTTCTACGGCATCAATCGCTGTAACACGTCCGCTCATTCCTCCAGGACCAATATTTCTTGGTTTCATATTTTTTAATATATCCATAGAAAATTCTTGCGAAAAGAGTAGTGAAGTAGCAAGTAAAAACAGTAATGTAAATAGTTTTTTCATTGTGATTAGTTTGATTAAGTAGACAAGTTACAAAATAGAAAAACACTCATTTTTTATTGAGTGCTTTTTAACATTTTATTAAGAAAAGCTATAAGATTTAATCGAGAAGAATTCCTCGAGACTCTGCCTCGAGGATAGTTGGTTTCAAAAAAATCTTTATTAAAACCACAAGCACTATTAAAATTAGTAGCATTAAAAACAAAAAATAATTAGGGTAAATATCTATTAAGTTGTTTTATCTATTAAACAGGTATTATTCTGTAAAAATGAAGAAAAATAGTTAAACAACAAACAACTATAATTTAAACTCAAATATTTTATAACATGAAAAAAAGTAACATTTTTAAAACAATTTTATTATTAATACCAATTTCTGCTTTTACATTTTTGTCATATACAAGTGGTAGTGGTATTGGAAACAAAACAGGTTCGCCTTTAGATGTTAGTACTTGTACACAATGTCATAGTGTTGGTGCAAGTTTTGGTGCATCAGTTAATATTACAACTAATATTCCTTCAAGTGGTTATGAACTAAACACAGATTATACTATAACAGTAACAGGAACTTCTACTTCTTCTAAACATGGTTTTCAACTTACAGCAGAAAATGCTTCTGCAAAAGTAGGTACTTTTAGTGGAGGTGCAGATGTTAATGTTTTAAACAGTGGTAAATCTATTGGACATAATGCTTCCTCAACCAATAAAAAAACGTGGAATGTTACCTGGAGATCACCATCAACAGCTCAAGGAAATGTTAAATTTTATAGTGTATTAAATGCTACAGATGGTAAATTTAATACAACAGGTGATCAAGTAGTAACTGCTTCTTCTTCTTCAATAAAAGTAGCCGACGACTATAACACATATATTGGGGCTAATAATGGTGCTTGGGAAACCTTATCTAATTGGAGTAAACGTGAAGATCCAGAAAGGTCATTAAAAGTAAAAATACCGGCAGACAAAACTGTAGTGATTAATTCTGATGTCTATCTTGGAAGATTGCTGTCGTTTTCATTAGATGGTACAATAGTTGTAAATCCTGGTAAAGATCTTATCATAAGAGAAAATAAGAACTCTAAAGGTACTATTTATTTAAAAAGTAATAATACTGAACAAGCTACTTTTCGAGCTCAAGGTTTTGGAAATACAGAGACGGGTAAAAGCAGAACAGGTTTTATAAAAATAAAGAAAGATTTTACATTAAGTAATAAATGGTATTTAATAGGTGTGCCTGTAAATGCACCTATTACCAATATGATACCTAGTTTGGCAACTGGTACAGGAAGTAATGTTGGGTTGGCAACGTATAATAATAATGCAAAAGGTAAAACAGGCTGGCAGTATTTTACTAATAAAAATACAGGTAATTTTACATTAAACGATTATAGAGGTTATGCTATTAAAAAAGCAACAGCAGGTACCCTAACTACAGAAGGGCAGTATTTAAAAGATTATTCTATATCTTTTGACGATTATTTAATGCATCCAATATCTGTGGGTACTCGTAATAACTTAAACTTAATTGGTAACCCAACATATACTTTTCTTGCTATAACTGACAAAACCAATCATGTAAATAATTTATTGTATAAAAATAAAGACGTTTTAGATCCAGCTGCTGTGGCTATTTATATTTGGGATTCTAAAAAAAGTGTTTATAAGGTAATAAACCAGTCTACACTGGGTAAACAATATGTAGCGCCTGGGCAAGCCTTTTTTGTACAAGCTAAAGCTGGTGGAGGTAACTTTAGATTTAAATCCAGTATGCAACATAGTACCAGAGATGTTCTTCGTAAAACAGAAAGCAAGAAACAAGCTTCAATAATTGTAAAAGCTACAGTAGGAAAAGCTTCTAAAAGTTTTACAGTAAAGTATTTAAAAAATGCTACTAAAGGATTAGATGTAGGATATGATGCAAGTGCAATAAATGTTGAAAAGATTTCTGATTTTAATTTTTCTAGCCGTTTGGTAGAAGATTATAAATCTAAAGATTTTATGTTGCAATGTTTGCCAAAGAGTAATTTAGAAAAGATGGCAATACCTATAAATTTAAAGCTTAAAAAAGGTAAAAAGCTAGTTATTACTGCAACTACTGCTAACTTACCAGTAAATGCAAAAGTATTTATAGAAGATAGAGTTTTAGGTACTATAAAAGAATTTAATACAGATTATGTGTTTACAGCTGATAAAGATTATAATGGAGTTGGCAGGTTTTATTTGCGTACAGGAAAAAGAAGTGTTCTTTCTATAAACAATACTGAGCTACAAAATGTTGGTTTATTTGTTGATAATGCTAAAAATTTACATATAAGTGGTACAAAAGAAACCGGAAGTGTTTTTGTGTACAGTATTAATGGAAAGCTAGTAAGTAAAAATAAATTACAAAGTATTATACCTTTATCTAAATTATCTTCGGGTATATATATTGTAAAGGTGCAAACAGCAAAAGGATTTACAAGTAAAAAAATAGTTTTATAAAATAAGAATTTATGGATAATAAAGAAAACATATCTCGTAAAGAGGCGCTAAAAAAAATAGGAAAGTATGGTAAGTACAGTGCTTTAACAGCATTAGGAACTTATATGATTTTAAACCCTTTAAAAGCACAAGCTGCAAGCCCAGAAGACCCAGGTGTAGGATTTTAATTAAGTTTTAATATTTTAAAAAACCCTCATAAAAAGAGATTATTTACTTTTTATGGGGGTATTTTTTGGTTGAAAAATTATTTATCTTTATCAAGATTTACATTGAACTTATTTCAAGAAGAATGATGAAGTAATCTATTTATAATTAAGAGGTTACTTCGTGAATTAGAAATGATGTTATTTTTCAAAAATTTACACGAACTAATAAACTCTGCTGTAATTTTTAGTGATTTTTTACTCTTGTAAAAAATAATATCTAGAAGCTTTTTACCCTTCCTTCTTTTTTGGTTCTCTTTTAGCTTCTTTAAGTTTTTGCATCAGCATCCATTCAATTTGTCCGTTTGTAGAACGAAATTCGTCTGAAGCCCATTTTTCAATAGCCTTAATCATATCTTCATTTATGCGTAGTGCAAAAGCTTTTTTCTTTGCCATTTTATTTTCTTACAAATTCTACTATGGTTTGGATGAGCTGTTTTGAGATTGGAAAATCTGGATTGGAATAAGACTTTAAATTGTCTTCCTCTTTTTGAATATCTTTTAAAAGATGATTCATATTTTTTATGATTGATAATTTTGCATCTGGCTTTGCTTTTTTCAAATTTTCTGCATCAGAAATAAGTACTTGTAAATCTTTATTGCCATTAAGAATTAAAGTAGGTATTTTAACTTTTTTAATTTCTTCTGTTGGATCTATTTTTATCCAAGATAACCAAAAAGGTTGATTCGGTTTTGCAAAAAGCATTATTAAATTTGGGTTCACTTCTTTAATTTCTCCTGTTTCTTTTAGTTCTTTAAAATGATTTTCAGCAACTTTACCAAATACAGGATTTTGCTTTGTTAATTGTCTTATCAAAGTTTTATCTATAGTTTCTCCTGCACCAGCAATAGAAATATATTTATCAACATTTTTTAAAGCCATCATTGCAACTAACGAGCCTTGGCTATGACCTGCTAAAATAATTTTAGTAAAACGTTTGTCTTTTTTAAAGTGATTTACAACTTCTTCTACATCAAAAATAAAATCTGAAAAATAGATACCATCTTTTAAAAAAGCTGTGTTTTTTGGATTTACAATTCGTTTATCATAACTAAAAAAAGCAATATTTTCTTTGTTAATAGCTTCTCTAAATTGTTTAATATATTGTGGCTGATTTCCATCTCTATTTACAGATCCAGAACCGTGAACCCAAATAATTAAAGGTGATTTTTCTGATGTATAGGTAAGCGTTCCTGGTAATTGAATTGCCTGATTATTTACAAGTATTTCTTCTGTTTTAACTTGAGAAAGAGTATATGAAATACTAAAAATATAGATTATTAAATAGGTTAACAGTCGTGTCATTTTTGCTTAATTTTATAAGTATAAGTTTCTAAAACTTTTTTAGCTTCATTTTCTTTTTGGGTGCCTATTAATAGTTTTTTACCATTTTTGAACATTAATTGGAAACCAATATCACCAGAAATGTTAATGGCTTTCCCTTTAGATTTATTCCAAAGAATACCGCCTTTAAAACCCCAACCGCCGTATTCTGAAATAGGATTATACGTTCTTACATAGGCTTTTTCAATCTCAGTCCAATCAATTTTTTTCATAGAAAGATGAATTGGAAAAAACTGATAATAGATTCCTGTTTCATCTATTCTGGTATTTAGTTTAAAAATGAAAACTAAACCCACAGAAATTAGAATTCCTAATAATGTAAAAATAAATTCATTGATTGACATCTTAGAGTTTTCTTGATAAAATTCTTTTACAATTAATATTACAGGTATAAGAATACTAAAACCTAAAAGAACCAGTAGCCAAGTTTGTGTAAAACGTTGTTCTTCTTTAAAAACTTTCACTTTTTATCTATTTTTATCTCTTTCAAAAACTATTCTTGCAGAATTTTCTGCTAAATGTATAACTCTCCAGCCATTTCTTGCATAGTCATTTAAACAATCTTCTAATTTTTGATTGTTACGAGTAAGTCCCATTTTCCAATTAATAACTTTATATTCTTTCATTTTTTTTACTTTAATTTAATAATTTCAAAGTTGAGATTTCTCCTAACGTCGAAATGACACTTGAATTTTTTTTGCTAACTGCTAACTGAAATTAATGACTCAAAGTACCTGTATTTACAACAGGAGCTGCTTCTTTATCGCCACATAAAATAACTAATAAATTACTAACCATAGCAGCTTTACGTTCTTCATCTAACGCTACAATTTCTTTTTTATTTAATGCTTCTAAAGCCATTTCTACCATATCTACAGCACCTTGTACAATTTTATGACGCGCCGCTACAATTGCTGTTGCTTGCTGGCGTTTTAGCATTGCACTTGCTATTTCTTGGGCGTAAGCTAAATAACCAATTCTTGCTTCTAAAACTTCTATACCTGCAATTGCTAAACGTTCTTCTAACTCTTTTTCTAAAGCTTCAGAAACTTCGTTTACGCTAGAACGTAGTGTAATATCTTCTTCATGACCTTCGTCTGCAAAATTATCGTAAGGATACATACTTGCTAATTTACGAACAGCTGCATCAGTTTGAACACGTACAAAATTTTCGTAATTATCAACATCAAAAGCAGCTTTATAGGTGTTGGTTACTCTCCAAACTAAAATGGTAGAAATCATAACAGGATTTCCTAATTTGTCATTTACTTTTAAACGTTCGCTGTCAAAGTTACTTGCTCTTAAAGAAATTGCTTTTTTTCTGTACAAAGGGTTTGCCCAGTATAAGCCGTTTTCTTTAATGGTTCCTACATATTTACCAAAAAGCAAAACAACTTTAGAAGTGTTTGGATTTACCAAAATAAAACCAAAGAAACCAATAAAACCGATTGCACTTGCAATTATGTAAGCTGGGTTTTCATTACTGATAGCCATTACTATGCCTCCAAAAAATAATACTAATACGATTAATAACATTAAATAGCCATTGGCTGGTTTTATAATTTTTTCTACTTTCATTATGATTAAGTTTAAAGTGATATTAAAGTGATATCACAAAGATATAATGTTTTTTTTGATATTTCCAAATTTTTAAGGAAATATTTTATACATTCGCTAAGAATTAATTATTATTACTGATGAAAATTAAAATATTATTTTTAATGTCATTGCTCTTTTTTTCGAATACATCTGAAGAAAAAACAGTAGATTGGGGAAAAAACGGACATAGAGTTACTGGTAAAATTGCAGAAAAATATTTAACTAGAAAAGCAAAAAAATGTATCAATAAAATCCTTAAAGGTCAAAGTTTAGCATTTGTATCAACTTTTGCAGATGAAATAAAATCAGACAGAAAATACAATCAGTTTTATGCTTGGCATTATGTTAATATGAATTTTGAGGATACCTATGCAACTGCAAAAAAAAATCCTAAAGGAGATTTAGTTACAGGAATTAAAAAGTGTAAAACCGTTTTAAAAGATAAAAATAGTTCTGAGCAAGACAAAGAATTTTATTTAAAAATGTTAATTCATTTAATTGGAGATTTACACCAACCAATGCATATTGGTAGAAGAGAAGATAAAGGAGGAAATACCATACAAGTTCAATGGTTTGGTAGAGGTACAAATCTGCACAGGGTTTGGGATGAAAATATGATTGATGAATGGGATATGAGTTATTTAGAATTGGCAAATAATGCTAAAAATTTATCTAAAAATCAGGTAAAAGCAATACAAAAAGGTACAGTTACAGAATGGGTAGATGAAGTTCATAAACTGACGAAAGAAGTATACAAATCTGTAAAAGTAGGTGAGAATTTACGATATAGGTATTCTTATAAACATTTTGAAACCGTAAGAACTCAATTACAAAAAGGCGGAATCCGTTTGGCAAAAGTTTTAAATGATGTTTTTGATTAGTATTAAATACCAGTAAAATATATCTAAACCTCATAACTTTCTTGTTATGAGGTTTTTTGTTAAGGATTCGTTAATTGTTTTAGAATGCTATAACTTCTTTGTAAATTTAAAAAATGATTAAAAAAATAGTAGGTTCCTTGTTCGTTTTATTAATTTTTTATTCTTGTAAAAAGAATAATTCTGAAACCGAAACCAAGAAGGTAACTTCTGTAAAGTCTTTTAATTACAAAGAGTTAAAGCCCTTGTTAGAGAAAACGGATAACAAAACTTATGTAATTAATTTTTGGGCAACTTGGTGTTTACCTTGCATAAAAGAATTGCCTGCTTTCGAAAGAATAAATAAAGAATATACTCATAAAAATGTAGAGGTTTTATTAGTAAGTTTAGACTTTCCGAAACAAGTAGAAAAAAGGTTAATTCCTTTTATTAATAAGAAAAAAATACAATCTAAAGTTGTTTTGTTAGATGATGCTAACGAAGACTTTTGGATTAAAGATATAGACAAAAAATGGTCTGGTGCTTTGCCAGCAACAATCATTTATAATAAAAATAAGAAAAAGTTTTACGAGCAATCTTTTAGTTATAAAACTTTAGTAAATGAATTAGAAACTTTTTTAAATCCATAAAAATATGAATGCATTAAAATCAATTTTGTTAGTTTTAGTTGTTGTCGTTTCAGCATCATTCTCTGTTAAACCCGATAAAGGCTATAAAGTAGGAGATATTATAGAAGATTTTAAATTAATAAATGTCGATGATACAATGGTTTCTTTATCAGATTATAGTGATGCAAAAGGATATATCATTATTTTTACCTGTAATATGTGTCCTTTTTCAGTTGCCAATGAAGATAGAATTATTGCTTTAGATAAAAAATATAAAGCATTAGGATTTCCGGTAATTGCCATCAATCCTAATGATCCTAAAGTTTCTAGAGGCGATAGTTTTGCAGCTATGAAAATAAGAGCCAAAGAAAAAGGATTTACTTTTCCGTATTTATTTGACGATGGGCAAAAAGTGTACCCAAAATTTGGAGCATCAAAAACACCACACGTTTATATTGTAACCAAAAAAGAGATGAAAGTGCAATATATTGGTGGTATTGACAATAGTTCTAGAAACCCAGATGCAGTAACTGAAAAATATGTAGAAAATGCTGTAGATGCATTATTAGCTGGTAATAAAATTGAGAAAACAGAAACTAGAGCAATTGGTTGTTCTATAAAAGTTCAGAAATAATATAATTTTTTAATGTATAATAGATAAATTTTTTTGTTATCTGAAAGATTAGATTCGCTAACGTTTTTGTATAACCGCCAGTTACGGGTTTAAATGTGATGTTATTTTACCTTCTAATTAATTTTAAAAATATAACCAATTCCAAAGACAATTGGATGTGAATATCCTTCGTTTCTATATTCACTTTTTAGGTAGATACCTTTAAAAATATCTATTTCGATTCCAGCTCCATAAAGTAAATTAATTCCATATGTTTTTTGTAATCCATCACTTAAAATGGAATTATTATTTTCATCCTTAATTTGTAAATAATTAAGAGAAAACCCTACAAAAAAGTAAGGTCTTATATTTTTATTAAAGACATTTTGTTGGATTAGTAAAGGTATAGATAGCAATGATTGTGTAAAATCTTTACGTTGTCTTGTATACTGATAATTTAAATAACTTATACCTATATTCAAGGAAGTACTTCTACTTATTTTTGGCAGATATTTTCTATACATTACCTGTCCGTAATATTCAGAATCATTATTCTCAAACCCTAAACCAACATTAGCGATAACATAATTTGTAGATTTTTGTTTAACTCTTAAGTCTTTACTTTTAATTCCTTTTGAATTGTGATATTTAGTAATAATGTCAACAAAATTATCCTCATCAAATTCAATTTTTAAATTATTTTTAAAAGCGAAGCCTTCAGTCGTAAAATTCAGTATTCCTCTATAATTATATTTCTTAATTTCAATTTCTCCTGAATTTAATTTGTCATTTTGTAAAACATAATTTTTACCATTCTTAGATATTATATAAAATATTTCTGAATTATAAACACTTTTGTATAAGGATAATTTTTCTCCTTTAAGGATTAATTCCGCAAATATGTTAATCTCATTTTGATTGTTATTCATTTTTAAGTTTAATAAATCAAAAGTACTTTCATTACTGGTTTGAAAAGATTTTAGTTGAGTAGTATTATATGTTTGGCATTTTTTTTCTTCTAAATTTCTTTTGAAACAAATACTAGATGATAATTTTGATAAATCATTTGCTTTAATGTATCCTTCTATTTTAACATTGTTATTCTTTATAACCCACCCTTTTTTAAATTTTTCTTTAAGTTGAGCATTAGAAATTAATGCTGATAAAAAAAAGAAGACGAAAAGTGTTTGTTTCATAGTTTTTTGGTATTTAATTTTTGCCAACGTTTAAACTGATATGACGTCCGTTTTAATGACTAAAATCAGAAGTTAGCAAAGTTAAACTTTTTTAGTTAGAATATTAACAGGAAAACACTTGTATTTATGGCAAACTCATACTTTTATTTTTAGCCAAGAATTCACAAATTTTTTACTTTAATTATTAATTTCAATTATAAAAACCTTTGGTTTTTATAATTAGCAAAATTATTTTTGAATAGTCTTCTATAAATTCGTGAATTCGTGGCTAAAGTTTTTATTATATTTCTTTTTTAACAAAGTGTGAGTTTGCCCTACACTTGCATTGCTAAAATTAATAGCTATTATTTAATTTAATAAACTTTTCTGTTGTTCCTGTAAACGGTATTAAATAGAAAGTGTAGCTATGTTTTTTATTCCCTTTTATCTGGTATTTTTCTTGAGGTTTGGCCCACCAACTATCATCACCAGCTAAACCACGTTGCTCAAAATCTATATTTAATTGAATTAAATCTTGCTCTTTAATATCAATAGTATGTTTGCTAAAATTGGCTTTTTTATTCTTTTTAGAATATTCTAAACCGTTTGTAATATCAAAATCTTCATTTGGCATATGTAATGCAGAAATACTCAATCCTTTTTGTGTTTCTGAAGTAATTAGTAAACCGTTATTTTTAATATTTGATAATGCAAACCAACGTACATCTGTTCTATTTCCATTTTCTTGCGGACGGATATAAGGCACATAAAAATCGGCTACTTTGCTGTTAAAAACATCAATAAAAGTAGAGGTTTTACGATCTTGATAATTTTCCCAAGGTCCACGTCCGTAATATGTTACATTGTTAAATTCTTTGGCAATTTGCATTCGCATTCCAATTCTTGGAATGTCTGCTTTATAATTGGTTTTGTTTAAGGTGTTTGTAATTTTTACAACTCCATTTCCGGAAATTGTATAAACTGTTTTATGTGTGGTGTTTACACCTGGTAAATTATAATTTACAGCAATTTCAGTCTGATAGTTATCAATCTTCCTATAATTGAATTGGGTTACTGAATTGTTTAAACTTGCATTTTTCCATTCAATGTTTTTGGTTTCCATATGATTTCCTAAATCATTGTCTGTGGGGGGTCTCCAAAAATTAATTTTTGGTCCTTTTTTGGCTTTTAAAATTTCTTTGCCTTTGTATGAATACGAAACTATTTGTCCTTTTTGTTTATCAAAAGTTATATTGAAATCAACATTATAAATAGTTAAGTTTTTAGTATCATTTTTAACATTTATAGCAGCGGTTTTTTCTGTAATAATTTCTTTCTTCTTAAATTTTTCAGTAAGATAAATTTGCTCTTTGGCAACTTCAAAACCTTTTGGTAATAGGTTCCATTGTTTTTTTGTAGTTGCAGAAAATTCTAAAAAGTATTCTGTGTTAGGTTTAAAATCAATTCCGTTTAAAGGAATTCTTACCAATTTACTTGTATGTGTTTTTACATCAATAGTTTCTAGTTTTATGGTTTTTAAAACAGTTCCGTTTGCTTTAACCTTCGCTGTAAAATCAAATTGATTTAGGTTGGTAAAATCATATAAATTTTCAATCAATACGCGTTGTTCGTTAAATTTATTTAATCCCATATTTTTAAAATTGATAAACTCGTGCGCTTTTTTTACTTCGTATAAAGCGGGTTGTGGAGTTCTATCAGGAAACACAATTCCGTTATTTAAAAACGAATTATCTGTTGGCATATTTTTACCAAAGTCACCACCATACGCATAGAATTTCTGACCTTTTTTATTGGTTTTATAAATAGATTGATCTACCCAATCCCAAATAAATCCACCTTGAAGATTATCGTACTTTTCAATGATTTCCCAATAATCCGCAAAATTCCCTGTGCTGTTTCCCATTGCATGTGCATATTCACTAGGAATAAAAGGTCTATCAGTTTTGTTTTTTCCTATGTGTTCAAAAGTTGCTAGAGATGGATATTGTGGAACAATAATATCTGTATTCCAATCCATATCAAATAAATTTCCGTCTCTATTTTTATAAGTACGCTCATATTGTACAGGTCTTTTGGTTTTGTCGTTTGCTTTTATGGCTTTGTAACCAGCGTAAAAATTCACGCCGTTTCCAGCTTCATTTCCCATAGACCAAATAATTACTGACGGATGATTTTTATCGCGTTTTACCATTCTTGTCATTCTATCTAAATGCGCTTTTTTCCAACTTGTTTTTTTAGCCAAAGAGTGTTTGCCATAATACATTCCGTGAGATTCTATATTGGCTTCATCAACCACATAAATTCCATATAAATCGCACAATTCATAAAAACGTTTTCCACGAGGATAATGACTTAAACGAACTGCATTTATGTTGTTTTTTTTCCAAAGTTTAATGTCTTTTAGAATAAGTTCTTCACTCATTATATGACCAGTTTCTGGGTCAGTTTCTTGCGTGTTTACACCTTTTAAAGTGATTCTTTGTCCGTTAATTAAAAGTAATCCGTTTTTAATTTCGACACTTCTAAAACCAATTTTTCTTGAAGTAACTTCAATCGTTTTTCCTTTTTTATTTTTTGTGATAATTCTTAACGTATATAAATTTGGATGTTCTGCACTCCAAGGATTTACATTTTTAATTTGATTTTTAAATGAAACTGAATTAGTGGTGTTTTTTTTTGATAAAAATAATTTTTGGTCGTCAATTAAAAGTTTTTCACCATTTAAAAGTTGATAAGAAACAGCTATTTCTTTGTTGTTGTTTTGATGATTTTTGATATCAATAGTTAATTCTAAAATCCCATTTTTATAGGTTTTATCTAAAATGGATAAAACTTCAAAATCTTTAATTCTGGTTTTAGGTTGTGCGTAAATATAAACATCACGTTCAATTCCGCTAATTCTCCAAAAATCTTGACATTCTAAATAACTTCCATCAGTCCATCTAAAAATCTGAATTGCAATGGTATTTTTTCCTTTTTTTGCAGCTTTGGTAATATTGAATTCTGCGGGTAATTTACTTCCTTGAGAATAGCCAATATATTTGCCATTCAACCAAACAAATCCACCAGATTTCATTGCGCCAATGTGTAAGAATATTTCTTTGTCTTTCCAGTTTTTATCAATGGTAAAATCTTTTCTATAAGAGCCAACAGGATTGTATGTATGCGGAACTTTCCCTGGGTTTTTAGGGTAAACTCTATCAATAAATTCCATATCATCTGCAATCATTGCTTTATAATCTGCAAATTCATATTGATGATTCACATAGATAGGAATTCCAAACCCTTCTATTTCCCAATTTGACGGAACTTTTATATCCTCCCAATTAGAAATGTTTTTTTTAGGATTTATAAATTTTGTTGGTCTATTTGCAGGATTTTTAACCCATTTGAATTTCCAAATTCCGTTTAATGATTTTTTAAAGGATTTGTTTTTTTCTAAATTATTTAAAGAAGAAAAAGAAGTAAAACTTGTGTGTGCATCTTCTTTGTTTTCAGAAATGATTTTTTCGTTTTCTATATAATTCCAAACATTTTTTTGCTGAGAAAATATTGAGAAAAATGATATTAAAAATAATATTGAAAATAGTTGTAAAGATTTCATATGCTGATTTGCAGTTAAATATCAACTATAAAAATACAGCTTATATTTAATCTAAAGAAATCAATAAAATATAGTTTTGCTTTTCAGTTAATTTTTCTATTTATCAGAAAAAGCAGCTTCTCCTTTTATTAACCAAGAAAAGCCAAAAACCCATAATGCAAAAGTTTCGCAATAGAAAATAATGTCTGTTGTTTTTCTAGTTTCTTCATCTAAAAAAACAAAGCTTAAACCAGCAGCTAATACAAATACTGTAATAAAGATTCCGCACCAAAAGTAAAATTTGTTTCTAAATTTTTTCATTTTTGTTTGTACAGAAAAAGGAACTCCTCTTCTAAAAATTACTAAACAAAAAATAGTAAATACTGTAAAAAGTAGCGCTGCTGATGTTAGGTGGATGCCTCTTATTATACCAGATTCACTAGTTGTTGGAAATAAAGCAACTCCCAAAGCAAAAATACCTCCTGCAATAGCATAGGTTTGATCATTGTAAAAAAAGCCTTTTTCTTTATTTTTATAACCTTTATAAGTAAATAAGAAAAAACCTAAAGCAAATAAAAAACCAACAAAAACATCTCTCATTGGAGTTCCATAATAATCGCTTATAGAATCTTGTATAAAGTTTTCTTTATCAAAATAGAACATTCCTGCCGCTAAAATTATTGGTAGAAATACACCTATTGTACCAATTAGTTTTCGTAATAATTTGTAAGAAATTATTAAATCGTTTTCAGTTTGATGTTTCGTTTTCATCAGTTTATTTTTTTATAGTTGGTTGATTACCAAATATAAAAAGAATAAAATCAGTACAAATACCTATTGTTAAGGAATAAAAAAACCTTACCAAAATTGGTAAGGTCTTAATATATTTTAATTCTTATATCTAAAAATCTAAGAATCTAATTTTTACAAATGAATCACCTCATCATAAGCATCAGCAACAGCTTCCATAACAGCTTCGCTCATTGTTGGATGTGGATGAATTGCTTTTAAAACTTCATGACCTGTAGTTTCTAATTTTCTTCCAAGAACAGCCTCAGCAATCATATCTGTAACGCCAGCGCCAATCATATGGCAACCTAACCATTCTCCGTATTTTGCATCAAAAATTACTTTTACAAATCCATCAGGAGTTCCAGCTGCTTTTGCTTTTCCAGAAGCAGAAAACGGGAACTTACCCACTTTTAATTCGTAACCAGCTTCTTTAGCTTTAGCTTCTGTTAAACCCACAGAGGCAATTTCTGGAGTTGCATAAGTACAACCAGGAATATTTCCATAATCGATTGCTTCAGTATGTAAACCAGCTAATTTTTCTACACAAGTAATTCCTTCTGCCGAAGCAACGTGCGCTAAAGCTTGTCCAGGAACTACATCGCCAATGGCATAATAACCAGGAATGTTGGTTTGGTAAAAATCGTTTACTAAAATTTTATCTCTGTCAACAATAATTCCAACATCTTCTAAACCAATATTTTCAATGTTAGATTTAATTCCAACTGCCGATAATAAAATATCTGCTTCTAAAGTTTCTTCTCCTTTTTTTGTTTTTACAGTGGCTACAACACCATCACCAGAAGTATCTACAGATTCAACAGAAGAATTAGTCATCACTTTTATACCAGCTTTTTTAATAGAGCGCTCAAATTGTTTAGAAACATCAATATCTTCTACAGGAACCACATTTGGCATATATTCTACAATAGTAACTTCTGTTCCCATAGAATTATAGAAATGCGCAAATTCAACACCAATTGCACCAGAACCTACAACAATCATAGATTTAGGTTGGCTTGGTAAGCTCATTGCTTGTCTGTAGCCAATTACTTTTTTACCATCTTGCGGTAAGTTTGGTAATTCTCTAGAACGTGCACCTGTAGCAATAATAATATTGTCTGCGCTATATTCTATTACAGTTCCATCAGCAGCAGTTACATCTACTTTTTTACCTGTTTTTATTTTTCCAAAACCATCAATAATATCAATTTTGTTTTTCTTCATTAAAAAAGCAACACCTTTGCTCATTCCTTCTGCAACACCACGACTTCTTTTAATTACAGCATCAAAATCTTTATCAATTGCTTCTGCTTTTAAACCATATTCATCTACGTGTTTTAAATAATCGTACACTTGAGCAGATTTTAATAAGGCTTTTGTAGGAATACATCCCCAGTTTAAGCAGATTCCACCAAGGTTTTCCTTTTCTACAATGGCAACTTTAAAGCCTAATTGACTTGCTCTAATTCCTGTTACATAACCTCCAGGTCCACTACCAATAATTATAATATCGTATTTCATATTTATTTAAAGATTTGTCATTAAAAGATTAAAGAAATCATTTAATATTTAGTTGTTTTATTTTACTTCGATTGAATTTTTGAATATTCAATCATTTAATTTTCAATTTTTTATGGGCGTTTTAACGGGCTTTACATTATATCTTTTTTTCTTTCATCAAAAAAGGATGCCATTTCAATCCCTAACGCAAGCAAATTTACTAACTTTTATTATTTATTTTAACTTTATTTATTTTTTATCGACAACAGTTTCTTCCTTTTGCGAAGATTAAGTTGGACTTTTACATTCTTTCTGGAACCTGAATTCCTAACAAAGAAAAAGCAGATTTTATGGTGTCTGCCACTTTTTTTGCCAACCGAACTCTAAATATTTTTTTATCTTGATTTTCTTCACCTAAAATAGATACATTTTGATAAAAAGAATTGAATTCTTTTACCAAATCATAGGTGTAATTTGCAATAATTGCTGGCGAATAATTTGCAGCTGCTTGTTGTACGGTTTCAGGAAATAACTCTAATTGTTTTAATAATTCTTTCTCTTTTTTGTGTAAAGATATCTCGACTTCGCTCGATATGACATTGTAATCAAAATCTGCTTTTCTAATAATAGATTGAATTCTGGCATAAGTGTATTGTATAAAAGGACCTGTGTTTCCTTGAAAATCTACAGAGCTTTTTGGGTCGAACAAAATTCTTTTTTTAGGGTCTACTTTTAAAATAAAATATTTTAAAGCACCTAAACCAATCGTTTTGTACAATTCGTTTTTTTCATCATCAGAATAACCATCTAATTTGCCTAATGCTGATGAAATTGCTTTGGCAGTATCAGACATTTCAACCATTAAATCATCTGCATCAACAACAGTTCCTTCTCTCGATTTCATTTTACCAGAAGGTAAATCTACCATTCCGTAACTTAAATGATACAAGTTTTTTGCCCAATCAAAACCTAATTTTTTTAAGATTAAAAACAAAACTTGAAAGTGGTAATCTTGCTCATTACCCACCGTATAAACCATTCCGCCAACATCTGTGTAATCTTTAACACGTTGAATGGCAGTACCAATATCTTGGGTCATATAGACTGCTGTTCCGTCTGAACGTAATACGATTTTTTCATCTAAACCTTCATCCGTTAAATCGCACCAAACAGAACCATCTTCTTTTTTATAAAAAACGCCTTTTTCTAAACCTTGCGCAACCACATCTTTACCTAATAAATAAGTGTCACTTTCAAAATATAAAGTGTCAAAATTAACGCCCATATTTTTATAGGTGATGTCAAATCCATCATAAACCCAAGCATTCATTTTTTTCCAAAGCGCAACCACTTTTTCATCACCTGCTTCCCAATCTCTTAACATTTGTTGTGCTTGTACAAATAGAGGCGCTTCTTTTTTTGCTTGTTCTTCCGAAACGCCAGAGGCAACTAACTCACTAATTTGTTTTTTATATTCTTGGTCGAATTTTACATAATAGTTACCCACCAGTTTATCGCCTTTTAAACCTGTAGATTCTGGAGTTTCTCCGTTTCCGAATTTTTTCCAAGCCAACATCGATTTACAAATATGAATTCCTCTATCGTTAATAATTTGCGTTTTGTACACTTTTTTACCAGCAGCTTTTATAATTTCTGCTACAGAATATCCTAATAAATTATTGCGAACGTGCCCTAAATGTAATGGTTTGTTGGTGTTTGGTGATGAATATTCTACCATTATAGCTTTGTCATCCGCCTTTGGCGAAACAAAACCAAAATTAGAATTTGTATAGATTTTGTTGAAGAAATTCGTGTAAAAAACATCGTCAATTACTAAATTTAAAAAGCCTTTTACAACATTAAAATTCTTGATTTCGGTAACATTTTCTACAACATATTTTCCTAATTCTTCGCCAATTTGAGCAGGATTTCCTTTTTTATAACGCAACATTGGGAAAACTACAACTGTAATATCTCCTTCAAATTCTTTTCTAGTTGCTTGGAATTCTACTGAAGGAATTTCAGTGTTAAACAACGCTAAAAATCCTTCTTTTATACTAGTTTCTATACTATTTTGAATATTCATTTAGTCTCGAAAATTGAAATGCAAAATTACATATTTTTAGTCTAAAATTTAGTAGAAATAGTTGTATTTTTCGAATATGGAAAAACGCTTAGAACAACTCCCTAAATTAGCTGAAGATGCAAAAAAAGAAAACAAAAAATATTTTGCAAATTTAAAGAGAAGAACTCCTAAGAATTTAGATGTTGTTATGCAAGATTTGCATATGAAAGAATTTAATAAAACAGATTGTTTAGATTGTGGAAATTGTTGTAAAACTACCAGCCCTATTTTTATTGATAAAGATATTGAGCGAATTTCTAAACATTTAAAAATGAAAGTTGCCGATTTTATAAACACTTATTTAGAAAGAGATTCAGACGATTTTATGGTGTTAAAAACAGCTCCTTGTTCTTTTTTAGATGAGTCTGATAATTCTTGTTTTATTTATAATGTTCGTCCAAAAGCTTGTGCAGAATATCCACATACCAATAGAAGAAAATTTATTCAGCTTACAGATTTAACCATTGCAAATACCTTTGTTTGCCCTGCAGCATATAATATAGTGGAAGCTTTAAAAAAACGTTTGCCTTTAGAATCTAAAAAGAAAATTAGAAGAAAATAATTCTTTTAAAAAATTTAAACAGAATTTTATTTTATCAATTAGCACTTTTTTACTTCTTATTATTTTGAGTTTTAAGAAATTGTATAAAGTTTTGAATTTAATTCAGCATTATAATCAACTTAAAATCCTCTTTTTTTATTATTTTTTGAGACACATTTAAAACAAATCCGTTTTATAAGTGTAAAAAGAAACTAACCCAGCTTTTTTTTGAATACAAAAAACATCATACAAAAATGTAAAAAAAACGATTACTCAGCTCAATTAGAGATGTATCATTCGTATAAGAATATGATGTTTGGGAGTGCCATAAGAATTCTAAAAAATAGAGAAACAGCAGAAGATGTTGTGCAAGATTCTTTTATAAAAGCGTTTGAAAAAATTCATCAATTGCAAGAGGAAGCAAATTTAGGAGGATGGTTAAAAAGAATTGTGGTTAACAAATCTTTAGACGTTGTAAGAAATAGAAATAAGACTGTTTTTACTGATGATGTTTTGATTTTAGAAAATGAACCTGAGGAAATAGAAGATGATATTGAGTCTAATATTTCTGTTGATTTTGTAAAAGAATGTATTAATAAACTAAAAGAAAAATACAGCATTATTTTGGTTTTATATCTCATTGAAGATTACAATCATAGAGAAATAGGAGCGTTGTTAAATATTAATGAAAGCACTGTAAGAAATCAATATAAAAGAGGAAAAGATAAATTATTGCAAATGCTAAAAGCAAAAAATACAAGATGAAATTAAAGAAATACATACAAGAAAATAGTGAAGCTTTCGATTCTGAAAAGATGTCAGAAAAATCTGATTTAGTTTTTAATAAATTATTGAAAGAGAAGTTACATAAACCTAAAAAACAGAAAGAGGTGTATTTAAAATATTTATCTGTTGCTGCAAGTATAGCTTTGATTATTGTTGCTTTTTTATGGTTGAATCATCAAGAAGAATTTAATGAAGAAAAACAAAATTTGTTAGTAAATTTAGGAGCAGAATCTGCAGGAAAACGTTTGGAAGGAGTCTATGCTTTTAATGATGAATACGCAAAAGAAGACAAAAAAATAATCTCAACTTTAATAAAAATTTTGCATAAAGATGAAAATACAAATGTAAAAATAGCCATTATAGATGCGTTACTAAAATTCCCAAAAAACGAAAAAATTAGAACCAATTTAATTACGGCTTTGCAAAATGAAAAAGCGCCTTTAGTACAAATAAAACTAATAAAAGCATTAAGTTTTTTAAGAGAAAATCGTGCACAAAAACCTCTTGAAGAAATAATAAATAACGAAGAAACCTACCCAATTGTAAAGAACAATGCAACTTTAGCAATGGTAGAAATTAAACAATAAACACCATGAAAAATTTAAAAATAGTATTTGTTTTAGCACTTTCAATCTCTTTTTTAACCATAAGTGCGCAAGAAAAAAAGATAAAATTTAGCAAAGGAACTTTAAAAATATGTTCTTCTAAAAACTTTACCATAGAAGGTTATGATGGTAAACAAGTAATCATTAAAAGTTTACACGAAAATAGAGATTCTAATTTTAGTTATGTTGTAAATGGTAAATCTGTTAGAGGTTTTGCAATAAGCAATTCTAGAAATGGAAGAAAAATCAATAGAAATAATAAAACCTTTGTTAACAGAAGTAGAAGCAATAGTTTTCCTTTAATAAAAAATGATAGTTTAAAGAAAAGTTATGTTAGGTTTTTTAATACTGATGGAAACAGAAAAGAAGGGCTTAAAAGATTGGGCAAAAAAAATGAAAATTCTGATTTGGGAATCTATTTTACTATTGAAGAAAAAAATGGAGAACTCTTTTTTAAAGATCAAACTGATGGGCAATTAGTGATGTTAAGTAATGAACGTTATGAAATTAAAATACCAAATTCCATAAAACTGAAATGGAAAACAAGTGCTTGTAATAAAGACACAAAGAAGAAAAATAAATACTTGTTTTTTAATTCGAAAGCCTCTAGTTTATCTAATTTTAAAGGAGAAGTTGAGATTTCTACATCATTAAATAATATGAAATTAAAAGATGTTACAGGCCCCGTTTCTATAAATTCTATTGGCGGAAATGTTACCATAGAATTTGATAAAACTACGCCTAAAAAACTATACTCCATCTACTCAAATAATGGTTTTATTGATGTTACTTTGCCAAACAATTCTGATGTAATTGTAGATGCAAATTCGTCTTCTATCTTTTCTGATATCGATTTTAATGTTTTAGAAGATAAAGAAGAACAAGGTTTGCAAAAGATGAAATTAAAATTAAAAAGAGGAAATGTAAAAATGAAATTAAATGCAGGTTTAGGTAATATTTATCTTCGAAAAAAATAGAATCATTAATCAACGAACCCAAATTAAAAAATCCGTTTAGAAATTTTCTAAACGGATTTTACTTTTGTCATTTAGAACGAAGAATGAGAATAAATCTCAACTTAGAAAGAGATTCCTCAATCGCTTAAAAAAGCTCATTTCGGAATGACAACAATCATTATTTATTCACCAAAACCCATTCTCCTTTATCTATTAAAGGAATGGCTTGTTTATATTTTACCACTTTCTCTTCGCCACTCATTACATTTTTAATGGTAACTCTTTCGTTTCTACCAATTTTTGGTTGCTCTCTAACAATAGTTTCTACAGGTTCTGCAGATTGTTGACGAGAATTCTGAATGGCTTGTTCTGTAGAATTTTGTACATCCGCTTTACTAGTATTTAATTTTTGACGTTTTTGTTGACGAGCTTCAGAAATTTGATTCGGATCTTGTGTTGGCAATTCTCCTTTAAATAAGAATGATAAAACTTCTTTATTTATCTGATCTACAGTTTGTTTAAATAATTCAAAAGCCTCAAACTTATAAATTAGTAAAGGGTCTTTTTGCTCATAAGATGCATTTTGTACAGACTGTTTTAAATCATCCATTTTACGCAAATGATCTTTCCAGTTTTCATCAATAATGGCTAAAGTAATGTTTTTTTCAAAATCGGTTATTAAACTTTTTCCTTCAGACTCGTAGGCGTCTTTTAAATTGGTAACTACTTGTAAAGATTTAATTCCATCAGTAAAAGGAACTACAATTCGCTCATATCTATCACCTTCATTTTCAAATACATCTTTAATTACTGGATACGCTAAAACTGCATTTCTTTCTATTTTGTTTTTGTAGTGTTCTGTTACAAAATCATATAATTTATCTGTGATTTCTTTTTCTGATAATTTTTCAAAATCCTCTTCAGACAAAGGAGAAGTCATTGATGAAAAACGAATCAATTCAAACTCAAAATTTTGGAAATCTTTTGTTGCTTTATTAGCATTTACAATAGATTCGCAAGTATCATAAATCATATTGGCGATATCTACTTGCAAACGTTTACCATCTAAAGCATGGCGTCTTCTTTTATAAACAAACTCACGTTGCGCGTTCATAATATCATCATATTCTAACAAACGTTTTCTGATACCAAAGTTGTTTTCTTCTACTTTCTTTTGCGCTCTTTCAATAGATTTGGTAATCATAGAATGTTGGATAACTTCACCTTCTTTTAAGCCCATTCTATCCATCATTTTGGCAATTCTATCAGAACCAAAAAGACGCATTAAATTATCGTCTAAAGCTACATAAAACTGCGACGAACCCACATCTCCTTGTCTTCCTGCACGTCCTCTTAACTGTCTATCTACACGTCTAGAATCATGGCGTTCTGTACCAATAATTGCTAAACCACCTGCAGTTTTTACTTCATCAGATAATTTAATATCTGTTCCACGACCAGCCATATTTGTTGCGATTGTAACAACACCAGGTTTACCAGCTTCTGCAACAACATCAGCTTCACGTTTGTGCAATTTTGCGTTTAGAATATTATGAGGAATTTTACGCATTTGCAACATTCTACCTAATAATTCTGATATTTCTACAGATGTTGTACCTACTAAAACAGGTCTTTTTTCTTCAACTAATTTTACAATATCCTCTATAACTGCATTGTATTTTTCGCGGGCAGTTTTATACACTAAATCTTGTTTGTCATCTCTGGCAATGGGTCTATTGGTTGGTATTTCTACAACATCTAATTTGTAGATTTCCCATAACTCACCAGCTTCTGTAATCGCAGTTCCTGTCATACCAGAAAGTTTACGATACATTCTAAAGTAATTTTGTAAAGTTATAGTTGCAAAAGTTTGAGTGGCATCTTCAATTTTTACATTTTCTTTAGCTTCTATGGCTTGATGTAATCCGTCTGAATAACGACGACCGTCCATAATACGCCCAGTTTGTTCATCAACAATCATTACTTTGTTGTCCATAACAACATACTCAACATCTTTTTCGAAAACAGTATATGCTTTTAAAAGTTGATTCATTGTGTGAATACGTTCGCTTTTGATGCTAAAATCTTTGTATAGTTCTTCTTTTTGTGTTGCTTTTTCTTCTGAAGAACTTTTTGAAGCATCAATTTCTCCAATTTTTACACCAATATCTGGTAAAACAAAGAAAGTATCGTTATTTGTTTTTTCTGATAAATGTGCAATTCCTTTATCAGTTAAATCTATTTGATTATTTTTTTCTTCAACAACAAACAATAAATCTTCATCTACTTCTGGCATCAACTTATTGTTGTCTTGCATATAGTAGTTTTCAGTTTTCTGCAAGATTTGTTTTACACCTTCTTGTGATAAAAATTTGATTAAGGCTTTATTTTTTGGTAAACCTCGGTAAACTCTTAACAATAAAAACCCACCATCTTTATCATTACCTTCTTTTATTAATTTTTTTGCTTCTGCTAAGACCCCAACTAAATGTTGTTTTTGTAAGGTAACTAAATCTGATACTAATGGTTTTAGTTCGTTAAATTCGTGTCTATCTCCTTGTGGCACAGGACCAGAAATAATTAATGGAGTTCTTGCGTCATCAATTAAAACAGAATCTACTTCGTCAATAATAGCATAATTGGGTGCTCTTTGTACTAAATCGTCTTTAGAACTTGCCATATTATCACGTAAATAATCGAAACCAAATTCGTTATTTGTTCCGTAAGTAATGTCTGCATTGTATGCTTTTCTACGTGCGTCAGAATTTGGTTGATGATAATCTATACAATCTGTAGAAAGTCCGTGAAACTCAAAAATTGGTCCCATCCACGCTTTATCACGTTTTGCTAAATAATCGTTTACGGTAACAAGATGAACTCCATTACCAGTTAATGCATTTAAATAAACAGGTAACGTAGAAACGAGTGTTTTACCTTCACCTGTCATCATTTCTGCAACTTTACCTTGATGTAAAACAGAACCACCAATTAACTGCACATCGTAATGAACCATATCCCAAGTAACAGGTTTTCCTGCTGCATCCCAAGAATTTGCCCAAAAAGCTTTGTCGTCTTCTAAAGTAACATTCTCTCTTTCTGCAGATAATTCTCTGTCAAAGGGAGTTGCAGTTACTTCTATTTCTTCATTTTCTACAAAGCGTTTTGCGGTTTCTTTTACTACAGCAAAAGCTTCTGGCATAATCTCAATTAAAGTATCTTCAGAAACTTTATAAGCCTCGTCTTTTAAAGTATCGATTTCTGTATAAATATCTTCTTGACGGTCTATATCTGCGGTTTTTGCTTCTTCTTCTAAAGCTTTTATTTTATCGTCAAATTCTTTTGTTGCTGCTTTTATTTTATTTTTAAACGCTTGTGTTTTTGCACGCAATTCATCGTGAGAAAGTTTAGAAAAGGCTTCTTCAAATTTTTTGGTGTTATCGACAATTGGTTGTAATCCTTTTAAATCTTTTTGTTGTTTATCGCCCACAAAAAGTTTAATTACTGAATCTAAAATACTCATTATATGTTTGTTTTTCAGTTACTTAAAGCAACTGTTTTTGTTTAATTTAAATTGAAATTTAATCAACTTTAAAAGTAGTGTTTTCTCGATTAAAAGAAAACAAAAAAAAAGCCTCATTAGAGACTTTTTATATTTTTTATTGAGTTAGTATTCATCTTCGTTCCAAAGATAATCATCTTCGGTTGGATAATCTGGCCAGATTTCAATAATAGAGTCATAAGAATCACCTTCGTCTTCTATGTCTTGTAGGTTTTCTACTACTTCTAAAGGAGCTCCTGTTCTAATAGCGTAATCTATTAACTCGTCTTTGGTTGCTGGCCAAGGTGCATCTGCTAAATAAGATGCTAATTCTAATGTCCAATACATTTCTTAATATTTAATTTTGTGCAAAAATAATTTTTTTGCTGAATTATGCAAGTCTTTTTTAAGAAATATAAATCAATAAAAAAAGAACGTACTATTTTTTTTCGGGAATCCACTTAATTTCCTCTACTAACAAGTCTTTAGACAACTTCCGTGCCAACGTAAAAAGATAGTCAGAAAGTCGGTTTAAATATTTTATAATGTCATTGTTAATTGTTTCTTGGTCATTTAACGTTACAGAAAGGCGTTCTGCACGTCTGCAAACGCATCTTGCTATGTGACAGAATGACACTGCTTGATGACCTCCAGGTAAAATAAAGTGCGTCATTTGTGGAAGTTCAGCATCTATTTTGTCGATTTCATTTTCTAAAAAAAGAATTGAATTTTTATCAATTTTAGGAATGTTTAATCGTTCTTTTCCAGATTTTAAAGTTTCTTTTTCTGGCGGAGTTGCCAACATTGCACCTAAAGTAAAAAGCTCATTTTGAATTTTTAACAACGATTTTTTTATAGAATTACTGATTTTTTGATCTTTTAATAAACCAATATATGCGTTGAGCTCATCTACAGTTCCGTAACTTTCTATGCGCAAATTGTATTTTTTTACTCTTGTTCCGCCAAAAAGAGCAGTGGTTCCTTTATCGCCTGTTTTTGTATATATTTTCATTTTTAAAAGAGTTGTAAAGTTTAATAGTTGTAAAGTTACAAAGTTACAAAGTAGCTGGGTTTATCATTTAAACGATTTAACATTTAAAGATTTAAAGATTGAAGAATTAAGAATTAAAAGATTGAAAAATTAAACGATTACACAATAAAAACAAGACAATTACACATCTATTAGACTCTAATTTTAAAATGTTCTTTTGCTTGTTCTTTTCTAAAGAAAACAATTCCCCAATAAAAAACATCAACAGTAACTTTTACTTTTGGATGATTTTTAATTTCTAACCAAGCTTCTTGCATTTCTTTGCTCCAATAAATATCATCAAAAACCCAAACAGAATTATTATTTATGGTTGATAAACAGGTTGTAAAATATGCTAAAGTTGCTTTTTTAGTATGGTTTCCATCAAAATAAATAAAATCGAATTGATTATTTTCTGTTTCTTTAGAAAGTGTTTTGTTAAAATTTCCTATGACAATATTTATATCTTGAAAGTTGTTTTTTTGAAACAAAGTTTGTGCAATTTTACCTGTTTCTGGGCAACCTTCTAGTGTTGTAATTTTTGAATTTTTATTTCCAATTTTTATTGCTGATGTTCCTAAGCCAATAGAAGTTCCAATTTCTAAAATGGTATTGGGTTGAAAATAACTTGTTAATCGGATTAATAATTTTGCTTTTTTATTTGATGTCGCTGCAATTTTTGTGATTTTAGAAATTGAACGTTCATCACTTTTAAAAATTTTAGAACCCGCACCAAAATCTGTGACTTTTATAGAGTTTTTGTTGTCTAACAATTGTTGTTTGATGCTTAAAAATTCATTCCATTTATTACTAGCTGTTTTCTTATAAAAACATTTGGTTACTAAATTGTATACAAAAGGCGAATGAACTCCGTGTTGATTTGTAGACTTTAAAAGAAATTTTAAATATTTTATGGTTGAATGAATCATTTTTTAATAAAAAACGAAAATAAAATAAAATTATAGCAAACCACTTTTAAAAAGTATATTTGTGCTTATTGAAGTTGAAATTAAAATGAAAAAACACCTTTTATTACTCTTAATTATTCCTTTCTTTTTTTCTTGTGTTCCTAGTAAAGATTTAATTTACTTGAGAGGAGAACCAGTTTCTTTTAAAGAAATTCAAAGAATTAATAATGTTCCTTATAAATTACAGGTTGATGATATTTTGTATATAGATATAAAATCTACTAATAAAGAGTTAGTTACTGTATTTAAAAAACAAGAGTCAAGTGGTGCAAATATTACACAAAATTCTTCAACAAATAGTTCTGGATACTTTACAGATTATAGTGTTGATTCTTATGGTAATATTAGAATACCAACCTTAGGAAATATTAATGTTTTAGGATACACTACTTTAGAAGTTAGAAAAAAAATAGAATCGGAATTATTAAAAAGATTTATTAAAAAAGAAGAAAACTTATTTGTAACCGTTAAACTTTCTGGGATAAAATTTACAGTAATTGGAGAAGTTTCTAATCCAGGAACAAGAGTTATTTTTCAAAATAGAGTTTCGGTTATAGAAGCCATAGCTAATTCTGGAGATATTACAAATGTAGGAAATAGAAAAGCTGTCGAAATTATTAGAATCACAGATTATGGAACAAAAAAGTTTATTATTGATTTAACAAAAATAGAAGCACTTAATTCTGAAGTTTTTTATATAAAACCTAATGATTATATCAATGTTTTGCCTTTAAAACAAAAAGCTTGGGGAACAGGAACCACTGGTTTACAAACGCTTTCTACTTTTGTTTCAATTTTTACTTTAATTACTTCCACAATTATTTTAGCAAAAAATTTATAGTTTTATGGATAACAAAACTAAATTTACACCTAATACAATAGCAAATCCTGTACCTAATAATATAGATATTAAAGGGTATTTTTTTAAGATTCTAGCTTATTGGAAACTCTTTTTAGTGACCATAACCATTGCACTAATAATTGCAAAGTTTATGAATGGTTATAAACAAAGAGTTTATAGTCTAGATACAGTTATATCTGTAAAAGAACAAAATAATCCTTTATTTTCTACAGGTACAAATATTGCTTTTAATTGGGGTGGAGCAAGTGATGAAGTAGAAACTGTTAGAGTTATACTTATTTCTAGGTCTCATAATGAAAAAGTAGTTGAGAAACTAAAGTTTTACATTCAATACCTAAAAGAAGGTAAATATAGAATGGAAGATGTGTATGGTTATACACCTTTTAAAGTAAAATTAAATACTAATAAACCACAGTTATATAATAAATTAATAGAAGTTTTAATTACAGGCGAAAATAGATTTAAATTATCTTTAGATTTTAATGAATCTAATGTGAATACTCTTATTAATTATGACACAAATTCAACGAGTTCTTTTCATTCGTCACAAACAACCTTTTCAAAAGAATTCAATGTTAATGAATTAATTAAAACTCCTTTTTTAAATTTTTCACTACAAAAGGTAAATCGTTTTAATGTTGGCGATAAATTTTTTATAAAGTTTGCAAGTTTTGATGGTACAGTTGGTAGCAATAAAGGTATAAGTGTTAGTACAATTACCAATGCTGCCTCTATGCTTAGGCTTCAAAAAAATGGTACAAATAAAAAAAGAATAGAAGATTATTTAAATGCAACAGTTTTTGTTTTAGATTCATTAAAGCGAAAAGACAAAATAGCGTACGCTGTAAAAACTAAAGAATATATAGACACACTCTTTGTAGAAGAATCTGAAAGACTTAAGAATATTGAAAAAGATTTAGGCAATTTTAGAGAGAATAATAATATTTTTGATTTATCGACAGAAGGAGCTAATATATATGATGAAACAATTGGTTTAGAGAAAGAAAAAAGACAATTATTAGAGTATAATGATTACCTCTCTAATTTAAAAAGATATATTCTTACACATAATAAATACGATAGACCACCTGTGCCAGCAATGGTTATTGTACAAGATCCAAAGATTTCTGAAGGTGTAGGTGTTTTAATAACGAAATCTAGTTTTAGAGAAAAATTAAGAAAATCTGTAACTGATAATCATCCAGATGTAATAAAGGTAAATAATGAAGTAAAAATTGCAAAAAGTAATTTAATAGAAAATATTACATCTTTAATTAGTCTTAACTCAAGCAAGGTTAATAAGCTCTCAATTAATTTATCATCCTATAAATCTAAACTTAGAAAATTACCTAAAAGAGAACAAAGTTTAATTAATTTTCAGAGAGATTATGAAGTTTCTGAAGCAAATTATAATTACTTAAAACAAAAAAAATACGAAGCAGGTACAGCTATTGCAGCTAATGTTTCTGATGTTAAAGTAATTGATAGCGCAAAAGATTTAGGACAAGGCTCTATATATCCCAACACAAATTTTAACTATATTCTTGGTTTATTATTTGGTACAATAATCCCACTATTTTTTATTATTATTAGAGAATTTTTAGATAATAAAATTCATACAGCAGAAGAAATTCAAAACAATTATGCAATTCCTGTTTTAGGTGTAATTGGTAGAAATCAAGGAAAAAATAATTTAGCAGTTTTTGAAAGACCAAAATCTTCTGTAGCAGAATCTTTTAGAGCAATAAGGTCTAACATACAGTTTTTATTTAAAAATGCTCAAGAAGATTCATGCAAAACTTTAATACTAACTTCTTCTGTTAGTGGCGAAGGTAAAACAATGATTTCTATTAATATGGCTACTGTTTTTGCTTTAAGTGGTAAAAAAACAGTCTTAGTTGGTTTAGATTTAAGAAAACCTAAAATTTATGATGATTTTGATTTGCCAAATGATGTAGGTGTTGTAAATCATTTAATTAATCAAAAAACTTTAGATGAAATTATTACACAAACAAAAGTACCAAATTTAGATATTATTTTATCGGGTCCAATTCCGCCAAACCCATCTGAGTTATTGCTTAATAAAACCGCAGATAGTATGATTAAAAGTCTTAAAGAAAGATATGATTATGTTATTATTGATACACCTCCAGTAGGTTTAGTTTCAGATGCATTAGAGTTGTTTAAGTATTCAGATGCCATTGTTTATGTAATTCGTCAAGAATATTCTGAAAGAGGAATGATGAAAATGATTGATGATAAATATAAAAATAGAGAAGTAACTAATATTAGTTATGTTTTAAATGATTTCTCTATAAAAAGTAAATACGGCTATGGTTACGGATATGGTTATGGTTACGGCTATGGCTATGGTTACGGTTATGGCAAATACGGCTATGGATATCATGAAAATGAAGAGGAAACTAGTTTTTTATCAAAAATAATTAACTTTATAAAACCAAAGAAATAAAAAAAAAGCATCGTTAAAACGATGCTTTTTTTCCATTTATAAAAACAGTTTCTATTTGATTATTTGCAAAGTTGTACGGAATTGCTCCATAACTCAAAATCTCTTTTGTAATAATAAAGTTGGCTAATTTTCCTTTGGTAATACTGCCAACTTTATGAGATAAATTCATAGCATAGGCACCATTAATAGTTGCTGCATTTATAGCTTCTTCAGGTGTCATTTTCATTTTAATACAAGCAGTTGCAACCACAAAATTCATATTTCCTGATGGAGTAGAGCCAGGGTTAAAATCGGTTGCTAAAGCAATTGGCAAACCAGCAGCAATAATTTCTCTTGCAGGTGTGTACGGAATACTTAAAAAATAAGAACAGGAGGGAAGTGCAACAGGCATTGTTTCCGTTCCTTTTAAAGCTTCAATATCATCAGTATTTAATATTTCTAAATGATCTACAGAAAGAGCTTTGTGTTTTACACTTACTTGCACGCCGCCAATAGTAGTAAACTGATTTACGTGTACTTTAGGTATTAATCCGTATTTTTTTCCTGCGGATAAAATTCGGTCTGTATCTTTAACCGAAAAATAACCAGTTTCGCAAAAAACATCGATGAATTCTGCTAAGTTTTCTTCTGCAATTTTAGGCAACATTTTATCAATAATTAAATTAATGTAACCTTCTTTATTGTTTTTATATTCCGTTGGAAACGCATGTGCACCTAAAAAAGTAGCTTTTATAGGAATGTTATAATTCTCTTTTAAACGTTTTATAACACGTAACATTTTTAATTCCGCATCAACAGTTAAACCGTAACCCGATTTAATTTCTACTGCGCCAGTACCTAAATGCATTACTTCTTCTAAACGAGTTTTAGATTGATTGTATAAATCTTCTTCAGAAGTTTGCTGAAGTTTTTTTGCAGAATTTACAATTCCGCCACCATTATTGGCAATTTCTTCATAGGTTAAACCGTTAATTCTATCAACAAATTCTTGTTCTCTGTTGCCAGCATAAACAATATGTGTATGAGGATCGCACCAAGTTGGTAGAATCATTTTACCAGTACAATCAATTTTTTTATCAAAAGAGCATTCTAACAAATCTGTCATTTTTCCATAATCAAAAATTGTATCATTTTTAACTATTAAAAAAGCATTTTTAATTGTAGGTAAAAGACTCATTTCTTTACCAGAAACTTTTTTTACTGATGTTTCTCTAACCTGAATAAGTTCTTTTATGTTGATAAAAAGTGTTGTCATAAATAGCAGATAAGTTTGTTAAAACAAATCTACGTTAAAAACGATAATCATAATTAATTTTTAAATTAAAAATCTCCGTAAATCTTTTTAGCAACATACCTCCTTAAATTTTATGTCTCAGTAAAGGTAACAACTCAAGTATGATATAGGCCCATAAATTAAACATCTTTAGTAAGAAAAGTCCTACTTTTTTAATTAAGTTTTAATATTCAATTTTATCTTGTTTTTCAGCCCATTTATTAAAAGGCTCTAGAGCAATTTTTCGTCCAATTTGTTCAAAAGGAATGCTTCTTTTTTCATATGGTAAAGGAATTTCTTTATAAATAAATTCATCATCAAAACCAATATTAGCGGCATCTGCTTGGTTGCTTCCGTAAAAAACTTTATCTGGTCTTGCCCAGTAAATTGCTCCTAAACACATTGGGCAAGGCTCGCAAGAAGTATACACAATACATCCATCTAACTGAAAAGAGTTTAAGTTTTTACAAGCGTCTCTAATTGCGGTAACTTCAGCATGTGCAGTAGGGTCGTTTGTAGAGGTAACTTTATTATTTCCTCTTCCAACTATTTTTCCGTCTTTAACAACAATACAACCAAAAGGACCACCTTCGTTATTATTCATTCCTTTTAAAGCTGCGTTTACAGCTTCACTCATAAATTCTTTATGTTTATTCATTTTCTTATTGTTCTATTAGCTAAAAAAAGCTGCAATAACTTGCAGCTTTTATGATGTTTATAAAAGTAATATTTTTATTTTAAACTTCCTGTCATTTCTTCTGGTTTTACCCATTCGTCATATTGTTCTGGAGTAACATACCCCAAACGTACAGCTTCTTCTTTTAAAGTGGTTCCGTTTGTATGTGCAGTATTTGCAATTTCTGCGGCTTTGTAATATCCAATTTTTGTATTTAATGCAGTTACTAACATTAAAGAGTTGTTTACTAATTCTGTAATTCTTGAATGATTAGGTTCTATACCAACAGCGCAATTTTCATCAAAAGATTTACAAGCGTCTCCAATTAGTTGAGCAGATTGTAAAACGTTTGCAGCCATTACAGGTTTAAAAACGTTTAATTCGTAATGACCTTGTGTGCCACCAACAGTTACTGCTACATCATTACCCATAACTTGCGCACAAACCATAGTCATAGCTTCACATTGAGTAGGGTTTACCTTTCCTGGCATTATTGAAGAACCTGGTTCGTTGGCAGGTATAATGATTTCTCCAATTCCAGAGCGTGGTCCAGAAGCCATTAAACGAATATCGTTGGCAATTTTATTTAAAGAAACTGCTAATTGTTTTAAGGCTCCATGCGTTTCTACTAATGCATCATGTGCAGCTAAAGCTTCAAACTTATTTTCAGCAGTTACAAATGGTAAACCTGTAAATTCTGCAATATATTTTGCTACTAAAATATCGTAACCAGCAGGTGTGTTTAATCCTGTACCAACAGCTGTTCCGCCTAAAGCTAATTGAGATAAATGTTTTAAAGTATTATTTAAAGCCTTTAAACCGAAGTTTAATTGTGCTACATAACCAGAAAATTCTTGACCCAATGTAAGAGGTGTTGCATCCATTAAATGTGTTCTACCAATTTTTACAACATCTTTAAATGCTTCTGATTTTGCTTGTAAAGTATCTCTTAATTGTGTAATTCCTGGAATTGTTGTTTCTACAATTTTCTTGTAAGCTGCAATATGCATTCCTGTAGGGAAAGTATCATTTGATGATTGCGATTTGTTTACATCATCATTGGGTTGAATGGTTTTGTCTCCTTCACCAATTACTTTTCCTGCAATTTCGTGTGCTCGGTTGGCAATTACTTCGTTCACATTCATATTAGATTGTGTGCCAGAACCTGTTTGCCAAATTACAAGTGGAAATTGATTATCGTGTTTGCTTGCTAAAATTTCATCACAAACTTGTGCTATTAAATCTCTTTTTTCTGATGCTAAAACTCCTAATTCACAGTTTGCAAATGCTGCAGATTTTTTTAAGTAAGCAAATCCGTAAACTATTTCTAATGGCATAGAAGCAGCAGGTCCTATTTTAAAGTTGTTGCGAGAACGTTCTGTTTGCGCGCCCCAATATTTATCTGCAGGTACTTCTACCTTACCCATAGTGTCTTTTTCAATTCTGAATTTAGTCATTTTAGTTGTAAATTTTAGATTGAACAAAATTACAAAAAAGTATTTGCACATAAAGTTGATAAATATCATTTATTGATGAAAAAATATTTTTTTGAAGCTTAATTTTTGAAAATAAATATTATTTTTGCAATATAATTTTCAAAACAGACAAATGTTAGATTTTTCAGAATTTTCAGGATTGGTTTTATTTATGTTTATTTTTACAACTGGTTTTTGGTTGTTGATTTTCTTGTTAACATTTGTAGTTCCTTACTGGATTGGCGGTACTATTTGGGAAAATATGAAACTTAAAAAGGAAGCTAGAAAAGCTGCTGAAAAAGAGTAGTTTTTATAAATTTAAGATTACAAATTTTAATATATAATTTAAAAAACTCGATAACATTTTTTGTTATCGAGTTTTTTTATGGGTTTGAGTGCGTGCGTTAGGGATTGAAATGACATCCTTTTTTAAATTTTTTTAAAAAAGATATAATGGAAAGCCCGTTAAAACGCCCAAATATTAAGGATTTTAAAATTCGCCTTCTCCGCCAGAATCTTCTCTAGGATCAGAGTTTTTTCTACGTTGATTTTTCTTTTGATTAAAACGATATGTAAAGTTTAATGATATTTGACGAACACCCCTTCTAAAGGTTTGATCTGTAATGTTTGTAGGGTTTTCTCTACTTGGGGCGTAACTTATACCTGAATATTTTCTGGTGTTAAAAAGGTCGCTAATATTAAAAACCACTGTTGCTTTATCTTTTAAAATATCTTTGCTAAAAGCTAAGTTTACAGATAAAATACCATTTACATCACTTTGCGCATTATTTCTTGGACCTCTATAAAATAATCTTGTTTGAGATTGAATGTTATAAGGAAGTGTTACTTTAGCATCAAAACGTGTAAACCAAGAATTGTTTTTTGTGTAAAAATTTTGAGTTATTGGTGTAATTGCATTGGTAATAGGATCTGTTCTATTGTAGGTGTATTTTCCATTTGTTTTAAATTGATAAAAGTTAAAACTTCCTGAAAAACGTAATTTTCTACTTGCGCTATAATTTGCTGTAAACTCAAAACCAGATCTATCTTCTGAGGCTAAATTAATGGGCTGTCTAATTAAAACATTGGTTTGTTTTCCGTTAATTAATCTTACTTCTTGTCTGTTAACTCTTGTAAAATTGTTTATAGAGTGTTGGTAGTAGATAGATGAATTTAAAGTTAATTTATCCCATTTATTAAGGTAACCTAAATCAAATGAGTTTGTATAGGTTGGGTCTAAATCTACATTGCCTTTAAAAATAACAGTTTCACTAGCTCTGTTTTCAAAAGGATTTAAAAAGTAAGATCTTGGTCTTCTTAATCTTTTGCTGTATCCTAAAGTAAAGCTTTGATTTTCTGTTAATTGGTATCCGAAATTTACAGTTGGAAATAAATCTGTAAAGTTTTTATCAAAAGTTTTACTTGTGTTAATTAATTTAATATCGATGTTAGTAATTTCTGCACGCAAGCCTAACAGGTAAGAAAATTTTTTTATTTTACTGCCAAATTGTGTGTAAAAAGCATTTACATTTTGTGCGAATTCTAGGTTGTTAGACGGATTATATCGATCATCTAAACCAGGAGCAATTACTAAATAATCTGAAGTTAAGTCTTGAAAGTTTCCGCGGTAACCAGCTTCAAATTGTGAGTTTTTACCAATAGGTAACACGTAATCTACTTGAAATAAATTTCTTATAGAAAGTTCATTTGTAGCATTTGTTTCTGGTCTAGTATCTATAATATTCGCATTTTCGTTTTCTTTATTTGCACTGTGTTGAAAATCTAAAGTTAGTTTATGTCCGTTTTTATTAATGTTATTTGTATAATTCAGAGAAAATTGTAGTGTTTTGTCTATCTCACCTTCATCTTGAATACGAGTAGAGTTATATAGATTATTATTTGAAGTATCAAAAGAACTTATATTATTTGTAGAAATATTTTTACCATCAGAATCTCTTAAAAATATTGTACCTGTAATAGAGCTTTTTTTGTTTAAAAAATATTCAAGTCCTATATTTCCATTAAATCCTTTTCTTATTCTTTTATTGTCTCTATTTTCTACTCTAATACTATCAATATTTCCATTAGATAAATATGTGATATCAGAATTGTAAACTCCAGGTCTTAGCCTGTCATTATAACCAAAATTAGAAAAAAGATTAATTTTTTTTGAGCGTAAATTTAAATTTACAGAGGTTCTATAATTTTGTGGATTTCCAACAGTTACATTTACAGAACCATTAAAGCCAGAAGCCTTGCCTTTTCTTAAAATGATGTTTAAAATACCAGCAGTTCCTTCAGAATCATATCTAGCTGAAGGAGAAGTAATAACTTCAACTCTTTCAATTGCATCAGCAGGTAATTGTCTTAAAGCATCTGTGCCACTTAAACCAACTAAAGCAGAAGGTTTTCCGTTAATTAAAATACGAACATTTTCGTTTCCACGCAAGCTTACAGTTCCTTCTGCGTCTACGTCTACAGAGGGTACATTATCTAAAACATCAGAAGCTGTACCCCCTTTTACAGTCATATCTTTGCCAACGTTGTAGATTTTTTTATCTAAACGAATATCTACCGTAGATTTTTCTGCAATTACAACTACTTCATCTAAACTACTTGCATCTTCTTCTAGTTTTATAACTCCAAAATTTTTATTTTTTGATAAAAATTGAGTTGGGATTTTTTTTGTTTTAAATGAAATAAATTCGAAACTAATTTCATAATTTCCTTTAGGAGTTTTTATACTAAACTTACCCTTAGCATCAGTAATTCCACCAGTAATTTTCTGAGTTTTGGTGTTTTTTAAAACGATGGTTGCATATTCTAATGGTTGATTAGTGTTTGAATCTACAACTTTACCTGAAAAAATAACGCCCTTTTTATTTCTTGATTTTTGAGCTAATAAAAAAGTTGATGTTAATAAACAAACAAGTAGTAATGTAATTTTTTTCATTTGGGTCTTTGAATAGTTATTCAATTAAGACTGTAAATTTCTTGTTAAGTTTAAGAAGGATTAGTTAAATAAAAGTTAAAGAAAATTAGCGTTAAATGATAGTCAAAATATTTTCTGGAGGTCTGCCAATTACTGCTTTATTGCCATTTATTACAATTGGACGCTCAATTAATTTCGGATTTTCTAACATAGCTTTTATAATTTCTGAATCTGTTAATTCTTTTCCTTTGTAGTTTTCTTTCCAAATTTTTTCGTTTTTTCGAACTAATTGAATCGCAGAGATATTTAATCGTTTAATAATTTCTGTCAATTCTTTTTCTGAAGGAACATTCTCTAAATATTTTACGATTTCGAATTCTTTACCAGAATTTTCTAAAATTTCTAATCCGCAGCGCGATTTGCTGCATCTATTGTTGTGGTATATTTTTATCATTTAGTCGATTTTTATTACAGATTTATTAACAGTATAAAAAGAATATTCTTGTAAAGAATCAAACTTCTTATTTGCAAAGCTTTTATTTTTTTCAAAATATGGATAGGTAATATTGCTCATATCTAAAAGCGTGTAAAAAGTATTAGTTGCAGCTAATTTTTTGTTTATATTTTTATTTAATGTTTCAATTTTTTTTAGATTGTTTTTGTTGTATTCATCTGATGCCCAGATAAATAATGGTATTTCTATTTCAAATTTTGTAGGAGTTTCAAAACCATGTAATAATTTTTTCTTATTCGTATCAAATAAATTTTCTCCATGATCAGATATATAATACATAAAAGAATTAGTATTTTTTGTTTGTAATTTTTGGATGATTTCATTTAAAATAAAATCTGTATAAATTATAGAATTATCGTAACTATTAACAATCTCTTTTTTATTTTCATAATTAGTGGTATTTTCTATAGATAGTCCTCTTTCTAGCGTGGGTAAAAAATATTTAAAACGCTTTGGATATCTATAATTATATCTAAAATGACTTCCAATAGTATGAACTATGATAAACTTTTTTTCACTGGGTTCTTCTAAAACATCCTCTAAAACGGGTAAGATATTTTCATCATAACCAGCAGCATCTAAAGATTTAGATACATTTATATAAGTATCTGCAGATTCTGCATACAATCTAAAAATACTTCCTGTTGCTATTTGTTGATTGCTAATCCAAAATGTTTTAAAACCAACCTCTTTAAAAGCATCAATAATTGTTGATTCGTTAAATTTTATTTCTGGTTTTTTAGGTGTTGCCCTAGTTAGAATAAAAGGAATACTTAAAGAAGTAAGATTGGCATTAGTTCTTACGTTTTTAAATGCTATTAAATTTTTAATAGAATCTATATTAGGACTTGTATTTCTAGGATACCCATAAATGTGAAAGTTATGTTTTCTTGCGGTTTCTCCTATAACCAATAAGTAAATCTCTTTTTTATTTGTAGTATCTTTTTTTATCGCATTAAAACGAAAATCTTTAATATTTGATAAATATTCATTCTTTTTTTTAATACCACTAAACACTTGAAAGGTTTTAAGAATAAAACCAGAAGGAGAATTCTTTCTCAATTGCACACTAAAAGAGTATTTAATAGACCCAACAATCTCTGAATTTTTCTTATTACTATCATAGGCTAACCTGATATTTCTAATTCCTAAAGAGATAAAAATGAAACAGAAAAAAAACAATATTATTTTTCTTTTTTTTCTGGAGATTGCAAATGATTTGTTAATCTTCTTAGAAGCCCAAATTAAAAGAATAAAAGTACATATAACTACAATCAAAAAAATGAAATTAGATTGTAAAATTTCTTTTGATTCACTATAATTTGTTAAAAAAACAGACGCAATAATTTCTTCTGATATTGGGGTTTTAAAATGAATGATATGATATATTTCAAAAACAGTGAAAGGAAAAAATAAAATAACTAAATAACTATAATATTTAGGTTTTAAAATTATTAACGGAAGTGTTACTATTGCCAAAGAAATAAGAAAAAACACACCTTTTTTTAATAAACTACCCACAGCAGAATCTTCTCCTATACAAATAAGTAGTAGATTTGGTAGTATTAAAAAAAAGATAAATAAAACACTGTAAAAATACTGTTGTTTTAGATTATTTCTGTCCATTTAGCATTAAATAGGCTTTTAAAAAAGGTTGAATATTTCCGTCCATAACAGCATCTACATTACCAGTTTCGTGAACAGTTCTTACATCTTTAACCAATTTATAAGGATGCATTACATAATTTCTAATCTGACTTCCCCACTCGTTTTTTAGTTTATTGGCTTCAATATCGTTTCTTGCAGCTTGCTGTTTTTGTAATTCAATTTCATACAATTGCGACTTTAACATTTGCAAAGCTGTAGCTCTATTATCGTGCTGAGAGCGTGAGTTAGAACACTGAATTTGAATTCCTGTTGGTTTATGTGTTAGTTGAACTTTCGTTTCAACTTTGTTTACATTTTGTCCTCCAGCACCACTAGAACGTGCAGTTGTAATTTCTATATCAGCAGGGTTTATATCAATTTCTATAGAATCATCTGCAACAGGATATACATATACAGAAGCAAAAGAAGTATGACGTTTTGCATTCGAATCGAAAGGCGAAATACGCACTAATCTATGAACGCCATTTTCACCTTTTAACCAACCAAAAGCGTAATCTCCATCAACTTCAAAAGTTACAGTTTTTATTCCTGCAGTATCTCCTGCTTGATAGTTGAGTGTTTTTAACTTAAAACCTTGTTTTTCTGCCCACATTGTGTACATTCTAAAGAGCATTTCTGCCCAATCACAACTTTCTGTTCCGCCAGCTCCTGAAGTGATTTGAATGGTTGCTGATAAAGAATCTCCTTCTTCAGACAACATATTTTTAAACTCAATATCTTCTAAAAAAGTGCTAACTTTTTCAAACTGTTCTGTAATTTCTTTTTCATCAATTTCACCTTCTTTGTAGAATTCATACAAGACATTAACATCTTCATTTAAAACGATGGCTTTTTTATAATCTTCTACCCATTTTTTTTTGAAACGCAATTCTTTTATCACAACTTCTGCAGCTTTTGGATCGTTCCAAAAATCAGGATTTGCAGTTTTTTCTTCTTCATTAGCAATTTCAATGAGTTTTTTATCAATCTCTAAATAAGATTTTAACTTCTCAATTCTTGTTGAAATATCTTTAAGTTGGTCTTGTGTAATCATATATTTAAAAGCCATAAATTCACAAATTTTATGCGTGAAAATTATTTTTAATTTGTGAATTCGTGGCAATTTTTGTTTTAGAATTTCATTCTCCTACAAAAATAAATGAAATTTTAAAATATCTTGTTCTAAAAGTTAAGAGATATTTTATAGATTTATAGAAATATTTTTTAAAATGAAAAAACGAACTACTCTTTTCTTTTTTTTATTGATTTCTTTAAGTTCATTTTCGCAATTTTTAAAGGTAAAAAAGAGGTTGTAATATTCAATGGGTATTTTAAGTTTTATTATGATAATTTTTCTGATAAAATCTTTCTTCAAATAGATCAATTAAATACTGATTTTCTTTATGTATGCTCACTTTCAGAAAGGAATAGGATTTAATGATATTGGTTTAGATAGAGAACAATTAGAAAGTGGAGTAGTAGTCCATTTTAAAAAAGCGGGGAATAAAATTGTAAAGAATTTAACAGCATTTAAGAAAAAAATGCATCAAAAATACCTGATGGTTTTCTTGTTAGAAGCAATTATAAATATCAAAATATAAAATGATAATAGACTTAATATCAGATACAGTAGCCAGACCCACAAAAGAAATGTTGTCTGCAATGCTAAATGCAAAAGTGGGAGATGATGTTTTTAAAAGCGATCCAACAGTAAACGCATTGCAAGAAAAAGCAGCAAAACTTTTTGGAATGGAAGATGCGTTATTTTTTCCTTCAGGAACAATGGCAAATCAAACAGCAATAAATTTACATACACAACCAGGAGATAAATTATTTTGCGATAAATACGCTCACGTGTATAATTATGAAGGTGGAGGAGCTGCATTTAATTCTGGAGTAACATGTAAATTAATTGACGGAAATAGAGGAATGTTTACAGCAAAACAATTGCAAGAAGCTGTTGCTGGGCGTTCAGATATTCACGTTCCATTTTCGAGTTTGGTTTGTATAGAAAATACTACTAATAAAGGTGGAGGAGCTTGTTGGGATTTTTCTGAATTAGAAAAAGTACAAAAAATAGCTAAAGAGAATAACTTGGCTTTTCATTTAGATGGTGCAAGATTGTTTAATGCTTTAGTGGTAAAAAATGAAACTCCTAAACAATATGGAACGTTGTTTGATACCATTTCTATTTGTTTATCAAAAGGTTTAGGAGCGCCTGTAGGTTCTGTTTTATTGGGTTCTAAAAAACATATTGCCAAAGCTTTACGAATTCGTAAATTATTAGGTGGTGCTATGCGTCAAGCTGGTTTTTTAGCAGCAGCAGGTATTTATGCATTAGATAATCATATAGAACGCTTGGCAGAAGATCATCAAAAAGCAAAAGAAATAGGTATGGTTTTAGAATCTGTTTCTTACATTAAAAAAGTAGAGTCGATTGAAACAAACATCATTATTTTTTATGTTGATGATAAAATAGGAGCAGATAATTTTATCAATAAAATGAAAGATAAAAACATTCTATTATCGCCAATGGGAGAAGGTAGAGTAAGAATTGTTACCCATTTAGATTATACTGATGAAATGCACCAAATCTTTTTAAATGCGTTGAAAAATTTTTAAAAATAAAATCGTACAATAGGAGAAAATGGCGATGCATAAATACTTTTGTTCTTGTCATATAAAACATCATATCTAAAACCAAAAGCAAATCTACCACTGTTATAAGCTGCGCCTAAATACATTGCAGGAAAACTGGTGTTTACACTGCCTAAACTATTAGTTTGTTTGGCAAAAGATTGTTCAAATTCGCCCGATAATTGAATGCCTACATTCGGAATTTGATATAATGAAATTATATTTGCGCCATAAACATTGGTAGTAAAATCAGCAACTTCGCTATAAATATAAGTTACCCCAGCTCCTAAAGAAAAACCGTTATTAAAATCGTATACTGCACTTGGCGAAATTCCTAAAGTGGTTTGTGAGCCAAAACCTAAAGTAAATCCACCACCAAATCTTACATTATCCCAAAAATCAGATTTTTGTTGAGCATATATTGAAACGGATAAACTTAAAAGAAATAATAGAAAAAACTTTTTCATAAGACAATTAATTTATGCTGTCTAATTTAGCTAATTCTTTGTAGTTTCTGTTTAATTTTTTTAATAAAATTCCATAAACTAATTGGTAAAAAAGCCACAGTAAAACTAAAAATATAATTAGTGCAATTATTTGGCTTATAATAGATATGGTTATAATTTTGTTAATATCCATAGCTAAATTATTAGGATTCATAATCTGAGTTAACTTATCTTCATCAGAAAACATTGTAATATTTAAAATTAAGCTGACTAAAAAAACGGTTGCTAAATTATAGAATACATAATATTTAACTGTTTTTCTAATCCGTAAAATGCTTTTTATGAGTTTTTTAGTGTTAGAAACAACAGAAATTCTCTTATAGTTTTTATAAAATAAAAACAGGAAAACAATAATTATAACATAATGTAATATCATAAAAATATTAAGAAAGCCCATTAAATTTAAATCTTGATAAACTTTGTAAAAACTATCAGGAATAATAAGGTTTATTCCAGCCCAAAAAATGAACTCAATAATTCCAATAATAAAAATCCACTTTACAATTGAAGATGATTTTGAATGCGCAATTTTGTAAATTTCTAAAGCAGAAAGTTTATTTTCTTCTTCTGGTTGATTACTCCACGCTTTTTTATACTTATCTAATAAATCCATAAGTTATGGGTTTAATATATTTTTTAATTTTTCTTTGGCTCTATTCATTTTTACTCTTGCATTTACGCTAGAAATACCTAAAGTTTCAGAAATTTCTTTATAAGGTTTGTCTTCTAAGTATAAGAATATTAGAGCTTTATCTATGTCGTTTAACTTATGTATAGCTTTGTATAAAGCTTTTAATTGAATTTCTTCTGTATTATCATAATCTGTTGCTTTTATCTTATAAGCAAAATCACTGATGTCTTGTGTTTTTACTGTTCTTGTTGATTTTCTATACAAAGAAATAGCTGTATTTAAAGCAACTCTATACATCCATGTACTAAATTTAGAATCTCCTCTAAACTTTGGGTAATTTTTCCAAAGCTGAATAGTTATTTCTTGAAACAAATCATTATGAGCGCTTTGATTTGTAGTATAAACTCTACAAATTTTATGTGCTATATTTTGGTTTTTTTCAAAGTCCGATAAAAATTTAGTTTCTAAACCTTTCTGCACTTGTATAAATTAGTTAGTTATCTATAAGTAGCGTAAAAGTATGAATTGTTACATTTTTGATAAAAAATATTTTCTTCAATGTTTTTTTTATAAATTTGTTCAACACAAAACAAAATATATTGAACAATATTAAACAAGATTTTACTATTAAAGACCTTGAAAATATTTCTGGTATTAAGGCACATACCATTCGTATTTGGGAAAAGAGATATAATTTGTTGCAACCTAAAAGAACAGATACCAATATTCGATATTATTCTAACAGAAATTTACAAAAACTATTAAATATTGTTTTATTAAATAATAATAACTATAAGATTTCTAAGATTGCAAAAATGACTGATGATGAGTTGCTTTTAAAATCTAAAGAAATTGCTTTTAACGCAGCAATAGATAATGAAGCTATCAACTCTTTAAAGTTATCAATGTTTCAGTTTGATAAAATATTATTCAATAATACTTATACCAAACTTTTGCATAAAAAAACATTTAGAGAAATTTTTAAAGATGTTTTTATTCCATTTTTAAATCACATTGGTTTATTATGGCAAACAGATACTTTATTGCCTGCTCATGAACATTTTATATCAAACTTAATATCACAAAAAATTCAAATAAATACAGAAAAGTTACAATATAGTGTTGTTAATTCTGCCAAAACTTATGTACTTTTTCTACCAGATAATGAAATACATGAAATAGGTTTATTGTATTTAAATTACGAATTAACTTTACGAGGTAATTACACTATTTACCTTGGTCAAAGTTTGCCAATTAATAATCTAGATTATTTTTTTAGAAGCGGAAAAGATATTTGTTTTATAACATCATTAACAGTAATGCCTTATGATAATAAAATTGAAAATTATTTTAAAGAAATAGATAAAGCTTTACAAAATACAAATCATCAATTAATTGCTTTGGGTAGAAAAACAGAACAAGTAAAAAATAATAAATATTCTTCTAAAATAGAATTTTATGACTCTGTATCAGAATTGTTAAAAGAACTATAATTTTTTTTGCTAAATTTTATTTTGTTTAATATTTTTGTATATTTGTTAAACAAAATAAATAAATCGTGAAAAAAGTTTATATAATTGGTTCGGGTTTTTCTTCTTTAGCAGCTTCTTGTTATTTAACAAAAGCTGGGTATAAAGTCACTGTTTTAGAAAAAAATGATACTTTAGGTGGTAGAGCAAGACAATATAAAAAAGACGGATTTACTTTTGATATGGGGCCTTCATGGTATTGGATGCCAGATGTTTTTGAACGTTTTTTTGCTGATTTTAATAAAAAGCCTTCAGATTATTACATTCTAGACAAGTTAAATCCTGGATATGAAGTTTATTTTGGAAAAAGTAATTCCCTCAAAATTTCTAGCCAATTAGATAAAATTTACGCTCTTTTTGAAAATGAAGAAAAAGGAAGTAGTAAACACTTAAAAGCATTTTTAGATGCTGCAAAGTCTAATTATGAAACAGCTATAAAAGATTTAGTTTATAAACCAGGAGTTTCGCCTTTAGAATTGGTAAATACTAAAACAATAACTAGAATTTCTCAATTTTTTTCAACCATAAGAAAGCAAGTTCGAAAAAATATTAAGAGTAAAAAATTAATTCAAATTTTAGAATTTCCTGTGTTGTTTTTAGGAGCAAAACCAAGCAATACACCCGCTTTTTATAGTTTTATGAATTATGCCGATTTTGGGCTTGGAACTTGGCATCCAAGAGGAGGAATGTATTCAGTAATTGAAGGCATAGTTTCTTTGGCAGAAAGTTTAGGTGTAAATTTTAAAACGAATGCAAATGTTGAAAAAATTCTAATTGATTATGAAAATAATTCAGTTAAAAGTTTATTGGTTAACGGAAAAGAAATTAAAACAGATTTAGTTTTAAGTGGCGCAGATTATCATCATACAGAAACTTTGTTAGATAAGGATTTTAAACAATATTCAGAAAAATATTGGAATAAAAAGACCTTTGCACCATCATCACTTTTATTTTATGTTGGTTTCGATAAAAAAATAAAAAATGTAAGCCATCATACACTTTTCTTTGATACAGATTTTGATGTACATACAAAAGAAATTTACGACCATCCTAAGTGGCCAACAGATCCTTTATTTTATGCAAACTTTACATCAATAACAGATGTAACTTCTGCACCAGAAGGAAAAGAAGCAGGTTTTTTCTTGATACCATTAGCTCCAGGAATTGAAGATACAGAAGCATTAAGAGAAAAGTACTTTCATAAAATTATGGATAGGTTTGAGAGATTGACAAACCAAAAAGTAAAAAAATACGTTTTATTTAAAAAATCATTTTGTGTAAAAGACTTTAAAAAAGAGTACAATTCTTATAAAGGAAATGCTTACGGAATGGCAAATACGCTGTTGCAAACCGCCTTTTTAAGACCTAAAATAAAAAGTAGTAAAGTGCAGAATTTATATTTTACTGGGCAATTAACAGTTCCAGGTCCAGGAGTGCCACCTGCATTAATTTCTGGTAAAATTGCCTCAGAATTAATCATTAAAAACCAAAAGTAATATGAAAGAATTATTTGATACAGTATCTAATGAATGTAGTAAATTGGTTACCAAACAATATAGTACTTCATTTTCTTTGGCTGTAAATTTATTGTCGCCAAAAATTAGAAAAGACATTTATAATATTTATGGTTTTGTTCGTTTTGCTGATGAAATTGTAGATTCTTTTCATCAATATAACAAAGAAATGCTACTCAATAATTTTGAAAAAGATTATTATTTAGCTTTAGAACAAGGTATTAGTTTAAATCCAATTTTGAATTCATTTCAGCAAACTGTAACAAAATATGATATTCCAGATGAAATGGTGCAAGCTTTTTTAAAAAGTATGAAAGCAGATTTGTATAAAACAGAATATCAAACAAAAGCGGAGTATGATAAATATATTTATGGTTCTGCAGATGTGGTAGGCTTAATGTGTTTAAAAGTTTTTGTTGATGGTGATAAAAAACGTTTTAAAGAATTAAAAAATGCTGCAATGCGTTTGGGATCTGCGTTTCAGAAAGTAAATTTTTTACGCGATTTAAAAGATGATTATCAAGTTTTAAATCGTTCTTATTTTCCGAATATTAATTTAGGAGAATTAAATGCAGCCTCAAAACAAGTTATTATAAACGAGATTGAAGAAGATTTTGATTTTGCTTTTAAAAATGGAATTCTTAAATTACCAATGGAAGCCAAATTTGGAGTTTATATGGCGTATAGATATTACAAAAGATTACTAAAAAAGCTAAAGAGAGTTCCATCAGAAAAAATTATGGATACTCGAATTAGAATATCAAACCCAATGAAAATCAATTTGTTAGCAAGAAGTTATGTAAAATATAAGTTAAATATTATTTAATGATTTACGCACTAATTACCTTAGGAGTTTTTTTATTGATGGAATGTGTTACTTGGTGTACACACAAGTATGTTATGCACGGTTTTGGTTGGTATTTGCACGAAGATCATCATCAACCAAAATACCAAGGAGTTTTTGAAAAAAACGATGCTTTTTTTGTAGTTTTTGCTGTACCCAGTATGTTGCTTTTTTATTTTGGAACGTATACAGAGCATACTTTTTTATTCTTTATCGGGCTTGGAATTTTATGCTACGGAATTGCCTATTTTTTAGTACATGATGTTTTAATTCATCAACGTTTTAAATGGTTTAAAAATACCAATAATCGTTATTTAAAAGGTTTAAGAAAAGCGCACAAAATTCATCATAAACATTTAGGAAAAGAAGAAGGAGAATGTTTTGGAATGCTGTTTGTTCCGTTTAAATACTTTAAAAAATATAAAAAGTGAGTCAATATTTATACCTCTTTTTAATTTTAGGAAGCATAAGTATTCCGCTATTATATAGTATTTTAGAAAAGAAATTTCATTTTATTCAATATTTTAAAATTGTTTTTTTAAGTATAATTTTAATTGCGATTCCTTTTTTAATTTGGGATGCAATTTTTACAATAAATGGAGTTTGGGGATTTAATTCAGATTATTTTATAGGAGTTAAAATTTTTGAAATGCCCATAGAAGAATGGCTATTCTTTTTTTGTATTCCTTACGCTTGTTTATTTACTCATGAGGTTCTAAAATATTATTTTCTAGATTTTAGAGTATCAAAAAAAATAACCAAAATCATCAGTTTTCTATTGATTTTACTGGCTATTTCAATATTAATATTCAATTTTGGAAAATGGTATACAACAGTAAATTTCATTTGTTTTTTAATATTGATGTTATATAGTGTAAAATATCAACTTAAAACATTGCAACAATATTATCCTAGTTTTTTAATAATATTAATTCCTTTTTTAATTGTAAACGGAATTTTAACAGGTAGTTTTATTAAAGAACCAGTGGTTTGGTATAACAATGCAGAAAATATTGGTTTTAGAATCTTTACTATTCCTTTAGAAGATTTCTTTTACGCATTTGTTTTATTATTTTCTATACAATTAACCTTTAATTTCTTAAAGAAGAAACAATTAAGTTATGAATAAATATATGCGTTTTTTTATATTTTTGACAGCTAATTTTCTTGCGCTTGCAATTGGTGTTTTATTGATGAAAAATGGTCCGCAAACTGTTTGGTACACTTCACTAAATCAAGCTCCTTGGACACCCGCTAACTGGGTTTTTGGATTTGCTTGGTCTACAATTATGCTTTGCTTTGCATTTTATATGACAAAACTGAGTTTTAAATATTATTACTTAGATAAAAAAATAATTACTTTATATACATTTCAATGGATATTAAATGTAAGTTGGAACTACATTTTTTTCAATCAACATTTAACAGTTCTAGGCTTAGTAATTATTGCAATGTTATGGTTATTAATAGGCTATTTTACTTTTAAGCATTTAAAAAAAATAAAATGGTATACTTTATTAATACTCCCTTATTTAATATGGATGACTATTGCAACAAGTTTAAACGCATACATTGTTTTTAATAACTGATGATAAAATTTAAAAAACATTCAGGAATTTATACACTTACAGCTGAACAAGTTTTAAATATTCCTTTAGAAAAAGCGTGGATTTTTTTCAGTTCACCAGATAATTTAGAGAAAATAACTCCAGCAAAAATGGGTTTTAAAATTACTTCTAAAGTTGATAAAAAAGCTTTTGCAGGACAAATAATTACTTACAAAGTAACAATTTTACCAGGAATAAAATCGAATTGGGTTACAGAAATTACCCAAGTAAAAGACAAAGAATTTTTTATTGATGAGCAACGTTTTGGCCCATATAAAATGTGGCACCATGAACATTGGTTTCAAAAATTACCTGATGGAAAAACTTTAATGAAAGATAAAATATCCTATAAAATACCCTTTGGAATTTTAGGTCATTTAACACAAAAACTCTTTATAAAAAAACAGCTTAAAAGTATTTTTGAGTATCGTTTTAGAACTTTAGAAAAAATGTTTAAATGATGTAACCGCTTAAAGATAAATACTAGAAAAAATTATAATTGGTGTTTTTCCTGTTGTTTTTTTAATTCTAAATCACGAATTTTGCTAACTGCGTTTATAAAACATTTAAACGTTGAATATACGTGCTTACGTTAGTCAAAATTTAAACCAAGTGAGATTAATAATAAACATTCTAATTATTACACTATTTTTTTCTTGTATAGAAAGAACTCAAAAACCTGTGAAAGTTTCTAAGTTTGAGAAAAATAAGAATATAAAATTAGAAAATTTAAACTTTGAAAAATCAAGTGAAATGATAGAGGAAGTTAAATATTGGAAAATAATTAATAAATCATTTCTTGAATTTAAAAAATATAGCAAACAAAAAAACGAATTATTAAATCAATTACTAAAGTTAACACCAAAAGAAATTATAGGTTTTAATTTGAGAACATCAAAATTATTAGGAGATTCATATTCGTCTGAATTATGGTGTGCTGCGTATATAATGAAAGGTGGTTGTTCTGATGATGGATTTGAATATTTTCGTTGTTGGCTTATTTCACAAGGGGAAAATGTTTTCTACAAAGCAGTTAAAGACCCAGATACTCTTTCAGATCTAGAAAAAAGAATCTTTTCCAGCTACGAATTAGAGGAATTATTCTACATACCTGAAAATGTTTTTAAAACTAAAACTGGTAAGGAAATTTACGATTATATTGACTACAAAAAATTTCAAAATGAACAAGGAGGTTATAATAATTTTGAATTTAATTGGCAAGAAGACGATAAGGAATCTATGAAAAGAATTTGTCCAAAATTATATAAGAAGTTTTAATCAAATGAGGAAAAGACTTTGACTAACACCGTGTATAATTAATTGCTTGGTTTCACCCAATTTACGAAAGTACTTGCGGACTTTCTATCTCTAATTTGTTTGCTAACTTTAGTGCTTAAATCATACAACTAATCTTATACAAACCGTCAGCAAATTATTATTTTTTAGGATACTTTTCTCTAATTTTATCCAAACCTAAATTATGAATACTACCTACGTGAGAATGTTTTTTTCCTAAATCTGGTTTGTAAGTTCCTGCTTGAACTTGACCTCCAATTTGTTGATAGGCTTCTCTAAAAGACATTCCTTCAACTACTAAATTATTAATAGCATCAACAGTAAATAAATATTGATATTTTTCATCATTCAAATCGATATCTTTTACAATTACTTGCTGAATGGAGTAATTAAAAATGTCTAAAATATCTTTTACATCTTCAAAAGCATTGATAATGTTTTCTTTTAATAATTGAAAATCTCTATGATAACCTGTTGGTAAATTATTGGTAATCAGTACCATTTCTGAATGCAATGCCTGAATTTTATTGCATTTTCCGTTTAATTGTTATTTAGAATAAATATATTTTTTTAACATTTAAAACTAGTACTTTTAAGTTTGTCAAGTGTAATACTAATAAGTGGAAGTTTTTCTTAAAGTAGTAATGACTGCATTCTAGCATTTTTAAAACTGACGCAAATGGAGATGGTAAATTATCTGTTGAGGAATTTTTAACTTTTAAAGATGCTACTTATATGTTATTTATTAGGATAGATGCGGATGGAAGTGGACTGATTGAATTCGATAAATAGAATGCTGCAATTGATAAAGGTTTAAAATGCAGAAAGGAATATATGACAAGTCTTTTCTAAATTCTCATTAATACAAATTTTGCATTAATGAGAATTTAGTTTACTAATTAAACAATTTAATGAAAATTTTATTATTTCTATTATTATCGTTTCTTACACTATCTTCAATACATAGTCAGTATGTTATTGGGTTTTCTAAAGATTCAATATCAAACTCAGTAAATTTTAGTGGTCGCATATTAGATGCCAATAATAAACCTCTAGCTTATGCACATATTATACTTACAAATATAGAAACAACTAAAAGAGCAAAAACCATTAGTAGAGAAGATGGTTCTTTTTATATAAAAACAAATAGTGGCAATTACTATTTGAGTATTAGTATGTTAGGTTTTCAGAGAACAACACAAAAAATAAAACTTATAAAAAATACGATACTAGCTCCAATTATATTAAGAGAAAAAGCTACTGTATTAGATGAAATTGTAATTCGTAATAATATAACTAAAGGAATTAGTCATTCTGCTAACGGAATGGTTTTTAACATTAAAAATGATTCGCTGTTAAATAAAAAACCAATAACGCAAATATTAGAGTATTTACCAGGTTTAAAAGTAGATGAAATAAAAGAAACTATTGGTATGATAGGTAAGAGTTCTATTTTAATTCAGTTAAACGGCAAGCGTACTCGAGTTTCTGGTAGAATGTTATATAATATGTTAGGTAGTATGTATGGAGACCGATTGGAAAATATAGAAATTATACAAACACCTAGTGCCAAATATAGTGGCAGAATAGAAGGTATCCTAAATATAAATTTAAAAAAACAACGAAATAATGGGTTTTTAGGTTCTTTTTCAAGTAGGTATCGGAATAACAACCAATCTTTTATGCCTTCTTTGTTTATGGATTATAAAACGAATAAAATTACGTTTACAGGTGGTTTAACGGGTTTGTTTTTAGATAGAGAAAATATAAATTATACAGAACGTGAGTTTATAAATAGTAAACAGCTTTTTTTAAATACAACAGAAAATAATTTTAAAATGAATTCGTTAAGCTATATTTTTGGCATTGATTACGAATTAAATAAAAAGCATTCCTTTTCTTCTGGTATTTCTATTAGAGATGCAAATAATACAAAAAAACAAAATTTATCTAGCAAACAGTTTAAGAATATTCTATTAGATAATATTTTTACGAATGCTTTAGTACAAAGAACCCCAACAATAAATTATAATTACGATTTTTCATATCGTTATGATATTAAAAAGAAACAACGGTTAGATATGGCAATTAATTATCATGAAAGTTTTAATGATAATAATAATTTCTTTGATATTTTAAACAAAAATGCCACAGAAACCATAATTACCAAAAGACAAAATAGAGATGAAAAGAATGAAAAAAATGAAGTTTTTAGTTTTTTAATAGACTATACAGTACCCTTAAAAACTAATAATATTTTTGAAACAGGTATTAATTATAATAAAGTAATTATTAATAATACGAATTTATTTGAAGTTCTTAATCCAGAGAATTCAACTTGGCAAATTAATTCAGCACTAAGTAACAACTTTAATTATACAGAGCAAGTTTATAGCAGTTATGTTTCTACAGACTCAAATGCAAATAGCTTTAAATATTCATTAGGGGTAAGATTAGAACATATTGTAACCAAGAGTATTTCTACTAAAAGTTCTAAACCTTTTAATAATTCTTATACCCAATTATTACCAGTAGTGTCTTTAAAGTATCTTACAAATAAAGCTAAAACTAGTAGTTTGGCTATGTCTTTTAAAAAGATTTATGATTTACCTAGCTATATTCAGTTAAATCCTTTTAAAATTTACCTAAACGATTTTACAGTAAAAAAAGGAAATCCAAATTTAAAGCCACAAACTATTAATAGTTACGAACTCTCTTATACTCATAAAAACAAGTATTTTTTTAACTATTCTTATAAAGTAGTTAATAACGCTTTTTCTCAAGTAGCAACGCAAAAAAATAAACTTACGGTAATTTCTTACCAAAATATAGGCGAACGAAAAGTTCATTTTTTTAATATTACTTACCCAAGAGTATCGCCATACAAATGGTGGTCATTTAATATCTATTCAAATTTTTCCTATGCACAAGTAAAGAGCAATTTAATTAAGAATGATGCGAGTTTGGTTGGTTTAGAGCTAATAAATGATTTTTCTTTACCAAAAAAAATTAATTTAAGAACCTATTTCTCTGCTATAACAAATAGTTTAAACGGTATTCAGAAGACAAATGGAGGAAATTTTAGTGCTAACATAACTTTATCTAAACGTGTTTTAAAAAACAAAGGAAGTTTTAATTTTAGTTTGTATAATATTTTAAATACTTTTAATAGAAAAATAAAAACCTACACTTTTGATGGTGTTAGAAATTTAGAAAAAACTACAGGCATACCAACTCCTTTTATTTCTATGGGGTTTTCGTATCGTTTTTCTTCTGGTAAAAAAATAAGCAAAAAAGTAAAAAAGAAAAGTAGTATAAATGAAAACAGATTTTAAAACATATAAAATGAAAAAAAAAATAGTATTTATGCTATTGATAGCTTTAAATTATTCACTTAATGCGCAAACAGCTGATGAAATTTGTAAACAATTTATTAAAAACACGGGTGGCTATGCAAATTGGAAAAAAATAAAAGGAATTAAAACGACAGAAAAAATAGAGAACAAAAGTTTTTTTGATTCTATAGTAACTATCCATTTAAAAAATGGCAAGCAACTAAAAAAAGTATTTACAAATAGAAATGAAATGGTTGAGTATATTTTTGATGGAAATAAAGCTTGGGATTATTCGAGATCTAAAAAAACCAGAGAATTAAGTGAAAATCAAACAGAAATACTACGTTCGCAACGAGATGATTTTCCGAACACTTTTATAGATTACAAAAAAAAAGGTTTTGAAATAGAATTATTAGGGAAAGAAACTATAAATAAAACGGAGTGTTATAAAATAATAGTTCTTAAAAACACCTTATTTTTAAATGGACAAGTGGTAGAGAATATCGTTTATTACTATTTTGATACGAAAACTTTTTTACTAATATTAATAGAAGAAGAAGAAAAAACAGGAATGTTTAGAGGTAAAATAAGACAACAATTTTTATCAGATTATAGAAAAGTAAATAATTTACATTTTCCTTTTGTAATAAAAAATTCTTATAAAAATAATTCTTCTATGCAAATAACTCTTTTAGTTAAAAAAATTCAATTAAATCCAATAGTAAGCGAAGAATTATTTGTGTTTCCTGAAAAATAGGATTGCATTGTTTTTGAAAACAATATAATCTTGATTATCAAATTAAATAAAACAATAAGAGGTTTTAATCCCTTGTATAAATTTATTGTTTAGGATATTTCTCTCTAATTTTATCCAAACCTAAATTATGAATACTACCTACGTGAGAATGTTTTTTTCCTAAATCTGGTTTGTAAGTTCCTGCTTGAACTTGACCACCAATTTGTTGATAGGCTTCTCTAAAAGACATCCCTTCAACTACTAAATTATTAATAGCATCAACAGTAAATAAATATTGATATTTTTCATCATTCAAATCGATATCTTTTACAATTACTTGCTGAATGGAGTAATTAAAAATGTCTAAAATATCTTTTACATCCTCAAAAGCATTGATAATGTTTTCTTTTAACAATTGAAAATCTCTGTGATAACCTGTTGGTAAATTATTGGTAATCAATAGCATTTCTGAATGCAATGCCTGAATTTTATTGCATTTTCCACGAATCAATTCAAAAACATCAGGATTTTTTTTATGCGGCATAATGCTACTTCCTGTGGTTAATTCATCAGGAAAAGTGATAAAACCAAAATTCTGACTCATATACAAACAAACATCCATAGCAAAACGAGCCATTGTGTTGCACAATCCGCCTAAAGCAGAAGCAATAGAACGCTCACTTTTTCCACGACTTAATTGCGCAGCAACAACATTGTATTTTAAGGTTGAAAAATTGAGTTCTTTGGTTGTTAATTCTCTGTGAATAGGGAAAGAGCTGCCATAACCTGCAGCAGAGCCTAAAGGATTTTGGTCTACAACTTTTGATACTGCATTTAATACATAAACATCATCAATTAGTAATTCTGCATAGGCAGAAAACCACAATCCAAAGGATGATGGCATTGCTACTTGTAAATGCGTATAACCAGGTAATAAGCTGTCTTTGTGAGTTTCAGCCAAATTTAATAAGGTATCAAACAGCGTTTTTACTTTATCATTTATAATTGATAAGTTCTCTTTATAATACAATTGCAAAGCCACTAAAACTTGATCGTTTCTAGAACGCGCTGTATGAATTTTCTTGCCAACTTCACCAAACTTATTAGTCAACTCCCATTCTATTTTAGAGTGCACATCTTCAAAGGATGCTTCAATTTCAAACGTTCCGTTTTCAATATCAGTTGCTAATTCTTGTAAACCTTTTTTTAAATCTTTTAATTCATCAGTAGTAATAATACCAATAGATGCTAGCATAATTGCGTGTGCAATTGATGCTTGAACGTCATATTTTGCAATGTGAATGTCAATTTCTCTATCGTTACCAACAGTAAAGTTTTCTATTTGTTTGTCTATACTAAATCCTTTATCCCAAAGTTTCATATTTATAAATTTTATTTTAAAATTTAGAATCAAGAAAAAAGACCGTTTCACTTTCAGAAAAAAGACAAAATTTTCACGTCTTTATTCTCTATTCTTTTCTCTTGTTTCTCTATTCTTTTTTAAACAATTACACGATTCAACAATTCAACGTATATTCTAATTCCTTCTTCAATTTCTGATAGATAAATAAATTCATCAGCAGAATGCGAACGTTTACTATCTCCAGGTCCTAATTTTAATGATTGGCAAGATAACACAGATTGATCGGATAATGTTGGAGAACCATAAGTTTTCCTCTCCATTGCAATTCCTGCTTTTACCAAATCGTGGTCAGTAGAAATTGATGACGAATTTAATCGTAAACTTCTTGGAGTAATTTTTGTACAAGGTGATTTTTCTTGTAAAATGTCTGCAATTTCTTGATTTGAATAAGCATCATTTACACGAACATCAATTACCAAATTGGTGTGTGCAGGCACTACATTGTGTTGTTTACCAGCATTTATTTGAGTTACTGTCATCTTCACATCACCCAAAGTTTCAGAAGATTTTTCGAAATGAAAATCTTTAAACCATTGTAAAACTTCAATCGTATTATAAATTGAGTTGTTATCATTTGGATGTGCTGCGTGACTTGGTGTTCCTTCTACATCAGCATCAAAAACCACCAAACCTTTTTCTGCAACTGCCAAATTCATTAAAGTAGGTTCTCCAACAATTGCTACATCAATATGTGGAATAATTGGTAACATACTGTTTAATCCATTAGGTCCACTGTTTTCCTCTTCTGCAGAAGCCACAATAACTAAATTGTATTTTAAGTTTTCTTGGGTATAAAAATTAGTGAAAGTTGCAATTAATGAAACCAAACAACCACCAGCATCATTAGAACCTAAACCATATAATTTATCTCCTTCTACAGTTGCTTTAAAAGGATCTCTTGTATAAGCAGTATTTGGATGTACTGTATCGTGATGAGAATTTAACAACATTGTTGGTTTACTTTCATCAAAATGTTTGTTGGTTGCCCAGATATTATTTTTTGTTCTTTTAAAAGGAATATTATTATTGTTAAACCAAGCTTCAATTAAAAGTGCAGTATTGTGTTCTTCTGTAGAAAATGATTTCGTTTCAATCAAATTTTTAAGAAGTGTAATAGCGTTTTTTGTTAATTTTTCGATGATCATTTTTATAATGTAATTGTTGTAAAAAACTCGTTTTCTTTTCTTAACATTGATGTGTTTCCAATATGTACTTTGGCAACTCCATTTTTTAAGGCATCAAAGCAATTTTCTAGTTTTGGTAACATTCCATCAACTATTATTCCTTCTGCCAAAAGCTCTTTATATTTTTCTGTGTTGATGTTTTTAATAACAGAATTTTTGTCATTAAAATCTTGTAGAACACCATTTAATTCAAAACAATAATAGATAGATGTTTCATAGATTTTACTCATACCAACTGCAATTGTACTTGTAATTGTGTCAGCATTTGTGTTTAATAATTGTCCTTTTCCATTGTGTGTAATGGCACAAAAAATGGGTGTGAAACCAGCTTTAATTAGTTTATCAATAGAATTATGGGCTACTTTTTTTACATCACCTACAAAACCAAAATCAATATCTTTTACAGGTCTTTTATCAGATTGAATACTGTTAATATCTGCGCCTGTTAAACCAATTGCGTTGGTATTTAAAGCTTGTAATTTAGCCACCACATTTTTGTTCACTAAACCTCCGTAAACCATAGTTATGACTTCTAAAGTTGCTGCATCAGTAATTCTTCTGCCATTTACCATTTTAGATTCAATTCCTAATTTTGATGCAATGTGAGTAGCACGTTTTCCTCCTCCATGCACTAAGATTTTATTTCCTTTTATGTTAGAGAATAATTTTAGAAAAGCATTTAAAGATTTTTTATCTTCGATAATATTACCTCCAATTTTTATGATTGATAGTTTTTCCATTATTAGCTGTTAGTCGTTAGCTGTTAGCGCGCAAAATGCTAAAAGCGATTTTATAAATTTTCCTATATTTTTTTCAAAACCTCTAAGGTTTTTAAAACCTTAGAGGTTTAGTTGAATCGATTATAAGTTTTCCAATATCTTTTTCAATACCAATTGTGCTGCATAAGTTCTGTTATTTGCTTGTTCAATTACCAAAGAACTTTCGCTATCTAAAACAGCATCTTCTGCAACCACATTTCTTCTTACAGGCAAACAGTGCATAAATTTTGCATTACCAATTTTGTCTTTGGTAATCATCCAATTTTCATCAATTTTTAAAATTTCCCCATAGTTATCATAAGCACTCCAGTTTTTTGTGTATACAAAATCGGCATTTTTAAATGCTTCTTTTTGATTGTGATAAATAGGCGTGTCTTTAGTAATTTCTGGATTTAAATCATATCCTATTGGATTTGCAATTACAAATTCTACATCCATTTTTTGCATTGCTTTTACAAAACTATTGCTAACAGCGTGTGGTAAAGTTTTAATATGTGGCGCCCAACTTAAAACTACTTTTGCTCTCTTTTTTGTTGTATTTTCCGCTATTGTGATTGCATCAGTTAAACCTTGTAAAGGATGAGCAGTTGAACTTTCCATATTAATAATTGGAACAGAAGCATATTTTACAAACGAATTTAAAACGTGTTCAGATTCATCTAATTTTTTGTCTGTTAAACTAGGAAATGCTCTTATAGCAATTGCATCACAATATTGAGAAACTACTTGTGCAGCTTCTTTAATATGTTCTGCAGTTTTACCATTCATTACAGTTCCATTACCGAATTCAATTCCCCAAGCATCACCAGAAACATTCATCACTATTGGATTCATACCTAAATTAAGTGCGGCTTTTTGAGTACTTAAACGTGTTCTTAAACTTGAATTAAAGAATAATAAACCTAAGGTTTTGTTTTTTCCTAATTCAATATTCTTTAGAGGATTTGTTTTAATTTCTTTGGCTTCTTCAATCCAAGAATAGATATCGTCAATGTCGTTTATAGATGTATAATGTCTCATTTTATATTTTTTTGAAAGAGATCTAAACTGCTAGTAATTATTTTATTTTTGTAAACGGTATTTTATTTTCAAAAGCATTTGTAATAAAATTATCTTTTAAACCGTTTACAATCCACGTTTCTATATTTGCATTTTTACTTAAAGAAGCTGCTTCAATTTTTGATTGCATTCCACCACTTCCGTGCGTAGATTTAGAGTTGACAATTTCATTTTTTAAAGCATCAAAATTGGTAACTTCTTTAATTGTTTTTGGTTGTTTATTTTTAATAGATTCTTTTGTGTAAATTCCATTTGTATTTGTGGCAATAATTAGTAAATCTACATTTAATAAAGAAGCTGTTAAAGCGGCTAGTTTATCGTTATCACCAAATTTAATTTCGTCTGTTGCAACCGTATCATTTTCATTGATAATCGGAATGTAATTATTGTTAACCAACACATTTATGGTATTTACAATATTGGTTTTGCTTTCCTGTTTTTCGAAATCGGAATAGGAGAGAAGGCACTGAGAACTCAACAAACCATATTCTCTAAATATTTCTTGATAAATTCTAATTAAGTGCGGTTGTCCAATAGAAGCTAAGGCTTGTTTTACAAAGATTGCTGACTGTTTGCTTTCTAGTTTTACAAACTGTTTTGCCACAGCAATTGCACCAGAACTCACAATTATAAACTCGCAAGAATCTTTGAGTTTTGCAATCTGATTGGCAATATCTTCTATTTTTCCTCTAGATATATTATTAGTTTCTTTGGTCAATGTGTTTGAACCAATTTTTAGTAATATGCGTTTCTTTTTCATACTATCTTATTTGTCCATTTCCGTGAACATACCATTTGTTAGTTACTAAATGTTGTAACCCAATTGGTCCACGTTGATGCAATTTATCTGTGCTAATGGCTAATTCTCCTCCCAAACCTAATTGCCCACCATCTGTAAAACGAGTAGATGCATTATGATACACAGCAGCACAATCTATGTTTTCCATAAATATTTTTGCAATTGCATCATTTTTGGTGATAATGGCAGCAGAATGTCCTCCAGAAAAATGATTTATTTTTTGAATAGCAGCTTCAGTGTTTGCAATTTCACCAATCACGATTTTATAATCTAAAAACTCTTCAAGCCAAACTCTATCAGACTCAATTGCTTGTAAATTGTAATTTTCGGCAACAATTTCATCACCCAAAATATCAATTTTATTAGCTTTTAATTTTGATATTAATTGTTCGATAAACTCCTTTTTATTTGGAAGGTTTTTATCAATTAAAACTTTATCTACTGCATTGCAAGCAGAAATTTTAGATTTTCCGTTGATAATAACATCAATTGCAATATCTATATTCGCTTCTTTAGAAACATAGACAAAATTGTTTCCTCGTCCGCTAATAATAACAGGACAAGTAGCGTGTTGTTTTACAAAAGCAATTAAACGTTCTCCTCCTCTTGGTACAATTAAATCTACTTTTTGTGTAGGTTTTTCTAAAAAAGCTTGTGTTTCTGTTCTGTTAAACTGTAAATATTCTACCCAATTTGTAGAAGCTTTATGCTGTTTTAAAGCTTTGTGCCATAACTCAACAATCTTTAAGTTAGAGTTTAATGATTCTTTACCACCTTTTAATAAAATTTTATTTCCAGATTTAAATGCAATTCCTGCAGCTTCAACAGTAACATCTGGTCTAGATTCGTAAATAATTAAAATAGTACCAAAAGAAGCCGTTTTATTAAAGACCTGCATTCCGTTTTCGTGTTTAAAACTAAAACGCTCTACACCTACAGGATCTTCTTGAGAAGCCAAATGCAAAGCCGCTTTAATCATTTCATCAACTTTTACATCATTAACTTTTAAACGATCGAACATAGAGATATCATCACCTTTATAAGCTTTTAAATCTGTTTTGTTAATGCTGATTATTTCTGCTCTGTTTTTCTCTAAAAGCTTTGCCATTGTTAACAAAACAGCGTTTCTTGTTTCTATGGATAATAAGGTGTTCATTTTTTAGTATTCAGTATTCAGTATTCAGTATTCAGTGTTTAGTGTTTAGTGTTCAATCTATTTGTGTTTTGTGTTTAAATTTAATTGTTTAAAGCAGTAATTAAAGTTTCAAAAAACTGATTGATGTGTTCTTTTTTGACAGTTAGTGGAGGTAAAATTCTTAATAATTTTTTATTAGCTGCTCCACCTGTAAAAATGTGGTAATCGTAAATTAATTTCTTTCTTAAATCACCTACTTCAAATTCGAATTCTAGCCCCAGCATTAAGCCTCTTCCTTTAATTTTTTTTATTTGTGGAATTGTTTTTGCGATTTCTACAAAATAGGCTGATACTTCCTTTACATTGTCTATTAACTTCTCTTTTTCAATTACATCTAAAACCGATAAACCAGCAGCACAAGCTAAATGGTTTCCACCAAAAGTAGTTCCTAACATTCCAAATTTAGCTTCAATAGAAGGATGAATTAAAATACCTCCAATAGGAAAACCATTTCCCATACCTTTGGCAATAGAAATAATATCTGGTGTCACATTATAATGCTGAAAAGCAAAAAACTTTCCTGAACGTACATAACCAGACTGCACTTCATCAGCAATAAAAAGTGTGTTGTTTGCTTTACAAAGAACATCAACTTGTTCAAAGAAATCAGCAGAAGCTTCGTCTAAACCACCAACTCCTTGAATAAATTCGACAATAATAGCACAAACATCGCCTTTTTTGAGTTCTTTTTTTACACCCTCAATATCGTTTAAATCAAGAATTGTAACCTCTTGTTGTGCGTTTATTGGTGCAATAATAGTTGCATTGTCAGTAGCAGCAACAGCTGCAGAAGTTCGTCCGTGAAAACCATTTTTAAAAGCAATTATTCTAGATTTTCCTGTTTTAAAAGAGGCTAGTTTTAATGCATTTTCATTAGCTTCTGCACCAGAATTACATAAAAATAATTCGTAATTTTTACAACCAGAAAGTTCTTCTAATTTATCTGCTAACTGTTTTTGTAAAGGATTCTGAATTGCGTTCGAATAAAAACCCAATTTTGCAACTTGTATAGAAACAGCCTCAACATATTTTGGATGAGAATGACCAATTGAAATGACAGCATGGCCACCATATAAATCTAAATATTCTATATTGTTTTTATCATAAACATAAACTCCATTTGCTGAAACTGGAGTAACATCATATAAAGGATAAACGTTAAAAAGTGGCATAATTATTTTGCTTTAATTTGATTAATTTTTTCAAAAGAAGTATTAATTCCTTTTATTAAAGATGAGCTTAACCCTTGGTGTTCCATTTCGTTTAAACCTTCTATAGTACAACCTCCAGGCGTGGTAACTCTATCTATTTCTGCTTCTGGATGCTTGCCAGATTCTTTTAATAAAGTAGCAGCACCAAAGCAAGTTTGCATTGCTAATTCGTGTGCTTCATCAGCTTCAAAACCTAATTGAATAGCACCTTGAGTGGTGGCTCTTATTAAACGCATCCAAAAAGCAATTCCGCTTGCGCAAATAACAGTTGCTGCTTGTAATTGTTCTTCAGGGATAACCATAGAACGTCCTAAACTGTTAAAAATAGTTTTAGCCAATTCTATTTTGGTTTTTCCTTTTTCATTAGCAGAAATACAGGTCATAGATTGCCCAACAGCAGCAGCTGTATTTGGCATAGCTCTTATAATATGGTGTTTTGCGCCAATAACATTTTCTATTTTACCAATAGAAAAACCTGTAATTACAGAAATAATTAATCGGTCTTTTTTTAATAAATACTTTACGTTTTCTAAAATCTTTTTTAGATGTCTTGGTTGTACTGCAAAAATGATTATTTCAGAGTTTTTAATAGCTTCTTCATTATCAGAAGTTAAAATAACTTTTTTGTAATTGCTGAATTTTTTAATAGAGTTAGTATCTCTTTTAGTCATATATAAAGAACTAACAACATTATTTGTTAATAATCCTTTTGCTATAGATTGTCCTAAACTTCCTGCTCCTATAATGGCTACTTTCATAAATATTAGTTTTAAAGTTTTAACGTTTGAATGTTTCAAAAGTTAAAACCGTTTATAATAATTAGATACTGAAACAAGTTCAGTATTTAAAAACCTTTAAGGTTTTTAAAAATAATTTGCTTTTAAATTTAAACCTAAAGTTTCTTTATAACCATACATTAAATTCATATTCTGAATGGCTTGTCCGGAAGCTCCTTTTAGTAAATTATCTATGGCACTTGTAATTAATAACTTGTTATCATATTTAATTAAGTGAATTAAACACTTATTTGTATTTACCACTTGTTTTAAATGAATGTCTTCATCAGAAACAAACGTAAATGCAGCATTTTTATAAAATTCTTTATATAATTTTTTTGCATCATCTATAGAACCATCAAATTTTGTATAGGCTGTTGCAAAAATTCCTCTAGAAAAATTACCTCTGTTGGGCACAAAATTTATTTCTGAATGAAAGCTGTCTTGTAATTGATTTATAGTTTGATGAATCTCTCCTAAATGCTGATGTGTAAAAGCTTTGTAATGAGAAAAGTTATTATCTCTCCACGTAAAATGTGTGGTTTTAGATAGAGAAGTTCCTGCACCAGTTGCACCCGTAACCGCATTAATATGGATATCATTTTTTAACAAACCATTTGCTGCTAAAGGTAAAATTGCCAACTGTAAAGCTGTTGCAAAACAACCTGGATTCGCAATATATTTTGCAGATTTTATTTGCTCTTTTTGTAATTCAGGCAATCCATACACAAAATCTTTTCCTTCAAAATTTTTATCAGTATGTAACCTAAAATCATTACTTAAATCAATGATTTTTGTGTTATCAGAAAAACGATTTTCTTTTAAAAATGCAGTTGAATTTCCGTGCCCTAAACACAAGAATAAAACATCAACATCAGTATTTATTTCTTGGGTAAAATCAAGTTCTGTATCTCCGATTAAATCTTGATGAACTTTATACAATTTGTTGCCAGCATTAGATGTACTGTACACAAAATTGATATTTGTTTTTGGGTGATGTAATAGTAATCTAATTAATTCTCCTGCTGTATAACCTGCACCACCTATAATTCCAATTTCTAAATTTCTCATTTTGAAAAGTTTTAGACCTCACAGGTTTTTAAAACCTGTGAGGTCTTTTCTATTTATTTGTTTACTTGTTGATATATTTTATTCTGATTTCCTAAAATCTTGATAAAACCTTTAGCTTCTTCTGCAGTCCAAGCTTTGTTTTCTTCACCATAACTTCCAAATTTCGCAGACATTAAATCGTGTTTAGATGATATTCCATCCAAAGAAAAATGATAAGGTTTTAGTGTTACAAAAACGCTACCTGTAACTTTGTCTTGACTGTTTTCTAAAAAAACTTCAATATCTCTCATCACAGGATCTAAATATTGACCTTCATGTAAATGCATTCCGTAAAAACTAGCTAGATATTCTTTATGTTGTAATTGCCATTTTGTTAAGGTATGTTTTTCTAATAAATGATGCGACTTTATGGTAATTAATGCAGCAGCAGCTTCAAAACCAACTCTTCCTTTAATACCAACAATGGTGTCTCCAACGTGAATATCTCTACCAATTGCATATTTTGACGCTAAAGAATTTAGCAATTCTATACAGTTTTTAGAGTCATCAATTTTACCATTTACTGCTACTAATTCTCCTTTATTAAAAGTTAATACTACTTTTTGAGCATCTTTACTTTCTAATTGAGAAGGATAAGCCGAATTTGGTAAAGGTTTTTCTGATGTTAACGTTTCTTCGCCACCAACACTTGTTCCCCAAAGACCTTTGTTTACTGAGTATTTAGATTTTTCCCAAGACATATTTATTCCTTCAGATTTTAAATAATCTATTTCTTCTTGTCTTGTTAATTTTTGATCTCTAATGGGAGTAATAATACTAATCTCTGGTGATAGAGTTTGAAAAATCATATCAAATCTAACTTGATCATTTCCTGCACCAGTACTTCCATGCGCAATATATTTTGCACCAATACTTTTTGCGTATTCTACAATTTCTATAGCTTGTATAATTCTTTCTGCGCTCACAGAAAGTGGGTAAGTATTGTTTTTTAAAACATTTCCAAAAATTAAATACTTTACTACTTTTTGATAAAATGTAGCAACAGCATCAATATTTTTATACGTTGTAACGCCCATTTTATAAGCATTACTTTCTATATGATTTATTTCTTCTTTTGTAAATCCGCCAGTATTTACACTTACTGCATGCACTTCATATTCTTTTGATAAGCTTACTGCACAATAAGAAGTGTCTAATCCGCCACTATAAGCAATTACTAATTTTTTCATACGATTATTTTTTATTCTTTTTTAGAAATAAGTTTTGTTTGATGTTTTTAAGTCTTTTAAAAACATTTTCTTTTACTTTTTTAGAGGTTTCTTTATTTTTTGGATCAAACAACATTCCTGTACACAAACACATTTTTCTGTCTGTTCTTGTTAACACATCGTAATTTTTACAAGTTTGGCAACCATCCCAAAAGGTTTGATCGTCTGTAAGTTCTGAAAAAGTTACAGGTTTGTACCCTAAATCGCTGTTGAGTTTCATAACTGCTAAACCTGTGGTAATACTAAATACTTTTGCAGTTGGATATTTATTTCTAGAATGCTCAAAAATTTTACTCTTAATTTTTTTTGCTAAACCAATACCTCTATAATCTGGATGTACAATTAACCCAGAATTGGCAACAAATTTTCCATGTCCCCATTTTTCAATATAACAGAATCCAGCAAACTTGTTATCATCTAAAGCAATAACAGCATTGCCGTTTTCCATTTTTTTGGCAACATAAGCTGGCTTTCTTTTTGCAATTCCTGTACCTCTAACTTGAGCGGCATCTTCTATGGTTTTGCAAATGATTTCTGCGTAAATTGTATGTGATGTATTTGCAATTACAATTTCCATTGCATTGTATTTTTATTTTATAAAATTGTTGTTTGTTTTATTTGGATGCAGAATTGGACTCACCTAATTCCATTAATTTTAAATTACCCCAAAGGGCGAAATGGAAAATTGCGTCGAATATTGTTATTCTTTAAAATAACGAATGATTGTAAGTAAGTTTTGTAAGAAATATTCACGGTAAAAAAATAAATGGTTAAATACTATAATAGATTGCTTTATTGCTAATGTAGATTATTAGCGACGGCGATTGCGCAAGCGCAAACTGGGAACTATTGTGGTATATAATTTATTTCTTCTAGAAGTAATCATACAGCAAAAGTATATCTTTTTTATATACTATTATTAATAATGTATTGCTTTTTTGTAAGTTTTATCAAATTTAAACAAAATTGTATTTTGGGTTAAAAATTATTCAAAATAAAAGTGTATTAATGGTTTTATGATAATTTATGACGCTTTTTTTCTGTATAATTTTAACTGTTTTTAATATCATTTTTATAAATAACTACAATTCATCCTTAAAAAAATACGATTCAGTATTCTTTAATTTCTAAAAATTGAGTGCTGTAGCATATTTGTATCATCATTAACCATTAAAAATAAAATTATGAAACTTTTAGTAACACTTTTAACAGTAACAATGTTGTTAATTACAAACTTAATAACTGCTCAAAACAAAACAATAACAGCAACAGTAGTTAATGTAACTTCTGATGATGGAAAAGTAGGATTTGCTTTATATGATAAAACTACTTTTATGAAAAAACCAATTCAATCTAAAAATGCAAAAATTGTTGATGGTAAAAGTACCATTACATTCGAAAATTTAGAATCTGGAGTATATGCAATTGTATGTTATCATGATAAAAACAATAATGATAAAATGGATTTTTCTCCACAAAGAATGCCTTTAGAAGATTTTGGAGCATCTAATAATGTAATGAATTTTGGTCCTCCTAATTTTGAAAATGCTAAATTTATTGTAGATGATAAAAATGTATCTTTAGAAATTAAATTTTAGTAATTTTATTTTAAAATAATAGTTTCGAAAATGAAAACACCAAACACATCAATTTTTAAAAAAATAAAAAATGACTTTATTGTTTGTCTAAAACTTACAATAATACTTGGAATCTTTTTCATAGTCATTAATCAAGAGTTTAGTTTAAAAGGAATGGGTTTGGTTTTTTTAATTTCTAGTATGTATTCTTTTATTTTAGGTCTAGGAAATGGAATACTAAATGAATATTTAAATTCTAAATGGGATTGGGTTGAAGAAACTAATAAAAGAGTTTGGGCCGGAATTATTTTAACAGTTATTTATACGGTTTTTGCAGTTTTAATAATCCATTATATACAATATATAATATTATTTGGTCATAAATTTGAAAACTTTTTCAAAGATTATTTAGTTTGGGTTCATCTGTTTGCGATTATTTTTTCTTTAGGTGTAGCAGTTTTTTTTCATGCAAAAGGTTTTATGAGCAATTGGAAATCTGCAATGACCAAAGAAACCACAAAACAAGAAATTGTTGCAAAAATAGAAACTGCAAAATTTGAGTCTTTAAAAAATCAATTAGATCCGCATTTTTTGTTTAATAGCTTAAATGTATTAACAAGTTTAATTGGCGAAAACCCAAATCAAGCAGAAAAATTTACCACAAAACTATCTAAAGTTTATAGGTATGTTTTAGAGCAAAGAAATAAAGATTTAGTGCCAATTACAGAAGAGTTAAACTTTGCAAAAACCTATATGCAATTGCTAGAAATGAGGTTTGAAGATGCAGTTAAATTTTCTATTCCAGAAACAATTAGCAATAATGAGTTAAAAATTGTACCACTTTCTTTACAACTTTTACTAGAAAATGCAGTAAAACATAACGTGGTTTCATCCTCTAAACCATTAAAAATTTCAATTTATGAGGAGAACAATTATTTAATTATAGAAAATAACATTAATCCTAAAGAAGCCATAGGAAAAAGTACCAAAGTAGGACTGCAAAATATTGCAGATAGATATGGATTAATAACAGATACTCCTGTTAAAATAAAAAATAACAACACAACTTTTAAGGTGAGCTTGCCTCTCTTATATAAAATGAACAATATTATGTACACAGAAGATTTAGAAAACAGCAAATATGTTAAAGCAGTAGAAAGAGTAGAAAAATTAAAAGAATTTTATCAAAATTTAGCATCTTACTGCTTAGTAATACCATTTTTAATTTTTATAAATTTAAGATTTTCGTCACAATTTCACTGGTTTTGGTTTCCAATTTTTGGATGGGGAATAGGTTTAGTATTTCACTTTTTAGAAGTAAATAATTACAATATTTTCTTAGGAAAAAATTGGGAAAACAGAAAGATTAAAGAATTGATGGACAAAGAAAATAAAAGAATTAGATAATGGAAACAAAATTTACAAAAGAACAAAAATATGTGTTGGCTCGTAAAAGAGTAGAAAAGATTGCAAAATTTTACAAACATTTAGCTATTTATATTGTTGTAAATATTTTTTTAAGCGCAATATTTATTGTTGGTGATATAAATGATGGAGATACTTTTAATGAAGCTTTTACAGATTATCACAATTATAAAATATGGATGTATTGGGGAATAGGAATCTTTTTTCAGGCATTAAATACTTTTGGTTTAAGAATGTTTTTCAATAAAAATTGGGAAGAAAAAAAGATAAAAGAATATATGAACGAACAAGATTATAGAAAATAATGAATACAGATTTTACAAAAGAACAAAAGTATATTAGAGCAAAAAAGAGAGTTAATGATATGAAAGGTTTTTATGTTCACCTTGTAGTAATGTTACTTTCTTTACCAATAATAATAACAGTAAATTTAATGTTTGTACAAGGTTTTCATTTTTTCTGGTTAGCCGCTTTTGGTATGCTGTTTTCAGTAGTTATACATTGGTTTTTAGTTTTTGGATTTTCTAAATTTGGAATGGGTAAAAGCTGGGAAGAAAACAAGATTAAAGAATTTATGAACGAACAAGATTATAGAAAATAATGAATACAGATTTTATAAAAGAACAAAATTACATTAGAGCAAAAAAACGAGTAAAAGACATTAAAGGTTTTTACATTCATTTAATTGTTTATGTTTTGGTAAATATTTTTATTAGCGGAATTATTATTTTTGGTTTAACAAGAGACGAAAATGATAGTGTTCTAGATGCATTGTCTAATTTTGGAGTATATTCTACTTGGGTTTTCTGGGGAATAGGAATCTTTTTTCATTGGTTAGGAGTTTTCGGATTTAAATCTTTAGGTTTTGGCAAAGATTGGGAAGAAAAGAAAATTAAAGAATTGATGAGTAAAGAAGATGATAAAATGAAGAGGTTTTGAAGTAGCAAAGTAGCAAAGTTAAAAAGTCTTAAAGTTGTCGATTCGGAAATATTTTATTTTCACTAAACACTAAACACTAAACACTAAACACTAAACACCAACAACTAACAAATGAACGTATTAATAATTGAAGATGAAAAGCCAGCAGCAAGAAGGCTAAACAGAATGTTAGCAGAACTAAATATAGAAGTCCAGCAGATGTTACATTCTGTAGAAGAATCGTTAAACTGGTTGCAAAATAACGAACATCCAGATTTAATATTTTTAGATATTCAGTTGTCAGACGGATTGTCTTTCGAAATTTTCGAAGAAATAGAAGTCAATTCTGCTATTATTTTTACAACTGCTTACGATGAATATGCGCTAAAAGCCTTTAAATTAAATAGCATTGATTATTTACTAAAACCTTTAGATGAAGATGAGTTAAAAGTTGCGGTAGATAAGTTTAAAATTAATCAACCAAAACAAACAAATGTTCAAGTAAACTTGGATGATATTCGTAAATTATTGGTAAACCCAGTAGATAGAAAATTTAAAAAAAGGTTATCTATAAAAGTTGGTCAGCATATAAAAATTATTCATATAGATGAAATAGAATGTTTTTACAGTGAAAATAAATCGACATACATACACACAAAAGGAAACAGAAGTCATCTGTTAGATCATTCTTTAGAAAATTGGCAAGAACAACTCAATCCAGAGTGTTTTTTTAGAGTAAATAGAACCTTTATAGTTAACATAAATACAATTAAGGATATTATTACATACTCTAATTCTCGATTAAAACTGATATTAAATTCCTTCTCAGAATCAGAAATTATTGTAAGTAGAGAGCGTGTAAAAGATTTTAAGAATTGGATTGACTAACGCAGTCAGTTTCTGTATTTATCTTAATCTTCGAAATGATAATTTAGTTTACTTCTAAACTTTTTTTCTGATAACTTCGCTAACTACGAATATAAAACATTTTAAACGTTGCATATTCGTGTTAACGTTGTGGTTTATATTCAAGAAGCTCGTGGTAATGGTGCCAAAAATAGTTGGCAAATTCTTTCTAAGTTCTTTCTAAGTATGGATTCCTTCCTGCGCAGAAAGGACAGACTAAATAACGTGAATAATGGATAATAAAAAAGTGTTTTTACATTGTGTTTTTTACTGGTTTTTAGTAAATTACATAGTAAAAACACTTGTAATACTTAGAAAGTTTTATGTAATTTTGGATGATTTTTACGTAGAATTTGCTTCTCAACTAAAAAGTCATCCAAAAATAGAAGACAGGACTATAAAAAGAAGAAATCGTAAAGGAAAATACTTAAAAACATCTGTAAAATTGAGCATACTAGACATCGTCTGTAAAAGGTTTTTTAGTAAATCTAATTGTTGGACTAACAGCGTAGTAGGAGATGATGAATTTGATTAATTATCATCAAAAAAGCTTTTACGGTATATTTATTTAGAATGAAGATGCAGAATAAAAAACCCAGTGAATTTAAATTCACTGGGTTAATTTTAACATTAATAATCGTCAACCTAATTTTAGGACGACTCAAGAAAAACAAATTTAGTTTTTCATTTTCTTTTTAAAATTATCGAATTTATCTAATTTCTTTTTTGGCCAACTATTGTTAGAAGTATCTACATCTGCAGTTTCTAGATCAGGATCTACAACGATGCTTTTAATTTCTTTTGATGAAGCAAATACTCTTTTAACTTTTTTATCGTTTTTCATCCAAATTTGTGCTGGGAAAGTTTGTTTTTCTGTTGTACCATCAGTATAAGTTAATTGTACAATAAGTGGCATAATTAAACCTCCTGGTTTTTCAAATTCAACAGAATAAATATAAGAAGGCACTTCTTTTCCTTCAGCATATTTGTCCATTGCTTTTGGGTTTGCATCTTCTTTTTTATCAGTAAGGTAAACTAAATCTCCTAAATTATCAAAATACTGTTTGTATTGCTCTTTTAACTTGGTAACTCTTTCACCTGGTTTGTCTGTTAAATATAAAGGTTTAACAGATTTTATACCAATATCGTTTACATCAGTTGTGTAAAACCATCCTCTCCAAAACCAATCTAAATCCATACCAGAAGCATCTTCCATAGATCTAAAGAAATCAGCAGGAGTTGGGTGTTTAAACATCCATCTTTGGGCGTAAGTTCTAAATGCGTGGTCAAATAATTCTGGTCCCATAATGGTTTGTCTTAAAATATATAAACCTGCAGCTGGTTTTGCATACGCATTTGCACCAAATTGTTTTACATAATCTCCTTGAGACATAATTGGAGAAATATTACTTTGATCTCCCCCCATATATCTGGTAATATTTTTTGCAGGATTTTTATCAAATAAAGCTTTGTCGTATTTAAATTCTGCTAAAATTTGAACAAAAGAGTTTAAACCTTCATCCATCCATGTCCATTGTCTTTCATCAGAATTAACAATCATAGGAAAGAAATTATGACCTACTTCATGAATTATAACGCCTATCATTCCTTTTTTAACTCTTTCTGAATATGTTCCATCAGGGTTTGGGCGTCCAAAGTTGAAACAAATCATTGGGTATTCCATTCCTTGATTTTTTGCGTGTACAGAAATGGCTTTAGGATAAGGATAATCAAATGTTAATTTAGAATACTCAATAAGTGTGGTAGCAACTGCTCTTGTAGAGTGTTCTTCCCATAAAGGGTTTCCTTCTTTTGGATACATAGAAACCGCCATTACTGTTTTTCCGTTAATATTAACAGCCATAGCATCCCAAATATATTTTCTAGATGTTGCAAAGGCAAAATCACGAACATTTTTAGCTTTAAATTTCCAAGTTTTTGATTTTGTTGAACGTTCTTTTTCAGCTTTTTCTGCCTCTTTTTGAGAAACTATTATTACAGGATCTTTAAAAGACTTTCTTGCTTCTTCCCAACGTTTACGTTGCTTTCTTGTTAAAACATTTTTTTCGTTTTGTAAAACACCTGTAGCATCTACAATATGGTCTGCAGGTACCGTTAAGTTTACTTCATAATCTCCAAACTCTAGTGCAAATTCAGAACGCCCCCAGAATTGCATATTTTGCCATCCTTCTACATTATTATAGACTGCTAATCTTGGAAAAAATTGTGCAATTACATAGTTGTTGTTTCCATCAGGAAACGCTTCATAACCAGAACGTCCACCATCTTTTACATAGTTATTAATTTTATAATTCCATTTAATTCTAAATTTAAACGTATTACTAGAAGCTAAAGGTTTAGGCAAATTAATACGCATCATAGTTCTGTTTATAAAATGTGATAAAGGTTTACCATTACTTTCTACTTTTTCTATATTAAAACCAAAACCTTTGCCTTTTTTCATATAGGTTTTTTGAAAGTTTTTTGGAGTGATAAATGCTGATGCACCTGTAGATTTAGCTAAAGGTGTTTTAGAATCGTCTGCTCTTATATTTTGATCTAACTGAACCCACAAATAATCTAACTGATCTTTTGAGTTGTTATGATATGTAATCGTTTCATCACCATAAATATGATTTGTGTTTTCGTCTAAACGGATATCCATAACATAATCTACTTTTTGTTGTGTATATTGATGTCCCGGAGCACCAGATGCAGTATGCTGGTCATTAGGGGTAGCCAAAACATCTTTCATTTGTCTGAACTTGTTTTGGTTTATGTGTCCTTGTTGGGTTTTCTTTTTTTCTTGTGCAACAGTTGCTGTTACTACAAAAAAGAAAGAAAATAAAATTAATGATAATTTTTTCATTTGAATTTGAATTGGTTAAAATGTTGTCGAAATTAACAATAAGAAAGTTAATAAGAATAAAAGGGTTAAAATTTTAACAAACCTTTAGGTTATTCTGTTTTAGAATTTACAGTTTTCATATTTTGGACTTATTAAACCCATAAATATTTTAATAAAATTAGTATTTTAATTTACTTTGAGTTTTCTTTTTTGTAAGCAATACGCTTTTATGCTTACCATTAACCTTAGATTTTATAAGGTTTTGTTGATCTTGAAAATGTGCCATTAAAATTTTATTAGAAATTTCTATTGTATTTACACTTTCAATATTTTCTATTTCTAAATAAAAATAGACCAAATCTTCATCATATTCTTTGCCTATATAATTAAAGTCTTTGGCAATATTATCAATTTTAAAATGCAATTTATCTTTTAAATATTGTTTAAAATAATGGTCGTTATTTTTTAACTCTTTTTTTGTAGAGAGTTGTAAATCAATATTATAATCTTTATTTAAAGCAGTTTCTATATCATCTATAAAAACATTTATTATTATCTGTACTGCTTTTTCTTCTGGCTTAAATTTTATTTCGGTTAAACTTAAATAGTATTTATGTGTAGCAAAAGATAATAACGGAATTGCAATAAATAAAAGTAGTATTTTGAGTGTTTTCATAAATTGTTACAACCAATTATTTAGCCAAGTTACTCTTTTTTTATGATTTGTAAATAAGAGATACTTTGCGCTCTCAGTATTTTTATAACTTCTAAAAGCTTTCCTTTTCTATGAAATTCTTCTATACCTAAGGGATTACAATATTCTAAAAAGTGAAAATAATTATCGACAGGAATTTTTAATTTTTTAAAAAAGAAATCTTCACCTAAATCACCCATTATTTTATAAGGAAACGCTTTTTTTTGTGCTAATTTTCTACGCAAGGCCCACAAACGTTCTGAATGCTTAAAAGGAATAATTGCTGCAGCACCAACACCTGCAAAAGTTGCTGTTGGGTCTGTATTATTAAATGGTGGTCTAACTCTTTTATCTATATAATCATCTTCTACTGTTGCATCCCAATCTATATTAGAAAAATCCATTAGGTTTCTTAAAATAGAATCTCTTTTACTTTTGGGTACAGTTTTAGAATCGATTCCTAATCTACCCGTTAAATTATGTTTTCTGAGTTCAAATTCATCTAAAATGTAAATCTTAAACTTTAATGCAACAACTATAATTCTGTTTGTATAATTATATTTTTTGATAGTTATAGTTCTTGTTTTGTGTTGTATGGATGAAATTCTTAGAGAATCGCCCAAAGAAACAAATATTTCGAACCTACCAAAATCGGATGAAGAAGTACCTTGATTGCTATTTAAGTTAACAATATTGGCATTTTTAACGATTCCTAGAGAATCTATAACTTTACCCTGAAGTAGTCTTTTTTTCTCTTGAGATATTGTTGTTAATGATAGTAAAAGAATAAAAAAAAGTAATTTTTTAGTCATATAAATACTGTTGATTAAAACAAATTTCGTGTAATAATTATTTAATTAAGGCTAATAAGTTTGTAAACTTATGTTAAATCAATTTTTTTTATAAGCTACTTTAATAGCTGATTCTTCTTTTTGAAGAAAGGATTTACTTTGCTGAATCAATATTTTTGTAAGCTTAATATTTTCTTTTTTAGAGAAAATTTGGATGATATTTTGTTTCAAACAATAGTTTAAAAAAGGATTTATATTTTCTTTTTTTATCTGCAAATCAGTTACAAAAAAATCATCTGTAAAGTATTTTCTAATTTTTTTTAACGTCCTGTCTTCGTTGGCTATTTTTTCTACAATTTTTTTACGTCTATTATTTCCGTTTAAAGCATTGATTAAATTAGGTATGTTTATAATTCCGCCAGAACTTATTTTTACAATGGCAGTATTGGGTTTCTTTGTAGTATTTGCATAAGGCAGACCTAAAGTTTTGGCATTTACAAGTGGTCCTTTATATTTTTTTATAGTTGGATCTTCATAAAAAATACTTCTTGGTTTTTCTAAAGTAAATTCTTTTAAAACTGCAATACTTTCTTTCATCATTATAGAAATTATTGGAGTTTTTAAATGCTTTTTAGAAATTATTACAGACTTTTTTTTAAGATTTAAATGAGAAAAAAAGAGAGTGTCACCAACTTTAACTGGTATTTCAAAAGATCCTAATTCATTAGAAATGGTGCCTTTATGGGTGTTTTTATTAATAATATGAACATCATTCATTAAAATACTATCTAATTTTATAATACCATTAATAAACTTTCTTTTTTCTTGAGAAATAGAAGAAAAGCATACCATAAAAATAAATACAAAGAATAGTAATTTTCTCATTCAACAAAGAAAAAGACAGGTGTTCTTAAAATTGTATTAATAGACTGGTAAACTTGTGTTAAATAAAAAAAGCACCACTTTAAGTGATGCTTTAATTAGGTTTTTTAAAGAATTATTTTTCTAGTTCTATATATATAGTTCCTTTTGTAGAAATGGTTTTACCATTTACGGTTTCGGTTTCATTAGCTTCTCCTTTTAGTTTTATATAGTTAGAAGAATACTCAACAACATTTAATAAAGTAGGATATTCATCATTTTCAGTAAAACGAATTGTGTTACCTTCTAAAGACCAAGTTGTTGAAGTTATTGGAGATAAATCTGTATTAATTTTTTGCACTTCTTTATGTTGCTGACCTAAAAATGTAGCAGTAAGAACAAATGTATATTTACCCTTTAAATTAACAACTTTAGGATTGTTTGTAAAAGAAAAAGTAAAATCAATATCTTTTGCTACAGCAGAAAAAGTAGCAGATATTTTTTTGCCTTGCTCAGTAATACTCATACTTCCATTTTCTATGGTTTGACTTTTTAAATTCCAAGTGCCAACCAAATCAGATGCTGTAATACCAGTACTTTCATTATCATTAGACTCACAAGAAGTTAAAAAAGCAACAAAGGTAAAAAGTAATAAAATTTTTGTTTTCATAATTTATTGTTTTATACAAAATTACTAAAAATGATTTAATGATTTGTCTTATTTTTGATTTTATGAAAAAAATGATTATTGCAAGTACATCTACAGTTCACGGAAGCAGTTATTTAGAATATTTATTACCAACTTTAAAAGAACATTTTAAAGAAATTAAAACACTGCTTTTTATTCCCTATGCTAGGCCAGGAGGTATTTCTTATGATGCATATACTGCTATTGCAAGAAATGCTTTTGCAAAAATTAGTATTGATGTAAAAGGGATTCACGAATTTAAAAATCAGAAAGAAGCTATAAAAAAATCAGAAGGGATTTTTACAGGAGGAGGTAATACTTTTGAGCTGGTAAATCAACTCTATAAAAATGATGTTTTGGTAGATTTAAAACAAACAATTAATAGTGGAACTCCTTATTTAGGAACCAGTGCTGGCAGCAATATTTGTGGTATTACAATGATGAATACTAATGATATGCCAATAGTTTATCCGCCAAGTTTTACAACTTTAGGTTGCATTCCTTTTAACATAAATGCACATTATTTAGACCCAATAAAAGGTTCTACACATATGGGAGAAACTAGAGAAACTAGAATTAAAGAATTCCATATTTTTAATAAAACTCCTGTTTTAGGTTTGCGAGAAGGTTCTTGGTTAGAAGTTTTGGGTGATAAAATTTCTTTAAAAGGAAATCTTACAGCTAGGTTATTTCAGCAACATAAAAAACCTGTTGAGTTAGAAAGTGGAGTAGAGGTTGTTATTTAGTTTTTTTTGATATTAAGCAACTAAAAACTAAAAACTAATACGTCACATAATCTACAATTTCTAAACCATAACCAATCATACCAACACGTTTTGTTTGTTTTGTATTGGTAATTAATTTTAATTTATTAATATTTAAATCGTGTAAAATTTGTGCTCCAATGCCAAAATCTTTGGCATCTAATTTTATTTTTGGCACTGTAACTTCCCCATTTTCTTGACTTTCTTTTAAGATTGATAATCTACTCAATAAATTATGAGATTGATTTTGTTGATTTACAAAAATGATGGCTCCTTTCCCTTCATCATTAATCACCTGAAACATTTGATCTAATTTTTTATCAGCATTATTTGTTAAAGTACCTAAAATATCATTGTTAACTAGGGTAGAATTAACTCTTGTTAAAACACCTTCGTTTTTAGACCAAGCTCCTTTTGTTAAAGCAATGTGTATTTGATTGTTAGTTGTTTGCTGATAAGCTCTTAATCTAAAATCACCAAATCTGGTAGCAATGTTAAAATCTTCTTTCTTTTCGATTAAAGAATCGTGCTCCATTCTGTAAGCTACTAAATCTTCTATCGAAACAATTTTAATATCAAATTTTTTGGCAACATCTAAAAGTTGCGGTAAACGTGCCATTGTTCCATCTTCATTCATTATTTCTACAATAACCCCAGCAGGTTCTAAACCCGCTAAACGTGCAAAGTCTATGGCAGCTTCTGTATGACCAGTTCTTCTTAAAACGCCACCTTCTTTTGCTTTTAGCGGAAAAATATGACCAGGTCTTGCTAAATCAAAAGGTTTGGTGCCTTTTTCTATTAATGATTTTACGGTTAATGCTCTGTCTGAAGCAGAAATACCTGTGGTAACACCCTTGCCACGTAAATCAACAGAAACTGTAAATGCAGTTTCCATAGGGTCTGTGTTATTGTTTACCATCATTCCTAATTCTAGTTCTTTACATCTAGTTTCGGTTAAAGGTGCGCAAATTAAACCACGACCATAAGTTGCCATAAAATTAATCATTTCTGGAGTTGCTTTTTCTGCTGCAGCTAAAAAATCTCCTTCATTTTCTCTGTTTTCATCATCAACAACAATAATAATTTTACCATTTCTGATGTCTTCTATAGCATCAGAAATAGTATCTAATTGTGTTGTTTCTTTTTTAATTTTTGGCGTCATATATTGGTTGTCTTTTTAGAAAAGATTTTTTTAAAGAAATTAGAAATTGGTTGTATAAAGGCATCTGTATTAAAAATACCTTTGTCTTTAGTGGCTCTTCTGGTTAATAAAATTCCTAGCGGAACCATAATAATGGCAGCAATCCAAGAGCCTAAAAATGCTGAAATAGAACTTTCTTCAGCTAAATTTTTTCCAAAAGTATTGCTAAAAAAATACATTACATAAATGGCAATTGCTAAAACCATTGGCAAACCAAAACCTCCTTTTCTAATAATAGAACCTAAAGGAGCTCCTATAAAAAATAAGATAAGACATGATAGTGAAAATGCAATTCTATTGTAATATTCTGTATCGAAAAAATTTAGAATTTTTCTGTTCCATTTTAAAGAAGCCATATTGTTATCTACTGAGCTTAATACTCTATTTATTTTGGTTGTGGCTGAGTTTAAAATTCCTATTTTTTCTGTTAAATTAAAATTTTCTAATATTATTGGGTTTAGATTTTTTTTAACTAAAGAATCTGGATATTTATAAAGCTCTTTTGCTTCTGAACTTAAGTATAGATTTTTAGATTTTAATTCTAAAAGTTCATCATAATTAGATTTTAAACTAGGTATAGTGTCTTTTAATTGCTTTATACTCAGCATTCTGTAATTATTTGTTACCTGAACTTTATCTAAATCATCGCCATTCATTGAAGAAACATCAATATTAAACTCATACTCTTTAAAAGATGCGTTAGAAGCTGTCATTCTTTTTCGCTTATTGGCAGTTGTAGCAGATTTTACGTGTTCTTCATAATAATATCCATCATATAAAATAAAGGTCATATAACGACTTCCTTCTTCTGATAAAATTTTACCTCTTTCTGCAGTAATTACTTTCTGATTTCCTTTGTTGCCAGTTAAATCATAGATTAATACTTTTTTTAGAAGGTTTTTTTCTTCTCCATATTTTTCTTCAAATTTAATTTGATATCCTGGTAAATCACTATTAAAACTACCTGCAACCAATGCCAAAGCTGGTTTTTTCTTTTTAATATTTAAATACAAATTAGATTGTTTTAACATTGCATAAGGGTAAATATTATTTAGGAAGAAAAAATTAATTACGCTTAAAAATAGTGTTAAAATTACCAAAGGTTTTACCAAACGTTGTAGAGAAATTCCTGCAGATTTTGCAGCTGCAAATTCATAGTTTTCACCCAAACTACCTAGTGCCATTATAGAAGATAATAATACAGCAATTGGTAATGCTTGGGGTGTAATAATTAAAGTACTATAGTATAAGAATTTTAAGATAAAAGGTAGGCTAATGCCTTTGCCAGCAATGTTTTCAAAGGTTTGCCAAAGTACTTGCATTACAAGTACAAAAAGCACGATTAAAAAAGTGGCAATAAAAGGTTTTAAAAATGATTTTAAGATGTATTTATCTAAAATTTTCATGAATTAATAAACGCTGTTATAAGTTTATATTCTTAACAAAAATAGCATCTTAATTATTAAGATGCTATTAATTTCTTGTTAATTGAAAAAAAGTTAATCAATTGTGTATTTTTGTTTTTGGTATTTTTCTTTATTAAAAGTAAAAAAACTTTCTGATATAGGTAGATTATTCTTAAATCGAGTAATTGTAAATGTTGTTTTAGAATTGTTAGCACCTGTTTGTATTAATTTATAAATATGCTTGGTTTTTGCATCTATTGCTAATTCTACTTTTACAATATCAGAATTACTATCTATGGGAGTTAGTGTTACAAATTGAATTTTTCTTCCATTCAAATTTTTTAATTTTCCTAACTCAAAATTATAACCTTCTTTGTAAAAAGTTAATAATTTAGATGGATAAATAAAGCCATCATCATCGTTCATATCTCCATCAGTAATTGAGATTTCTTTTTCATCATTATTAATTACATAAAGTTTTTTTCCATCAAAAATAAATTTATTACCTAAATAATCTAAACTGTATTTTTCTCCTTGTAAAGTAATTTTTCCTCTAATTGGTGGTTCATCACCTTCTTTTATACCTGCATCTTCATTGCTTAAAGTTTGACTGAAATTGATAGCCATATTTTTGTAAGCTCCCATTTTTGTAGAAACTTCATCTAATAATGATTTTGCTTTTTCTGATTCTTGAGAAAAAGTAATTGTTGTAATTAATAAACTTAAAAATAAGATTCCTATTTTTTTCATTTTTTATTGATTCTTTTCGTTTTCTAATAATTGTTCTAACGCAATTAAATCTGACACTAAAACTTGTCTGGCTTTACTTCCTTCAAAACCACCTACAATTCCAGCAGCTTCTAATTGATCTATTAATCTACCAGCTCTATTATAGCCTAGTTTTAATTTTCTTTGTAATAAAGAAGCAGAACCTTGTTGTGCTGTAACAATAATTTCTGCTGCATCTTTAAACAGTTTGTCTCTGTCTGTAATATCAATATCAATACTTGTGCCACTTTCATCATCTATATATTCTGGTAGTTGATAGGCTTCTGCATACGCTTTCTGAGAACCAATAAAATCAGTAATTTTTTCTACTTCTGGTGTATCTACAAATGCACATTGTATTCTTATAATATCATTTCCTCCAGAATATAACATATCTCCACGACCTATTAATTGATCTGCACCAGGAGCGTCTAAAATAGTTCTAGAATCTATTTTTGAGGTTACTCTAAAAGCTACTCTTGATGGAAAATTAGCTTTAATAATACCCGTAATTACATTTACTGAAGGTCTTTGTGTAGCAACAATTAAATGTATACCAATAGCTCTTGCCAACTGTGCTAAACGTGCAATTGGGGTTTCTACTTCTTTACCAGCAGTCATAATTAAATCTGCAAATTCATCAATAACCAAAACTATATAAGGCAAAAATTGATGACCATCATTTGGGTTTAATTTTCGTTGTTTAAATTTTGCATTGTATTCTTTTATGTTACGAACCATTGCCAATTTTAACAAATCGTAACGATTGTCCATTTCTATACAAAGCGAATTTAATGTAGCAACAACTTTGCTTGTATCTGTAATAATAGCTTCTTCTGTATCTGGTAGTTTTGCTAAATAATGACGTTCAATTTTATTAAATAAAGTTAGCTCTACTTTCTTAGGGTCTACCAAAATAAATTTTACTTCTGCAGGATGCTTTTTATATAAAAGTGATGTTAAAACGGCATTTAGCCCAACAGATTTTCCTTGTCCAGTTGCACCTGCCATTAATAAGTGCGGCATTTTAGCCAAATCTACCACAAAAGTTTCGTTAGAAATAGTTTTACCTAAAGCAACAGGTAATTCCATTTGAGATTCTTGAAATTTCTTGGATGAAATTGCAGAATGCATAGAAACTATAGTCGATTTTTTGTTTGGAACCTCAATACCAATGGTACCTTTTCCAGGAATTGGCGCAATAATTCGAATCCCTAAAGCCGATAATGACAAAGCAATATCATCTTCTAAATTTTTAATTTTTGATATTCTAATTCCTGCTTCTGGCACAATTTCATACAAGGTAATTGTTGGTCCAACTGTGGCTTTAATTTCGGCAATACCAATTTTATAATTTTTGAGCGTTTCTACAATCTTATTTTTATTGGCTTCTAATTCTTCAGGATCTATAGAAATGCTTTCATTGTATTGTTTTAAAAGATTAAAAGTGGGAAACTTAAAGTTTGATAATTCTAAAGTAGGATCAAACTCACCAAAATCTTTTAGTATTTTGTCTGATAAATTTTCGGCAACACTTTTTTCTTCCTCAATTTCTTCTACATCAATTTCTACTTCTTTTTCTTCAATAGGAGTTTCAGTCTCTAGAACAGTTGCTGCTTCTTTTTCTATAGTTAGCGGAATTTCATCTTTTTTTGATGATACATCAGAATGTTTAGAAATAGTTGGTTTTAAATTTTCTATTGAAAGTTCGAATTCTGATTTTCCTTTTTTGGTTGCTGATAAATCAATCGTTTCAGAAACATTTTCAGCATCCGTTTTTATGACTTCATTATTCACAATTTTATTCTCAGTTTTCTTTAATTCTAAAGCTTTTCTTTCTTCTCTTTTTCTTTTTAAATTGTCTAGATAAGCATCAAAAGTAACTTTATAACGTAAAACTAAATACACTATAAAAAGGAAAGTTAATAGAATTACTAAGCCTGTTTTACCAATAAAAGCTTGTAAATATTCATTTACTTCAAAACCAATGATTCCTGATAATAATGCATATTTTTTATGTAAAAAACCCAGCGCCACTGAAATCCATAAAATGGCTAATAAACTCCAATTCCAAGAGATTATAATTTTAGAAAACTTCTTTTTTAAAAGAATGTAAGCACCTGTTAAAAATACTTGAAAAGCAATCAAAAATGCACCAATTCCAAATCCTTTATAAATAAAAAAGTGACTTAAATTTGCACCAATTTTACCTAATAAATTTTTACTTTTTACAGCTTTATCAGCCAGTTTTGTAAGTGTACTTTGGTCTTCTTGCCAATTAAAGAAAAAAGAAATAAAAGCAATACACAAAAAAGCAGCAAATAATATTAAGAAAGTTCCTAAAATTGTTTGTGTTTGTCTTGTTTTAAAGAAATTTAAAAAACTCGGTTTTTTATCCGAAGAATTTATTGCTTTTTTTGTGCTTTGTTTTCTTTTAGCCATTAATGATTTTCGGTCTATTTTAGCAGTAAATATACGGATTTACCTAAAATAATAAAGTTATTTTAGGAATGTAAATTATACAGGCAATAATTAAAGAAATAATTGCAGCAAAACTTGGTGCTCCTGCAGCAATGTCTTTTATAAAACCAATTTTTTTATGATAATCTGGATGTATAAAATCTGCTACTTTTTCTACAGCAGTGTTTAATGCTTCTGCAACTAAAACTAAACCAATTACAATACATTGTAACATCCATTCTGTAGCAGATATATTAAAATAAAATCCGAAAAGTGTAGCAATAATTGCAAAGAAAATCTGAGCTTTAATACTATCTTCAGTAGTTATTAAAAGCCACATTCCTCTTATTGCGAACTTCATACTTCTAAGTCTTCCTCTTAAAAAACTATCATTAGGATTTTTCATTAACTATATTGCTTTTAAGGCTGCTTCGTAATTGGGTTCGTCAACAATTTCAGAAACTTGTTCTGTATAAACTACATTTCCTTTTTCATCAATAATAACAATAGCTCTAGAATGCAAGTTAGCTAAAGGGCCATTTGCAATTTCTAATTCATAATTTTTACCAAATTTACCAGTAGCAAAATCAGATAGCATTACCACATTTTCTATACCTTCTGCACCACAAAAGCGAGCTTGCGCAAATGGTAAATCTTTAGAAATACAAAGTACAACTGTGTTTTTAAAATCAGCTGCTTTTTTGTTAAATTCTCTAACAGAAGTTGCACAAGTGCCAGTATCTACACTAGGAAAAATATTTAAAATGATATTTTTACCAGAAAAATCTGATAAACTTTTATACGATAAATCTATTGCTGTTAATGTAAAATTTGGAGCCTTAGAACCAATTTTTGGTAAGTTTCCAATAGTATTAATTGCATTTCCTTTTAATGTGATATTTGCCATTTCGTAAAATTTTGTGAGCTTCAAAAATACATTTTTTAATCAAATTAAACAGTTTCTATTTTATTAATATTGTTCGTTTTTTATAAATATCTTCGCAGCTAGAAAAAAGGCACTTAATTGAATATTTCTCAATACACATCAGAATTTAAATACAATTGGAAACTGGCAGCCCCAGTAATGTTAGGTATGTTAGGACACACTTTTGTGAGTTTTATAGACAACATTATGGTTGGGCAATTAGGTACCGCAGAATTGGCAGCTGTTTCTTTAGGTAATAGTTTTATGTTTATAGCAATGTCTATTGGTATTGGTTTTTCTACTGCAATTACACCTTTAATCGCAGAAGCAGATGCATCAGATAATTTAAAACAAGCAAGATCTACTTACAAAAGTGGTTTGTTTTTATGTACCACTTTAGGGATTGTTTTGTTCTTAGGAATCTATTTTTCGAAACCTTTAATGTATTTAATGAAACAGCCAAAAGAGGTTGTAGAATTAGCAATTCCGTATTTAGACTTGGTCGCTTTTTCGTTAATTCCGTTAGTTATTTTTCAGGCAATAAAGCAGTTTAGTGATGGAATGTCTATGACAAAATACCCAATGTATGCTACTTTATTGGCAAATATTGTAAATGTAGTTTTAAATTATGTATTAATTTTTGGAAAATTCGGATTCCCAGAAATGGGTATTGTTGGTGCTGCTTACGGAACCTTAGCATCTAGAATAATAATGGTTATTTATTTAGGAACTTTGTTACGATTTAAAGAACGCTCTGCACAAATAGTAAAAAATATAAAATTCTTTGTGTTAGATATTTTAATGATAAAAAGAATTATCAATTTAGGTTCTTTAAGTGCTATGCAAATGTTTTTTGAAGTTGCCATATTTACTACTGCTATTTGGTTAAGTGGTTTGCTGGGTAAAAATCCGCAAGCGGCAAATCAAATTGCATTAAACCTATCTTCTATGACATTTATGGTGGCAATGGGTTTAAGTGTTGCCTCTATGATTAGAGTAGGCAATCAAAAAGGATTGCAAAATTTTAAAGAATTACGAAGAATTGCTTTTTCAATATTTTTATTAGGTGTTTTATTTGCAGTTTTCTTTGCCAGTATTTTCTTTATTTTTCATAAAAGTTTGCCTAATATTTATGTTGATTTAAATGATACTACGAATTATGTAGATAATATGGAAGTAATTGCAATAGCATCAAAATTATTATTGGCAGCAGCATTTTTTCAAATTTCAGACAGCATACAAGTGGTGGTTTTGGGTGCGTTAAGAGGTTTGCAAGATGTAAAAATACCCACAATTCTTACTTTTATTTCTTATTGGGTAATAGGTTTTCCTGTTTCTTATTATTTAGGAAAAGAAGAAATGTATGGTAGTTTTGGTATTTGGTTAGGACTTTTGGCAGGATTAACAACAGCCTCAATTTTATTATTTATTAGATTTAATTCTTTAACTTTAAAATTGATAAAAGAAAAACAAGATTAAAAATATAAAAAAATGAACTTACCTAAATTTTTATTGGCAGATAATAGCAATTTTCCAGAAGATATTTTTGTGTTACATACAGAATTTCCTCGTTTTATGATTAATTTAAAAGATGATGAAATTGAGTGGTTTGAAGATTTATCTGGTGAAAAGGAAGATGACATTGCCACAGAATTGGCAGTTTTAATGGACAAAGCTGGCGAATTTTACGATGAAGAAATGAAAAAATATGAGTAGTTTGTATTGATACCTCTCTTTGTCATTCCTGCGAAAGCAGGAATCTAAACCGACTTTTATCCTGCCTTTGCAGGATTAACAGTTAGTTCTAAATCACTATTATTTAAGGATTTACTTATTGTCTTTTTGGAATTTTAAAACTTAATTTTTGCAGCATTCTTAAAGTTCTGTTAAAGTAATTATTGATGCGTAACTTATTTATAATGACGTCGTCTTATGAGTATAAAATCAATAAAAATGAATAGTACAAATTTAAATAAAGAACAGAAGCATAATACAGTACAAATTATTCAATCTAAAAGAATGACTTGGAATACAAGAAGAAAGCATAACTACAAATACATTACAACCGTATTTTAGTTATTAATTAGTTAGTTTTTAATAGTTGATCTAGGTCAAGAACTGTGTTCTTGACCTTTTTTTATTAATTTTTTACAGGAATTTTATCTCTATCAATTTTCCCTTTTTTGAGCGCTTTGTAACTCTCGTAACAATCTAAAATTGCTTCAATCATTTGTAAATCAGAGGCTTTTTTTATAAAATATTCAGAGTAATTACAATCTGATAAGAGCTCTGTGAGTTCTTGTCTATCCATTTCTAAATACTCCATCATAACTTCTCTATCAAATTTACCTGCTAACATTTTACGCAAATCATCTTCTTTTTTAAGCTTTTTTAGTTTTTTTAACTGTTTCGGTTTTTTTCCAAAAAGATTATACAAAAAATCTACAGGTTGAAACAAAGCTGCAATAGGAGAGGAGAAGTTTTTTCCTCTAGGTTTACCAATTTCATAAGTTTGTGGTAGTCCATTAATTTTAATACGTGTAAATTTATCTTTAGGAACCAATTTAACATCAACTTCTAAAACACCTATAAGTTTTGTAGATTTTATGACTACTTCTCTTATTTCTTCAGGTTTTTCGTAGAGAGCAATTAACAATTCATTTCCTTTTAATAAATCGTTGGTAATTTTTAATTTTATAGATGCAAATCCTAAATAAGAAACTAAAATGGTGTCATTAACTCTTGTTGGTAATTCAAAAAAACCTTTGTCATTAGTAATGGTTCCTTGTACAGAATTTAAATTTAAAACGTGAGCAGCGCTTAAAACTTTTTTGTTTTCTGCATGAATAATCTGACCTTTTAATTTTTTTATTGGTTGAATTGAGTCTTGTTGAGAAAAAGTGCTAACGGAATATATAAAGCACAAAATGAATAGTAATCTTTGCATATTGCAATATTAGTAATAAAAGTGTTTAGAAAGGTTAATTTTTTGTGAAACCCTTTCTATTTAAAAAAAGAATTAAAGTGCGCACGAGAAGATTCGAACTTCCACATCCTTACGAATACTACCCCCTCAAGGTAGCGCGTCTACCAATTCCGCCACGTGCGCATTCTGTAAAATAAAAAAGTTAAGCGATTGCTTAACCTTTTTTTGTGACCGGGCTGGGGCTCGAACCCAGGACCCTCTCCTTAAAAGGGAGATGCTCTACCAACTGAGCTACCAGGTCTTTTGTAAATCGTTTGCAAATATACTATCAATCATTGGAATTATAAGTATTATTTTGAAAATTTTTTACGCATATTTGCATCAAATAATAATTGTATGAAAATAGTATTATTGGGTTATATGGCATCAGGTAAATCTAGTATTGGTAGAAAACTTTCTAAAAAGTTATCTGTGAAGTTTTTAGATCTTGATGATTATATTGTAGAAAAAGAAAAAATGTCTATTTCTAAAATATTTGAAGAAAAAGGAGAAGTTTATTTTAGATGGATAGAACACAAATATTTAAAAGAAATTCTTACTAAAAAAGGTAATTTTATACTTGCTTTAGGTGGTGGTACACCTTGTTATGCCAATAATATGGAAGAAATTAATAAATTAGATATTTTATCTATTTACTTACAAGGAAGTACAGCCACAATGATAGAAAGGTTAATTAAAAAGAAAGCAAAAAGACCTTTAATTGCTTCTTTAGCTGATGATAAAATTCCTGAATTTGTAGCCAAACATCTTTTTGAAAGACGTCCTTTTTATGAGCAGGCAAAAATCAGTATTAAAATAGATGATAAAACAAAAAAAGAAGTTGCTAAAGAAATAAAAGATTTATTAAACTAAATATGCAACAGCACCTTTATCTGTAAATTCTAGTTGAATGTGTTCTTTTACAGAAGTAGATAAAGAAATACCTTTAAAATCTGCTTTTACAGGATATTTTTTGTGATTTCTATTTACTAAAACTGCGGTTTTAAATTTTTTTAAAGGCACCTCTAAAAAGTGTTTTATTCCATAAATTAAAGTGGTTCCAGAACTTAAAACATCATCTACCAAAATTAAAGATTTATTTTTATAATCTTCAATATTTAAAGAAGTAGTAATTGGGTTTAAAGGTTTTTTTTTATCCATAATAACTTCACAAATAGTTATTTTTAAAGTTGATATTTCTTCTAAAACTTCTACTAATCTTTTGGCAAAAGTAAAGCCATTACCAATAATTCCGGCAACAATTACTTCTTTTTCAGAACTGTTAGTTTCGTAAATTTGATACGCAATTCTTCTAATTTTTTTTGAAATTTGCGATTGCGTTAAAATAATATTTTCTGTAGTTGTCATAAATCTTCTGTTGTATCGTCTTGATAGTTTTCTATGTCTCTTCTGTCTTTTTTTGTGGGTCTACCAGTACCTTTTTTACGGTAATAATCTTTAGCAAATTTTAATAAATCAGTTTTTTCGAACTCTTCTTTTGGTGTAATGTCTTTTCTGTATAAATCTACCAATTTTGCGCCAACTCTACTTTCTGGTAAATCTAAAACTTTTATTTGATAATTTATTTGATTTTTTCTAACTAAAATCAATTCATTACCAAAAACTTCTTTAGCGGGTTTTATGCTTTTTCCATCAATTTTTACTTGTCCTTTTTTGCAAGCAGTTGTAGCTAAACTTCTTGTTTTAAAAACTCGTATGCACCACAAATATTTATCAATTCTCATAAAAAAAGTTAAAATATAAAGTTTGTCTTTTTACAAAGGTATAAAATTGGTAAATTGCGCACTCAAATTTTAAGATTAAATGAATAAAATTAAAAATATAATAGGAATTCTAGTTTTAGGTATTGTTTTATATTCTTGCAGAGATAATCAAGGAATTAACAATCCTTTTTTAGATATAGATCATAAAAAATTAGCTTCATCAGATAACGATTCTTTGGTAAAGTTTTTAAAAAACCATTATTATGATGCTACTTTAGATTCTGTAAAACCAATGGTTGCAGGCAAAACACCTTTGTTTACTAATATTATAGAAATGCCTGCTAAAAGAAATGATATTAATTATACGCTTTATGTATATAGTATAAGAAAAGGAGATCCTACACCAGATAAAGATAAAGGAATGCCTACAATTGCAGATTCTATTTTTGCAAAATATTCGGGTCAAACCATTATATCTTCTACCTCATTAAGTAAGAAATCATTTGATAAAAATACAAAAGGAGCTTGGTTTTCTTATGATAAATTAGCGGTTAGAGGATGGTCTTATGGTTTTACACAATTTAAAGGAGGTTCGTTAAAAAAAGAAGTAAATGGAGATCCTTTTAATGGGCCTATTACATATTTAAATGGAGGTAAAGGAATTTTATTTATTCCTTCTGGATTAGCCTATACCTCTATAGATACAAGGAATTATGGATCATCTTTAGTTAATAAAAATTTAATGTTTTATATTGAATTGTTAGATTTTGTAAAAGACACAGATCATGATAATGACGGTATACCTTCTTACAAAGAAGATGCAAATAATGACGATGATTTAACAAACGATTTTAGCGATCCTTCTAACCCTAGATTGCCTGATTACTTAAATCCTAAAATAAAAAAAAGCAAATAAGTTTTAGATAAAAATAAACGAGGTAGTAATTTTTAAATTGCTACCTTTTTTCTTTTTAATAGTATGTTAACTTGATGAAAGCGGTTACTGTAAAACAAATAAAAGATGAATTAAAGCATAAGTCAGTAAATGATTTAATAGAACTCTGCTTGCATTTATCGAGATTTAAAAAAGAAAACAAAGAGTTATTAACGTATTTATTGTTTGAATCTTATAACGAAGAAGGTTACATTGAATCTATTAAAGATGAAATGGATAATCAGTTTTCAGAAATAAATACAAAGAGTTTTTATTATATTAGAAAAAGTGTTCGTAAAATTTTATCGAGCACAAAAAAGTTTATCAGATATTCTAAAAAGAAAGAAACAGAAACTGAATTACTGCTTTATTTTTGCCAAAAGTTAAAAGCACTTAAACCATCAATTAAAAGGAGTACAAGGTTGCAAAACGTGTTTAATACGCAGGTTAGAATGATAAAAAATGCAATCGATAAATTGCATGAAGATTTGCAATATGATTATCAATTAGAATTGGACGAATTATTAGAACAATAAAAAAGCTGCCTTAAAACTATTTTATTGGCTTTTTTCAGCTAACAATTTCTTTTGATATCTACCTTGTACAACATCAACTATTACTAAAATTGCTAATACAAAATAGAAAGTTGTTTTACTCATTGGTACAATTTCGTTTCCAAAAAGTTTAATGTGAGCTAAATGTCCGCCTTCAGTAACTAGCATTATTCCTACAATAAAAAGGATAAAAAGTCCTAATACTTCATACATTCTATTTTTTGCTAAGAAGCTCGAAATTCTATCGGCTAAAACCAACATTAACAAACCACTAATAACAATAGCAATTGCCATAACAATAAAAGCAGTGGTGGCGTTTTTTATTTCGCTAGTTAAACCAATAGCAGCTAAAATGGAATCGAAAGAAAAAACCAAATTCATTAGAACAATACTTGCCACAACAGCATTAGACGATTTTATTCTTTTAGAATCGCCCTCAACATCAGTATTTAAATCTTTGGTACCAATCATATGCCAAATTTCTTTGATAGCTGTATAAATAATAAAACCACCACCTAATAAAACAATAATACTGTGTCCGTTAAAAGCAAATTTTATAACATCTTTCATTCCGCCAGATAAAAAAGAAAAAGGTTCTTGAAAATAATCGATAATAGAAACCAACAAGAAAAGTAACACAATTCTTAAAACAATGGCAATTAAAATTCCTGTTTTTCTTACTTTTTTTTGATCAGATTCAGGCGCTTTTTTCGATTCTAAAGAAATGTATAATAGATTATCAAACCCAAGTACAGCTTGTAAAAGGATTAGCATTACTAATGTAAAAATAATTTCTAACATATTTTTTTTGATGAATTAAGGTTGATGTTTTTAAAAATTCAAATATATTAAAGTAATCTTTGTTATTTAAAACAAATATTTTATTAAAATTCTGAGACTTACAAAGGCAATTAAAATGGCGGTTGCTTTTTTTAGTTGAATAGGAGTAAAGTAAATATTGCTTATTCTGCTGCCTATTTGTCCGCCAATAAAAACAGTAATTAATAAAATAGATGTTAAATTCCAATCAATCGTAAAATAAGGATTAGAATACTGTCCTATTAAGCCAGCAATAGAATTTACCAAAATAAAAACACTGGCTGTTGCAGCAATTTTTTTAGGCGTATCCCAATTGGTTAAATGCAAAAGAGGTGCTAAAAAAATACCACCGCCAATGCCAACCATTCCAGAAATAAAACCAATAAAGCCACCATAGCTAGCATTTTTTAACGGCTTTTGGTTTGTAATTTTTTCATCCTTAGAAACAAAACGTTTAGAAACCCACATTGTAATTGCCGCAAACAATAATGTGAGTCCTAATAAAATAAAAAAGAATTGCTGACTTATTTTTAAATAGCCACCTAAATACGCTAAAGGAATACTAAAAATAACAAGCGGAATTATTTTTTTCCAATCGATTTTTTTTTGATGACAAAACAAAACCACATTGCTACTCACTACAACAATATTACAGAGCAAAGCTGTTGCTCTAATTTGTGTAAAAATGATTCCTGTTAAAGCTAAAATAGCTAAATAGCTAGAACCACCACCAAAACCAACAGCAGCATATAAAATGGATACAGTAAAAAATAGTAAAACTATATGCCAATGGTTAAAAAAGGTTTCTAAAAGAATCTGAAAATTCATAGATAGCAAATATATTATACTTCAAAAGAATTCATATTGAAATCATTAATTATTTGTATTTCATCGATTAAAATTAGGTTACAAGTAGAAAAAATAAAAATTTCTTTACTATTTTCTAGAGATTAGTATCTTTAGAATCTAAAATAAGCAAACAACAAAACGAAGTTATGAGTAATTACCACATCAAACATTTAGAAGAATACTATCAAGTTTATAGAAAATCGATAAGAGAACCCCAAAATTTTTGGGAAGAAGTTGCAGAAGAACATTTTCTTTGGAGAAAAAAATGGGATAAAGTTTTAGAATGGGATTTTACAAAACCAGAAATTAAATGGTTTCAAGGTGCTCAATTAAATATTACAGAAAACTGTATTGATAGACATTTAGCAACAAGAGGAGATAAAACGGCTATTTTATTTGAGCCTAATAATCCAGATGAAGCAGCAGAACATATTACTTACAAGCAATTGTATGAAAGAGTAAATCAGTTTGCAAACGTATTGAAAGCCAACAATATTGGCAAAGGAGATAGAGTTTGTATTTATGTTCCTATGATTCCAGAATTGGCAATTGCAACCTTGGCTTGTGCCAGAATAGGTGCTATTCATTCTGTAGTGTTTGCAGGATTTTCATCCACAGCATTAGCAACCAGAATAAATGATGCAGATTGTAAAATGGTCATTACTTCTGATGGTTCTTACAGAGGAAAAAAATCAATCGATTTAAAAGCAATTGTAGATGAAGCTCTAGAAAGTTGTCCTTGTGTAGAAACTGTTTTGGTGGCAAAAAGAATCAATTCTGATATTCAGATGAAAGAAGGACGTGACAAATGGTTGCAACCTTTATTAGATAAAGCATCTAAAGAATGCAAAGCAGAAGTAATGAATGCAGAAGATCCTTTATTTATTTTATATACATCAGGTTCTACAGGCAAACCAAAAGGAATGGTACACACCACAGCTGGTTATATGGTATATACAGCCTATACCTTTAAAAATGCTTTTCAGTATAAAGAAAACGATGTGTATTGGTGTACTGCAGATATTGGTTGGATTACTGGTCACTCTTATATTGTTTACGGACCTTTAGCAAACGGAGCAACTTCTGTAATGTTCGAAGGCGTACCTAGTTATCCAGATTTTGGACGTTTTTGGGAAATAGTAGAAAAACATAAAGTCAATCAATTTTATACTGCGCCAACTGCCATTAGAGCCTTGGCAAAACACGGAACAGAATTGGTAGATAAATACGATTTATCATCTTTAAAAGTTTTAGGATCTGTAGGAGAACCAATAAATGAAGAAGCGTGGCATTGGTATAATGATAATGTTGGGAAAAAGAAAAGCCCAATAATAGATACTTGGTGGCAAACAGAAACTGGCGGAATGATGATTACACCAATTCCGTTTGTAACACCCACAAAACCAACTTATGCAACGTTACCATTTATAGGAATTCAACCTTGTTTAATGGATGAAAACGGAGAAGAAATTAAAGGAAATCAAGTAGATGGAAGATTGTGTATTAAGTTTCCTTGGCCATCTATTGCAAGAACTATTTGGGGAAATCACGATCGTTATAAAGACACCTATTTTTCTGCCTATAAAAATAAATATTTTACAGGCGATGGCGCTCTGCGAGATGAAGTTGGTTATTACAGAATTACAGGTAGAGTAGATGATGTAATTATTGTGTCTGGTCATAATTTAGGAACTGCACCTATAGAAGATGCAATTAACGAACATCCTGCAGTTGCAGAATCTGCTATTGTTGGTTTTCCTCACGATATAAAAGGAAGTGCATTGTATGGGTACGTGATTTTAAAAGATACAGGAGAAGGTAGGCTTCAAGATAATTTGCGAAAAGAAATCAATCAAATTATTACAGAACATATTGGTCCTATTGCAAAGTTAGATAAAATTCAATTCTCAGAAGGATTGCCAAAAACGCGTTCAGGAAAAATTATGCGACGTATTTTGAGAAAAATAGCTAGTAATGAAATGGATAATTTAGGAGATACAAGTACATTACTAAACCCTGAAGTTGTACAAAGTATTATTGATAATCGATTGTAAAATGAATTAGCAGCAAATTAAAATCAATATAAAATGAAAAAAAAACTTGTATTATTACTGCTATTAGTCGCTTTTTCTTGTAAAAATAAATCAGAAAAAAAAGAGAAAAAAGAAGTGACTTCTGAAGTAAAAAAAGAAAAATTCCCGGTAGAATTAGGGAAAGTTTTTAAAAAACACGGTGGAATTAATGCCTGGAGAAAAGCCCAAATACTTTCTTTTAACAAAGGAAAAGAAGTGCATACTATAGCTTTACAATCTAGAAAAACGGTTATTAATACTCCAGAATATTCTTTAGGTTTTGACGGAAAAGAAGTTTGGTTAGATGAAGAAAAAAAAGGCACTTATAAAGGAAATCCTACTTTTTACTACAACCTATATTTTTATTTTTATGCAATGCCTTTTGTCTTAGCAGACGATGGAATTATTTATAAAAAAGTAGAGGATTTAGTTTTTAAAGGAATCAATTATCCTGGTTACAAAATTTCTTACAAAGCCAATATTGGTAGCTCTCCTGATGATAATTATATTGTCTATTACAACCCAAAAACCTATCAAATGGAATGGTTGGCGTACACAGTAACTTTTACATCTAAAAAACCAAGTGAGAAATATAAAATCATAAAATATAATAAATGGGAAAACGTAAACGGATTACTTTTACCCAAAGAAATTATTTGGTATAAAAAAGATGATAAAGGAATCCCTACAGAACCAGCAAGACCTGCTACAGAGTTTACTTTGCCTTTGGTAAGCCAAGGTAAATTAGCAGATTCTTTTTTTAAAAAACCATTAAAATAAGTTGGCAGTATTTTAGATTAAATGCTCAATAATTTTATCATAAACAAAACAATAATAATTATGAAACCTTGAAAGCAAAACGTTTTCAAGGTTTTTTGTGTTTTTTAAGGTTGATAAATCAAAGAGTTTAATACCAGCAACTTCTTCTTTTTGAATAACTAATTCATCTACAGAAACTTTTAATTCAGCAATAAATACCTGATGAAATTCGTTGTCTTGAATTCCATTTTTGTGTTTCACTTGATGAATTCTTGTGCCAATTTTAATAAGGTCTTTATCCTTTAATTGCAAACCAATTTCTTCAAAAACCTCTCTTTTTGCTGCCGATAGAATTTTTTCGCCAGCAGCAATATGTCCTGCCACAGAAATATCCCACAAACCAGGAAATACTTTTTTAGTTACTGCTCTTTTTTGAAGTAGTATTTTTTCATCCGAAGTAAATAACCAAATATGAACAGTTGTATGAAACCAACCTTTTTTATGCGCTTCAGATTTTAAAGCAGTTTTTCCTGTTGGTTTTCCTTTTGCTGTTAGTATGTCTATGAGTTCATCCATATTTATATAGACACGAATTTCACTAATTTACACAGATAAAAACATTTATTAGAAAGTAAGTTTAAGATTATTATCTTCAGCTAGGATCCAAAAAATATCATTTTTAAATTTTTAGTTTTTTCAGTAAGTATTTACAGAAGTTTTACATTTAAAAATCCGTGTAAATCTGTGAAATTCGTGTCATTCAATTTACTCAAAATAAGAAAAAGTTTCTCCGTTTTTAATATTTAACAATGTTTCATAAATCATTTTAATAACATTTTCTACGTCTTCTCTATGCACCATTTCTACAGTGGTGTGCATATATCTTAATGGCAATGAAATTAAGGCAGAAGCAACACCGCCATTACTATAAGCAAAAGCATCCGTGTCTGTACCTGTGGCTCTAGATAAAGCAGAACGCTGAAAAGGAATTTTTTTAGCCTCGGCAGTTTCTGTAATTAAATCACGTAATCTTTGTTGTACAGCTGGCGCATACGCAACAACGGGTCCTTTACCAATTTCTAAATGACCTGCTTTTTTCTTGTCAATCATTGGTGTTGTTGTATCGTGCGTAACATCCGTAACAATTGCCACATTTGGCTGAATTGTATCTGTTATCATTTCTGCTCCTCGCAAACCAATTTCTTCTTGTACCGCATTTGTAATGTACAAACCAAAAGGCAATTCTTTTTTGTTTTCTTTTAACAAACGAGCCACTTCAGCAATCATAAATCCGCCCATTCTGTTGTCTAAAGCTCTACAAACAAATTTATCACCATTTAAAATATGAAACTCATCTGGATAAGTAATAACGCAACCCACGTGAACTCCTAATTTTTCTACTTCCTCTTTAGTTGCACAACCTGTATCTATAAAAATATTATCTGGTTTAGGAGCTTCTTCATTGGCTTTATTTCTAGTGTGTATTGCTGGCCAACCAAAAACGCCTTTTACAATGCCGTTTTTTGTATGAATATTTACCACTTTACTAGGTGCAATTTGATGGTCTGAACCTCCATTTCTAATCACATAAATTAAGCCATTATCAGAAATATAATTTACATACCAAGAAATTTCGTCTGCATGCCCTTCTATAACTACTTTGTATTTTGCATCAGGATTTATAACACCAACAGCAGAGCCATAAGTGTCTGTTATAAAGGTATCTACATAAGGTTTTAGATAGTTCATCCAAATTTTCTGACCTTCCCATTCATAACCTGTTGGTGCTGCATTATTTAAGTATTTTTCTAAAAAAGTTAGCGATTTTTTATTTAAAATTGATTTTTTTGCCATTGATATAAGTTTATAAAGTTTTAATGTAAAAAAGTTTGAAAGTTAAATGCCCTCTTTAGTGTTTTCTTTTGATGGAAATAAGAAAAGAAAAAGTATTGAGAACATTTTTTTACTTCTTTTTGTAAAAATAAAACGTTTTTTTAGGATTTCCGTTAAAAAAAGAACAAAAAAGTGTAACAAAAGTGCTTACTTTTACACTTATCACAAAAGTAAAATTCACTAAAACCAAAAATATGAAATTAGTAATTGAAAACTTAACCAAAACTTACAAGAATGGTGTAAAAGCGATAGATGATTTAAGTATAGAAATTGGTACAGGTATGTTTGGCTTATTAGGTCCAAATGGAGCTGGTAAATCTTCTTTAATGCGAACCATTGCAACGTTGCAAAGTCCAGATACTGGTAGTATTACTTTTGGTAATATTAATGTTTTAGAAGACAAAATGTCTTTGCGAAAAGTGTTAGGATATTTGCCACAATCTTTTGGTGTGTACCCAAAAATGTCCGCAGAAGATTTGTTAGATTATTTTGCAACTTTAAAAGGAATTTCTAATAAAAATGATAGAAATGCAATTGTAAAAGAAGTGTTAGAAATTACAAATTTATATGATGTTAGACGCAAAAATGTAGCGGGTTATTCTGGAGGAATGAAACAGCGTTTTGGTATTGCACAATTGCTTTTAAACAACCCAAAATTAATAATTGTTGATGAACCTACTGCGGGTTTAGATCCTGCTGAAAGACATCGTTTTTTAAATGTTTTACGCGAAGTTGGTACCAATTGTACCGTTATTTTTTCTACGCATATTGTTGATGATGTAAAAGAATTGTGTAACGAAATGGCAATTTTAAATGGCGGTAGAATTTTAAAACATACAACTCCACAAGATGCAACTAAAGAAGCAGAAGGTAAAATTTGGACAAAGATTATTAACAGAGATGATTTAGAAACAGTGGAAGCTAATTTTAATTTATTATCATCAAATTATAATCAAGATAATACTTTAAATGTTAGGGTTTATGCTGATGAAAAACCTGCTGATGATTTTATAGCAGCTGCACCTCAATTAGATGATGTATATTTTATCGCCTTAAAACAAGATGAACCTGTTATTGCATAATAACACAATTAAACAATTTAACAGTTCAACTTTTACACATTAAAATTATGTTTTCTACCATATTTAAATACGAAATCTCTTATTGGTTTAAAAAACCAGCCACATATATCTTTACAGCAATATTTTTTATTGTAGCCGTTTTTTTATCCTCAAGTTCTGCAGGAATTTTTGATGGATTAACCTTGACAACAGGATCTTCTAGAATTGTAAACTCGCCAATGGCAATAAACGGAATGTTTAATTCGATGGCAATTTTCTTATTCTTTTTGTTTCCATCAATTATTGGAGTTTCTGTTTATAGAGACTACAAAAGCAATATGCATTCTATCTTATATTCCTATCCTTTTGGTAAACTAAGTTATTTATCAGCAAAATTTTTTAGCGCTTTTGTAATTGTTTTATTGATAATTTTAGTAGCGGGAATAGGATTATTTATTGGGTACAGATTACCAGGAACAAACCCAGAAATTGTGGGTACTTTTAATTTTTATGCGTATTTGCATTCGTATTTAGTCTATATAATTCCGAATGTTTTATTGTTTGGAGCCATTGTTTTTGGGGTGGTTACTTTTACTAGAAATATTGCAGCCGGTTTTATTACAGTTGTACTTTTAATGTTTGTGCAGGCAGTTGCAGAAAGTTTTTTATCTAACCCAGATAACCGATTTTTAACAGCTTTGTTCGATCCTTTTGGCGGGCAAGCAGCCAACTATTATACTCGTTATTGGACGGTTGCAGAACAGAACGAATTAATGCCACCTTTTAAAGGTGTAGTAATTTACAATAGATTGCTTTGGTTAGGAATTTCAAGTATCGTTTTGGCTGGCGTTTATAAGATATTTTCTTTTAGTCAAAATGCGTTTTCTTTTAACTTTAAAAAGGATAAAGGACAGAGAGTTGTTAAACAAAATTTTGGCGGAATTACACGTGTAGAAATACCAAAAGTAAATTATGATTTTTCTTTTTGGAATGATATTAAAACAACTTGGAAATTATCGAATATCGATTTTAAATACATTGTAAAAAGTTGGCCTTTTATTGCCATTTTAATTGTTGGGTTGATATCCATTTTAATTTTTGCAATAACTGCTGGAGAATTGTTTGGCACAAAAACATATCCCACAACGTGGCAAATGTTATTATTACCAGGAGGAACATTTACTTTCTTTATAAACTTGCTCACTTTTTTATATGCAGGAATGTTAATTAGAAGAGGAGAAATGGCAAAAATAAATAACCTTGTAGATGTTACGCCTGCTAAAAACTGGACATTATTGTTATCAAAATTTGTTGCTTTATTAAAAATGCAACTATTATTATTAGCCGTAATTGTTGTGGCAGGTGTGTTGTTTCAAACTTATAAAGGATATTATAATTTTGAAATTGGTCATTATTTAAAAGAAGTCTACGGTTTAATGTTCTTGCATTTTACTATTTGGGCATTTTTGGCAATGTTAATTCAAACCTTAATAAAAAACCAATATTTGGGATTATTTGTATTGTTACTTATTTTAATAGGATTGCCATTGTTATCGTTGGCAGGAATAGAACAATCTGTTTTTAAATACAATCAAAATCCGGGGTATAAATATTCTGATATGAACGGATATGGAGCTGCCATCAGCAAATATTTTATTTACAAAACCTATTGGTTTATTGGCGGTGTAATTCTATTAATTGTAGCAGGTTTATTCTGGATGAGAGGAATTACGTTTTCATTTTCTGAAAGAATAGAAATAGCAAAAAAACGCTTAAATACAAAAACGAAAGCTGTTTTAGCTGTTTTAATTATTGTGTTTTTAGGAATTGGAGGTAGCATTTATTACGAAAACAACTATTTAAACGAAAGTATTTCATCAAAAGAAAGAGAAAAACTACGTGTTAAATGGGAAAAAGAATATAAAAAATACGAAGGAAAAGCGCAACCAAGAATTGTGGCTGTAAAGGTTGATATGAATATCTACCCAAAAACACGCGATTTTAAATCATCAGGAACCTATAAAATGATTAATAAAACGGATGAAGTTATAGATAGCATTTTCTTAAACCATAACAGTTATCCTAGTAAATTTGAGTTTAACAAACCCACAAATTTGGTGTTGGAAGATACCATCCAAAATTTTGATATTTATCAACTTACAAAACCGTTACAACCCGGTGATAGTTTAGAACTTACGTTTGAAGTTTATAACAAACCCAATACGCTTTTAAGAAGCCATTCGCCTGTAAGACATAATGGAACCTTTATAAATAATATGCAATTATATCCTACTTTAGGATATTCATCAGCAGGCGAGTTAACAGACAACAAAACGCGTAAAAAATACGATTTACCTAAGAATGATTTGCGTCCACATCCGTCAGATTCTACGGCATTAGGAAATACTTATATTTCTAAAGATTCAGATTGGATTGATTTTGAAGCCACAGTTTCTACCTCAGAAGACCAAATTGCTATTGCCCCAGGGTATTTACAAAAAGAGTGGACAAAAGATGGTCGTCGTTATTTTCATTATAAAATGGATAGCAAAATCTTAAATTTCTTTGCATTTAATTCAGCAAAATATGAGATTAAAAAAGACAAATGGAAAGATGTAAACTTAGAAATTTATTATCACAAAGGACACGAATACAATTTAGATAGAATGTTTAAAGGAATAAAAGCTTCGCTTGATTATAATTCAAAAAACTTTAGTCCTTATCAACATAGACAAGTAAGAATTATTGAGTTTCCAAGAACTGGGGGTAGTTTTGCGCAATCGTTTCCAAATACAATTCCGTTTTCAGAAGCAGTTGGTTTTATTGCAGATGTAGATGATTCTGACGAAGGTGGTGTAGATTATCCGTTTGCAATTACGGTGCACGAATTGGCGCATCAATGGTGGGCACACCAAGTAATTGGCGCAGATGTTTTAGGAGCAACAATGTTGTCAGAAAGTTTGTCTGAATATGTTGCCTTAAAAGTTTTAGAACACGAATACGGAAAAAGTAAAATGCGTAAGTTTTTAAAGAAAGCTTTAGATGGCTACTTGCAGCAACGTACTTTTGAGCGCAAACGTGAAAACGCATTGATGTATAATGATGGTCAAGGATATATACATTATCAAAAAGGTTCTTTAGTATTTTATGCATTGAGCGATTATATTGGCGAAGAAAAATTGAATGGAACCTTAAAAAAATATGTTGAAAAAGTAAAGTTTCAAGAAGCGCCTTATACAACTTCTATAGAAATGGTAAATTATATAAAAGCAGTAACTCCAGATTCTTTGCAGTATGTAATTAAAGATATGTTCGAAACCATAACCTTGTATAGAAATAGAGTAGTAGATGTAAAATCGACAGCATTAGATAACGGAAAATATCAAGTAGATATTGAGTTTGAGGTTTCTAAATACAGAAATAATGAAAAAGGAAAACGCTTTTACGGAGACCAAGTTGGAGATACGTTAACTTACAAAACAGATAAAATGAAGAAACCCATTTTATCTGTAAAATTAGCAGATTATATAGATGTTGGTGTTTTTGGTGAAGAAGAAGTTGATGGCAAAAAGAAAGAAACAGAACTCTATTTACAAAAACATAAGATTACTAAAATCCATAATAAAATTTCTATTATTGTTGATAAAAAACCTGTAGAAGTTGGTGTAGATCCTTACAATAAATTAATTGACACACAATCTGAAGATAATAGAAGAAAGCTTTAAAATTATGATAAAACAAAACAAAACTCTTTCACCATCAATTTTATTTTTAATTGTTGTGGTACTGCATCTTTTAGGACTTTTATTTAATGATTCTTTGGCTTTTTTTACAAAACCATTTATTACCATTTCTTTGGTTATTGTTTATTTAACGTCCATAAATAAAGCCAATTTTTGGTATGTTTCTGCGTTGTTTTTCTCTTTTTGGGGAGATACTTTTTTACTTTTTAAAGAAGAGTTTTTCTTATTTGGATTGGTATCTTTTTTAATAGCGCATCTTTTATATATAAAGCTGTCTTTAAGTTATTTAAGTAAAATTTCAATAGCAAAAATTATAACTTCTTCATTGCCTTTTATTATTGCTTTTGCAGGGGTGTTTTTTTTAATAAAAGATAATTTAGATGATATGTTAATTCCAGTAATTATTTATGGCATAATCATTTCTACTTTTGGTACAATTGCTTTGCTAAATTATTTTCAAGAGAAAAAGACCGCAAATTTATGGTTGTTTTTAGGGGCAGTAATTTTTATAATTTCCGATAGTATCTTAGCAATTAATAGGTTTTATGAAGCTAGAGAATTGTATGGTATTTCTATAATGATAACTTACATTGTTGCTCAATATTTAATTTGTAGAGCTGTTATTGCAAAAGAATCTAATTAAACTTTTACTAATTTTTGATATAAAAAAAAGCAACTACAAATTGTAACTGCTTTTGTTGTTCTAAATAAATAGATATTACTTTTTTTATTTTTAATCAACTATTAGATATTTTAGGGGGCTCCAATAATTAGGGGGATGATTAGAAAAATAAAATTTATTTCATATTATTATTTAGGGGATATAAATATGTAACTATTATTATAATTACGAGGCTAAATTAATAAAAAAGAAATACAATACAATAGTTTTTATTGTTTTTTTTTGATATCAATTAGCTATGAATTAAGTTTAAATCTAGTTGTTTAAAAATCAGGATTTTAACTATTTAATTTTTATCCTATAAAGGAATGTTTTTCCTCACAGAAAACAAAATAATTACTCCTAACAAAAATGTTAGCATTGCAGCACCAAAAAGTAAACCACCATCATTATTGTATTCTATACCAATTATGGTTAAATGCGATAAAATGGCTCCAGCCATAAGTCCAACAGTTAAAAAAGCACCATACCAAGTTTTTTTTGGTACAAACAATAAAATAGAAGCTATCAATTCTAAAATGCCAGTTCCTATTCTCATACTAGCTTCGTTTTTACCAGCTATTTTTGTAAATAAATCGATACTTTCTTGAGCACCAGAAAATTTATAATAAAGTGTTTGCAACATTATAAAGGCAACAATTAGTTTAAACACGAAGATTAGTTTTTTATTCATAATTATTGGGTTTATTATTTTAGACGATAAGATTAATTTATTCTTACAAAATCATAAATTTGTTTAAAATTCTTTTGGATGAAAAATTACTTTGTATTCTTAATTTATATAGCACTTTTATTTTCTTGTGCTACAGTAAAAAAAACAAGAATTACTTTTTTAGATGAATATATTGTCAATGATTCTAGAAAATTTCAAAATTCAATTTTAGGAGGATTTTCGGGAATAGATTATTGTAACAAACAATATTATTTGGTGGTAGATGATGCCAGAAACCCTCGTTTTGTAACAGCCAATATTTTTATTAAGGACAATAAAATTGATACTGTAGCCTTTAATGATGTTGTTTTTTTAAAAGACACAATTTCTAAATTTTATAAAGAAAATGCGCTAGATTTAGAGTCTATTTTTGTTGATGACGAAACTCAAGAAATTAACTTAGTTAGCGAGGGTTCAATCCGTAAAGATTTGCAACCATCAATTTTTGTTATCGATAAAAAAGGAAATTTTAACCATCAATATAAATTACCAAATCATTTTTCGAATTTAAAAAATATAAAGCACAATGCAGTTTTTGAAGCTTCATCAAAAAGTATTAACAAAAAAGGTTTTTGGGTAGCAATGGAAGGTGTTTTAAAGTCTGATGGAGTAGCCCCAACTTTTACAAAAACATCATCGCCCATTAGAATTACATATTTTAACAAACAATCTAAGAAAGCAACCAAACAATTTGCATATCAACTAGAAAAAATTACAAAACCAGCCAAAGGAAACATCAATTTAAATGGTGTTACAGCAATTTTAGAATATACAAAAAATCATTTTTTTATTATAGAAAGAACGTATCAAAATGGTTATGGTTCTTATGGAAATATAGTAAGAATTTTTGAGGCTTTTATAGACGATAAAACCACCAATATTTTAAATATTGATGAACTAAAAAACACAGATTTTATTCCGCTCAAAAAAAGATTGATTTTTAATTTTGAGGATGTTAAAAGCAAACTAACCAAAGGAATTATAGATAATATAGAAGGAATTACATTAGGCCCCAAATTAGCAAATGGTAATTTATCTTTATTGTTAATTTCTGATGATAATTTTCAAGCTTACGGAAAACAATTAAATCAGTTTATTTTATTAGAAATTGCAACTAAATAATTCCTATTTTTACCCCGTTAAGCAAAATTAATGAATGAATTTTTCCAAACTTAAAGAAGCTAGATTGCATAAAAAACTAGCTAAAACATTATCTAAATTAGAAAGAAACAAGGTAGTTTCACAAAAAGAGATTCAATCTGTAGGTATTATCACTTTAGATGAAATCTCATCAAAAATAGATCTGCAATCAGAAATTGAGTCTGTTTTAGGAGTAAGAAACACTAAAATTTACAGCTTTAAAAAGTTTGAAAAAACAGCCCCAGTTTCTTATAAGCATTTTTCTGAAAAAGATTTTAGTTGGAATGGAGAGATAACACAACCTAATTTTAAAAGTTTTTTAGAACAACCTTTTCATTTGCTAATTGGTTATTTTAATACCAATCATTTATATTTAGAATTGGCAACTTTGCAGTCTAAAGCAACTTTTAAAGTTGGTTTTTCTGAGGTAAATCAAAAAATATACGATATTGAGTTTTCAGAAAAAATAGAAAACATCCAACAATTTTCTTTAGAGCTTAAAAAGTATCTTATTATTCTAAAAAAACTAAAAAATTAAACTTTAATATAAAAGTTGTGTATTCTTAGTAAGAATTTAGTTTTTCTAAATTAAATCCATCTTAAAATTGTAATTTTACATCTTTAAAACACATTGTAATGCAAAAATTTATTGGAACAGGAGTTGCGTTAGTTACGCCATTTAATAACGATTTAAGTGTAGATTTTGAGGCACTTGTTAAATTGGTAAATTACAACATAGAAAACGGAGTAAATTACTTAGTAATAAATGGTACAACTGGCGAAAGCGCAACAATTACCAACCAAGAAAAACAAGAAATTATAGAGGTTATTATAAAAACGAATAACAAAAGAGTTCCTTTGGTTTTAGGTGTTGGAGGTAATAATACAGCATTGGTTGTAAACGAATTAAAAACTAGAGACTTTTCTGGTTTAGACGGAATTCTTTCTGTGGCACCTTATTACAGCAAACCAACCCAAGAAGGATTTTATCAACATTACAAAGCCATTGCACAAGCAACAGATTTGCCAATTATTTTATACAATGTTCCTGGCAGAACTGCAAAAAATATGGAACCCGCAACAACTTTGCGTTTAGCAAACGATTTTAAAAACATTGTTGCTGTTAAAGAAGCAGGTAATAATCAGCAACAATATTATAGCTTATTAAAAGACAAACCAGCAAATTTTTTAGTAATTTCTGGTGATGATGATTTAGCTTTGGGTGTTACTTTAGCAGGTGGTTCTGGTGTAATTTCGGTGATTGGACAAGCTTTTCCAAAGCAATTTTCTACAATGATTCATCACGGTTTGCAAGGAAATAATAAAGAAGGATTTGATATTCATTATAAAATGATGAATATTATCAATTATATTTTTGAAGAAAATAACCCAGCAGGAATTAAAACTGTTTTACAAGAATTAAATATTTGTAAAAATGAAGTACGTTTACCTTTGGTAAAAGCAAGTGCAGAACTTACAACTAAAATTGCTAAATTTGTTGCAGAATTTTAATCGTAATTTATAAATTAAAAATATGTTATCACCAAATATAGAAAAGGCATTAAATAATCAAATAAGAATTGAAGCAGAATCGTCTCAAGTATATTTAGCTATGGCATCTTGGGCAGAGGTTTTAGGTTTTGAAGGTGTTGCACAATTTATGTACGCACATTCAGACGAAGAAAGAATGCATATGCTAAAGTTGGTAAAATTTATAAACGAACGCGGAGGACACGCAAAAGTATCTTTACTAGAAGCACCTCCAACAGAGTTTGGATCCTTTAAAGAAATGTTTCAAGAATTGTTTAATCATGAAGTAAAAGTATCTGCTTCTATAAACGATTTAGTTGATATTTGTTTGCAAGAAAAAGATTATGCTACACACAATTTCTTACAATGGTATGTTTCTGAACAAATAGAAGAAGAAGCCTTGGCTAGAAACATTTTAGATAAAATAAAATTAATTGGAGACGATAAAGGAGGTTTCTATTTATTTGATAATGATATAAAACAGCTCATAACTACAGCGCCAAACCAAATATAAGATTAACAAAGTTTTAGTATCCACAAATCGCTTTTTTTATATTTTTTATTGATTATTGCACTACACAATTTATAGTGTAAAAAACGTTTTATTAATCCATAATTAATTACTAATTTTGCCCGATGCAAAAAATTAAAAATTTAGCGTGTTTATTAATGTTCTCACTAGTATTTTATTCTTGTGGAGAATATCAAAAAGTATTAAATAGAGGTACAACAGCAGAGCAATATAAAATGGCTGTTAAAATGTACGAGACAAAAAAGTATGGTAAAGCTTTACGCCTTTTTGAAAAAATAACACCAAGTTATAGAGGTAAACCTCAAATGGAGCGTATTTCTTTTATGATTGCGCAATCTAATTTTAATGAAAAAAATTATAGTATCTCTGGGTATTATTTTGATCGTTTTTCAAAGAATTATACAAAAAGTTCTAAAAGAGAAGAAGCTGCATTCTTATCTGCTTACAGTTATAAATTAGCTTCTCCGCGTTTTAGTATAGATCCTACAGATACCAACAAAGCTTTAGAATCTTTTCAGAGTTTTATAAATACATATCCAGATTCAGATAAAATTGATGAAGCCAATAAATATTACAAAGAATTAAGATATAAGCTTCAGAAAAAATATTTCGAAATTGCAAAAACGTATTACAGAACAGCAGATTACGATTTAAGAAACTATAAAGCTGCAATTCAGGCTTTCGATAATTTGTTGTCAGATTTTTTAGGTTCAGAATTTAAAGAAGAAGCTTTATATTATAGGTTAAAAGCAGCTCATGACTTTGTTTTAAAAAGTACAGATAGAAGAAAACCTGAGCGTATTAAAAATGCTATTGAAGCTTACGAAAAGTTAAAAAGAAATTTTCCGGAATCTAAGTTTTTAGAAGATTCTAATAAAATGTTAGCAACATTAAATAAAGAACAAACTAGAATAGAAAGTTTAATTGCTTTGCAAAAAAAACAACTACAAGATTTACAAAAGAAATAATAATAAATTATGGATTATAAAGATACAAATGCTGCATTAAGTACTGTTACTTATGATAAAAATGAAATAGAAGCACCTACAAAAAATATTTATGAAGCTATTTCTATTATTGCAAAAAGAGCAGAACAAATTAACGGAGATTTAAAGAAAGAATTGGTTGATAAATTAGATGAGTTTGCTACTTATAACGATAGTTTAGAAGAAGTTTTCGAGAACAAAGAACAAATAGAAGTTTCTAAATTTTACGAAAGATTGCCAAAACCTACTGCAATTGCAGTAGAAGAGTGGTTAAATGATAAAGTATATTATAGAACTCCTGAAACAGAATAATGTCTGTTTTAAGTGACAAAAAAATTCTCTTAGGAATAACAGCTGGAATTGCTGCATACAAAACAGCAACTTTAGTTCGTGCATTTATAAAATTAGGCGCAGAAGTCAAAGTAGTAATGACTCCTGCGTCTAAAGATTTTATAACACCACTCACACTTTCTACACTTTCTAAAAATCCTGTACATTCTACTTTTTACAATAAAGAAGATGAAAACGAATTATGGAATAATCACGTAGATTTGGGGCTTTGGGCAGATTATATGGTAATTGCGCCAGCAACTGCCAATACAATGTCTAAAATGGCAAATGGTGTTTGCGATAATCTTTTATTAGCAACTTATTTATCAGCAAAATGTCCAGTATATTTTGCACCAGCAATGGATTTAGATATGTACATCCATCCATCAACAAAAACAAGTTTAGAAAAATTACAATCTTTTAATAATGTAATGATTCCTGCAACTTCTGGAGAGTTAGCAAGTGGTTTAGTGGGCGAAGGAAGAATGGCTGAACCTCAAGATATTGTATCATTTATAGAAAATGATATTGTATCAAAATTACCTTTAAAAGGAAAAAAAATGTTGCTAACAGCGGGGCCAACTTATGAAGCAATAGATCCTGTTCGTTTTATTGGCAATCATTCTTCTGGTAAAATGGGGTTTGCAATTGCAAAAGCTGCTGCAAATTTAGGAGCAGAAGTGTATTTAATTACAGGGCCAAGTCATCAACAAATAAAGCATTCTTTTGTACATAGAATTGATGTTGTTTCCACAGATGATATGTATAATGCAGCTCATAAATATTATAATGATGTAGATATTGCAATTCTTTCTGCAGCAGTTGCAGATTATAAACCAAAAAATATTGCAACTCAGAAAATAAAAAAGAAAGATGCTACGTTAGAGATTCAGTTATCACCAACAAAAGATATTTTAGCATCTTTAGGAGCAGTGAAAAAGAATCAATTTTTAGTCGGTTTTGCGTTAGAAACTAATAATGAATTAGAAAATGCAAAAAGCAAGCTAAAAAGAAAGAATTTAGATGCCATTGTTTTAAATTCTTTGCAAGATAAAGGTGCTGGTTTTGCAACAGATACAAATAAAATTACTATTATTGATAAGGATTTGAATGAGAAATCTTTTGAATTAAAGCCTAAAGTAGCAGTTGCAAAAGACATTATGAACGAGATTGTAAAAAAAATAAATGCGTAAATTAACACTCCTATTTTTGTTATTGTTTTCAGTTTCTGTGATAAAATCACAAGAATTGAATTGTTTGATAAATGTAAATTATAATCAAGTTCAAGGTTCTAATACACAGGTTTTTAAAACATTACAAAAATCATTAACTGAGTTTGTAAATCAAACAAAATGGACAAATAGAGAAGTAAAACCAGAAGAACGCATTAATTGTGCGATGAATATTATTGTCACTTCTAGAGAAGACAATAGGTTTTCTGCAACACTACAAGTACAATCTACAAGACCAGTTTATGGTGCTACATACGAAACACCAGTTTTAAATTTAAAAGACAATAAATTCGATTTTAAATACAATGAGTTCGATCCGTTAATTTATAATAAAAACTCTTTTGACAGTAATTTAGTTTCTACCATTGTTTTTTATGTAAATATTATTTTAGGAGTAGATGCAGATACTTTTAAGAAAAATGGGGGAGATGTTTATTTAAAGGAAGCACAAAATGTAATGCTGCAAGCACAACAAAGTGGCTTATCTGCTTGGAAAAATGTGGTGGGCAAACAAAATCGTTTTTTGTTGATTGATAATTTGTTATCACCTAAATTAGTTGCTTACAGAACAGCTATGTATAATTATCACAGAAAAGGATTAGATAATTTTGTTGCTAATAAAGATTTAGGGAAACAAACCATTGAAGATTCTGTACTTTCTATAGAAAGCATTTATAACAAAACTGTGGGTAATTATTTAATTCGTTTGTTTTTTGATGCAAAAGCAGACGAAATTGTAAAGATTTATTCTGAAGGTGTAGAAACCAGAAATAAAAATAAATTAGTACAAACTGTTCGTAAAATTTCTCCTAATAACAATTCTAAATGGAAGAAGATTAAGTAAATTAATTACTTTTTCTATATCATTTCTGCGAAAGCAGTAATTTAAACAATAAACTTTATTCCTTAAAAAAATAAGACACTTCTACTTCAAAAATAGCCGCCAACATTAAAAGCATTTCTAATTTTAATTGAGATTTACCATTTTCTAAACGATGATAAGATTTTTGACTGATTCCTAGTCTATCACCAACATAATCTTGCGTGTAGTCTTTTTTTCTTCTAGCAGTTCTAATTCTTTTTCTAACTTTCTCTACTTTTTCCTGTAACAACATATTATTATTATTATTATTATTATTATTATATAATCGGCGAAACCAAAAGTACATTTTTTAACCTTAATGAAAACTAATAACTGATTTAAATTTGAACGCCATTTAAATGGTTTTTAAACAGCGTTCAAATACTATTTAATTAAGTAGTGGTTTGAGTCCACTTAAAAAGCATTATATCTGTATAAGTTGCATTGTGATTCATACTTGCTTTAAACTCTTTTTTAGCTGCTTTTTGAAAAGGATTTATACCTCCAGTATAATCACTAATCCATTCGCATAACTCTATTATACTTGACTTGTTAGAAGTAAAGTAAAAATAGTTCTGATTATGTAAAGTCTTCAGAACATCTAGATAATCTTTTAGTTTCCAATAACCATCACTATTATAGGTAGAGCAGTCAGTTGAAAGGTATGGTGGGTCAATTAAAAATACTACATTCTTAATATCTTTATACTTTTCAAAAACCTTCTTATAATCTAAAGAAACCACATCAATACCATCAAGATAGTTTAATGCTGGCGGATAATTATTTACTCTAATTTTATTATACAATGTTTCTTTTTCCAGCTCTTCAATACTTAATACATATTTCATTGAAAACAACAATGATGAAGACAATGTAATAAAATCAATAAAACCATTTTCTTTATTAATTCTATCAATAGCCTGTTGTTTTATATGTTTAGAGACTATTTTCTTTCTCTCAACTCCTTTAAAAATAACTCTTAAATCTTCCAGTATTTTGTTAGTTTTTGGAATTGTTTTAATTCTTTTTCTAAAGTTATCATAATCATTATAAATCACTTTAGCTTCAGGGTGCACATCTTTAGCTGCTCTACTTAATAAGCCGCTACCTCCAAATAAATCCACATACAATGGTGGTGATGGTTTATTAGATAGTTCTTCTTTAAAATGTTTGATAAAATTCCTTTTTTGACCAACAAAAGGTAATGGAGCTGTGTTATAAACTTTGCTTTTCATTTATTATATTTATATTAATTTACTTATTATATTTGCAACTTCTCACACATTGTTCATATCAAAAAAAACCAACGACTGTAGAAGACTTTTGTCCTCTAGTAGTCGTTGGTTCGATAATTAAAAATGTGTGAGAAGCTTTTTTAAACTAGAGGGCTTTTATACTCAATCCTCTATTGAGTTTAGCTATTCATCTGCTTCAATACTATTAATAGAATGATTAGGGTCTAACTTGTCCAATAACCAATCTAAACCTTTACCAACTTTAGATAATGTATTTGCTTTCTTATTCTTACCTAATACGCTACTAATAGTTTCATCAGGATTACCAAAAGAAATGCCTGATGAAACTATTAAAGCATCGTTAAACAATTCTTTACAGACAACATTTGCTAATTGGTCTATACTTAAAGCCCACGCATAAAACCATTCTGCAACTTCTTTTACTCCGTTCTTAAACTTGCTTTTCCAAAAAGAAGCTACAATTCCCCAAATGATTGCAAATGGCAATAAAATAGCAAACAAACCAATTGCTACAAATACTAACGTTATGGATAAAACTATTTTTTTCATTATTCTAGATTTTCAGTTAACTCCCAATCATTAGGTTCTAGTTCGTAAATAGTTTTTCCATCGTCAAAAAGGTTTGTAGTCGTATCAATTAATAAGCCTAATTGGATTTTTTTCCACTCTTTTTCTTGAGTATCTAGCCCGCTAAAATCATTGTTCGCCTCTAAGTACAACTCTAATTGGTGTAATTCTTGATTAGTTCTAAATACCTCTTTAGCTGAAAATATTTCTTTTGTACTATCTTCTTTCAATACATAGTCATTCACTGTAAATGTTTTCCCTGTTTTAGTGCATATATAATTGCTAATTTCGATTAATATTTTTCCGATTTTATGACTTCTTTTTTCGTATGAAATTGGTGTCTTTGTTTGTATCATTTTTTTAATTATTAACTTGGTGTTGTTACTGATTTTATTGCCCCTGTGTTGTCTTTATATAAAGCATTATTTGGTAAGCCTCCTGCTATTGCAGCAGCATTATCTGCGTAAACAGGATAATGAAAAATAAAGTTTCCGTTTTCATCTATATAAGCTCTAACTGTTTCAGGTTGCATATCTGTTCCAGATGATTGTTTTTGACCTGTTATAAATCTTAATCTACTTTTACCGTTCCCTTTTCCTGTACCTGCAACAAAATCTAAATTTCCACCATCTAAATTTTCTGCTCCTTTTTGGGTGTTGCTTTTAAAATAAATATCCCCTTGTGACATTCCTTGTCCAAAATCCGCACCCTTTATAGCATATATATTATTATTTGCATCCGAAGCTATACTACCCCAAGTTCCAACAGTTTGATTTAATGGTATAAAAACGTTTGTATTAGCAAACTGTATATATAAATCTCCGTTTACAGTTGATGCGTAAACATCACCTATATCTGAAACGTGAATAGAGTTCCAATTTTTTAAATTATTATAAGGAATAAAATCTCCTGTTCCCCCTGTTCTTTTGTAAATATCTCCATTGTTTCCATTTCCTCTAATAGCATAAATATCTCCATTAGGAGCAGAGGTAATGCTTTCCCAAACTAAATCTACAGCAGATGGTATAGTTAAAGTTGTATTTGTTCCTGCAACTCTTTGGTAAATATCTCGTGTAAATCCATCACCACTACAAGTGTAAATATCTCCGTTTGGTGCTATTGTACCACCCCTGATAAGATAACTTGGGTATTGTAAAGTAAAATCATTGTCACCAGTATTTTGTAAATAAAGACCATCTAAACTTTGACTATTTGGTTTACAGATGAAATACAACCTATCATCGTGAGTGATACCAACTTTTATAACATTAGAAACATTTAATGTTTGCAATACAAAGTTTGTAGTATTAAAATTTCTTTTGTAAATCTGACCTACTGCTGTGACTGCATACAAATCTCCGTTATTTTTACAAGCAATTGAGACAAAAGACATTCCAGTATTTAATGCGTTGAAATTAGCATTTACTCTATAATCATTTGTTCGACCAGCAACAAGTCTTAAATTTCTTCCTTTAGTGTTTGCATCACTTTCTTCTATTCCTATTTCTCTATCAACTTGGTTTCCAAGAGTGACATCTTTTGTTGGGTCATAGACAGTTCCAATACCTACTTTTTGCCCTGTATCTACAATTCTACTATTTACAATATCATTAGCACCATCAGATTTTGGAACTGTATTAATATTTCCATTTAGTTTGTTTTGTTTACCAGCTAAATCCGTATCATCCGCTAAAACACCATTTCTGTCTTGCAAGGTGTAGTAACGTGTTGCTGTATTACTATTTCTAAAAAAAGAAGTGAATGTGTTTGCAAAATTTCTTAACCCTAATTTGTCGTATAAAAAGGTTTTTACAACATTAACATTTTGAGCAGCTGACAAATTAACTGTATCTGTTTTATCTGACTTACCAGTTATGTCAACTTCATCTACTGAAATTTCTAAAGGACTTGCTACAGTTCCATCGCCTTCAATGTTTACATTATTAGAACCTTCAGTAACCAAACTACCAATATTGGATAAATGTATTGTTCCATCATCTATATGATTTTGTAATGCTTCTTGATTCGCTTTTTCTGCTAGATAGGCGTCAAAGTTTTCAATACTTTGTGCTGGTATTGCATCGTCTTTGTGCCAAAATGAATCCCAAGCACTAAAGAATTGTTCTTGTGTTGGTTTTAAACCAGTTTTAAACCAGTTTTTTATGGTGTTTAAATTTACTTTTGCCATTGTTTAAAGTCCTTTAAATTGTATATATGCCAATGTGTAAAAAGGTGGTCTATTTTCGTGTGCTTGGTCACCACCTTTGTCATTGATGTTTAGAGTATGTGTGTGCGAACCAGCAGAATTTGTTTCTTTAGAGTGTGGTGGTAAAGCTCTTAAATGGTCATTTCCTGAACGTGGGTCAGAAGCCCATTGAGATGAAGAAGCTGTATAATTGTGTTTATGGCTTCCTGCTGAATAAGTAGAACCTGTATGTTTATGTGATGGCATTTCTTGCTCTGTTAAAGTTACTTCTTCTTCACCTCCTGTTTTTCCAATAGTATCGTAATCGCTTTTAGCTGCATCATAACCTACAATGAACTTACCACGTAGGTCAACTGTTTCATTTTGACCATCACACAAATGCCATCCTGCTGGAATATTTGCTAAATTACCTGCAAACATATCTACTTTATCTATGTATAAAGCTGATGTTAAAGGATACGCCCTTTTAAATTCAGTCCATAATACAGCAGCTGTTCCAGTTCCAAAAGTTGCATAACGTTTATAATAGGTTGGTTTTATATCGCCATTTTCAAATTCTACATCAGTAGATTCTTCTATAATGACAATTTTTGACTGAATACCACCACCTACAAAAGGTAGCAGCTCACCATCCCAATAAATAACACCATCACTAATATTACTACCAGCTTGTATGCATCCTTTTACAATAGATTTTGCACCTACCAAATCACCAAACGCTTGAAAAATATTGTAAGCTTCTTGCATTTTTGATAAGGTTTCTGTTTCTAAAGGAAAACCACCTACTTGGTCAAAATTTGTGTAATTCATATTTCTATAATTTTATATCTTTTAACGCCTTTTTTAAAAAAATTAATAGTTGCTTTTAATGCGTGTATATTTGTGTTTATAATATCAGCAGGAACATAGACAATGAAGTCAACACCAGTATCTGCATAATCTTTTGTAGAATGTAAGAACATTGTACCTAGATATTTTGTCTTTTGTTCAGATGCTGTATAGATATATTGACGGATGAATCGATTTCCATCACCAATAGTGATTCGTCTTAATGTATCATCAAATCTATCGTTTAATGCCTTTCTAAAATGACATACTTGCGAATTATGGTTCAATAAATAAGCATCCTCTTTTTGTGTTTGTAAAAATTGATAATGTAATTGATAAACAGGGCTCACTATTACCTTGGTAAAAGCAATAAACTTCAACTTTCTGTAATTGGTTGGCAATAACGAAACTGCCAATTTTTTAAAATCTACATTATACCACATAAACTACATCTTCAAAATTTTGAATTTCATAATAACCACTCACTGGTATTCTTTTTACATAAATTGTAGATGGTACACCATGTGTTTGTGTAGCTACATTTAACCAACTTGATTTTGCTTCTTTCAAATGTGCAATCTTAACACCATTTACAGCCTGAACCTTGTCTACCAAACTTTGCAAGATTAAAGTACCGTCAAAAGGCAGTTCTTTCATAAATTCGGTAATAGCATCTTCTACTGGTTTGTTACCATTTTTAATACTTACTCCCGAGAGGTCTAAAACCAAAGGGTCTATAAATATTTCAAAGTTTAAGAATAACTTATCTGCCAAATAATTAATAACAGTAACTCTATCACCAGCCCACTTTATTTCTGCGTAATATGCCTCTAGAGCAGTTTTTTGATTATCAGTAATTTGTGCTAGCTTATTGTTTTGTTCACCTGCTACTTTAATAATTATGGTACCAGGTTTATCACCATCGTTTGCTGTTGCATATTTGATTATTTTTGAAGCTTCAATATCAATTTCTTTTGCATCAGTATTGTCGAACTTATCAGAATCTTGGAATAAATCAAAACCATACTGAAATTCTAAAGCCTTAGTTCTATACCAAGGTAATGTGCCACTTTTTTGGTTGTAAATTACGGTGGTTACATCGGCTCTATGTGTATCAAAATAAACTCTTAAATCTTGGAAACAATATGCTACAATAAATAGAAATAAATTCCAAATAGATACCTTGTTAGTACTATTTAAATCTACTAATTCTGTTTGATTATTTTTTACAATAATCATTTCTTTCTTTATTTCTTCTACTGTTTTTTTCATCTTTTTAATCTATTACAAAACCTCCTCCTATACTCCAGCAACCTATACCTTCACATCCTATCATAATTTTCTTTGTTGCTTCGGTCAATCCTGTAGCTGGCAGAATGTTATTTGCTTGATAGTACTTTAGAATGTCAACATCTATTTTTAATTCTTCAGGAATATTTAATATACTACCAGCTTTAATGTCCTTAGAAGGTGATTGTTGATTTGCTTTTGCAATTAATAATGCATTAGACGCATCTCCTGTCAATTGGACAGCTAAGTCTTGATAGTTTTGATTATCTAGTACTGTTATCTGCATTTTTTAATTGTCTTTTTAAGTCTGCATTTTCTCTTTTTAAAGCTGTATTCATACGTTTATGAAGTTTAATTTCATCTTCTAAAACTTTCATCTTTCTATCATACATCTCAACTATATCGTTAAATTTCTTTTCATACCTGTGGTTTAAATCGTCCATCGCTTCTTTGTACATAGAAACTACATCTTTGCCATTTTGTATGTCTTTACTATCAACATCAGCTTCAACTCCTTTAGTAACTGCTTTGTTTTTTCGGCGTTCAAAAAGCCATGCTAAAGAAAAACCCCCACCAAAAACTGTACTTAAAATACTTACTAAATTTTCTTGTATGAAATTCATTATACTTCTATGTTTAGATTTTCAAAGCCTTCAGATAAATCAATAGTTGGATTTTCATAACCAACATTTTGTAATTGTACCTTTAAGTCTCTTTTAAATTCACTCTCTTTTTTGTTTCCTTTTATGTATTTAATTGCCCCAAAACCAACCAAAGGATGTTCTTTAAATTCGCCAGAAAATGAGTTAAAAACATCAACAACATGTTGCTTATCACTTTCTTCAATAACAAAATCGCCGTTCACTATTTTTAAATCACCATTTTCGTCAAGTGCAAAATCCTTATTCATTATACTATAATTAAATTATGTGTGTCTCCACGACTATCTGTTCCAGTTGCTTTTCCTGTTTTTACAAACTTTTCAAAAGCATCAGCCAATTCAGAAGCAATTGTATCTACATTGTCATTAATATTTGGTTGCTTTAAAATTGCTTTTAAATCAGTTACTAAAGTTGCTTTATCTAATGCCATTATTTCAATATTTTTAAAATATTTGTAATTTCTGTTACTGTACTATTTTCAATTTCTTGAAGCTTTGGAACATCAGGAGTAACACCTATTGAAACCACTACTTTTTGCAATACCTTATTTACTTCAATTTGATTATAGAAACCAGTTTTTAAAACATCTTTCAAATTGATATTATCTCTAACAATTTTATATCCATCTTTGTCAATTTCGAATTCTGAAGTATCAATTTTAACTGCTACTTTTTCAATCTCGCTACAAGCAATTAAAACTGCTTCAGAAATATCGCCTTCAATAATGCCACAAAGCACAATACTTCCTTTTTTTGGGGTAACCTTAAACTGGTTTTTAACTGGTGTTAAAACACTATTAAAACGAACGTCTAAAAGAGAAGGCATTCCTTCTCTTTTCACATCAATAGAATCAGCTTTTACTTCAGATACAATTCCTGAAGTAAGCACCATCTTTTCGTGTTTTTTTAATAGCGATAAAAAAGCAGCTTCAAAACTCATTTACTTAATTTTTATAACAATAAAAATGAAAACCCCAATCAATAAAAACCAAGCCCATTTGGGTGTTTTAGTTTTAACAACTTTGACACCCTTTTTTTCTTTGTAAGTACTTGATAATCGAATACTATCTTGTTTGTATTTAGACTCATATTTAGATTTATAAACCTGAACAATACTATCTGTATTTGCTTCTAAATAAATAGTGTTATTTATGGTTCTTAATTTGATATTTGTTTTACCTAACTGAGTTTTTAATTCTGCTACTTTGATATTTCCTAAACTGTCACAAACATCCTTTAAAATTAAATCAGTTTTTGAAGCTGGAGTAACCTCTGTCCTGGTCTCATAAATTATAGTGTCTTTTTTAATGAAATTTAATACTATACTATCATTTTTAACAATGTTTGTGCTTCGTTCTTTTTTTACAGTTTTATTAAATAAACCGCAACCGGTAAAAAAACTAATGATAATGATGTAAATAAATTTTTTCATAATTTGTATTTTTTATATGCTTTTGCTAATTTTTCATCGTACTTATTTCTTTTAAAGCCTGAACCATTATAGAAATAAGCAAATTTTGCCCAATCTTTATTCCTTAATTCATCGTCAATTCTTCTTGAGATAATGAAATTCACAAATGCTTCTAATTGTTTTCCTTCACTTTTATACATAGCATTTACAAACTCTTGTACATTTTCAAATCCACATTTATCATAGTTGAATCCCATAATTTGAAATTTACCCCAACTAGCGGATTTTAGAGCTGCTTCACGATTTAATTGAACAGCTTTGTCAAGACGTTTATGCTGATTTTGATTATAATAAGTTCTTATCCAACGTGGATAACTAATATTTCTATTAATCCAGTTTGTGTATTTTCCGTTGGTTAACTTATGAAACCAATGCCCTTCAAATAAAATTTTAGGAGAACCATCTTTATTAAATCCACTTCCTCTACTTTCTACTTCAGCAACTGCTTTAATTGTTGCTACATCACAACCAATAATATAGGCAGCAATGGAGTAATCGTTTTCTTGTAGTCTTTTCATAATTTTAATCCTAATTTATTGATGCGTTTAAAGCCATCAGTACTATTGAATTTTATTGATACTTCTTCTATCAAATACTTTCCATCACGTTCGCTGTCTTTGTAATTTGGGTCTGTAATTTCAACTGACTCTCCAGCTTTGGTTCTTGGAATACCCCAAGTAGGAATACTACCTTGGTAACCATCAAAATTCAAGCTCTTATAATTTTTTTCTGCTAACTCTTTTAATTCACTCAGCGTTTTGTCTGTAAAATGAAGCGTTCTTTGTGCGCCATCTTTATCACCAAAATCACTGGTTAATCTTCCACCATTTTTATTGATTGAGATTGCCTTGAGTAATATTTTAAAATCTTCTTTACGGACAAATTTTAAATCATTGCTTTGCGCTCTTACATTTCTGTTAATATTGATTTCGTGAACAGCTTGAGGTTTTAAACTTATTGGAAAACCTACCTGAAGAACTTTACCAACAAATCGAGAATGTAAACCATAATCTTTTCGTAAAGTTTCTAGAGTTCTATATGCTGAAGCATTGTTAATAGTGAATTTTCCGAGTTTTATATCATCTATAATATCATAAGAATAACCAGGAGTAATTACTTTTAAAAGTTGTAATAAAGTAACTGAAGAAAACGCTTTAGAAAAATTGCTTTTTCGTAATTGAAACATCTCGTCTTCAGCTTCAATTACTAAAGGTATGTCTGCTGATATTTTACTGACATAACCTTTAAATTCGGTTTCTAAATTTCCATCGTAACCTAATGCTATTTCTAAAGGATCATTTACTTTTATAAAATCTAAAATATTCTTACCAGCAAATTTTTCTTTAGAGTTAGTTACAATACCAACATATTCTCTAGGTAAGATAATAGTAGCAGTATCAGACAATTTTTTAATACTTTCATTTGTTGTAATACTATTTACATATTCAACAACTACATTGCCAATAGTAACCTTACAAGTCATATCAAAATAGAGATAATTCATTATAAGTTTGGATTTGATAATGTAAATCCAACTGGCTTAATAGCTCGAGCTGTTAATACAAATTGAATGGTGTCTTCAAAACCTTGTACGCCATTTATCTCAATAGATTTAAAATAAATACTTGAAATTGATTTGTCAAAGAACTGAGTACCTGATACATCTATCACGCCATTGTATTCAAAAAAGTTATTTAACTCTTTTACTTTACTTTCAGGATATTGATGATTTTCAATATCAATCAATATGCCTCTTATTCTTAAATTATATTGTCTAGTACTCCACCGTTCTACAACTTCATCAGCTGTACCATTGATGTCTGTAACAATATGTTTTTTATCTCGAGAGAAACTTACAATTGGTGGAGGAGCTAAAATGTTTTCATTTTCTGAAGCTGCTATAAAAGGTACAGCTCCAAATGCTATTTTATTTTCTCCATACTTAAAAGACATTTCTTCAAAATCTTCTTTGGATTTTTCGTAAAACTCAAGATTGTATTTATTTTGTTCTTGAGTAACAGTAACTGCATTTGGTTGATTAACGATTGCTAAACTTCCAAATGCAGCTGCATATCTTCGAGAAAGATTTATAGTTACTTGTGTCATTTTAAATTTTCTTTCATTTGCTGTCCTAGAACTCCAGCATCAGCTAAAAACTTTACTTGCGCCCATTTTAAAGACCACTCTACATCACTCAAAGCTTCAGGAAAAGGAACATGCAAAAAATGACTGATATAAGCATCTATTTTAAAGATACCATCCTTTTCGCCTGAGTAATGAAGTCCTGAGCAGTCTTCTAAAACTTTTTTATAGTTCCCTGTCCTATTGGAATTAAATCAGCTAATAAAGCAATGGTTGTGTTAAACATGAAGTCATCAGCTTCAATTTGCTCTCTATCCGTTAGAATGCAACCTCTTACTAAAATTTCTTGCGCTTTCTTTGGATTAGAATCTGCCCACTTCATATATTGCCCAGTAACATTTCTTGTAGGCACTTTTGCAACTACTTCTATTGTTTCTTTATGAGCTTCGGTTGTAGGTATTTCTAAAATTCTTAGATTCTCTTTACCTCCATTTTTTGCAGCTAAATCTTTTTTTACTGCTTCAGTTAAATTTGCCATCTTTTAAAAATTGTTATAATCAATATCTAACACAAATAATGTGTGTTGTTTGTTCAATCCCATATCTCCAGTTACATCACGACCTTGGTCTTGAAACTTGGCTAAAATGGTATCATTAATAATATCATTGTAATCATTGGTAAATGTTACGTTGATATAGAAAGGTTTTACATTTAGTAAATTACCTCCAGCAGCTTTTTCTATTCTAGCAATATCTTGCATCATAAAAGTAGCTGTACACGTGTCTGATATTTTACCTTTAGACCATGAAGTACCCTTGTTTTTCAAAGTGTGATTCATTTGGTGTTCTTGCTCTGTATTGTAGCTGATTTCAACTAAATCAGAAGGAACACCAGCAATGTTTACATCAACATCACCGCTATCATAAGCTTTGTTATTTCTAATTACTTTACTCATTAGATGCTGTTTTTAAGATTAGAAGTTCCTTTAATAGTTCCTATATTTCCATAAGGCTGAATCTGATATTTTACTATCAATTCTTTAGCAGTAATTAAATCGCTATTTGGGTCTACAATTGTTTTACCTGAAGAAATTTCTGTTGCAGCTTCCATACTTGCAAAAACATCATCACCAAGGTTTTCAAAGTATTTAACAACTCCAGTTGGTAATTTTCCACTTTTATCTACTGGCTGCTTTGTTTTTACTTTTGGTAACAATGCATTTCTAAGCAATCTGCGAGCCTTGTCATGCGTTCTACCATAAGCAATGGTATGCTCATTAATATTACCTTCAGCATCTTGTATAATCTCAACACAAGTATGGTCATTGTTCCATCGAACTCCAGCCATTGGAGGATATGTAGTTCCAAAAATGTAACCTTTATCTTCTAATGTTTGTAGTTGTGCCAAATTAGATTTCACAGTTGTGTTATTACTCAAACCTGCAACAATCCATTTTTTTGTTAAACCATCTGTTAAGTTAAAAGCTTCATTATCTCCAATGTTTTGGTTTACAGATGCAACACTTACAGTTCCTAGAGCAGTTCCAACATCAGCCATTTTTTTAGCATTGCCATTTAAAGCACTTGCATAGTCAAAATCTTGCCCTATAATTACTGATACGTTTGGAGCAGCTACATTTTCTAAATCTCTTAAATTTGCTGAAGCTGCAACATTACCTCCAAAGTCATAACCTTCTAATAAAATATTACAAGGCATAAAGTTATCATCTGACCAATTGTATAATAATTGCGCTTTTGCAATTGCATTATATACATCGTCAGGAATTCCATTTAACAAAGTAGTAGCACCAGTTGGATTAACTGATAAAGCAATTTGTCTAATTTCTCCTTCAGCTTCTGTAATTAAAGCTTTCCCTAAAGTATCATTTGCACTTTCACACATCTCTACTAAAGTAGTAGCTTGAGCAGCTAATAAAATATAGAGTTTAGTTCCTTCTCCAGCCAAACGATAAAATTCGCTTACGTGTCTGTAAACGTTAACATCATTTGTAGTGTCATAAGCTGGAGTAATTCCTAGATTTTCGGTTTCTACTAAATTGTAAACAACCGCAACCGTTCCTAAAGCTAAATTAGCAGCAGCAGGTGCAGCAGCAAGAAGTCCTGAAACTCCATCGCTAACTGCTAATGCATTTGCGCCTACTTTACCTTTAGAGATTTTTGCTCCGTCTAAACTTGCCATTACTTACCGAAAATTTTAGTAAACAATGAACGTGAAGCTTCTTTATTAAAAACAATTTTAATAAGCTTTCCTTCTTTAAAAGTTAAAGAAGAACCTTGATACTTGTAATCACCAGTTGCTGGCTTTCCATCAATAGTAGCTTCATCACCTTCAATAGGTTCTCTTAATTCTCCTTTAATTTTAGGAAACACCAACTCTTTTTTACTATCAGTAATAATTACCATAGCACCTTCAACTGTTTTTACAGTTTCCAAAGAGTCTTTTTGGTCTTGAGTTTCTTCTTTAGAAACAGCATTGCTCTTTAAAATTAGAGCATACTCAGATTTTTTACCTTTAACACTATTAGATGCAAGGTTCTCACTTGTAAAAAATTCTTCACGAATATTTACAAACAATGCTGAAAATGAAGGATTTCTCCCAAAAAATTCGGAAGCAGCTTCATTTATTTTATTTGTGATTTTCATATCTTAATATAATTTTAAGCAGTCGCAGATACGATAGCTCCGATTGCTCTTTGCTTACGTGGTAACACGATGTAGTTATGTTTGATATTATATTCCCAACGTTGAGTTCTCGGTTTTGGAGAATCAACATAGTTTTTTGTACTACCTGAAGCTTTAAACATATCAGGAGCATAAAATGCAACAGAGGCTTGACGGTCTCCAGCAGCTGGAACAACACCGAAAGACTTTTTAGTTAAAGCAGTAGCATCATAATAAGGACAGTCTACATATTGGTAGACTTTAAAGCCTGCTATTCTACCTTTCAACATTCCGTTTTCATCAGAAGATAAATGGTCAGCTGATACTTTTCTAGCCATTGCATCTTCTAAAAGGTCATTGTAGTGGTCAGAAGTTAATACTAATACTCTACCAGCTAATGGAATTTTTAAAGCATCAAACTTTCTTTTCATAGTGATAGCATCTTTCACTAAAAATTTTCCTGAACCATCAACAACATCTCCAGTTGTTTTAATAACAGGAGTGTTTATTGTATTAGCTGCTGGAGCAAGTGCATGAGCTGCCTTAGCGTGCTTTTTAGCCATTACAGCTTTTGTATGCTTATCTTGAACTAACTGAATCTTGTCATAAGCGATATATTGAATTTCATCGTCAGACACTTCAGTTACTTCTGTTTGATACTTATCTAAAGTAATTGCAATGTCAGAATCTCCTTGAGAAGCTGATGCAATAGGATAAGTTGTATTGTTTATCAATACTTCAGGGTCAGCATCCACATCTGTCATGTGAATAACTTCATTTTCACCTCGAGTCGCAGAAACAAATCTTGACTCATCAGGAATTTCGTTTAAGAACATTGCCTCTTCAGTAGCTCTAAATTGTCTTACTAAAGAATCCGTCCATATTTCTTGGTTTAAACCTGCCATTATATCTTTTTTTAAATGGTTATTAATCTACTTTAAAGCTTTCTCCAAACTTTGCCTTACCTAATGCTAAAAATGCTTCAGGATTTTTTTCTGCCAATACTTCTAAACCTTTTTGGTCTTCAGCTTGGTATTTGTCCCAGTCCCAACCTGCTTTTACTTCAGGAACAGAACCATCTGATTGTTTACCTGAAAACAACTTAGAAATATCAGGTCTACCTTGTACACCTTCTAAAGCAAGAGCCAAAGCATCAACTCCAGTTGTTTCTCCAATTTTTCTATAAGCATCAATTTTGCCTTTGTCAAGTTTACCTTCTAAAGGTTTTAACAAAGCTTCTATTTTAGCTTCTGATTCTTCTTTAATACGCTTTTCTAAAGTGTCGTATTTTGTTTGTAACGCAGTTAAATCTGCTGTTTTACTTTGTGAATTGAAATGTTTATCCAATGCTTCAAATACAGCAGTATCAGAAGAATTTTCAGTAACACCATTCAATCCGTACTTTGCAATAATTGCTGACTTCATTTTTATGGATTTTGATTTAAATTTATTTTCTGTTTGTGGAGTTGCTAAAAGAGCTTCGAATTGCCCAAATAGTTCAGGGTTTGCAAGTGCTTGTTTTTCGTCAATTTTAATATCGACAACTGGGTCTACTATTTCATCTACCAAACCTTCTTTTAAAGCTTTCTTTGCATTAAAGTAAGTATCGCCTTCAAACCATTTTAAAACCGATTTTCTTACTTTACCAGTCATAGCAATCAAATCTTCAATAAAGTTTTCGTTCATATCATCCAATAAATCGGCATTAGAACGATGGTCACTTGCTGTACCTCTTGTAGTTCCTTGTGCTTGATGCACCATTACAAAACCATTCTTAACAATACTTCGTTTATCAGCTGCTGGCAATAAAAATGCTCCCATAGAAAAAGCAACACCATCTACTTGCATATTTATAACAGCTTCAGAAGTTTTTAATCTTGAATGAATGTAATTTCCTGTAAACACATCACCACCTATAGAATGTACATGTACCTTAATTGTTGAATACACTTTTTCTATTTGAGAAAAGTGATGGTCGAAATACATATCGTCACCAGACCACATACGCCCATGTAACCAAATAGTATTGTCTTTTACTTTAATAATCATTTGTAAATGTTATGCTTTTGAGCCTCAAAAGTGATGTTTATAATCATCGAAAAAAAGAATGTTTGCAAGGGTTTCAATATTGTCTGCAACGTTTGCAAACATTGTAAAGTTGAGTGATGAGTTTCTGTACTTTCGTACAGAAACCTACTAACAAGTAGATAATTTTAAAAATGAAGTTTAAAAACTTGGTCTTAGTTTTTGTCATCGGGATGATGGCATTAATGAGTTGTAGCAATACTAATGCTGCCTCAGCCGAAAAACAAAAAAATGAGCTGGTAGATGTTGTCAAAACAGCTATCAATCCTCAAATTTTAGCAGCAGACACACAGACTGCTTTAGAAAGTTCTGTGATTGATGTTTCAATATCTGACGATAGGTATTATACAGTTATCACACTAGATGATACTGTTTTTGAAGTCGGAGATAAGCTTGTTATCCAGCTTAAAAATATTGTTGAAATAAAAACTAACTTCAATAGAAATAGCTTTAAAAAGAAGACAAAAGACAATATACCTATTGTTTTTAAAGAAGGTCTAAACATTGATAAAACACTATTTAAACAGCCTGATGATAGTTATCAACGAGTCAGCTTAAAAAAATAATGTAAAAACGTTGCAAATAAAAAATCACTTTCTAAATACAGAAAGTGATTTTTACAAATCGCGAGATAGAGCAGTTGGTAGCTCGCAAGGCTCATTACCTTGAGGTCGTAGGTTCGAATCCTGCTCTCGCTTCTAATTCTATAAAATGTCAAGATTACCATCAGCAAAAGCAAAACCAATAGCCGAACGAATGTTCGTTGAAGATTGCGAGAACGCAAACTATATTGCTGAGTTCTTAAGTTATTCTGAACAGACAATTAGCAAATGGAGAAAAGGTGACCCAAAAAAAGGCATTCTTTCTTGGGATGAGAAAAGAGCGCAAAATTTATCTGCTCCACACAAAATAAAAAACCTTCTTCAGAAACAATTAGAATTAGTTGCTTCAGGAGAAAAAGCAACCATTGATGCAGATGCCTTATCAAAAATATCAAAAGTATTACAAGATGTTTCAGGCAAAGTTTCTACGCAAGTAGCATTATCTGTTTTAAAAGAAGTAGATATGTTTATTAGTGAAGTAGACCCTGAAGAAGCTGTAAAAATATCTAAATGGCATAGAAAGTATTTACTAAATAAAGCTGCTTTAGAATAATGGTTATTGAAGAAAACATAGATAGAAAACTTCAAAAACTTATAGAAGGCTATGACTCTCATTGTAATAGATTAAGAAAAAAATCAGCTTTACAATTTGAAGAATCTCCAAAGGAAAAGAATGACCGTAAAAAGCAACTAGAAAAAGAATATACAGATTGGTTTGAATTTTTCTTTAATGATTATGCAAAAGTAAAATGCGCACCTTTTCATAAGAAGCTTGGAAAGTTAATTATAGACAATCCAACCAGTAGTGTGTTGGCTGAAATTTATAGAAGTGGCGCAAAATCTGTACATATAAATTTAGGGATTCCGCTGTATTTGTACCTCGTAAAAAAAGAGCTTTTCTTTATGTTGTTGGTCGGTCAAACCGATTTAAAAGCAAAGAAGCTACTGTCTGACATTCAGGCAAATTTAGAACACAATCAGCGGATAATCTCTTATTATGGTAAACGCTATAAAACTGGTAACTGGGTTAATGGAGACTTTAGAACCTCTGATGGTGTAAAGTTTTTTTCTTTAGGTTACGGTCAAAATCCACGTGGTATTCGTGAACTAGCAGAAAGACCTGATTATATTTCTGTGGATGATTTAGATAGCAAAAAACGTGTTAAGAATGACCGTTTAAGTCGTGAAGCATTAGAATGGGTTTGGGAAGATTTACAAGGTACTTTTGATGAAGGTTCTCTACGTAGACGTTTTGTAGTTGCCAATAACAACTTCCATAAAAATACAGTTATCAATCAGTTGAAGATTGAATTCAAACGTATTAATAAAGTCGCCAAAGAATATGGAGATAAAATTGAGCATTTTACACTTTCTGTTCCAGCTGTAAAAGATTTAGAAACTTTTGAGCCAGCTTGGAAAGCCAAAACATCTGCTGAATACTGGAAAAAGAAGTTTAGAAAAACGCCTTACCGTTCTTTTATGCGTGAATATATGCACGTTCATATTGTAGATGGTAGTGTTTTTGAAAATGAAGACGTCCTTTACAAACAACGCTATCAATATCGTCAATATGATGCCTTGGTTGTGTATGGTGATTTAAGTTATAAAGATGCTGGAGATTATAAAGGCATTGCTTTTATTGGAAAAAAAGGACGTGAATATAATATTCTAGCTATCTACAACAGGCAAGGTTCTAGAGCCTTGTGTGCGGAATGGTTATACAATCTTTACGAAGACAAGAACCTTGAGAAATACAATATCAGCTACTACATTGAAGGATACTTTGCTATGGATGAATTTGTCAATGATTTTGACGAAGAAGGAGACAAACGTGGGTATCATATTCCTGTGGAATCTGACATTGATAAAAAAGGCGATAAATTCGATAGAATTGAAGCAATGACAGGGCATTACAAACGAAAATCTATTTATATAGATAGTGCAATTAAAGAAGACCCTGATGTAATGTTGTACATAGAACATTTACTTGCTTTTGAAAAAGGAAGTAAAACACCAGTTGATATTTTAGATGCACAACAAGGAGGAATACAAAAGCTAAATAAAGCAACTTTTATAGAGAAATTTGAACCTCGAGTGTTAAGTAGAAGAGAAACTTTAAACAAACGTAAAAACAGATTTTAATGGCATTTTTAACGGTAGAAGATTATTCGGTGCTAATCCGAAAAGAACTAAAAGATATTATTGAAGAGTCTGAATTTGAAGGTGTAGAAGCGGATGCAAAAAGATTACAAGCTGAAGGTATGGCAGTTTCTCAAATTACAAATTCTTTAAGTGGTCGTTTTGATACGGATGCAGTTTTTTCTGCTGAAGGGAATGCTCGAGATAATTACATTGTAATGATTACAATTGATTTGGCAATTTACCATCTATATACTTCAGTTGCACCAAATCTGATTCCTGATGTTAGAAGCACAAGGTATCAAGATGCTTTAGATTGGCTAAAAGATGTAAGAAGAGGCAATGCACACGCAAATTTACCAAGATGGAAAAACGATGCTGGAGAAGATAAATTTGATTTTAGAATTAGCTCTGAAAGGAAAAATGAAAATAACAAATGGTAAAAACACCGTTTAAATACCGTTTAAATTCAATTTTAAGCGAATAAAACAAAAATATAGTATGAAGATTTTCGGATTTGACATAAACCGCTCTAAAGACTTAAAATCATTTCAAGGAAAAAGAAGTGATGCTTCAGGAAAATTGCTGCAAGCAGAAAAGGATTTAATCCTAAAAATAGTAAATGCTTTTAAAGATAGAAGTAGAAAAGACATTGATAAATGGAGGCAAGCTATTAAAATATCTGAACTCCCTGAAAAACCTCGTTTTAATTATTATTATGACTTAATAGATGACCTAAGAACTGATGGACATTTAAAAGCGCAATTACGCTTATATGAGTATGCCATTTTAAATACTGACTTTAGTGTCATAGACCAATCCAACAAAAAACCAAATGAAGAAGCAACTGAATTCTTTAATCAAAAATGGTTTTACGATTTTTTAACAGCAGGTATTCAAAGAGACTTTGTTGGTAATACCATTTTGTTATTTAATGCTTTTTTACCAACTAAAGTTGAGTTTTCAATCATACCAAGGCGTAATGTTGTGCCTCAGCAAAAAATTATGATTCCTGATTTATCTAAGAATGATGTTATTTCTTATGATGACCCTTATTTTGAGAATTGGTTAATTGAAATAGAGGCAAATCAAGATGAACCTTTAGGAATTTTAAATGACATTGTACCAAACTTAATTTGGAAAAGAAATGTGGCACAGTCTTGGGCTGAGTTTTGTGAGAAGTTTGGTATGCCAATGATAACAGCCACTACTAACAAATCTGATGATAAAAGCTTGGATAAAATTGAATACATGTTGCAGCAAATTGGCGAAGCTTCAACAGGAATATTTCCTTTAGGTACAACTGTAGATATTAAAGAAGCAAGTAGAACGGATGCGTATCAAACCTATTCAAAATTCATTCACTTTAACCGTGAAGAAATTTCTGTAGCCATTGTTGGTGGTACAATGATAACAAATGACGGAAGTTCAAGAAGTCAATCAGAAGTGCATGAACGTAATTTAGATGAAAAGATTGCAAAAGCAGTAAAAAGAAGATTAACCTTTTTAGTAAACGATGTTTTAATACCAATATTAAGAAATCAAGGGTATTCTTTTATTTCAGAAAACAGCAGATTTACATTTAACAAATCTCATAATTTAGCATTAGATAAGTATTGGAAAATTACTCAAGGTGTTATGAAAACTCATGAGGTTGACGAAGCTTGGTTGTCTGATACTTTTCACATTCCAATTACTGGTAAAAAAAAAGTCCAAACCAAACCAATAGTAAATAATATTAATGCGCTTGGTTTAAATATTCCTATCTATCCTGAAGACAAATGTTGTGATACCCATTTTTCAGCAATAGCATCTAAAGCTTTAAACAACATTCAAAACATAAGTAATGATTTAGCTGAAGAAATCTATCAGAAAAAAAACACATTAGGGACAGCTGCCAAATTAATAGCTGAAGAAACGCTTTTATTGTTAAATGGTTTAATAACTGGATGGGGAACTTACAGAACTGAAGCTTCTTGGAACGCAACAGACCATTTACTTTTACAAATGATGGAACAAAACATAATTGAGTTTGCAGCATCTAAAACAGAAGCTCGTTTGGCAGCGATGACCGATTTAATGGTAAATAGAGAAAAGAACCAAATCAGGTCATTAAGTGAGTTTAAAGCTGAAGCTGAAAAAGTAACGAAAAACTTTAATACCACTTATTTAGAAACGGAGCGAAACTTTACCATTGCAACTGCTCAAAATTCAGCAGCGTATTTAAGATTTAAAAGTGAAGCTTCAACAGTAACTCCTTATGTACAATATCAAACTGTTGGCGATGATAAAGTGAGAGAAGAGCATCAATTACTAAATGGTAAAGTTTTCAATTTAAATGATACTGAAGCAATGCGCTTATATCCTCCAAATGGTTATAACTGTCGTTGTGAGATGGTGCAATATGTTGGCGATAAAAGTAAAGTTATAAGCGGTAAAGCTGCTATGTCTATAATGGGTGATGATTTTTCAGGTTCTGACTTTGGTTTTAATAGAGCAGACACTAAAGAGGTTTTTAATAAAAGTCAGTTTTATACAGATGATGGAGAAATACTAAAAAATGCCAATACTATTACTTACAAATCTTACAATGGTTTAACATCATTTAAAGAGTTTAAAGGGCTTAAAAAACTGAATTTAGATAGTACCATTTCTCCAGGGAATTCATCAGAACTATTCAGATCGGATGGAAAACAAGGAAAGTCTTTATTTATGGGGTTTACAGACCATTTAAAACGCAAAATAATACTTAAAAACGATGTTTTTAAAAAGCATACTTCAGGAAAATACATTAAAAAAGGAGAAGATAGACACCAACTTTTTCCGTTTGTAAAAGAGGTTTTAAATACGCCTGATGAAGTATGGTTAAATTCAATTAGTAATAAGAAATTTCAATATACCTATATCAAATATTTTAAAGATGAAGCTGTAGTGGTTAAAACGACACTAGGAACTAATAATAATGAAATTGGTACTTGGTATAAATTGAAAAAGAAAGAAGAAGACGAGCGAAAAGGAATTCTATTAAAAAAGAAAAAAGCTTAACACAATCTCCCTTGCGGATATTAAAGCTAGTATGTAAACAGTGACTTTTGGTTATTAAGCTTATTGCAAGATTGTGTTAAACTTCTGATACAAAAGTATAAAAAATAAAATAAATGGCAGCAACAGCAAAATTAAAACTGTTATTGGAACTTGGAAACAAGCTCTTTAATAATAAATTGATGCAAACCAAACGAAAGTTGAATAAAACAACTGACAAAATGAAAGGAAAACTAAAACAGTTAAAACTTTCTACAGTTGATGCATTTTCTGCAATGCGTAATGAAGTACCATTGTTTGGTAGGGCAATGGATTTATTAGGCAATCCATATACGCTCATTGCAGCTGGACTTTTAGCAGTCGTCACACTTTTTGGAAAAGCAACTGTAGAAGCCAAAAAGTTCAATCACGAATTTCTACAAATTAAGCAGTTAAATCTTGATAAAAACAATAAGGATTTAAAGACCTATAAAGGTCTCATAATGGATTCTGCATTTGAAACTGGTAAAAGTTTAACAGATACCACAAAAGCGTATTATGACATACAATCTGCTCTTGGTTTTTATGGAAAAGATGCAGTTACTATTTTTAAAAGTGTTGCCAAATTTAGCACCGCAACTGGTGCAGAATTAAACGATTCCATCAATGCAACCTCTAAAGCAATTAAAGCTTTTGGATTAGATGCTAAGGATACAGATATGTTACTTGCTAGTAATGCAAAAACGGTTCAAGTTGGTATTACCACTTTTAAAGAATTAGCAAAGGTGCAAACAGAGTATGCAGGAGCTGCTGCTGGAGCAGGTCAAAAAGTAGATTCCGCTAATAAACTATTTGCAGTTTTTACATCAATCGCTAAAGATAGTCAGCAAGCTGCCACCTTAACTAAAACCGCTTTTCAAGGATTAACACAAGCAGCTACAGTAAAAGGTTTAAAATCTATTGGAGTTAATATTTACGATGCTACTGGCAATTTGAGAACAATGGAAAGTATTATTGGAGACGTAGATAAGAAATTCAAAAAGATGTCTCCTAAACAGATTGATGAACTAATTAATAAAATTGGAGGTTCTGAAGGTTTGCGTGCATTGTTAACTAAGACTAAAAACGGAGCTGATGATATGTTTAAAACATTTGAAGCTTTTGATTCCTCTAAATTTAATTTAGATAAAGCACTTAAAAATGCAAATGGAGATGTAACTGTTCTAAGTAATTTAGTTAAAAATAGGTTTAACGTAATTATGGCAAAATTAGGAGCAAAAATACTACCACTCGTTCTAAAAATTTTAGTAAAAACAAATAATGTATTAACATTTCTATATAGGAATGGTAAAAAAATATGGTCGTTAATTAAGGATTTAACCATTGCTTTTATAGCATTTAAAACCACAAACATTTTACTAAACTTACAAATTGGCAAATTAGGAGGACTTTTTAGAATGGGATTAGCTGGTGGAATAAAACTTTCTACAAGTGCTATGAAAAACTTCACAGCATCAATTAAAGCAAACGCAATTGGTTTAATTGTAAGCGCAATTGCTGTATTTATATCTAAAATAACTGAAGCTATGGATAAAATAGATGAGTTTAGAGAAAAAATGCTAGAAAAAGATAAAATGTTTGCTGAAAATGTGTCAAATATTTCAAATCCAACTAGTTTAGATAGTGGCTTATTAAACACAAATGATTTAAGCAAAAGACAGGCTGATGATATTTTAAATAGAACAAAAAATAGATTAAATGAACTAAAAGATTTACGTTCCAAATTAAAAGTTCAATTACAAAATCAAGGGTTTAATAGAGATAACATTATAAAAGATAATGCTGAACTAAAATCTTTACAACAATTAAAAAATCCTGATTACCTCCAGAAAAAAAGAATAGACCAATTAAAGTTTAATATTTCTGAACATACCAAGGAAATTACAAAAGGATTTAATTATGAAAAAATTCAAAGTTTAATTAGAAAGAACAAAGGAATTTTAAAAAAACTTGGTGTAAAAGGCGATTTACTTGATGATGATTATGGTGATAATAAAAACAAAAATAATAATTCCAATAATACCGATTATGGAGTAGGAAAAGTTACAGCTGCTGCATCAAGTGCAAAATCTATTGTTATTGAAAAAATAATATTTCATCAAGGAGAAATGAATGTCAGTAATAAAACTTTGAACCATAAAACTCCTGAAGAATTTAAAGAGTGGTATGATGACCAAATGATGAAAGTTGTTAGAAATGCAGAAATGAGCTAATGAGCGATTTTATAAATAAATTAAATAAGGTTTCTAAAGCTGTAGATAGGTTACCTCCAAGATTGGCTGTTGTTGCAGTAAACTTTAGTAAAGAACGTTTTGTGCGTAAAAACTGGGTGGATAGAAGTAGGGTTTCTTGGAAAAAAAGACAACGTAAAGACAGAGGTTCTTTAATGGTTAGAACTGGTAGGTTAAAGCGTTCCATCAGAAAGTTATCAGTAAACAGAAATGTAATAATTATTGGTACAGATGTACCTTATGCTCAAGTGCATAATGATGGTGGAACTATCAAAAAAAATGTTCGTGTAAGAGAACATAATAGAAGAACCAGGAGTGGTAAAAAAGCAACTGTAAAAACACATAAAAGACAAATGAATGTTACACTACCACCAAGGCAATTTATTGGAGAAAGTGCTGTGCTAATGAGAAGATTAGAAAGACAAATAGAACGTGATTTAAAAAATGCCATAAAATGAAAGAATTTTATAAAAAACTACAGTCAACATTATTTGCTCCAGCTTCTAAAACTAAATTTACTGAAGCTGGCGTAAAACCAGTTAAAGAAGTCGATTTTTACAAACAACAATATTTGGTCCAGGAATCTTTTGAAGTGTTAAGTTTACCAGCTGTTTTAGTGCAATTTGATATTGACCATAAAAGAAACCAAGCTACAGTTACTTTACATTGTTGTTATGAAACTATTAGAGATACTTCAGGTAGAAAAAAAGTTACTGGAGACAATGCGCTAAAGTTTTTTGACTTTGTAGATACCGTATATAATTTAGTTGAAGATTTAGAAAGTAATTGTACTGGTAAGTTAGATTTGATTTCCGAAAATCAAGATAAGAACGATGCTATAATTTACACACAATTATTAACGTTTGAATGCTCTTATAATGGTAGAATAAAAAAGGCTACAGATAAGTTTAGTGAAACCGATGGAGATGCAACTTTAGTAACAGAAAGTAATTTGGTAGGAGAAATTAAAGACTTTGATTTTGAAACTGAAAACTAAAAAACCCTCGAATTCGAGGGTTTTAAAATTACTGCTTTATAAAAACTTCACGAGGTGGTAGCATATCTAATACCAAATCTATAGTATAATACACTGTAGCGTGGTCAAAAGTAGCTTCATCTTGTAGTTGTATCGATTTTAATAACGATACAATTCTGTTATAGTGATTTTCTTGCGCAAATGTATGATTACTTACAATAGCAACACCACCTTTTTCTGTTGTCTTAATCATTGCTTTCAGTTTTAGGTTTACAAGTGCCGCAAACTATTAAACGTCTTACCAAACGCTCTCCAATTAATAAAACAATGGCTTTGCGTTTCTCCATTACTTTATGGTCGCACTCTAAAGTGGTGCGTAAATACCAATTGGCTGGGTGCATTTTTACAAAATCTTTTGCAAATGCAGTCATTTCAGACTTTCTTTCAAAATAGATCGTTGGTCTCATATCGCTAAATTTAATTGTAATGGATTTGTAATTTTCTTAGAATTAGATAAAATAAGCTGTACGCCTAATTGGTTGGTAAACCAAGCAGGATGTGTATTACCAAACACCCAAATTTTACTAGCCAAGGTTTGTTTTGCATTTAGCTTTTTTACAATTTGTGCAGCACCAGTAGCACAACATAAGGCTCTATGCACATCGTTAATAGAAAACCACTCTATACCATTTAAGTTAATGACCCTAACAGAAGCCTCTTGAAAGTTTTTGGTTAAAAAAGGCACGTCTCTAGCATCTACAAAAGCATCTTTTTGTTGATACTTGGTAGCATAATAGCCTTTTTTACGGATGCTTGGTAACACTTCTTTAGTTACCCACTTTCTAAAACTTTTGGCTTCTGGCTTGTTGCTACGCATAATTAAGGCGTACAAACCACTTTCTGAAACTAACCAAGTTTCACCTTGACGACCTAAACTTTGTTTAGTGCGTTCATCTTGGTCTAACATTTTGATTGCAACACTAACGTTAGTGTGTTCTAAAACATCACAAACATCTTTAGCAACAAACCAAGGTTCATTTTCAATAATAAGATTTCGAATTTCGTGTTTACTTTCCGAGAATTGGAAAGTCATCACTTTAGATTGCTCATTTTTAGACGGAGCTTGTCTTTCTTTGCTGTCGTACATTTGAAACAAAAATTAAGTTAATAAAATCCCCAGAGGTGTACGACAATAAAAATTGCGATGCAATAGATATCCGCATATCCTCACGAATATGCCCTCTGGGTGTTTTAATGATTTCTGTTTTGAAATGCATCTTGTTTATTTTTATTATCGTACGATGCAAATATATAAAATTATTTTAAGAACAATTCTTTTGGGTTTAAATTACTGTAATGGTTATATATTTTCATAAAAACTTTACTTTTTCTTAATTTTCTATTAGTGTAATCTCCAATTGTTTCAAATGATTTCATATCGTTACCAATATCAGCATTTTCAACTCTTTCAGCTATTTTCATAGCTTTAATTAGCTCTTTTCTATTTTCCTTTAACCATTCAATAAAAAGGTTGTTTACATTGTCTTTATAGATACATTTTTCACTTTTTATTTGTTTTTCTGCATCTTTAAATTCATCAGTCCTACCTTGAAAAACAATTCCTAATAAATAATGAAAAGCCTTTATGTTAGAATTTACACTATAATCACGTTCAATTAATGTGTATTTATCAAAATGATACATTCCAATGTTATTAATATTAGCAGGATATTTTGCTTTTTTTTCTTCAATCATATCTAATCTTTCATTTTCAGCAATTTCTTTTTCTTGCTTTTCAAGTTTGCCCTGTAATTTGTTAATCGATTTATCTAAAAATTTGTTTAGCCATTTCATATTTTAAAAGTTTAATTATTAAACTTTCAAAGATACTACAAACAACACTTTTTATACTTCTTATTAGAACCACAAGGGCAAGGTGCATTTCTATTTATTTTTTCGCTCTTTTTTATAGGTGCAAGTTTCATAGTATGCAACCTAGCAAATAGTTCTTTTATATTGGGTTTTTCTTTGTTGTAATGCTTTATAATAAAGTTTACAATCATTTCTTCAGAAACATTAAAACCTGCGTTTAAATAGCGTTTAACTAGGTTTTGAATACTCTTTAAATTAGTGTCGGTATAAGGCACTTTAGCAGCATCTAAAAGTTGTATTGACTTAATCATTTTTGTTTAATTTTTTTATTAAAAAAACGTCTAATTACATAACCTCTAGCAATACTAATTGCTGTAAAAAAAAAGCACTACTAATACATTTTGAACACCAGAACTGTTAATACCTACTATTGGAAAAATAATGAATGTACTTATCAGACTTATAACAAACCCAACAGTGGTATTAGTAATGGCTTCTAGTAAACTTTGTTTTTTTGTTTGCATATTTCAATTTTTACTCATTATAAAATCTTCTTTGGTATAAATAGGTTTCAGGGTTTAATTTCTGCTGACCCACATTACCAATTAAATGGTTATTGTATCTTTTTATATGTACAAAAACTTTTGCTTTATCATTTTCAGAAAGTGCATCCCAAAGTTTTATAGCTCTTTGTTTGTTTCCGTGTTTATAAGCGTAGGTATTCCAAAAGTTTTTAAAAGATAAATCTAGTTCTATTTTATCAACTTTAAATTCTTTATGGTCTTTAAAATATTGCAAATCTGAATGCATAAAAGGAAACCTTTCTTTAAAGAACTTAACAGTATTATGGGTAACATTCATTTCTGTAGAATAACCTTTTAAAAATCCTTTTAAACAGTATTTAAATAGCATTTTAGAGCCACTTTTATGAGTAACTTGGTATTTTATTTCGTCCATGGGTCTAGTTTTGATATAATGTTTTCTAATTGTAATTTTTGATACTCATTTTCTGACCAAGAAAACAGCTCTACACATATATTTTTTAATGCCCAAGCTTCATGATATTTCAATGTAGTATCATATTTCTTTTTTTGAGTAAAAAGACTTGCTTTTTTTAGGATAGATTTACATTTTTTATCAAATTTATCAGCCAAATCCAAACCAATAGAAACAAATATTTTTTGCGGACTTTCAAACTGATTAAAAGGCAAATCATATAACTTTTGCAGCAATGTATTTGCTGCAATTAGTTCGTCATTTGTAAATTTTAGTTTTAGTTTCATTTTTTACCTAATATTTCTTTTGTTTTTTTTCTTCTTTCTAATACTAATTTTTTACAATTATCACATTGGTTTTTACATATTCCCATTTGAAAAGCATCAAAAAAATTATTAGTACAAAATTTATTGGTTTGATTATTTTTAAAACTTAGCATAATTCTTAATTTAAATACAATCCTGTTGAAACTTGCTTATTGTAACTACCACCTTCTACTTGCATAGAAACTCTATCAGCTACCTCTTTTCCTGACATTTTAGAGGTATCCATTTTTGATACCTGGTCTTTTTTATAGATGCCACTTTTTAAGATGTATTTTGAAAAGAAAATAGGATATAATTCTTGTCTTCGTTTGTTTTTGGTTCTTGGAGTTCTACATCTATTTACCAAAGGCAAAACAGCAATTTTATATTGCTTTTTCATGTGTCTTTTAAAGTATTCGTAGGTAGATGTTAGAGTAACAAAATCTAAATATTCAAGATTTAATATGATTTCTTTTACACCATATGTACTTTTATAAACTTCGTTGTATTTATCTTCTAAAAAGTAGTGTAAAAGTTGTTGGAATAGCATTAAATCAAGCTCAGTTTGATACTTAAAATGATATTGTTTTTTATTGATGTTCTCAATGTCTTTATCAGACAATTTATACTTTGCAATTAGTCTATTTAAAGCTTTTTTAGCAGCTACTTTTTCGCCAGCAACTCCACGATTTACCAATTCATTTACTTTAGCTAATTTTTGTCTTATAGTTTCGTTCATAATGTTACTTTTTAAGACCTATTTGTTTAGATATTTCAGAAGTCATTCCACCAAATTCTCTGTAGGTATTACAAACTTCATACATAATGTTTTGCTGCTCTGTATTTTTTGGTGATGGTAAAAATCGCCACCATCTGCAAACTTCTAATCTTGATGCATTGCATACTTCGTCTATTGTTGGATATTTCATAATAATTCGGGTTTTAAGCCTTATTTTGTTGAATTCGGGTTAAGAGCCTTAGTTATTCGTCTTTGATAACAAGGTTTGTCTAATAAAAGCTGTAGTTCTATAAGCTCTTCAGTTGAGCAAGCACTTAAATATTTTTGCGGATTTACATCGAGTGTAAATACTTTTTGAATTTTTGGCATAGCTACTTCTTTATAAATTTACAGTCTAAAATTGCTCCATCAGGAAAGGTTACTTGATAATCTATACGCAAACCTCTATGTTCAGCTTCTAGTAATTTTAATCGTTCTCTAGTTACATTTCGTAAGTAAACACGTCCTTCAGAATAGAATTTATATTGCATCTTTTTTAGGTTCTTTCTCGGTTTCAAAAAGGTTAAATTGTAATGCTTCTTCAGCTTTAATTTTCTTTAAATCTCTAACAGCTGGCACACCTAAATACTCATCAAAAGTTCGCTTGCTAATTTTATAGATAGGAAATACATGTAGTTCGAATATTTTAGTATTAGTCAAACCTACTTTTTGCCATTTTTTGGCAATTTCCTGAATATCTATAATTCTTTGAAGCTTATTTTTTTGATTGTATGCCATTAATTTAATACGATGTTTGGTAGTTTATACTTAAATGAATGTGCTTTTGTTCCAGCTTTCTTAGCAGACCTATTAAAGTTTGCTTTTATGGCTCTAAACTGTCTAATTAAAGCGTCTAATTCGTCTAATTGATAGCTGTTTAATTGCTTTTTTAAGATGCTACTATTCTTCATGAAATTGTTGAAAGAAGTCCAGTTACTAGTGTCGTGAATACCAACATCAGTAGCAATTTTTAACACGATACTTCGCTTTTTTCTACGTTCAATTTCAGTGTACGCATCAATGTTCTTTACAAATGCAAAAGAACTTTCCATTTTACTGCAAAGTGCTTTTACTTCAGCAAGTGTTAAATCTCTTGTAGACTTAGTTCTACCTTTGGTAAAAGCATAGATTAAATCGTGTCTAGATTGTTCATCAATCTTTGCTTTAGATAGCAATGTCATTAACTTTCTGTGTGTAGCCATTTTTCTATATTTTTATCCATTTTATCACTATAATATTCATTATCAATCAAAACATTTGTATAGTTTGATAAGGCGTTGATTGTAGTTCTATTATCTACATTATGGTTGATAATATCAACTTGATAATTTTCGCCTTTTAATTCTGCTGTAACTGCTATAAAACCTTTGTTAAACAAAACCATTTTAACAGCTCTTAAACGTCGCTTAAAAGTGGCTATTTTGCCTTCTTTATGAACTCTTAAATCTTTGACTTGATAATTTGTTTTCATAACTAATAAATTTCTAATTGTACGCTATAATTAAATTCGGTTTGCAACATTTTAATATGTTTGTCATTTACTTTTGTATCATAGTTTTTGAATATTGTTTTACTGTAAGGATTATAATTAATTGCCTTTTTTCTTAAAACACGATGTAAATAATATCTTCTATTGCTACTCATAATCTTTAATTCTTGTTCCCTTGGTTGGATTCGAACCAACACTTGCAAAACCCTCATTTTACAAGCAACCAATTCAAGGGATTTGATTTAATCAAATAAATCAGTTGGTGGTTGTTCATTTCTTACAATCCATAATACAACCGCAATACTTATAAATGCTATTACTAATCCCATAACTATATACTTGAAAATGATAAATTAATATTCTCCCATTTATCGCCATCTTTTGGGCGATGTAAAAACTGATAACCATAACCTTTCATAACGTTACTGTAACCTTCTTTAACAAGTCTAATTCCTTCTATCCAGCGTTCATCAGTAGAATAATCTTCGTGTTTTAACAATTCCATAACTCTACTATGCTCTAAATCTCCTTTTTCATTTCTAACAAGGAAGCCCATAATGAGTTCAAAATCTTTGATGTTTCTCTTTTTTACAACATCGCTTAGATAATCTCTTAATAAATCCACACCTTTTTCAGCACGTTCGTCCCAAGTTGGTTCTGTATCTCTTCGTCTTACTACTCGTTTATCTCCGATGGTATTGGTAATTGAAAAACCGCCTTTGGAATTCTTTCTAATTTGTCCGTATTCTGTTAGTTTTTCAGATTGCGAAACCATGAGTCCAGCAACTTTATCTTTATAAGCTTTAATCATTTCTTGAAGTGTTATTGCCTCAGAAATCAAATCAGTAATATTGGAATCTCTATTTTTTACATATTCCTGTTGCTCTTTTTCACGTTTCTTACGCCTTTTCTCTTTCATTTTAGCAACTTTAGCTTCCATTTCTTCAATGGTCATTTCTCTTGGTTCTACTGGTGCTTGTGTGTCTTTCATTTTATTTGAATTTTGATGGTTATTATTAATTTCTTCGAATTCTACTTCTATATCGTTTACGTTTTTACTCATGCTCTTATAACTTTTAAATTGTTTTCTTCAAGCTCTATTAACTTTCCTACATAGTACGTTTTTGCTTGTTTTTTACGCTTGTATAAATGATGCTTTGCATTAAAATGATTGAGCCAATTATTTAATTCAGCAATTTTTGCTTCTAGTTCAGGTTTGGTATGTATTTTAAGCATGAGACATCTCCTTTTTTTCTTGATTATTTATAGCTCTCTCACGTATAATAATTCGTTTTATTCTACGAGTATCTTCAACAACTTTTACTTGTACAGTTGTCTTTTTTACCTTTACATTTTTTATAATAGGCTTACATTCATCAAAAATGTCTTGTTGTTGTTTTTTATCATAAACTCCATTACATTCACAAATTTTTTGCACATCTTTTAATGTATTTCCAAAAAGCTTTAAGTAGTTTCTTCCAAGTCGACTATCAATTTCATCATAGCCATCTTTATTGTAGCGCACACCTCTTTTAATCTCTTTTTCTAAAGCTTCTGTACCAGCAATTAGTAAAGACATTTGGTCTTCCATTTCATTGTATAAATGAATGATAAACTTAATTGCAGATGCTTTTAAAGAATTGGCTTGGTCTAAAAAAAGTGTAGGTGTATTAATTTTTAATTCAACAAAAAAATCAATTACAAGTTGACTTAAACTATCTATTGAATTGTAGCCTTTTGGTACAGATTTACCAATACTTTGTAATAAATGCTCTATAAATTCTCTAGCAGCCCATTGTCGGCATTTTAAATAGTAATTAAATGGTTCGTCATTATTGTTTATAAACCCTTTAATACCTTCTGTTTTTCCTGCTCCAGCCAAATAAGCAATAGGTACAAATAGTTTTTGGTTTTTTGCTTTAGCAATAGTGCTTTGCATCATTTTATAATTGGTAGTTGGTGCAATTTTCCATTCAGAAAAATTATGTTCTAATTTAGAAGCAACTTTTAACCATATATCGCTACTAATTAACTCCCATTTGTTATTTCGCATTTGGCTAATAGTTGCCGAAGAAACTTCACACTTGTTTGCAACCTTGTTTTGACTACCAAGTTTTAAAACTCGATTTTCAATAGTTTGTACTATTTCTTTTTTTTGTAAGTTTGTCATAAGTAAAAAAATTAAAATTGATTAGATGTAAATTCGTCTATGTCTATATCATCACCGTTAGGAGTGTTGCAATCACTTCCAACGGTTTTTTTATGATTATAAGTTTCAGTTTCTTGATTTAAAAAGATGGTTTCAGCATCAGTAGCCTCGTTTTTAGAGGTGTATTTACCCATCATTAAAGCTGCTTCATCAAAACCTTCAGTAGCTTCTTCAAGTTCTTTTTTACGCCTTTCTTCAATGGCTTTAATTCTTGCTTTTTCTTTTGATATTTTATTAAATTCAGCTTGTGGACCATAAGGCTGTACTTCTTCAAATTCAGAAGCTTCACATAGGTAAATTAAAAATTGTTCATTTTTCTTAAAGACAAATACTTTTGATAAATCTTCTAAATCATAACTTAAAATCACTTCAGGTACTTTACTAAATACCTCATAATTTTCTATTTTGTAGTGATACGTAATTCCTTGTATATCTGTAGAAATTAAACCAAGGTTATTAACTTGTTTCTTCTTTTTCAGTCCAAAAAGCATTGATATTTGAAAGTCTTTTAGTTTTTTTACATTTGGCTTTTCACTTTCTGAATGTAGTAGTTTTGGAGATTTGTTTACACTCTTGTACTTTCTTGAGTAAAAAGATAAAGGTGTATTTCTGTATGCTTCAACAATTAGCATACTTTCACGCCAAGAATCGTGTAAATTAAATTTATCTTTTAGAGCGTTAGATTTTACCTTCTTTAAATATTCAGGAGAACGATGTGCAAATAGTCTATTACTTTTTATACCTTCTCCATAGTAGTATTCAGAAGAATCTGCAAATACAGATTGCATAGTTCCGAACCAACGTTCTAATTTCGCTTTGGACTGAGGATTGTGGCTAATGGTTACTTTAACGCCCATTTGTTCTAATTGAGCAAACAATCTTTTTGCCTCTTCTGTATTATAACCAGGAAACCTGTCAAATACTATTTGATAAGGCAAATAACCCGTTTCATTGACTGCCATTTTAAGAGCAGAAATTACAGACCATCTATCTTCTTTGTAATCAAAATTATAACCAATTACATCTCCACTATGTACATCACGTACAGCAATTATAAACAAGTGCTTTAAATTACCAGCTTCTGTTTTATGTGCTATTAATTGCATTCGAGTAGCATCTACATGCCAACAATCGCCTGCAAAAATTGCATTCTTCATTGGTATATAACCTTCATACATTTTTGCTCCACGTTCGCCAGTTCCAAATCTTGTTTTTGACGTTAAAAATTTTATATAATGTTGTTCAAATATATTCTGACCAAACCAACGTCTACTAGGCATTGCTTTACCTGTAAGTTCACATAAATGAGCTACTTTTCTAATAATACTATCATTAGAATAGTTTTGTCCCATTGCACGCATCTGAACTGCCCAACTGATAATTTCTTTATCTACATGAACCTGTGCATTTGCATTCCATTGTCTTGGTAAATACACTAAATCAACAATAGCGTAACCACCACTAAACATTTTTAAGACTTTTTCTTTAAGTTTCCTGTGATTTTTTGGTAAGTAACGGATGTCATATTTTTCTAATAATTGACAATATTCTTTAAAAAATGCACTCTTACTGGTGTCTAATTGATGCTCATGAATCCATTCTACAGCTCCTTCTAATAATGCAGCAGCAATGCTTAAATTTTCTTGCTGAATTTTTGTATTGTTTAAGTAAGCTCTATAATAAACTTTCTTAATTTCTCTTTTATGATGTAAAAAATGAGGTTCTAATAAAGAAACATTTTTATTTTCCATTGCTTCCTTATAAGCATTTACCAACTCTTCTCTGTCTCCAAATAAATCTCTATAATAGGTTGGTTTTCTGTTAGGAATATTATCTAAAGCGTAGTAAAATTTGTTTTTAATTTTTGCGAAACGCCATCCTTTACCTGTATCAGGTAAAATATTGTGATGCCTATAACAAGGCTGAACTGATGACTTGTAGCGACTTCTAACAGATTCAAACCAATGTTCATTTTTATTGATTAAATCATTTACAAGTTTTTGGCTAACCCAAACAGAATTATTCTTTACTAATATGTCATCTTTTGTAAAGTTCATGTATTAGCTTATAAGTTCTTCTGCTCTTTTTTTAATTTTCCTAACAGCTTCAGTATTTCTATCTTCGTACTTCCCGTTCAAGACATCTCTAACATATCTATCACTATATCCAAGCTCTCTTCCTAGTAATTTTCCAATTCCGTGGAAGTATTTATTTTTAACTGCGCTTTCCATTAATATATTTTTTGTTAATTTGTGTTCGTTATTATATGAACAAAAATCGTAATTATTTTCGAATAAACAAATTTAATTCGAAAATATTTTCGTTTAATTCGAAATATTTATGAAAACCATAAGTGAAAGAATAGGATATTTAGTGGATTTGTTTACTGAAGGAAATAAATCAAAGTTTGCAGAAGAAACTCAAACAAGTGAAGCTAACATTAGAAATTACATCAATGGAACTAAACCAAAATATGATTTTATTTCTAATGTTTTAACTAAATATCAACAGATAAGTCCTGATTGGTTTTTGAATAATAAAGGTGAGATTTATAGAGTTCAAAACGTTGGACATAAATACCTAAACGAAGAATATTACGAAAAAACTAAAAATACAGAAAAAATCAACAAAAAAAACGTTGATAAAAACGTTGAGGTTTTTGAGACAAAACCAAAAGTGCAAAAAACATCGTCATTTCGTGGTAGTAATATAGAATACAGTCCAGAGGGTAAGCTACCAAAAAAACGTAATGGTAATACAGATTTAGTTCCTTATTATGATACAGATTTTGCTGCTGGAGGCAGTATCGCTACTATTGAAGATGTTTCAATACAGCCAGCTTACTATATGGATATTCCTGAATTTTCAGGATGTACAGCTTTTAGAGCCTATTCAGATAGTATGGAGAAACTAATTAAAAGCGGTTCTGTTTTATTTGGTACTAAAATAGAAACTTGGCTAGAACACTTAGAGTATGGGCAAATTTACGGTATTATATGCAATGATGGTCGCAGATACCTTAAATACATAAGAAGAGCAGATAAACATTTAGAACAGTTCCTTTTAAAATCAGAAAACGAAGACTATGATGATTTTGATATGCCAAAGTCAGCAATTCGCTCAATTTGGCTTATTCACGGTTGGTTAAACAAAAGAACTTAAAAGAATCAGCCAAAATTACAATAGGGTTTAAACATTCTTTAAACATCGTTTAAATTAAATTCAACCAAAATTATTAATATCCTTTGTATTTATTGTACTTTTAGTATTACCCCCTATAATTATTATGGCAGGTAATAAAATGACAACATTTTATATCAAAGATAATAATACTATTTTCTTTTTGCAATAGCCACTTTTTGGGTAACGGAAAACCGTGAGTTCTCTCACGGTTTTCTGTGAGCTTAAAAAGGTATAATTTACTCTTTTTTTGGTATTGACAAGTTGTTTTTTCTGTTTTAATTTTACTTTTATAACTGGCAATGTTTGTTATAAGCATTATTCAGAATCTTTATAAAATTATTAAAAAGTTTAAATATTTTAGAAATTGACTAACGTCATTCACAATTTCTAAAACTATGTTAACTTTGAATGGCGAAACTAAAATTATTTTAATTATGAAAAATTTAGATTTAAATCAAATGGAACAAGTTCAAGGAGGTGATTTTCAATGCGTTTTTGCTGTTGGATTATTAGCAGTAGCTGCTGTAGGTTTATTTACAATGGCTGCGCCTATAGCCTATACTGCTGCTATTATAGCTAGTCAATCAGCTACTGTTGCTGGTTTTATAGGTAGCTCTATTGGCGCATCTATGGCTTGTTCTTAATTTATTTAGGGTTGTCTAATTTTTTAGGCAACCTAATTTTAATCACTAAATACTAAAACGTTAAACTTAAATTTTAAAAAAAATGAATTTATTACAAAAAAAAATTTTTTTAGCAATCACTTTATTAATATGTGGTTGGTCTATAGGTCTTATTATTAAAAATGAATATGAAGGCAAACAACTTTTATTCTATATTATAATTTCTGTAAGCGCTTTTTTAACCGGAATTGGAGTTTGGCTTAGCAAAAATAAGAAGGCTTGATGAATAATTCTCTTCGACTTATCATCATTATAATATTTGTAACTTTTGGCTTAACTTATTTAACAGAAAAAATATTAGAGTTAGATAACTTAACTTTAAACACATTAGCAGAGCAATTTACATCTGAACAAATAGAGAGTTTTATGAATTTTAAAAATAAATGGTCAAATATTGGCTATATATTTCTTCCTATTTTTTTAATCTTAAAAACATCTATAATAGCAGCGATACTAGATATAGGCTGTTTCTTTTTTGATAAAGAAATCAAGTACAAAAAACTGTTTAACATAGTAATAAAAGCAGAATTTGTCTTTTTGTTAGTTATTGTTTTTAAAACTACTTGGTTTTATTTCTTTCAAACAGACTATAATTTAGAAGATTTACAAAATTTCTACCCTTTATCAGCTTTAAATATAATAGGTTACGAAGGTTTACAACCCTGGTTATATATCCATTTCAGGTGTTAAATCTATTTGAATTAGCCTATTGGATTATTTTAGCTTATTTAATAGGTAAGGAACTTAATGAAAATACAGATAAAGGTTTTTCAATTGTAGCAAGTAGTTACGGTGTAGGTTTATTAATTTGGGTTGTTGGTGTTATGTTCTTAACTTTAAATATAAGCTAACTATGAAAAAAAAGAAAATAGGTATTATAGTAATCATTAGTATTGTTAGTTTATTATCTTATTTAGGTTACAATATTATTACCAAAACAAAAGAAAAAAGTAAAATAACCAAACAAATACAAACCATTCCAAAGTTTGAGTTAAAAACATTAGATAGTACTTCTTTTACGAATCAAAATTTAAAACCTAATCTATCAACTATTTTCATTTATTTTAATAGCGATTGTGATTTTTGTCACCACGAAGCTGAAAGTATAAGTCAAAACTTAAACAAATTTGAAGATGTTCAATTTATTTTTGTTTCTTTTGAAGAAACAAAAGCAATCAAAAAATTTGCAGAATTATATAAATTAAACAATCAAGGAAATATTGTCTTTTTAGAAGATAAAAAAGGTGAATTTTCTACTATTTTTAATGCCAGTTCTATTCCGTATATTTTAATCTACGATAAAAATAACAAACTTATCAAAAAACATAATGGTCAATTAAATGCAAACGGTATTTTAAGAGTATTGAAACAAAAATGACTAAACAAATAAATCTATCTCAAAAACACTTACAGCAAACTTTTAAACTACAACAAGATCAATCAGATTGTGGTGTAGCCTGTTTATTATCAATTATTCAATATTACGAAGGCACTAATTCTTTAGAAAAGTTAAGAGAATTAAGTGGTACAACAAAACAAGGTACAACCTTGTTAGGTTTGTATCAAGCATCCAATCAATTAGGTTTTACTGCACAAGGCAATGAAGCTGACTTACAAGCAATCATAGACCATAAAGCCCCATTAATACTTCACGTAGTAATTGAAGAACGTTTACAACATTATGTTGTCTGTTATGGTTATAGAAATAATAAATTTATTATTGGAGACCCATCCAAAGGTATTGTAGAGTTAACAATAGAAGAATTAGAAAAAATTTGGAAATCTAAAACTTGTTTAACATTAATACCAAATAACAATTTTGTAAAATCTAAAACACAAACCAACAACAAAAAAAAATGGTTTATAAAATTAGTAAAAGAAGATTCAAAATTAATTAGCTTTAGCATCATTTTAGGTTTAGGTATTGCAATTTTAGGGATGGCAATGGCAATATTTTCTCAAAAACTAATCGATGATATTTTACCCTCAAAAGATTTTAACAAACTAATTACAGGTATTATTTTAGTTGCTTTTCTTTTATTAGTAAGGGTTTTGTTTACAGCTTTAAGAGACTTTTTCTTAATCACACAATCCAAAGATTTTAACAACAGAATTATAGATAGTTTTTACACATCATTATTACATTTACCAAAACCATTTTTTGATACTCGTAAAATAGGTGAATTAGTTGCAAGATTAAATGACACTCAACGTGTTCAAAAAGTTATTAGTCAAATTATTGGCAATACAGCTATTAATATTTTAGTAACTATTGTTTCTTTAGGGTTCTTATTCTTCTATTCTTGGCAAACGGGTTTTATAGCTTCTGTTAGTTTACCTTTCTATTTTTTATTAATTTATAGTTTTAATAAAAAAATTATCAATGCACAAAAAGAAATGATGCAAGGGTATGCTTTTAATGAGAGTAATTATATTAATTCTATGCAAGGTATTGCAACTATTAAAAATAATAATAGGCAATCAATTTTTCAAAAAATCAATCAATTTATTTACGGCAACTTTCAAGAAAAAGTATTTAATTTGGGTAAGATAAATGTCCGTTTATCTATATTTTCTGGTATTTTTAGTGTCTTGTTTTTAATTGGTATTTTAATCTATACTTCTACACAAGTTTATAATGAAGTTATGCAATTGGGAGAATTAATGGCAATTTTAGGGATTGCAGGTTCATTGCTACCCTCTGTTGCAAGTTTAGCATTAATTACAATTCCAATTAATGAAGCCAAAGTTGCTTTTAACAGAATGTATGAATTTACTTCCATAGAAGCAGAAAATAAAGGAGATATTCCTTTATCAAAATTCAATTCTTTAGAAATTAAAAATCTATCGTTTCGTTTTGCAGGAAGAAAACAACTTTTTAAAAATATTAATATATCCATAAATAAAAATGAATGTATCGCAATCGTTGGAGAAAGCGGAAGTGGTAAAAGCACATTAGGGCAAGTTTTACAAAAATTCTACCCTTTTGAAAATGGAGAGATAATTGTCAATAATCAATTTAATCTACCAAATATAAACACAGAAAATTGGCGAAATATTATAGGTATTATTCCACAAGACATTACCATATTTAGCGGAAATGTAATCACAAATATTTTATTAGGTAAAGAAGATACTCCAGAAAATATTGAGAAATTTTGTAACCAATATGGTTTTACAGAATTTGTAAATAGTTTGCCTCAAGGCTTTGCCACAATTTTAGGAGAAGAAGGGATTAATTTATCTGGTGGGCAAAAACAAATCATAGCATTAATGAGAGTTTTATACAAAAAACCTCAATTATTGCTACTAGACGAATTTACCTCTGCAATGGATAGAAAGACAGAAAAGTTTGTTTTAAATTTATTAAAAAAAATAAAATCTGAACTAACTATCATTTTCATTTCCCATAGATTACATTCTTTACCTCAAATAGCAGATAAAATTTATGTATTAGAAAACGGAGTAATTTCCAATTCTGGAACACATCAAGAATTAATGGAAACTACAAATTTTTATAGTGATTTTTGGAAAGAGTTAGTTTAAAATTTGAAAGATAAATATTTATACATTCTTTATAACAGCTTCATATTCATAATAAAAGAGTTCGAATTTTGGCATTGTTTCTACAAAAAACTCGTAACAAGCCCTCCAAGTATTTTTATTGTAGATGCTAAATTTTTTATTAAAAGGAACATAAATTCTATGAATTTGTTTTCCGTTTTCTAATTCATAAGCATCATCAAAAATAACTTCTGGAAGTTCTGTTTCTAAAAGTGTTTTTAAAGAAAGAAGTTGATCAAAATAGAGAAGGTTAGCAACTTCATCTGGTTTTTCGATATCTAAGCAAACGGCTGCTTTTTTTCTATCTGCCACAAATTTAAAAGAAAAACCTTTAATTTTGGTATTGTATAACAACCACTTTCTAGGAAATGATTTCCCAAAACTTGTCCAAAATTCTTTTCTAAGTTTTGCAGCTTCTTCTTTAGAAAACATATTTTAAATTAGTTTGAATTTAAGAGTCTGATTTTCTTTCCTTTGGGAAGATTAAGATGGGCTTTTTACCCATATATTTTAGCCAACTTTCCACGTTCGCGCATAAGTTCAGCTTCAAAAGCTAATAAATCATTCCATTTTTTGTCAACAATTTTTCTATCTTGATATTTGCGTGCAAACTGTAAAAAGGTGGTATAATGATTGGCTTCAGAAATCATTAAATTATTATAGAATTTAGACAACTCTTTATCTTCCATATTTTCAGAAAATACTTTAAAACGCTCGCAACTTCTTGCTTCAATAAGAGCAGCCACTAATAAACGTTGAATTAAAGCATCTGTTCTGTCTTTTGTTTTTGGAAAAAACTTTTGCAAACGAACAGCATAATCATTCTTTTGCTCTCTACCTAAAACCATTCCGCGTTTTACCATTAACAAATGTACCATTTTAAAGTGTTGCATTTCTTCAATAGCAATATTGCTCATTTCTTTTACCAATTCTGTTTCTTCAGAATAATTTATGATAATAGAAACTGCGTTTGATGCAGCTTTTTGCTCTAAAAAAGCATGATCTGTAAGTATTTGCTGCAAATTGTCTTTTGCTATTTCTGCCCAAGAAGTTTCGGTTTCAAATTGTAGTCCTAACATATTATATTGTTTTTTGTAAACCCATACCAAAATACGCTAAAGATTTCATTTCCTTTACACTAGCTAAACGTTCGTTGCCAATTACTAACAAACCATTTTCTGTAGCTTCTATATGATATTGTTTGTTGCTTTCGAAAAACAAAATTAATTCATCTGTAAAAAATGCTCTAATTTTTTCTTCATTTTTTCCTGATAAATAAAAACGTTTGCTAAAATCTGGATGTTCATCAATATTAATGTCTTTATAACCAGCAAAATCTAAAATATATTCAAAAATTCCTTCTTTATCTAAAGTAAAGTTTGGAATTGGTTTTAATGTATGTATATGCAACATTGTAGCTTTTATTACTTGTTTTGCAATCATTTCTCCTTCAGAAAATTGCACATCAAAAATGGTGCAATCTTCATTAGAAAGTACATTAGAAACTTTGTCAATTTTTTTGGTTTTAAAATACCCAAAAGTTGGCAATTCTTCCATTTCTTGGGCAGAAAAAGCATCATATTTCCAATGCATTTCTTCGCTTATATTCTGAATTAATTTTTGCCTTTTGGTAAGTACACCTTCTTTAGGAATCATTTGTTTGGGTAATATTTTACGCAATGCAAATGGATGCTCACTTCCAGATTTAGAATCGTCTAAACCAATAACTTCAAAATGCCCACCTTTTCTAGTAAAAGATGCTGTATAATTACTCATATTTTCCATTACAGAATGATCTACAAAATCGCATAAAGAAAAATCGATAATTGCTTCTTCGGTTTCAGGAATCTGATCTAGTTTTGCTTTTAGTTTTGTGTAGTTTAAAAAACTCGAAAAATTCTTTACACTAACATAATATTTATCATCTTCTTTAAACATTAAAACATTGGGTTTTAAAACGTTTTTAATAAATAATAATACATCTTTATTAATGATAATATGAATAATAAAAGTGACTAAAATACCAACTAGAATACCCGCAATTAAACTGGTTGTAATGGTTGTAAATAAGGTGATTAAGAAAATAACTAATTGCTCAGAACCAATGTTAAAAACCTTTTTTATGTTTTCTGGTGATGCCAATTTATATCCTGTATAAACCAATATTGCAGCTAAAGCTGATAATGGAATTTTGCGTAACTCTGTTGCAAACAGTAAAATAAAAAGTACCAAAAATGCTGCATGAAAAAAGTTTGCAGATCTATTGGTTCCTTTATTATTTACATTTACAGAACTTCTTGCAATTACGGTAACCACGTTTAATCCGCCTAAAAAACCACTAATAACAGTTGCTAAACCCAAAGCTTTAAGATCTTTATTTACGTTAGAACGTCTTTTTAAAGGGTCTAATTTATCAACAGCTTTAATGCTTAATAAACTTTCTATACTAGCAATTAAAGTGATGGCAATTACTGCATTTATAAAATTTGTGTGATAAATAATTGAAAAGTCAGGAAAAGCAAAGTTTGATAAAATATCATCAGGTAAATTAATTAATAATTCTTTGTGAATAGGATAATCTGAAACAGCAACCAAATCAAAATAATAGTACAGACCAACACTTAAAACTACAATCCACATAGGTGCAGGAATTAATTGAAAATATCTGTTTCTAATTTTGCTATAAAACACCATAATTAGTAAACTGAAAACACCTACTAAACCAGCATAAAACATACTAGGATTGTCTGTTTTTATAAGGTTGATAATACCTTCTGGAACTTGAAATAACAACTCAACAATACTTCCTTTGGCATTTAAATTTCCTAACATAACGTGAACTTGTTTGGTAAAAATACCAATACCAATAGCAGCCAACATTCCTTGTATTGCTGATGCTGGAAAGAAATCACCCAAAGACCCCATTCTTAAAAAACCTAGAATAATCATTATAATTCCAGAAATTACAATGGCACCTAAAGTGTATAAAAAACCTTGGTGCATATCTCCATTACCAAGTGTGGTTATTGCGGCAAGAATTACGACTACCAAACCATTTCCTGGTCCAGTAATTGTAACGTTAGAACCACCAATTATTGCAACTACAGTTCCGCCAACTATTGCAGCAATAATACCAGAGATTGGAGGTGCTCCAGAAGCTAAAGCCAGTCCTAAACCTAAAGGAAGTGCAATTAATGAAACTACAAAGCCAGAAAATAAATTTTTAGGAATATCGCCTAAAAACGTTTTAATAGTATTTTTCTTATTCATCTATTTAACGATTAAAACATCCGTTGGTAATTCAGATAAAATATACTCAATATCATGAGGGAAAATTCTATCTATAAAACCAAGTTTATTGGGAGCATTCATAACTAATAAATCAGCTCTTTTTACTCTAGCATAATGCCCAATAGAGTACCCTCTTTTACCAAAAATACTTTGGGTTTTTACAGTAATGTTTTTGTTGTTTATCGTTTCTAAAATATGTTTTACACGTTGATTTTCTCTGTTTCTAAGTCTTTCTTTTACAATATTTGCCTTACGCAAAGTCTTATCATCACTAACTATTACTTGTAATTCTGCCGGACTCACTTCTTCTACAATAGTAATTTTATTACATTTTAGATGTTCAGAAATAACAAATGCTGTTTTTATGGTTTCTTCAGTTTTCTCATCCTTTAAACCATTTACAACAATATGTTTACAAGCAACTCTAACTATAGATGGTTTAATTAATAAAAGTACAGAACAAGGAGCTTTTCTGGTAATTTTTCTTGCTATAGATCCCACATAGTATCTTAAAAGGTTTTCTTTTTGCAAAGCACCTAAAATTAATAGGTCTATATTTTCTTGAACGCAAGTTTCTAGAATTACTTCAACAGGGTTTCCTTCTTTCCAAATACTTTTAAATGGTTTTTTAAGAGATTCAGCTTCAGATAAAATTGCTTTTAAATTTGCTTTTTTTTGATTAGATTTTGTGCCAACATGAACTCCAACTAACTCAGCTTCAAATAGGTTTGCTAGTCTAACAGCTTCAAATAGATTTGCTTTTAAGTTTGGAGAAAATGCAATACCTATTAATATCTTATGAATTTTTTGCAATGAAATGGATTAAGGATTAAGTAAGAGGTACAATATAGGAAACTTTACAAGAAAGAAAAAAAACAATAATTTTTTTTTATGACGTATAAACATCCTTAAATTTACTTTTTAAATCGAAACTTAATTATGTTAGAATTAGCAGGAATTATCATTTTAGGAATATTAGCACAATGGTTTGCTTGGAAATTTAAAATTCCGGCAATTTTGCCTTTAATTTTAATTGGTTTATTTGTTGGACCAATAGCTGCAGAGTTTTTTAGTGAAGATGGCGCTAAATGGATAGAACCCATTTGGAATGGTAAAAAAGGACTTTTTCCTGGTGAAGGATTGTATTATTTTGTTTCGCTGGCAATTAGCATCGTATTATTTGAAGGAGGTTTGACTTTAAAAAGAAGTGAAATAAAAAATGTTGGTCCTGTTATTACCAAATTAATCACCTTGGGTTCTGCAATTACTTTTTTTGGAGCTGGTATTGTTGCACATTATATTTTTAATTTAGGATGGGAGCTTTCTTTTCTTTTTTCAGGATTAATTATTGTAACAGGTCCAACAGTTATAACTCCTATTTTAAGAAATATTCCACTTAAAAAAGATATTTCTACCGTTTTAAAATGGGAAGGAATTCTAATAGATCCAATAGGAGCTTTGGTTGCAGTATTGGTTTTCGAATTTATAAGTGTTGGTGGTGGGGGAGGATTTACCAAAACCGCTCTAATGGAGTTTGGTAAAATTTTACTTTTTGGTACCACTTTCGGATTTACATTTGCACACGCATTGGCATATGCTATTAACAAAAAACTAATACCACATTATTTATTAAATGTGGTTTCCCTTTCTACAGTTTTATTGGTATTTGTAGAGTCAGAAATTTTTGCACACGAATCTGGTTTATTGGCAGTTGTTGTTATGGGTATGGTTTTAGGAAACGGAAAATTAAGCAACTTAAAAGAACTCCTGTATTTTAAAGAATCTTTAAGTGTTTTATTAATTTCTATTCTTTTTATTTTATTATCTGCCAACATAAATATAGAAGACTTAATGTTGTTATATACATGGAAAACAGCAGCGCTATTTGCAATTGTTGTATTTATCATTAGACCTTTAGCAGTTTTTGCAAGTACAAGAAAATCAAAATTAAAATTCAATGAAAAATTATTTATTAGTTGGGTAGGCCCAAGAGGAATTGTTGCTGCAGGTATTGCTTCTTTATTTGGAAGTAAATTAATAAAACAAGGCATAGAAGGTGCTGAATATATTACACCTTTGGTATTTATGATTGTTCTAGGAACCGTTTTATTTAATGCAACAACGGCAAGATTATTTGCAAAAATGGTAGGTGTTTTTCTAAAAACTTCTCATTCAATTTTAATTGTGGGAGCTTCTAGTCCTGCAAGATTAATCGCAGAATTTTTAAAGAAAAATGGGAAAAGAGTCATTTTAATAGATGCCAATAGCGATTATATTAAAGAAGCTTTAAAAATGGATTTAGAAGCTTTTAGAATAGATATTTATAATGAAGATTTATCTGATAATATTGAGTTGAATGATGTTGGTTATTTAATTGCAATGACGGGTAGTGATGCTGTAAACAAATATGCAATTAGTAGTTTTTCTGAATCTTTTGGAGAGCATGGTGCATATAGATTAGCAACCTCAGAAGAAATAAGAAATGGGAGTGAAGCTCTAAAAAACACCTTTTTTACACCCAAAGACGATTATTTAAATTTAAGTGAAGCTTTTAGAGATAATCCTAAAATTTATGAATTAGAAATTACATCAGAAGAAGAATACAAAACAATGCTTTCTAAAGTATTTAACGAATTAAAATCTGTACCTTTATTTGTTAAAAAAGGAGAGAAATTATTCTTAATTCCAGAATTTGAAAAAATATATGGTCCAAATGATAACTGTACCTTAATTTATTTAGGAAAGAACGTTTAGAAAATTACAAATCTAGCTCAAAAGTTTGCCTCAGTTTTTCTAATAGAGGATTTTTCTCTTTTAGCTTATTAAATTTTTCTAGAGGAGTATAAGCAAACTTTCTCTCAACAGTTTCATTTAGAATTACAAGAATATCAATTCCGTAATTATTAAGTTTTTCACGTAAAAACTTTAATAATTTAGGTCTTCCTTTTTTAAATTGATCTTGCATTAATTTATTAGGAACTGTAAACAAAATCTTAAAGTTTTCTTCTAGTTTTGGTAGGTCTGTACCTACAATAGAAGCCATACTTCTTTCACCTTTTTTATTTAATAAACTCACATATTCTTTCCAGAATTGTTGTAGCTGTTGTTCCGTAAAAATATCTTTTGGATGATTTTCAAAACTTTCTTTAATATCCGTTTCTTTGACCTCTTTTTTCTTATAAATACTTTTTAAAGACAAAGATGATGCCCTTTTTTCTACAGATTTTAAAATAGGCTTTGTAAGCTTAGGTTTTGTTTCTTCAACTTTATTAGGTTGATGAATTTCTGTCTTCTTTAGAATAGGCTTTTCTATCTCTTTTACTGTAGGAGAAAGTGCTTGAAAAAAAGTAGCAGGAATTATGTAGTTAGCTGACTTTTTTTTTTCTCCATCAAAAGTGATAGAGGCAATTTGCATTAAACATAATTCTACCAGCAATCGTTGATTTTTACTGGTTCTGTAGTTTAAATCGCAATCATTGGCTTTATTTATAGCTTGCATTAAAAAAGGAATGCTTGCTTTGGTAGCTTGTGTTAAATATTTCTTTTTTGCATTATCGCCAACTTCTAATAAATCTAAAGTAGCTTTATCTTTGGCAACTAATAAATCTCTAAAATGACTTGCCAGTCCGTTTATAAAATGATGTCCTTCAAATCCTTTTCCTAAAATAACATTGAAAGCATTTAAAACCTCAGGAATTTTATTTGTTAACAATAAATCTGTCATATTAAAATACGTTTCGTAGTCTAATACATTTAAGTTTTCTGCAACAGCTTCTCTTGTTAAATTGTTGCCAGAAAAACTAACAACTCTATCAAAAATAGACAAAGCATCGCGCATCGCGCCATCTGCTTTTTGGGCAATAATATGTAGTGCGTCATCATCAGAAGTTATGTTTTCTTTTTCACAAATAATTTTTAAGTAGTTTTTTGCATCGAGAACACTAATTCTTTTAAAATCAAATATTTGACATCTAGATAAAATAGTAGGAATTATCTTGTGTTTTTCTGTAGTTGCTAAAATAAAAATTGCGTGTGCAGGCGGTTCTTCTAAAGTCTTTAAAAAAGCATTAAACGCAGCTTGAGACAACATATGAACCTCATCTATAATATATACTTTATATTTTCCTGTTTGTGGCGGAATACGAACTTGGTCTGTTAAACTTCTAATATCATCTACAGAATTGTTAGAAGCTGCATCTAGTTCAAAAATGTTAAATGCAAAATCTTCATCCTCAGAAATTTCTATACTTTGTTGATTTATTTTTTTAGCTAAAATTCTAGCACAAGAAGTTTTACCAACCCCACGTGGACCTGTAAATAATAAGGCTTGTGCTAAATGATTATTCTTTATAGCGTTCTCTAAAGTATTTGTGATGGCTTGTTGACCCACAACATCCTCAAAGTTTTGAGGGCGATATTTACGCGCAGAAACTATAAAATGCTCCATTAATCAGATTCAGTTAGTTTACAAAAGTAAGTATCTGTATCTTTTTTTACAAGAGGCTTTCTTAACAAAATGCTAAAGTTGTAAACAAGTTGTAAATAGTATGAATTAGATACGACTATAATAACAATGAAAATTCACATTTTCATATTAAAAGTTCTGAAAATTGTGCAAAGAATTGGTCAAATTATTCTTTGTACAATTTTCTTTTAATTATTCTAATTATTTATAAATGAAAGTTTTAAAATCTGTTTTAAATGTTAGTTTTCTGTTTTTATTAATTTCTTGTTTTGGTTTTTCTAATAATAAGGAAAGCAAGCAAAAAACACCTTACACACCCACTAAAAACACAAAAGTAGCCTATTTTGCAAGTGGCTGTTTTTGGTGTGTAGAAGCTATTTTTGAAAGTGTAGAAGGAGTAGAAGAAGTTGTTTCTGGTTATGCTGGCGGACATACTTTAAACCCCACTTATAATAAAATAGGAACAGGAAGAACAGGTCATGCAGAAACTGTTGCTGTGTATTATAATTCTAAAAAAGTGAGTTTTGAAACTTTAGTAACTGTATTTTTTGGTTCTCATAATCCTACCACTGTAAATGGGCAACACCCAGATTATGGTTCTCAATACAGATCTATTGCTTTTTATACGAATGATAAGGAAAAGAAACTTATAAATAAAGCTATAGAAAAACTGAACAAAGAAATTTATAATGGTAAGATTGCTACTGAAGTTATAAAACTTAAAAAATTTTATAAAGCAGAAGCTTATCATCAAGATTTTGAGAAAAGAAATCCAAATCATAGCTATGTAAAAGCTGTTTCTATACCAAGATTAAATAGATTTAAAAAGAAATTTCCTGAATTGTTAAAGAAAGAAAAGTTGTAAGGTTTTGCTTACGTGGATTTGAATATACATCATTTTTAAATGCTAATATAACGTAAAGGGAAATTATCTGATTCAGAAATGATGAGTATCTATTTACTTTTTCACTTTGGAGAGTTTATCAACTTTAAAAGTTTCAATATGTTTGTATCCATCTCACAGATTTGTTTTCTGATTTGATTGGTTATGAGCGATTTAATGCACGTCAAGAAAAGATTTTATTGCCTTTGATGTTGTACCTAAAACTTTAAAGATAAAAAACCTTCTCTTAAAAAAAAATGTTGATACCAAACAACTAATCTTGTTCTAAAATTATATCGAAATCACGTTATTTACGTTAATTAGTATAAAACTTTATAACTGAGAAATAAAGATTTTTTTGAAACCAACTATCATCGAGGCAAAGCCATAGAAGTATTTCGCTGGTTTCATACTCAATCAAGTTGAGTACAAGCTTTGACCTGAAAAAAGGTCAAAAACCAAAATTCGTATTTAGATTCCTGTTTTCACGGGAATGAAAATTTCAACGGAAACTCTGAGACAGAGCTTAGAGGAATTCTTTTCGATTAAATAATCAATCTATTTCTAAAGTAATCTATCTAAATCTTTATCAATAAAATTTGACATTCTTAAAATTTATAACAAATAATAAGAAATTGATAAAAATTACACAAAAGCATAATTTTTTTAGTAGATTGTTAGGTTAATTAAAAATAAATTAGAAATATTTGTTGATATAAAAAAAGAAATGAACTTTATTCAAAATCGTCATCATCGTCATTTTTACAATTGCAATCAAGCGATTTAAAAATGTATTGAATAATATCAAAATATTTATAAACCCGTTTGAGCAAATCAAACGGGTTTTTTATTAAACCACATTTGCTCAAGCACAAACAAAATAAAAATGAGTAATTTAAGAATTGCAGTACAAAAATCAGGCAGATTAAATGAAGATTCAATGAAAGTCTTAAAAGACATTGGTATTTCTATTGATAACGGAAAAGATCAACTAAAAGCTGCTGCAAGAAACTTTCCAGTAGAAGTCTTTTATTTAAGAAATGGCGATATTCCTCAGTATTTAAGAGATGGAGTGGTAGATGCTGCTATTATTGGCGAGAATGTTTTAATTGAAAAAGGAAATGATATTGAGTTTGTAGAACGTTTAGGTTTTTCTAAATGCAAGGTTTCTATTGCTGTTCCTAAGGATTCAGAAGCAAATTCTTTAAAAGATTTAAGTGGAAAAAGAATAGCTACTTCGTATCCAGAAACGGTTAAAAAGTTTTTAAGAGAACAAAATATTGATGCGCAATTACATAAAATTAATGGTTCTGTAGAAATTGCGCCAAACATTGGTTTGGCAGATGGAATTTGTGATATTGTTTCTAGTGGGAGTACCTTGTTTAAAAACGGATTAAAAGAAATAGAAATATTATTAAAATCGGAAGCTGTTTTGGCAGTTTCACCAAAAATCGATTTAGAAAGAAAAGTCATTTTAGAGAAAATTCAGTTTAGAATTCAATCAGTCTTAAAAGGAAGAAATTCAAAATACGTTTTATTAAATGCACCAAATGAAAAATTAGATGCAATTTTAGAATTGTTACCAGGAATGAGAAGTCCTACAGTTTTACCTTTGGCAGAAAAAGGTTGGAGTTCTGTTCATACAGTAATTAGTAAAAATCAATTTTGGGAAATTATTGATGAGTTAAAAGCAATTGGGGCAGAAGGTATTTTAGTTTGTCCTATAGAAAAAATGGTGCTTTAATCTATTCAAAGATTGAAAAATTAAAAAGATTTAAAAAAACGCTGTCTATTTAATATTTTAATCTTTAAATTTTTGAATAATAAAAAATGAAAACAATTATCAATCCAAATAAAAAAAACTGGTCTAAAATTTTAGAAAGACCAACAAAAACTGTTGATGATATTGAGAAAACAGTAAATCAAATTTTTGATGATATTCAAAAAAATGGAGATAAGGCTGTACTTAAATATACAAGTATTTTTGATGGAATTTCTTTAGAAAAAAATAGTGTTTCTAATGATGAAATACAAGAAGCAATAGCACTCGTTTCAAAAGAATTAAAACAAGTAATTTCTTTTGCAAAAGAAAATATTACAAAGTTTCATAAAGCTCAGAAAACTGATAAAGTATTTGTAGAAACTGCAAAAGGGGTTTCTTGTTGGCAAGAAAAAAGACCTATTCAAAAAGTAGGTTTGTATATTCCTGGAGGTACAGCACCTTTGTTTTCTACGGTTTTAATGTTAGCTATTCCTGCACAAATTGCAGGTTGTAAAGAAATTGTATTGTGTTCTCCACCAAATAAAGAAGGCAAAATTCATCCAGCAATTTTATATGCTGCCAATTTATGTGGTGTTACAAAAATCATAAAAGTTGGCGGAATTCAAGCCATTGCAGGATTAACTTTTGGTACAGCTATAATTCCTCAAGTTTATAAAATATTTGGACCAGGAAATCAGTTTGTAACTGTTGCAAAACAATTAGCAACTAAATATGGAGTTGCTATTGATATGCCTGCAGGCCCAAGTGAATTATTAGTAGTTGCAGATGATGCTGCAAATGCAAATTATGTAGCTTCAGATTTGTTAAGTCAAGCAGAACATGGAGCTGATAGCCAAGTAATTTTAGTATCTACATCAAAAGAATTGATTAATAAAGTTGAGAAAGAAATTGAAAAACAATTAGCAGATTTACCACGTAAAGAGATTGCTGAAAAAGCAATTGAAAACTCAAAATCTATTTTAGTAGAAAACGATGAAATAGCTTTAGAACTCATTAATAAATACGGACCAGAACATTTTATAATTTGTACAAATAATAACGATTTTTATATTGATAACATCGAAAATGCTGGCTCTGTTTTTATAGGTAATTACACCCCAGAAAGTGCTGGAGATTATGCCTCAGGAACAAACCATACATTACCAACAAACGGTTTTTCTAAAGCGTATTCTGGTGTAAATTTAGATAGTTTTACTAAAAGTATTACATTTCAAAAAATAACCAAAGAAGGTATAAAAACAATAGGAAATGCAATTGAGTTAATGGCAGAAGCAGAAGGTTTGCAAGCACATAAAAATGCAGTTTCTATTCGTTTAAAAGATTTGTAATAATAATGTAACAAATACTCCTTTTTTAGAGTCATTAAAGTATGAAAACAAACTTTAACATCAATAACATTGTAAGAGAAAACATAAAATCTCTTAAACCTTATTCTTCTGCAAGAGATGAATTTAAAAACGCATCATCAGAAGAAATCATTTTTTTAGATGCTAATGAAAATCCTTTTGAAAATGGTGTAAATCGTTATCCAGATCCACAACAAAACAATGTTAAAGATTTGTTATCTAAATTAAAAAATATTGATAAAAAAAACATTCTTTTAGGTAATGGAAGTGATGAAATTTTAGATTTAATTTTTAGGGTTTTTTGCGAACCAAATCAAGACAACATAATTACGTTACCACCAACTTATGGTATGTATAACGTTTTGGCGGGTGTAAATGCCATAGAAAATAAAAAAATTTTACTAACTAATGATTTTCAACCAAAAACAAGACAGATTTTAGAAGCTGCAAATAGCAATAGTAAAATTTTGTTTTTATGTTCTCCCAATAATCCAACAGGAAATAGTTTTACAGAAGAATCTGTTAAAGAGCTTTTAATTAGATTTAAGGGTTTAGTAGTTATTGATGAAGCTTATATAGATTTTTCAGAACAAAAAAGTTGGTTAGAAAAAATAGAAGAATATCCTAATTTAATTATCACACAAACTTTATCTAAAGCTTATGGTTTAGCCGGAATTCGTTTAGGAATTTGTTATGCATCAACAGAAATTATACAAGTATTAAACAATATAAAGCCACCCTATAATGTTAACGAATTAACGCAGCAAAGAGCAGTTTTAAGACTTCAAAAATTAGATGAAGTACAGAATGAAATTGCGCAACTCATTAGCGAAAGAAAACGCTTAAAAAAAGAGTTGGAATGTTGTGTAGATTATATAGAAAAAGTATATCCATCAGATGGTAATTTTCTTTTATTAAAAGTTGATGACGCAACAAAACGTTACAATCAACTAATTGAATATGGAGTTGTTGTAAGAAATAGAACCACACTACCTTTGTGCGAAAATTGTTTGAGAATTAGTGTAGGTATTTGTGAAGAAAATCAAAAATTAATTCGTGCTCTAAAGGCGATACAATAATAAAGTGTAAAGACCTCACAGGTTTTGAAAACCTGTGAGGTCTAAAAATAAAATTATGAGTAAAAAAGTATTATTTATAGACAGAGACGGAACTTTAGTTTTAGAACCACCAATTGATTATCAGTTAGATAGTTTAGAAAAATTAGAGTTTTATCCAAAAGTTTTCCAGTATATGGCAAAAATTACCTCAGAATTAGATTATGAATTGGTAATGGTAACTAATCAAGATGGTTTAGGAACTGCTTCTTTTCCTGAAGAAACTTTTTGGCCAGCACAAAATAAAATTATAAATGCCTTTAAAAAAGAAGGAATCATTTTTTCTGAAATTTGTATCGATAAAACCTTTCCGCACGAAAATGCTGAAACCCGTAAACCAAGAACAGGTTTGTTAACGAAGTACTTTTCTGATGATTATGATTTAGAAAATTCTTTTGTTTTAGGTGATAGAATTACAGATATGGAACTAGCCAAAAATCTAGGTTCTAAAGGAATTTTCTTATCTGAAGACCCAGAATTGGGAGCAGATGAAATAAAAACTTCTAAACAAGAAATTTTAGATTGCATTGCTTTAACAAGTACAGATTGGCAAAAAATTTATGAGTTTTTAAAGTTAGAAGATAGAGTTGCTGAAATCACCAGAAACACTAATGAAACCAAGATTTACATCAAACTAAATTTAGACGGTTCTGGTAAAAATGATATTTCTACAGGATTATCGTTTTTCGATCATATGTTAGATCAAATTGGGCGTCATGGAGCTATGGATTTAACCATAAAAGTTGATGGAGATTTAGAGGTTGATGAACATCATACCATAGAAGATACAATGATTGCTTTTGGTGAGTTATTCAACAAAGCTTTGGGTAATAAATTAGGGATAGAAAGATATGGCTTTTGTTTGCCAATGGATGATTGTTTAGCACAAGTTACCGTTGATTTTGGCGGTAGAAATTGGTTAGAATGGGATGCAGAATTCAAGAGAGAAAAAATTGGTGATATGCCAACAGAAATGTTTTTTCATTTGTTTAAATCATTTACTGATGGGGCAAAATGTAATTTAAATATTAAAGCAGAAGGCGTTAATGAACACCACAAAATAGAAGGAATCTTTAAAGCTTTTGCAAAAGCAATGAAAATGGCAGTAAAAAGAGATGCAAATAAGATGTTTTTACCCTCAACAAAAGGAATGCTTTAAAAGTGTTGAGTTGTTCATTTTTTAGTTTTGAGTAGTTTATACTTAAAACTAAACACTAAAAATTAAAAACTAATTATGAAAATCATAATTATAGATTACGGAGCAGGAAATATAAAAAGTATTCAATTTGCTTTTAAAAGACTAGGATTTGATGCTGTTTTATCAAACAATATTGATGAAATAAAAACGGCTGATAAAGTAATTTTTCCTGGAGTTGGTGAGGCAAGTTCTGCAATGAAAATGCTGCAAGAAAGTGGCCTGGATAAATTAATTCCTACTTTAAAACAACCTGTTTTAGGTATTTGTTTAGGTATGCAACTTATGTGTAAATCATCCGAAGAAGGAAACACAAAAGGGTTGGGTATTTTTAATGTGGATGTAAAACGATTTTCGAAATCTGTTAAAGTTCCGCAAATGGGATGGAATGTAATTACAGATTTAAAGTCAGATTTATTTAAAGATATAAAAGAAAAAGAGTTTATGTATTTGGTGCATAGTTTTTATGCTGAAAAATGTGATGAAATGATTGCCAAAACAGATTACGAAATTGAATATGCATCAGCCTTACAAAAAGACAATTTTTATGGAGTACAGTTTCATCCAGAGAAGTCATCAAACGCTGGCGAACAAATTTTGAAGAATTTCTTAGAACTAAAAAATTAACCACTAAAACTAAAAACTATTTTGAGAATTATACCAGCCATAGATATTATTGACGGAAAATGTGTGCGCTTAACAAAAGGCGATTACAACACAAAAAAGATTTATAATGAAAACCCGTTAGAAGTTGCTAAAGAATTTGAAGCTTCAGGAATTGAACATTTACACGTTGTAGATTTAGATGGTGCAAAAGCGAGTCAGATTATCAACTATAAAATTTTAGAACAAATAGCGTTAAAAACCAATTTAAAAATTGATTTTGGTGGTGGTTTAAAATCGGATAAAGATTTAGAAATTGCTTTTAATTCTGGAGCAAATCAAATTACTGGCGGAAGTATTGCTGTTAAAAATCCAACTATTTTTGAAAGTTGGATTTCAACATATGGCTCAGAGAAAATTATTTTAGGAGCAGATTTTTATCCAGATAATTCAGGTGGAAAAATAGCAACAAATGGTTGGCAAGAAGAAAGTAGTTTAGAATTGATTCCGTTTATAAAAGAGTATCAACAAAAAGGAATTCAGTATGTAATTTGTACAGATATTTCTAAAGATGGTATGTTACAAGGTCCAAGTTTTGATATGTATAAAGCCATTTTATCACAATGTCATTCCGAACAAAGTGAGGAATCTCTAAAACTAATTGCTTCTGGAGGAATTTCTACTTTTGATGAACTTCCTAAATTAGCAGAAAATGGTTGCGAAGGTGTTATTATAGGAAAAGCAATTTATGAGAATAAAATAAGCTTAAAAGAGTTAGAAAAATTTATTTTGAATAAATAGCCTTTGGTTTTTTGCTCTTAGCAATTTGCTAAAAGCGATAAGCCAAAAGCCAAAAGTAATAAAAAATGCTCACAAAAAGAATCATACCTTGTTTAGATATTAAAAACGGAAGAACTGTAAAAGGTGTTAATTTCGTTAATTTAATTGATGCAGGAGATCCTGTAGTTTTAGCAAAACAATATGCAGAATTAGGTGCAGACGAACTGGTTTTTTTAGATATCTCTGCCACTTTAGAAGGTAGAAAAACAATGATAGAAATGGTTCATCAAGTAGCAGAACAGGTAAATATACCATTTACAGTTGGTGGAGGGATTTCATCCGTAGAAAATGTAAATGAATTGCTTAAGTGGGGCGCAGATAAGGTTTCTATTAATTCATCAGCAATTAAAAGACCAGAGTTGGTAAATGAATTGGCAGAAAAATTTGGAAGTCAATGTGTGGTAGTTGCTATTGATGCAAAACAAGTTGATGGCGAATGGATTGTGCATTTGGCAGGAGGAACCATTCCTACAAAATTGAATTTATTTGATTGGGCAAAAGAAGCAGAAAAGCGTGGAGCAGGTGAAATTTTATTTACTTCAATGAATAATGATGGAACCAAAAAAGGTTTTGCTAATGAAGCTTTGGCACATTTATCAGAATTATTAAATATACCTATAATTGCTTCTGGTGGCGCAGGAACTGTACAACATTTTGTTGATACATTTACAAAAGGAAAAGCGGACGCAGCTTTGGCAGCGAGTGTTTTTCACTTTGGAGAAATTCCTATTTTAGAGTTAAAACAAGAATTAAAAAACAATAATATTCCTGTACGATTATAAAACGCAATGTCATTCCGAACAAAGAATGAGGAGGAATCTAATTTTTAGATTTCTCAATCGCTTAAAAAAGCTCATTTCGAAATGACACATAAAATAAAAAATAGTAAATAAAAAATCTTTTTTTCATTTTTATGATAAATAAAGGTTTCACTCTAAAAGATATAAATAATGATAAATAAATCTGATATAAACCTGCTTTTTTCCCCTTTGGGGAAATTAAAAGGGGCTTTAGTACCAGCAATTATTCAAGATGTCACCACTAAAAATGTGTTAATGTTGGGCTATATGAATGAAGAAGCTTTTGTTAAAACGCAAGAAACAAAATTAGTAACCTTTTTTAGTAGAACTAAAAATCGTCTTTGGACTAAAGGTGAAGAAAGTGGAAATACTTTAAATTTAGTAGACATTAAATTAGATTGTGATAATGATACTTTATTGATTCAAGTAAATCCTAACGGACCAACGTGTCATAAAGGTTCAGATACTTGTTGGGGTGAAGAAAACAATTCTAATTATGGTTTCTTTTCAACTTTAGAAAAGGTAATTGCAGAGAGAGTTGCCAATAAAGACACTAAAAAATCGTATGTAGCTAGTCTGTTTGCAAAAGGAATTAATAAAGTAGCTCAAAAAGTAGGAGAGGAGGCTGTAGAAACCGTTATTGAAGCTATGGATACTAATGATGAATTGTTTTTATATGAATCTGCAGATTTATTATTCCATTATTTAATGTTACTACAAGCAAAAGGTTTTGCCTTAAAAGATATTGAAACTGAATTGATGAAAAGACAGAAGTAACGCTGTTATTGCTGTAGGAAGGAGCCATTGAAATCATTTGTTATGGATTCCTGTTTTTATGAGAATGACAAATGTTCTAATTCAATATTTATTAAATTTAAAATGATTAAATAACGTGATTTCTATGATATTTCCAAACGATTTTGATAAAAAGTTTGATTTTTAATAAGTGCACAAATAATATGTAAGGTTTAATTTCTCACAGCATTTAAACACTCATTTTGTTTTTTCCTTGCTCTACTTTCCTCAAGTAATATTGTTGTATCTGATTTTCACATTTAATAGCGCTCATACTTGCCATATGTAATAATGTTTTTAGCTGTTTGTCAGCAAATAAAGAAACCCGATTAATAAATAATTTGCAATTATTGCAAACCTCAAAAATCAATTCTTAAAGTTTATTATTAAGAAAACCTGAAATATGGACTTGCAATAAAAAAGTGGACAATTAGTTAAGAGACTATGCGGCTAGCTCATTATTATACATTTCTAATTCAAATTGATGAATAGATTTCATTCCTAAAGCAGAATGTCTTCTCTTTTTGTTATACCAAGTTTCTATCCAACTAAAGATTGATAATTCAGCTTGTGATTTATACTGATATTTATGTTTATAAATCCATACTACTTTTAAAGATTTAAAGAAAGATTCAGTTACTGGATATTTATGATTAGAATCTGTAGTGACTTTAAATTTACGTGTCCCTTCTTGCATATAAGTAATTAGATTGCATAACTCTAGCTACTTTAGGTCTAGCACATATTCGTTATAAACATCTTCTAATTCTACTTGGACTCTTGGAGCTCCATAACTCTGGAAACTATCTTCAAAAATAACCTTTATAAGTGCCGTTATTTTTTGATTATCTAATCATTGTTTTGATGGTTCTTGTTTTAACCAATTATAATAATCACTTTTACTTACTTTTAATACTTTACAGATCTTCTCAACTGAAAATTTTCAACTTATGCTGTTTTATAAATTTATGCTTTTCCTATCGCTCTAGAAAAAGATGCTGATTGCCTTTTTTAAGATATCACGTCTATTGTTTTATCTCGTAACTCTTTCTTCAATGCAGCAATCTCTCGCTGTTCATCTGTTTGTTTTGGCTTACCATATCCTAGAAAACTATTCTTCCCATACGTTTTTTGATTCTTATCGCCAACGGTGTAAAACCGATGTAGAAATATCTAATTCTTTACATACTTAAGAAACATTACCTCTAAAATCACTTAATTCTATAGCTTTTTGTTTAAACTCTACTGTGTAATTTCTGTGTTTTCTTGTCTTTTTTCAAAGTTAAAACTTTAACCTAGAATCTATCTTCTTACTGTCCAATCAAATATAGTAAGTCCACTCAAATGAAACATATTTTAATGGATTCAGGTATAGAATATATTATAGAAGTAAATACACCGACCAATGAAAATAAAAATAAAATGACTCCCTTTAACAAATTATCTAAATCTGGTAAAGTTTTAAATGCTTATAATGCACTAATTATGGCAGATAGTATTTCTAGAAGGTAATTTTAAGTAGTTAAGTAGCAAGAAAGTGTTTGTGTACTACAAAGTTGACTCCACTGCGTTACGTCCAACTCTATAGTCCACTATAAACTGGACTTACTATATTTTTATCGATTTTTCTATATCTTTTTATATTTTGAAATAGCATTTATACAAGTTGTTGTTGTAAAAAGCCCATGAAAATCTTTATAATGGGCATTTGTACTATCATTACTTCTTATCCAGTCTATATTTTCAGTTTCTGGATTTAATATTGGAGGGGAAGGGATTCTCAAAGAGTAATTACCACTCCATGAACCATCAACTCTTTGTCCTTTTAACAACAAAAAATATAAATTAGAGGCAAGTTTTGAATAATTTATATATATGTGAGGACAAATACAAATTGTTTCTAATAAAAGTGCTAAATAAAAATAATTTTTTTGAAACTCTTTTGAAAGATCACTCTCTAAATAATTCTTTTTTAAATGTAAAATAGAATAATTAAGGATTTCATCATCTTTGTTGATTAGGGATCCTTTGACTAAATAGTAGAAGACATAAATACTATCAGTCCACCAATAAGCATAAACTTTTTCTTGCTTAAGCATCTGCAAAAGATACTTTCTTAACTTTTCAAAAACTACTTGGTCACAATCTAATTTAGCTAACAAGTAATAGGCAGTAGCACTTACACAAGGATGAGATTGAGTCCAACCACTTATATCAAAATTATAAGCAGATATTGACACCTCTAATGCTAAAGGATCATTATAAGTACCAAATCCTCCATCTTCATTTTGAAAAGATAACCATTTGTTATATATATAAACAGGAATATCTATATTCAAATTTAACAGAGCTAGCATTCCAAATGATGTAGAATCTGTATCTGGTATCCATTGCGAATTATATCCCCAACTTTCTTTATTACCTATAGATTTCAAAAAGCTTACAGCTAAATCAATTTTATTCTTGTAATTTTTTGAAAGGTTTTTAGGGAGATTACATAGTATAAAGGAGGTAGTCCAAACATCACTAACTCCTGCTTTTGTAAAGTAATCAACCCAACTGCCATTTAATTCCTGCTCTCTAAAAATAAATTCTGCACCATTACATAAAATAGAATCTATATTGGTACTATTTAATCCATCTACCTTTTTACCTTCTAATCTACTCTCTATTTCAAACTTCTTTACATAGCCAAATGCATTTAGTTGTTTATTAATAATACTATTATGCAAAAATTGTATAATATGTCTCCAATATTTAGAAATAAAAGGAATATGTTTAACAAAACTTAAGGCTTTAATGGTATGAGATGCGCCAAAAACAAGATGTTTATTTATGTCTCCGTTTTTATACAAACTCGCTTTTATTTCATTTATATCTATTTCATTTTCGTTTAGGTTGTAAATATTATCAATAGAAAAATACAAAATATTAAATTGTTTGTTTTCTAAATCTTCACTAAGATCTTTTAAATCATCTAAAGTTTGGAATGCTATAGAATAATGTTCGTGAGATTTTAATAGTGCTTTATAAATTGTTTCTTTGTCTTGTAATTTAGATAAGGAATATAACGCATCAATCGCAGCTTTTCCATAGCAAGATTTACAATCAGCATATCTTTCATAATCATCTATCGATTTTATAAGCTTATCTTTATCGCTATTCATCTTAAAAGCCATGGAGAACTCCTCTTTCCTATCATTCCATAAATTCCAAAAATTAGAATCTATTGAAAATATAGAAGAAAGTAGTTTAATGGTCTCTTCTACCAATAAATTAGAAATAAAATAAGAAGAGAATACATTGTCTGGTGTTTTTGAATCCAAAACGTCATCTATAGTGTTTACAGCATTAAAGTAAAAAAAACCAGCAATACACAACTTTGTTAATAAATCTTGATCATCTACTTCAAAAGCTTCGTTATATAACATTGGATAAGATGTATATATGCTTGAATTTTGATGTATAAATTCATCACTAGAAAGATATTCTTTAACTTTTTCACTCCAATTTTTATGAGCAATATAACTTTTAATAGCTTCAATATTACTTTCTATAATAGGAGTTATTTCTTTTACTGAATAAGGTGTAGTTTTAATGGGTATCATTTTTAAATTTTTAGATTACTTTAAATAATCTCTTGTTTCATAAACAGAAGGAATGTCATTTAAAAATATTTTTTTAATTTTTAAATCATCAACAATTAACATTGCAGGAACTGTAACTATGTATTCTAAAATATCATATGAAATATTTTTTACTAAAAATTTATCTTTTAATCCGAAAGCAATTAGTAAAGGTTCTCGATTTTCTGGAGAGGAAGCATCAAAAATAATAACATCTTCAATACTTTTTTCTTCTTTATACTTTTTAATATTTTCAATTCCTTTCATACATGATTCGCATGTAAAATCCATTACATAAACAATATACTTTTTTGAAGGGGAAAATTTATATTCATCAAAAAAAGGTAAAGATGAAATTTCTTGCCCTAGTAATTTATTTTCATCTTCTGTTGTTTTATTTATAACAAATTCTTTATGTTTTAAAAGATTAATACAATTATTTTCATTGATATAACTAAAAGAAACTCTAAAGACAAACCAAAAAACTAACGGAATAATAAGATAAAAAGAACTTTTTACAATAAAATTCATATACTTATTTTGTTTAATATTTTTCCATAAATATATTGCTGTTCCAATTATAATTAAATGCAAAATTAGTAACCCTATAAATTCTGACCCGAAAATAGGTGTTAGGTAACCTACATCTGAATATATACTGTAAGAATAACCCATTAAATATGCAATAATAAAAAAAGTGAATTCTATGAGTAATAATATTATAAAATGTGAGTAGCTTCTTTTAAGTTTATGGTTTGAAATAATAAGTAAGGCGTTTATAGCTCTTACTGCCATAAATATAGTATAACATTCTATAATAATGCCTGTTTTAAAATTAATAAAATGAAGTCTAAAATTGAAATCAAAGATTTTAAAATGAATGGATTGTAGTATAATCAAGGGTAGTAAGATTCTTAAAAAAGAGAAAAAAAAACTCTTAAGCGAAAAATTATTCTTTATTAGATGCTTCATTATATATTTTTTTTATAAATGTAAAATTTGTGATAAATAAGTAACTTATACCAAATATAATACCCATAGGGAGTGCTATAGGAATTAGTTCTAAAAGAAAATTGATAGAAAACAAACTCTTAATTTCTAATAATTTGGTTATTTTTTTTTGAAGGTTATCAAACAAACCAGGAAAGATTAATATAATTGCCCCATAGATAAAAACAACATAAGTTCTATTTAAAATAGCATACAGCAATAAAAAAAAATCACTCCTTGTAGTTGTATTATTAATAGACTTATTAAAAAACTTAAGTAAATACTGCTTTAATACATCTCCAGAAGCAGTCATTAAATTGTCTATTTTAAAAAAATCAGAAACTAACCAATAACCATCCAATCGAATAAAGGGATTAAGTTGATAAAGAGCCGTTATAAGAATAGCACTAGGTAATAATATTAATTGGGGGTAAAAAAACCAAGAAAAAATTAATATTATAACCATATAAATATATTGAAAGTAGATTCCTCCGAGATCAACCATAATACGTTGGTTAGATTTTAATTTCCATGCATTGGTTAAATTCGTATAGAAAACAGGCATTATAAACAAGTATAAACCAAATCCTATTTCTCCGGATGATAGTTTATTTTTTATAAGTGCTGTAGCATGACCAAACTCGTGAAAAACAACACTTAAATACAGTAATAAAAGAAATAAGGTACCAGATTCTAAATCTAATGAAGTTACTGCTAACATTTGTTTTATTGATACAAAAAACATATATAAAACAAAAGGAATGCTAAGTAAACAAAGTGCGTAAAATTGTTTGGAATACAAAAAAGTTAATTTTTCTCCAACCAAATTAACTATTTTTTTAGAAATTAATGGAATCCTAATTTTAAGGTATCTACTTTTATTTTTTTTTACAACAACACCTTCAGATAAAACAATACCTGCTTTAAGTAAAGGTTGTAGAATACTTTCAATTTCATTTATTGTAGTCTCATCATCATACTCATTAATATATTCTTCACAAAGATTATTAATGGTAATTTCAGAATTATTAGTAATGATACTTAATAAATCATACACAGATTGGTTTACAATTAATTGGTTATTAAACTCTGATAATTCAATTAGATAATGATTATTTTTGTTTTTGTATTTCTCTATCTTTGAGTTAGAATTATATCTTAACTTCATTATTTATTTCAATAATTTAACTTAAAAAACAAAGTAGTTAAACTACTTTATTTTTTATTAATTATTCTTAAATTAACTGGTATTAAAAGATAAAAAACAGTAAAAAAAGGGGCTTTCTGTTTTAATACCAGTTTTTTATAAAGGATACTTGTTAATTTTTATATAAGTTTCTAACATTTAAATTTTAAAAAAAATGCTCTTACTCTTTCTTAAATTAATTTTGTTAAAAAACAAATATTCTTATTTTTTCTAAACAAATATCCTTGAACTGCTATTTGTTACAATAAACATACTTAAAATTGGCTGCTGCACGGTTCCAGCTGTCTATACACACTGTCATTTCGCGCCCATTTCCTAAATCAGTAGTATTGGGTAATCTTGAGTCTGGCTTGTATCCGGATGGGCATGTACAAAACTCTAATCTTTCTTCTAACTCTACAATGTTGAATTTCTGTTTTTTCATTTTTAAAAAATTTAATTAATATAAAAAAGATGAATGTTTAATTAAGTTTTATTTTCTCTTTTACTTTTACTTATATAAACCCTAGAGGAATAAACAAAATGATTACACCTTCATATAACTAACAGGTAAAAGTGTGATTACCCTACAAAAAACCTCCTTTTTTATTATTGGACTTGCAATAATAAAGTGGACAATTAGTTAAGAGACTATGCGGCTAGCTCATTATTATACATTTCTAATTCAAATTGATGAATAGATTTCATTCCTAAAGCAGAATGTCTTCTCTTTTTGTTATACCAAGTTTCTATCCAACTAAAGATTGATAATTCAGCTTGTGATTTATACTGATATTTATGTTTATAAATCCATGCTACTTTTAAAGATTTAAACTTACTGTCCAATCAAATATAGTAAGTCCATCATATTTCTAGATATTATATGAACTCTATAAACTAAGAAATAATAGTACTCAATTTAAACATCGACAAATACATCGCAATCAAAATTACTGCCAAGAGGCGTCATCTCATATTTGAAATAAAATTGCTATGAGAAAAATTAGAAAGAATGAACTACTAGCAAAGTCATACTGGCTAAAGGATTAAAGAATAAAAATACTTGTTAATCACCTCTTTCGGATTTTCGAATTCCTTCTTTGAGAAAACTCATTATTGTTAACTGTAATACAAATCATCAAGTTCTTCAGGTTTTAACAAATTATGATTTAATGTTCATTTAACTCTTCGGTAAATAGAAGCCTTAATTTATCATATGAGGAAAACATAAACATTTGCGCTATTTTGCTGTAGATTTAAATAGAAATTGCTCCACACAACATATTAAATCAAAAGTAGATACTCCATAGATACTTCATAGATAAGCCATAGTTAAGTCATAGATACCCTATACAAAGTCAATAAATAAAAAAAGAGTAATAATTCTGTGCTTAAGCATCTCTTAAAAGTAATAAAGCAAATACTTGTTAAAAAAAGAACCAAAGCTATACGTTTTCAAAGCTGTCAATTAATTTTAAAAACACTTTTATCAATAATTTTTTTTAGGGTATCTAATAAGTTACTTGTTATTTAATTATAAAACAATAAAATTAATCTTTAAAAACAGCAACAACAAAATGAAAAAAATTACATTATTAATGCTCTTACTTACCAGTTTGGTAAGCTTTGCGCAACAACAACAAAAAAGTATTAGAACCTATGTAGTTACAAATTCAAAAATTAAAATCTATAAAGATAGAGCTGGCGAAAGTGCTACAATTAGTAATTCTCAATTAGAAACTAAGTATTTAAAAGAATTTAATAATATAATGTTCGGAAATTCAGACTATGTAGATTATTTAAAAAGAGTCAGTAATAATAAATTTAGCATAAAATCTTCATTCAACCCCAATTTAATTATATTAGACAAATATCCAGCTCCAAACGGAAAACCAAAAGAAATAGATATTAGTAAATTAGGTGAAGATATTTTTAAGAAAATATCTACAAAAGACTTAAAGTCTAACGATATTATAATGATTTATCTTCTCACAAATAGAAAGCAAAAATATAGATCTACTGGTGTTCAATTTTATGTTACAACAAAACGTAATGGAGTAACATACTCTAAACCCGTTTTTATTTTTACCGGTGTTCCAACAGATAGTTTTATTTCAAACCTAAACTATATGAAAAAAGAAACACTTATTGGTTCTACCAAAGCTACAGTTATTCATGAATTGTTTCACGCTATTGGCTTTAGAAGACATGCCAATTTACTAGATCTTAATGGCAAAAGTAAAGAATATGGAAATTTTACAGATGTTATGGGATTAGGATCTTTATCAATAAACCTTAATCCAGCAATAAGAGACCAATTTAAATGGCTCAATAACAATATTATGCAAACTATTGATAAGAAATCAACTGCAAATGTAACGTTGCTACCTCTAAATAGTTTAAAAGAAAAAAAGAAAGTACTAAAATTAAAAGACCCAAATTCAAACTTAAAGTATTATATCTATTTTTTGGGTAAAGACGATCCTTATTTTGTCTTAAATTTAGAACAGAATTACGACTTTTCTTCTTGGGCTCCTAGTAAAATAAATAATGAAATAGCAAAGCTAAATAACAAAGGACTTTTTATAGTCTCTGACGATGGTTCACAAAATCTTGTTAGAAGACACAAAGACAATAGCAAGTTTGTTTTAAGTTTTTTAGACGGACAAGAGTATAAAGATGATAAACTAAATATTTACAATATTAAATTAGATAAAGAAAATCAAACCATTTCTTTTAGTTATAGTTTTAATATGCCACCAGACACCCAGGCACCAACAGCACCTACTAATTTAACAGCCTCTAATATTGCACAAACTAAATTTACTTTAAACTGGGCAGCATCTAAAGATAACCTAGGGGTTAAAGATTACGAAGTATATGTTTATCGTAAAGGCATCTTCGAAGTAATTGTGGGTAAAGTTAAAGGTACAACCTATAATATTTCAGGCTTAAAACCAGACACAGAATACTCTTATTTAGTAAAAGCAGTAGATGCTGCTGGCAATAAAACGGCAAGCAAAGGAATTACAATTAAAACGCTTACAAAAAATAATACTTATTGTACTTCTAAAGGAAACAGCGTAAAAGATGAATATATACAGCGTGTACAGCTAGGCTCAATAGATAACAAAAGCACTGCAAATAATGGTTATTCTAACTTTACCAAACAGTCAACAAATCTTACAAAAGAGGTATCAAACACAATTACCATTACTCCTAAATGGGTTAACTCACAATTTAAAGAAGGTTATGGAGTATGGATTGATTATAACCAAGATGGAGATTTTGAAGATGATGGTGAAAAAGTGTTAACCAAAAACCCATCTAGAGAAAACTCAGTAACAGCAAAATTTACAGTACCTAGCAGTGCTTTAAATGGCAATACTAGAATGCGAGTTGTAATGATGTACAATGGCGTTCCAACACCTTGTGGGCACTACCTGTACGGAGAAACAGAAGATTATAATATAAATATTGTACCTACATCTACAAAAACTCCTCCAAGTGTAAATGATGGATTGGTAATATTTCCTAACCCAGTTACAGGTAACACACTTAACATTAAGTTAAAAAACGCAAATGGATTAGTATTATATTCTATAATGAATATGAACAACAAAGTCGTTAAAAAAGGACGTTTAATCAACAATAAGATTTCATTACAAGGGCTAAAAACAGGACAGTATGTTATTAGAGTAATGAATGGACGTCAGATATATTTAAAAAAGTTTATAAAGAAATAAAGACTCTTTTTTTTATACTGTTTATTCCGTACCGAAATAATTTACTTTCGGTACGGTTTTTTTATTTTCAAAAAAGAAGTAAAAAATATTAGAAAATTCCAGGTATTCCAGGTAATTGTCCTACCAAGGCTAAAGAAACCACACATACAATAAACATTGCTCCTGGTATAATTAATTTCTCCTTTAAAGATAACTCCTTTGCTCTTTCACGATCACCAATTAAACCTAAGTTGTCTAATAACATTGTTAAAGCCCAACCAAAAACAGGGTTTACAAATGCACAACCAAAAATACAAGTTCCGGCACTTAAAGAATCATTTTGCTTTTTTACCATTTGCATTCCTGCTTCAAGCAATGGTAAAAATACCCCAACAATTAAAGCAACTCTTAAAACAGGTTCCCACATAGCCAAATCCATAGGATATCCAAAAACAGAAGCCAAAACACATAAGATAGCTGTAAGTACTGCACCACCAGGAATAGGGCGTTTTGCAATAGCTGCAGGAATCATATAAGTACCCCAAGAAGATGCTATATTTCCACCGCCTAGAAAAGAACCTATTACTTGACGGATTGAAGAAACAGTCATTGTATCATCAACATCCATTAAAACATCTTTGGCTTTTTTAGGATAATTTAATTCTTGAAAAACGCGATGCCCTAAATAATCTGGAGACCACATTGCTACTGCTAAAATGGCAAACGGAATTACCGCAATAAAATGCCCAAAATCAGGCCACCCTAATTGCCAACCCGTATTTTCTCCCCACCACCAAAACGGATTCATATGTGGTAAGCCCGGTTCTGTAGTAAACTCAAAACTAACTCCCATTGCATAAGAAACGATACCAGCAATTGCAGAGCATAAAGGTATAGCTAACCACCTTTTTTTAATTCTAGCTAAATATGCATATATAATTATAGTTAAGCCAATTACCACAAAAGAAACAGTACTAGCACTAGCATTGGTTGCCCAAGTTTCGAACTTAGAAATCTGGCTTATAAGCCCTACTGCACCTAAATAGATAAGCAAACCACCTCTTACTCCTACGCCTGTTAAAGTCATTAATTTAGAACCTCCTTTTGTAATACTTAAAATAAGCCCAAAAACTCCAATTAAAATACCTAATGCTAACGGATGCCCTCCTGCTGCTGCTATAATAGGTATTAACGGAATCATAGGTCCATGCGTGCCTGCTAAGTTTGCTCTCGGATTTAAAATTGCTGAAAATATTATTACAAAAATACCGCCTGCAATTAATAGTTCATAGCGTACGTTTTCTGCAATAAACTCAGGAGAAAGCCCAAACTGAGCTGAAAAAGCGGCAACCATTGCTGTTACCATTACTACTTTTCCTATGGTAGCTGCTAACGCAGGAACTAAATCTTCAAATTCTATATGAAAATCTCTAAATGGCAGATGAACCCTCCATCTTTTAAACTTCATTATCAGCAATTCATGCTTCAAATAATCTTCTCTACTTTCAAATTCACTAGATTTTTTTCTCTTTTCTTTATATGAATTTTGCTTCTTATTGCTCATAATTATTATTAAAAATAAATGTTAAGGTTTTTATTTTAAAACTTGCCAAAAATACGCTCAATATTAGACCTCTAATATGAGAATTATCAGTTTTATAAAACTATTTATAATAAGCTAGTTTAAGTTCTTTTTCTAGAAGTAATAAAATAAACCCCTAGTGGTAATAAAATAACGGAAGTAATTATTTAACGTGATTTCTATGATATTTCCAAACGATTTTGATAAAAGTTTGATTTTTAGTAAGTGCACAAATAATATGTAAGATTTTATTTCTAACAGCATTTAAAACACTCATTTTGTTTTTTCCTTGCTCTACTTTTCTCAAGTAATATTGTTGTATCTGATTTTCACATTTAATAGCGCTCATACTTGCCATATATAATAATGTTTTTAGCTGTTTGTCAGCAAATAAAGAAACCCGATGTTTTCCAAATACACTGATCCCAGGCAAATACACCAAAAATTACGCAAAGAAGTATGTAAATACTATGAGTATGATGTTCAATAGTTTGTTTCATAAAGAACAATAATAGGTAATTAATTCTAAATGTAAATATAAAATGATGAACATACAGTATTGAAACATAAACAACATAAAAAACAGTATAAACTATAGTTTGAACTTGTTTTTCATATATCTGGTTTGAAAATGCACAAGTATATCATATTATTCTTTTGTAACAAACACATTCATATAAATTAGCTGAAAACAAAACAATATGATACTATCAACAACAGAAAACATTCCTAATAAAGAAATTATTGAGGTTTTAGGAATCGTAAAAGGAAGCTCTGTTAGAGCACGTAATTTAGGCAGAGATGCAGTGGCATTAATTAAAAATGTAGTAGGAGGTGAGTTAGATGAGTACACTAAATTGCTAAATCAATCAAGAGAACAAGCTATAGAACGCTTAATTACCCAAGCCAATAATTTAAATTCCGATGCAGTAATAAATATTAGATTTTCCACAGCTATGGTTGTGCAAGCAGCGTCAGAAATTTTGGTATATTGTACTGCTGTAAAGTTTAAAAAATAAGAATTGATATTATGATTGCAACAGCTAAAAACTCAAACTCAAAAGGTTATCTATTAGAATTGATTATTTACATAGCTATTATGTTTTTAATCAGAGAAACATCTATTCCAAAAACACATTATTTGGTTACAGGTTTTTTGTATTCAGGAACAACTTTACTAGTTGCTACTTTGTTAATGAAAAGGCGAGGAATCACTTGGAAAACTTTAGGGTTGGTAAAACCCAAAAGTATAAAGAAAACGTTTGTAAGTGCTATTGTAATTTTTATTACAATTATTGCCACATTACTTATCTTCAATCTTATACAAGATCAATTCATTGTTGTTAAAGAAAGTAGTGAAGCTGCTCAAGGCACAAGTACAGGTCACTCACTACGAAACGGAGATTATGGGTACGTTTTTTCTATTCTTATTTTTGTGTGGTTACAGTCTGCACTTGAAGAATTATTAGAAAGAGGTTTTTTAATAACTTGGGTAGAAGGTTTGTTTTCAAATGCAAAGTTTAAAACCGCAATTGCAATTATATTTCAAGCTTGTATTTGGGGATTTAGACATTCTTATGATATTTCTGAACGTTCTATTTCTGTAGTATTAATCGGGATTATTATGGGAATTGCTTATGTGAAATTGGATAGAAACTTATGGCCAGTTATTATAGCACATTGTGCAATGAATACGATGTCTTTGATATAAAATACTCTACATTTGTAGAATATAATTCAAAATCAATCAAAATATAAAAATGAAAAAAACAATTTTAATAGTATTAATTACAATTCTTGGATGCAATACGCCAAAACAATCAAAAGATTCTACTAAATTAATTCAAGAAAAAGTAATTGATAGTTTTATCAATTTAGTAGAAAATGATGTAAAAGATGACAATATTAATGGCAGTATCTCAATGGCAATTGTCTATAAAGATTCTACTCTAGTATTAAAAACCTTTGGAAATGCAGATGAAAATACAATTTATCGTATCGGTTCTATTACAAAGTCATTTACAGGTTTTCTATTATTAAAATTGCATCAAGATGGTATTTTAAATATTAATGACCCCATCGAAAATTACTTGCCAGAAATTAAAAACTTGGTCAATTATGATAAACATCCGCCTATCACTTTTGCACAATTAGCATCCCATACTTCTGGGTTAGATAGAGAATCGGGCTATCGAGATGCCAATTTTGGTACGGTAAACGAGTGGGAACAAAAAGTGATGGCAGCCTTACCAGAATTAGGTTTTAGAAATGCGCCCAACGAGCGTTTTAGGTATTCAAATATGGGATGGGATATGCTATTTTAGGATTAGCACTATCTAAAGCAGTAAACAAACCTTATGTCGAATTAGTTAAAGAGTATGTTTTAAGCCCTTTGCAAATGATGAATACCTATTTTGAAATTCCAGACAACAAAAAACAGCATTTGGCAAAAGGAATGGCTGGAGGTCCTACGGCTGAATTAAATGAACAACTACCATTAGACGAGCATAAGGAGAGAGGCTATCGTGTACCAAACGGAGGCTTATATTCAACACCAAACGATATGGCAAAATTTATAAAGTCGTGTATGGGATTTTCGGAAATCTTAAATTCTGAAGCTTTAAAACAGCTTAAAACTACCCAAACTCCTACAAAACGATTACGCTCTAATTATAGTTTTGGTTTTGATTTATATGAAGACCAAGGTATTGAAACCGTTGGACACAGTGGTTCTACACCAGGATATTCGACACATTTTGAATTTGAAAAAAATAGCCAGTATGGTATTGTTATAATGCGTAATTACAATTTTGGCAATACTAATTTAGGCTAAAACAATAGAAGAAATGAGCGTGCATATTTTAGGGCATGGTAAATGTAATATGACCCAAGTTCCAATTATTCTTATGAAAACTAATGCTTTTGGGATATTTTACATAATACTACATTATAGCTATCAAATGGAAACAATTGCTTAAACAACATAAATGAACATTTGTACTATAATGTTCTGCGTTATGTAACTTTGCTTTGGTAAAAGCGAAGTTTAAACTTCTACATTTTCTTATTTTTTTCTTCTAAAAATTTTCTCTACAATGCTAATGAAGCACGCTTTTTACGGAACGACGATAGGAGAGAAGTGGAATGTGTGTGAAATGAGAATTTATGTCATAAATAATAAACTTATCTGACACATTGTCAACACATAACAGAAAATACATAATATTTTAATGCCATTGTTAAGGAATTGTTAAATGGCATAAAAATTGAATTTCTATCTGAAAAGCAATTATATGGGATTTTTTGATGATTCAAAGGGAAAACAAATACAATATCTTGAAGAAGAAAGACAAAAACTTTGGGATAGAGTTGGAGGACTAGAAAAATATACGCAAGAACTGAAAGCTGAAATAGAAAGGAAAACTTCAGATGACGAAAGAGAGGCTAGACAGAGTTCTAAAAAGGCATCAGAATATAGAAATAGAGTTGAAGATAAACTTAAAGAAGCAAATCAACTTGTAGAACAACTTTCAAATGAATTAGAATCTGCAATACAAACAAAAAATGAAATAAATGAATTTAGTAATGAAGCTAATACTCAAAAATTATCTATTGATGAATCTAAAAGTAGATTAGATGATGCTGAATCTGAATTTGAAAAAAAACTAGAAACAATTAATTCAAGAATTGGTAGTATAGATAGTATTTTAGAAAAGTATCCAGACCTAGAATCTCAACTTTTAGAAATAGACAATTTTACAACAAAAGTAGAAGAAAATCTTGAAAAATCTGGTATTAGTCTAACAGCTTTAAATAAACGTAAAAAAGATGTAGATGATTTACATCGAGAAGTTTTTGGATATACTCAAACTGACGAAGAAACTGGAGAAGACACTAAAATTGAAGGGTTAAAAGACGAATTAGACTCATCCTACAATGAGCTTAAAGAAAAAATAGAAGAATCTTTTGATAGCGTTGAAGATATAAATACTAGTCACAAAGAAAAATACAATTCATTTGAAGGAGAATATAAAAAGAAGTACAAAAAAATTAATGATGATATTGCTGCTTTACTTCCTGATGCATTAACAGCAGGACTTAGTTCTGCTTTTTCTAGCAAAAAAGATGAGGAAGTTGCTTCTTCAGAAAAACTGCAAAAAAGATTTAATCAAGGAATAAACTTGATGATTGGTGTAAGTTTGATTCCTGTTGCTGTTAGTGTATTCTTTTTATTTAAGGGAATATCTTTTGAAGAAGTTATTTTACGTTTACCTAGAATTGTTTTGGCTATTATTCCAATGTATATTCCTGTATTATGGTTTACATATTCTGCAAATAAAAAATTAAACTTATCGAAAAGATTAATTGAGGAATATGCACACAAGGAAGTATTAAGTAGAACTTATGAAGGATTATCAACACAGATTGATAGTTTAGAGAACCCAGAACAATCAAAAGATTTAAGATTTAGACTACTTTCTAACTTCTTACAAGTTTCATCTGAAAATCCAGGGAAACTTATTTCAAATTATGAAACTTCTGACCATCCAGTTATGGAAGCTTTAGAACAAAGCTATAAATTCCAAATGACAATAGATAAACTCAACGGAATACCAGGAATGGGTAAAATGGCTGCCATTTTAGAACGCAAAGCTAAAAACAAAATTGAAGCTAAAGAGAAAGTAATAGAAAAGATGCTTTCCGATGTAAGCAGTAATGGAGTAGATGTTGATAATATCGAAGAAAGTGAGGCATAAACTTTGTTATTATTCGTAGTTCTTATGTTTCGACCTCATAAAATTTTGGCTAAAACAATAGGTGAGTGGAGCGTACATATTTTAGGGATTTAGTAATAAAACAGTCTTAATAGTTTTAGATAATCAATAGATTTCAAAGCAATCTTAATAAGTTCCAATGTTTCCTAAAATATAGCGTAACGAGCCGTAATTGTTTCCAAAATTATATGCAGTCTTGAATTTTTGTTTCTTTTGTTTCAAGACAAAAGATAATGAAAAAAGAAAAAAATGTATCTTGTAATCTATGAATACTGTCAATGAAAATGCATTAAAATTTATGAAATCGGAGCTTTTAAAAGCTCAAATTAAAGTTTCAGACAATAAAAGTGGGAGAGAAGCAGTAGACTTTATTTTAAAGGTAAATAATGGTAATTCGTATCAATTATTCTTTGAATCCATTGATTTTGGGATAGAACGAAGTATTAAGGTTTCAAAACAAGATTTAGGCGAATTAAATGATAAATTATTAGTTTGTTTAGTTCTTTTAATTGATGGCGAAGCAAAAGTTTTATATCTAATTCCATCAGTAGTCTTTTTAAATCCAAATTCTATTTTTAAAAGCAATGACGTGATGTTAGAGCATTTATCCAATTGGGAAATCAGCGTATTTTCAAATGCAATTCCTGAATTAAGTAAATATGCTTTAGAGAATATGATTAATAAACTTTAAATCGAACCTATAAATATTATGTAAAATAGGATTTCGAAAAGAGTTAAATTGGAATTCTAAATATAACAGGTGTATAGAAATTTAAAGCAAGGATTTGAGCAAGGGAAAATTTTATACTCTTGTGGCACGTTAACAAGAATGTCCTGAAAAAAAATAGAACGAAGATTTCCTCGAATACGAGAATTTCAATAACCTCTAAAAGGTTAGCTTTTTTTGGCGGCTGCAAGCGATGGATAATTGAGTTTTAAAAATGATTGCAATAGCAATTATGCTTTAAATAAACAATCGAGCGTTTGTAGGCGGCAATTTTACATAATGACTAATTATAGTTACAAATTTGTAGTTACGATGTTTCTTGAGAATCACATATTTAAAAATTCTTGAAGGATTGTACAGAATATTAAAATTAAACTAATAGATATTATACTAAATAGCCTAAAAAACGGCTATACAGAAATTACTGTATCTTTGTACTATAATTTATATTATGTTAAATAAATGTTTTCAAAGCATAAAAAAAAATGCCATACTCTTTTAAGAAATATGACATTTTTATTTGTATTATTTTATTGATTAATCCAACCAATTTAAAAAATATGTCATCATTTCTTCTTTAAAAGAATAATGCAAACGAATATAATCTCTCATATCTTCCATCAAAGTTCTTTGTTCGCTTTGATATTGAAAATCAAGATCATCTTGAACATTAGCTCTGTTAATATTTTTCATTTTATTTTTACATCTGTGTTTAAGTTTAGAAATGGCATCTTTTTCAATCATTATTCTATTCTGAAATTGCTCTAACGGAATTAAAGCTTCTTTACTAAACTCTCTTGAAGCTATTTCTTCTAACTTTTCTTCAAATGTGTCCATTTCATCAAAATGAAAACGCAATTCTCTCCTCCAGGTTTCTAAGTTAAATTTAAGGTCGCTTAAATAGGATACTTTTGTTTGCATAATATTGTTTATTTAAGTTTAATTATTATTTTATTGTACTACTAATTCTTTTTGCACATTTACAGGAACCGTTTGATAAGATGAAAACTTAGCACTAAAAGTAGCTCTACCTTGTGTTATGGATCTTAAAACTGTTGAAAAACCAAAGAGTTCTGCTGCAGGTGTTATACATTTTAATACTTGATAATTATCTTGAGTATCAATTCCTAAAATTATAGATCTTCTAGATTGTAATTCTGTCATTACATTACCTACCATTTGCTCTGGTACTTTTATAGAAACTTCTTGTGTGGGTTCTAATAATTTAGGATTTGCATTTAAGAAAGCTTCTTTAAAAGCGTGTGCAGCTGCAATTTTAAATGAAATATCATTAGAATCTACGGAGTGCATTTTACCATCATAAACCATTACTCTTATATCTCTTGCATAAGATTTTGTTAAAGGTCCAGATTCCATCACTTCTAAAATTCCTTTCATAACCGATGGCAAATACCTTGTATCTATAACCCCGCCTACAATACAATTATAAAATACCAATTTACCGCCCCAAGCTAATTCTACAATTTCTTTACCTCTAATATTAAAACCTTCTGGTTCTGGCATTTCTTCTTGCCAAGGTTCTATTTTAAGGTGTACTTCTGCAAACTGACCAGAACCACCTGATTGTTTTTTATGTCTGTAATTTGCTGTTGATGAACGCTGTATAGTTTCTCTATACTGTATCTTAGGTTTTTTATACGCTGCTTCTACTCCATAAATATTTTTTAAAGCCCAATCTATAGTTGCTAAATGTAATTCTCCTTGACAACCTAACAAGGTTTCTTTGGTTTCTTTTGAATAGGATACTTCTATTGTTGGGTCTTGAGAGCGCAAACGTTTTAAAGCTTCACTTAATTTTTCTTCTTCTTTGGTTTCTTTTGCAACAATAGATTTTGTAACTCTAGCATCTGGATATTGAATCGGTTTTATTGTAAAACCTTCTTCTTTTGTTGCTAAAGTGTCGTTTGTTTCTGTGTATTTTAATTTGGTGGTTGCACCAATATCACCTGTACTTAATTTAGAAATGGCTTCTTTATTTTTACCATCCATAATGTATAATTGATTGATGGTTTCAGTTTCTCCATTTCTACAATTTATTAATTTATCATTTACATTTACTTCTCCAGATTTTACTTTAAAAAATGTTATTTGTCCTAAGTTAGGTTGATAAATTGATTTGAAAACAAATAAAATAGGATCTGCATCTTTAGTGCGTTTTATTTCATTTCCTTCTACACTTTGTTCTGGTTTTAAATCTGCTGCTGCAGGTGCAACATTGTCTATAAAGCCCATTAAACGTCCTGTTCCCATATCGTTTATTGCAGAAACACAAAATACAGGAAACAAATCATGGTTTAACATACCTGCTTTAATTCCTATTTTCATTTCTTCTTCATTTAAGGTTCCTTTATCAAAATAAAGTTCCATTAATTCTTCATCATTTTCTGCTGCTTTTTCTACCAATTCATTGTGCAACAAATTTGCAAGTTCTTTTTGGTCTTCTGGAATTTCAAATTTTTCTGGCTTCCCTCCTTCTGGTCCAAATTTGTACATTTTCATTTTTAAGACATCAATAATACATTGGCTACCATCAACAATTAAAGGATATTGAACTTTTACAGCATTGTTACCTACTAATTGTTTTATGCTGTTAAAACTGTTGTCAAAATTTGCTTGTTTATGATCTATTTGATTAATAACAAATAAAGTTGGTTTATGATATTTATCTATATAATTCCAAATAATTTCTGTACCAATTTCTACACCGTGTTTAGCGTTAATTACTGTAACAATAGTATCAGAAACTCTTATAGAAGAAATAATTTCTCCTATAAAATCGTCTAAACCTGGGGTATCTATAATGTTAATTTTGTAGTTTCTCCATTCAGTATGTAATGGAGTTGCAAATACGGAAGCTTCTCTTTCATGTTCTATTTTGTGGTAATCTGAAACGGTATTGTTTGCTTCTATGGTTCCTCTTCTTTTAATAATTCCTGCCTCAAAAAGCATTGTTTCAGCTAAAGTGGTTTTACCACTGTTATGGGCTCCTACAAACACAACGTTTTTTATGTGTTTATTATCGTATATTTTCATATGATTAGATTTATAAAATTAACTCTATAAATTTATAAACATTATTAGATGAAAAATATGATTTTTGTTAGCTTTTAAAAAGTGATGTTAAAGAAAACTTAATTACATATTCTGAGTATAGTAATTATAGTCTTTTAAAACGACATCTATAAATTCAGAATCGCTTTTATGCACAGATTTAATACCTGTTACTTCTTGTATTTTAGAACGCAGTTTTATTAAGGTTTTATAATCATTAAATTTTTTGGCAGATTTAAATGTGTTTTTAATAATACGCGCATCATTATCTGATAATTTAATAACATTGGCGTAAGTAGGAACGTATTTTGTAGAAATTTCTTCTAATATGGTTTCTGAGAATTTTACATCATCTTTTAAATAAATAACCACTGTATTGGCAATTATATCTCCAAAACGTTGATTCTCTTTTGTAAAAAGAATTAAAAGGAAACCTACCATTTTTCCGAAGAAAAATAGTACCATTACTAATCCATATTCATTATTTAATCCTAAAGAAGCTATATAAACAAATAACAAAGTAAAGAGGTTAAAATCTACAACTCTTAAAAACCAACGGATGATAAAGTCTGTGGTAGATGGCTTAAAACCATCAATATTTATTACTTTTAAATGCAATAATTTTTTTCCAACAGTTTGTCCATTCATCAATAATTCTGTGTAGAGCGAATAAAAAGTTACTGGCAAAAAAATTATTACATCTAAAGCACGAATAGACCAACCATCACCTGCAACATTGTTTTCTAAAAGTTGAAAATCAAAAACCTTTATTGCAAAATAGATATAAGCAAACTTTAAAACATTGTCTATTATAAACGCTAACAGCCTTTGCCCAACGTTTGCTAAGGTGAAATTGATGTTTACATTTTGTGCCGTTTTTATTTGGAGTCTTTTCATACAATCTGTAAATTCGCTCTGAATGAGAGAAGTCGCTTTTATAAAGCAAAATAAAGAAAAATGGCTTGAATTTGAACAAGTAATTTCAAATAAAGATAAAAAAACTCCTGATGAGATAGCCAATTTGCATATTAAGATTATGAACGATCTTGTATATGCACAAACCTATTACCCAAAAAGTAAGGTAACTCAATATTTAAATAAGTTGGCAAAATCTAGTTTCGACAAAGTATATCATTCTAAAAGAAGAGATAAAAATGTATTTTTATATTTCTTTTTTGATAAAGTACCACTACTCGCCTATCAATACAGAAAATTTATTTACCTTTCTTTTATTGTGTTTTTTGCGTGTTTTTTAATAGGATTACTTTCTACTTTTAATGATGCATCTTTTGCGCGTCAAATTTTAGGAAATAATTATGTAAACAAAACTTTAGAAAATATAGAAAGTGGAGATGCAATGGCGGTTTATAAAGGAGGTAGCAATTGGGGCACTTTTATTGGTATTTATGACAACAACCAAAGAGTTGGATTAAATATGTTTCTTTCTGGATTGTTTTTAGGAATTGGCACAGGATTTTATGTAGTGTATAACGCAATTATGGTGGCAGTTTTTCAAGCATTTTTTTATCAGCACAATAGTTTATTTGATAGCTTAAAAGGTATTTGGATTCACGGAACTTACGAAATTTTTGCAATGATTATAGAGGCTGCAGCAGGTTATATTATTGGCGCAAGTATTTTATTTCCTGGCGCTTTAAAACGCTTAGAGTCTTTTAAAATAGGTATGAAAGCTGCATTTTACATTTTTATAAGTACCATTCCTTTTACTTTGGTTGCTGCATTTTTAGAAGGTTATGTAACAAGATATTCTAACACTATGCCACTAATTTTAAGCTTTACAATTATTGGGCTGAGTTTGGTTTCTATAAGCTATTATTATTTAATATTCCCTTTTAAAGTGGCTAATAAATACAATTTGCGTTAATGAAAAAATGTCTTTTTCTTTTTTTAGTTTGTTTTCAAATAAATTGTTTTGGACAGTTTATGCAAAAAAGCCATCTTTTTCTGAAAAAAGATACTTTAATTTACGAGAAAAATACGGATTACGCTAAAAAAAGAGCCTTTAAAGAAAATTTAAAAGACAAATATTCAGGTAAAGAATTTATATATACAGAAGAACCTGAGGAAGAAGAAACTACAGCAACAAACACTGCTTTTTCTACTGCTTTTGTTAAAGCTTTTATTTTTTTTGTGAGCAAAATATTTCCGTTTTTATTAGGAATCATTATCATATTTATCATTTTAAAAACTTTTTTAGGAACAGAAATTGGTTTTTGGAATTTTAAAAAAACTAAAAATAAAGTTGCTAAAAAATTGGTGTATGAAGATGATGACATTAACGAAACAGATATTGATGCACTTTTACAAAATGCCATCAACCATAAAGAATACAGATTGGCAATTCGTTATTACTATTTGTCTGTTTTAAAAACACTTTCAGATAATAAACTCATTGATTATCATAAAGATAAAACAAATTCTGAATACCTTTTTGAAATAGAAAACACAGCAACTAGAAAGCAATTTTCTTACCTTTCTTACGTCTATTCTTATGTTTGGTATGGAGAATTCCCCATAGACGAAACCAATTTTAAATTGGCAGAAAACAAATATCAATCTTTTAAAATTTCTTTAAAATGATTGGCTTTTATCAACTAAAAAAATACACTCCTCTCCTGTTCTTTTTTGCTTTAATGAGTTGTAATAAAACCGATTGGAGAGAAAATTTTAAAGAAAAAAAGAAAAGTCCGTTTGGTAATTATATCATTTACAATGAAGCTAAAACGCTTTTTAAACATCAAAAAATAACTCTATTAAAAGAAAATATTTACGATTACTTGTTGTTTAATAATGAAGATTCTTTGACAACAAAAAATTACATCAGTATAAAACATAGTGCCAATAAAATTAATAATGATGGAATTAACAAGTTGTTAGCCTTTGTATATAAAGGGAATAACGTTTTTTTAGCATTCAATCATTTTAAAGACACTTTAAAAACTAGACTGAATTTTACCACCAATAATTTGGATAAAAAAGCATTTTCTGTTGCTAAATTAAAAAAACTAAAAGGCGATTTTTACTTAGAAAACAAGTCGTTTAAAAAGACAAAGTTTTCTTTTGATAGAAACATCCGTAGAAATTATTTTTTACAATATGATAAAAACACCACAAGTGTTTTAGGAACCATAGAAGTTGGTGGAGAAAAAGTGCCCAACTTTATTAAAATTCATTATGGTAAAGGTGCTTTTTATTTGCATACGCAACCTATTGCGTTTACAAATTACAACTTATTAAATGGTAAAGAAAATTATGTAGAAAATGTATTTTCTTACTTGCCAAATGCAGCCATACTTTGGGATCCACAAATAAAATCGAGCAAATATTCTAACAATAAAGAAGATACTACTTCTGTCTTTAAATTCTTTTTAGAGCACCAAACATTAACTTGGTTTTTGTTTATTTCAATGATTGGCATTTTGCTATTTATGCTCTTTAACGCCAGAAGAAAACAAAGAGCAATTCCGGTTATAGAGCCTTTAAAAAATTCTACTGTTGCATTTACCCAAACCATTGCAAATTTGTATTTAAAAGAACAAGACCATAAGAATTTAGTCGATAAAAAAATTACTTATTTCTTAGAAAAAGTTAGAGCTAATTATTTGTTAGACACCTCAAATTTAAATACCGATTTTATAGAGAAATTGGCTGCAAAATCTGGTAATGATTTGCAAAAAACAAGATATTTAATCAATACAATTATCACTTTAAATAAGAAATCAGAATGTTCTGAAAAAGAGTTAGTTGTGTTATATAAAATGATAAAAAAATTCTTTAATAAATAAAATATGGAAACACCTAATAATAATGAAACACAAGATAATCTAGAATTCGAAAATAGAATCGATTTAACGGAATTACAAGAAAGTGTTTTCAGTATAAAAAAGCAATTAAAAAAAGTAATTGTTGGGCAAAAAGAAATGATGGATTTGCTAATTGTTGCGTTGCTTTCTGATGGCCACGTTTTAATTGAAGGAGTTCCTGGTGTAGCAAAAACCATTACCGCAAAATTATTGGCAAGAACTATAGAGGTTGGTTTTAGTAGAATTCAGTTTACACCAGATTTAATGCCTTCAGATATTTTAGGAACATCCGTTTTTAACGTAAAAACTTCTGATTTCGAGTTTAAAAGAGGACCTATTTTTTCGAATATGATTTTAATTGACGAAATTAATAGAGCGCCTGCAAAAACGCAAGCTGCTTTGTTTGAAGTAATGGAAGAAAAGCAAATTACAATAGATGGAACTACCTATAAATTAAAAGAACCTTTTGTGGTTTTAGCTACTCAAAATCCTATAGAACAAGAAGGTACCTACAGATTGCCAGAAGCACAATTAGATCGTTTTTTGTTCAAAATAAATGTTGATTACCCTAATGCTGAAGAAGAATTTAAAATTATTTCAAAAGAACAAGCACTAGAAAACACCACCAAAACCAGTAAGATAAAAACCGTAATTACGGGTGATAAAATAGTTGAATTTAGAAACTTGGTGAATCAAATTAAAATTGAAGAAAACTTATTAAAATACATAGCCAATATTGTAGTAAATACGCGTTCTAATTCGTTTTTATATTTAGGCGCATCACCAAGAGCAAGTATTGCAATTTTAGGTGCATCAAAAGCTTTTGCTGCAATAAAAGGGCGTGATTTTGTAACGCCAGAAGATATTAAAAAAGCTACAATTCCGGTTTTACAACATAGAGTTATTGTAACCCCAGAAAGAGAAATGGAAGGTGTAACCAGCAAACAAATTATAGCACAAATTATTGAAGCTGTTGAAATTCCACGATAGTGTTTTAGTCAGCAGTTAAACATTTACACTAATAAACAGTTAAACAACAATATTGAAACATTTCTACAACACATTATTTTTAAACAATAGGTTTTTCTACTTTTTAGGCGGAATTGCACTTCTATTTGTAGTTGGTTTTTTTATCCCTATTTTTTTTGAAATAGCTAAAGTGTTGCTTTTTATAATAACTGTGCTCGTTTTTGTGGATGTTTTTATTTTGTATAACACCAAAAATGCGATTCAAGTTCATCGTTTTTTACCTGAAAGATTATCAAACGGAGATGCAAACAAAATATCTTTAACATTTAGAAGTTTATATCAATTTTCTACTCATTTATCAATAATAGAAGAAATTCCTTATCAGTTTCAAAAAAGAGATTTTATCTTTAATTTGATTCTTAAAAATAAGATTGATAAAACTCTTCATTACAATTTAACGCCAACAGAAAGAGGTGTTTATTTATTTGGAAACATTAATGTGTATGTAAGTTCGCCACTTAAACTTGCCACAAAAAAATATGTTTTAGGAAAAGCAACTGCATTAAAATGTTACCCTTCTTTTTTAAAATTAAGAGAGTTCGATTTTAAAGCATTTACCAACCAATCTGTTTCTTACGGAACCAAAAAAGTGAGAAGAATAGGACATTCTTTAGAATTTGAACAAATTAAAGAATATGTTTCTGGCGATGATATTAGGTCGTTAAATTGGAAAGCGACCGCCAAAAGAAATCAGTTAATGATGAATCAATATGTAGAAGAAAAATCGCAACCTGTTTACGCTATTATTGATAAAGGACGTGCAATGCAAATGCATTTTCACAACTTAAGTTTGTTAGATTATGCTATTAATGCAACTTTGGCAATCAGCAATATCATCCTAAAAAAACAAGACAAAGCTGGTATGTTGTCTTTTTCTACCCAATTAGAAGATTGGGTAGTTGCAGAAAAAAGGAACTCTCAAATGCGTTTAATTTCAGAAGCTTTACATAACATAAAAACCAATTTTTCAGAATCGGATTTTAGTACTTTATATGCAGTTGTAAAAAGAAAAATTACACATAGAAGTTTATTAATTATTTTCACAAATTTCGAAACTATGGATGGTTTAAACAGGCAACTCCCCTATTTAAGAGCTTTAGCAAAAAACCATTTAGTGTTAGTCGTTTTCTTTGAAAACACAGAGTTAGATGCGCTTAAAACAACGAATAAAGAAGATGTTTTAAGTGTTTACGATAGTATTGTTGCAGAAAAATTTATGTACGAGAAAAAAAGTATTGTAAGAGAATTAAAAAAATACGGAATACCATCTTTGTTAACAAAACCAGAAAAATTAACAGGTAATATAGTCAATAAATATTTAGAACTAAAAACTAGAGGATTGTTTTAAATTATTTTAAATTTGTCTGTTTAAAATAAAAAATATGAATTGGTATTTAAAAGTATTAAAACAATACGCAGATTTTTCTGGTAGAGCAAGGCGTAAAGAGTTTTGGATGTTTACTCTTTTTCACTTTATGATAATATTTATACTCGCTTTTTTAATGGGGTTTTCTGGCAATGATTTCTTTACTGACTCAGGATCTAGTTTTATTGTAATTGGGGTTTTAGGAATCTATTTTTTAGGAACAATAATCCCATCAATTGCTGTTACTGTTAGACGTTTGCACGATATAGGTAAAAGTGGTGGTTGGTATTTTATTACTTTTATACCTTATATTGGAAGTTTTTGGTTACTTATTTTAATGTGTATGGATGGCAATTTTGGAAGAAACAAATGGGGACAAAACCCAAAAGGAATAGGTAATGATTCTGCAATAAATCAAATAGGAATAGAATAAAAACTAATTTTTTAGAACTATAAAGGTTGCAATTTTGCAACCTTTTTTTGTGATATTAATAACTAAAATCTATTCAATTAAAAGTACTTTTGCCCAATGCAAATTAAAAAGAAATCAGAAGCAGAATTTATAATAGTAATGGCATCTTTAATGTCTTTGGTAGCATTATCTATAGATGCTTTATTACCTGCTTTAAACAACATTGGTTTATCTATTGGCATAAAAGATTCTAAAGATAATCAATTATTAATTACAATGATTTTTTTAGGATTAGGTTTTGGGCAATTAATATCTGGGCCATTATCTGATAGTTTTGGTAGAAAACCTATTATTTATTTTGGCTTTATTGTATTTGTTTTTGCAAGTTTACTGTGTGTGTTTTCTACGAGTTTAGAAATAATGGTGCTGGGAAGAATTTTACAAGGAATTGGACTCTCTGCTCCTAGAACTATAAGTATTGCTATGGTTAGAGATCGTTTTAGCGGAAATTATATGGCTAGAATAATGTCTTTTGTTGTGGTTATTTTTATACTAGTTCCTGTTGTAGCTCCTGCAATTGGTAAAGTTATACTCGATTTTTTTGGATGGAAATATATTTTTTACAGTCAATTATTATTCGGTTTTTTTGTAATGATTTGGGTATGGAAACGTCAACCAGAAACACTAAAAAAAGAAAATAGAAAAAAAGTTACATCCTTACTTTTTATAAACGGAATTAAAGAATTTATTAAACATAAATACGCAATTGTTTTTACTTTATTTTCAGGACTTATTACTGGTTCATTTATGGTTTATCTAAGTGCTAGCCAGCAAATTTTTCAAGAACAATATAATTTAGTTGAAGAGTTTCCATATATTTTTGCAGGTTTAGCTATTGGTGCGGGTTTAGCTACTTTTTTAAACGGAAAATTAGTTGTAAAAATTGGTATGTTTAAACTTGTAAATATCTTTACAATACTATTTACTTTAATTCCTTTAATATATATCTTCATATATTTAGGAAAACCAAACCCTAGTAGCACTATTTTAATAGCTTTCTTTGTTTTAGAATTTTTTTCAATAGGATTCTTATTTGGAAATACAAGAGCTTTAGCTATGGAGCCAATTGGTCATATTGCTGGTATTGGAGCCGCAATTAACGGTTTTATTTCTACGGTAATGGCAGTACCCATTGCAACTTTTTTTGGAAGCTTTATAAATAAAACAGCCTTACCTCTTTTTATAAGTTTTTTTGTTTGTGGTTTTTTAGCCTTACTATTAATTCAATATTTAAAATTTTCAGATAAAAAATGAGTTTAGAAATTATTTTTGAAGATGAGTTTATTATCTGTGTTAACAAACCCAATAATATGTTGGTTCATCACGCGCATCATTCTAGAAATGTTGCTGATGAAACTTCACTTCTACAATCCATTTTTAATGAAAAAGGATTAAAAGTCTACCCTATTCACAGACTTGATAGAAAAACTTCTGGGATAATTTTACTCGCAAAAGAAAAAGAATTTGTTGCTAAGTTTCAAGAACTATTTACCAACAACCAAATTCAGAAAACTTATTATGGAGTTGTAAGAGGTTTTTCTCCTGATACAAAAAAGATTGATTCTCCAGTTAAAGGACGTGATGCAAGTGTGCACAAAGAAGCACTTACAGAATTAAAAACTTTAGAAAAAATCACCTTAAACATTCCTGTAAAACCTTATGATACTTCGCGTTATAGTTTGGTTAAATTATCACCTAAAACAGGCAGAATGCATCAATTAAGAGTGCATACCAATAAAATTAGTCATCCATTAATTGGTGATGCAAAATATGGTGATAAAAATCACAACCTGATGTTTGAAGAAAATTTTGGTTTTAAAAATATGTTTTTACACGCCCGTAAATTAGAGTTTACACATCCTTTTACGTCAATTAAAATGGAACTAAAATCTTCTTTTCCAAAAGATTGGATAGAATTATTTCATAAATTTGATTGGAAAATTTAAGAGAATAACACTAAAAATAATAGCGGAAATAGCATTCCTATCAAAGCTAATTTCCAACCTCTTTTCTTAAAACCTTTTTTTCCTGCAGGAATCAAAATCCCTGTAATAGCAATTAACAACATTGCTGCTCCAAAAATATCAGAATACCAAATCCAAAAATTATTTGTAGATTTATGTAAGTACATAGAGTGCCCAATAATTGGTGCTTTTTTCTTAAACTCTAGGGTACCTTTACCTGTTTTAAAATCTGTATCTAAAATAGCGTTATCTTTAAAATAGACACGTAATTTATCTTCTCGGATTCTATGACCCTCATAAACGACTTCTAAATTTTTAGTTTTTTCAATTAAATATGCTTTGGTAATTAGATTAGCGTCTTGTGGTAACTCTAAACTTACTTCTTTACTCTCATAAGTATAATCCATAGGATACCAGTCTTCTCTGTGGTTTAGAATGATTCCTGAAAAAGAAAAAGCGATGATTAAGCCAACATAAAAATAGGCAAAATCTCTATGCAAACCACGATTTGTTATCTTCATAAAATATTTAATCTAGTACTTCGCAAATATATTAGAATGATTCTAAATAAGCTAATAAGAAAGCAAATTAATTAAAGATTTTTCTAAGTTATTTTTAGCTAAATATTGATTTTCTAATCCTTTGTCAAAAGGAATAGGAGTTTCTAAACTAGCAACACGTTTTACAGGTGCATCTAAAAACTCAAAACAATTTTCGTTAATTAAGGCAGAAATATCACTGGCAATTCCGCCAAAAAGAGAATCTTCTTGCACAATAATTGCCCTACCCGTTTTTTTAACGGATTTATAAATTGTTTCTGCATCTAAAGGTTGTAAAGTTCTTAAATCAATAACATCTGCAGATATATTTTGATGTTTTTCTAAATACTCTAAAACCCAATGAATTGCAGCTCCAAAACTAATGATAGTTACTTTATTTCCTTCTTTTAAAATAGCTGCTTTGCCAATTTCTAGAGTAAAATTATTTTCAGAAACCTCTTGATAAACAGATCTATACAATGCTTTATGCTCAAAAAACAAAACAGGATTTGGGTCATTTATCGCTTCAATTAATAAACCTTTTGCATCTTGCGGAAATGCAGGATAGACTACTTTTAAGCCTGGTGTTTTTGTAAACCATGCTTCGTTTGTTTGACTATGAAAAGGACCTGCTCCTACGCCTGCTCCACAAGGCATTCTTACTACAACATCTGCATTTTGAGACCATCTATAATGCGATTTTGCCAATAAATTTACAATAGGATTAAATCCTGAAGAAACAAAATCTGAAAATTGCATTTCCATAACAGCTTTCATACTATTTACAGACAAACCATAAGCGGCAGACACAATAACGGATTCACAAATTGGTGTGTTTCTCACGCGTTCTTTTCCGAATTTATCTATAAAACCATCAGTAATTTTAAACACACCACCATATTCTGCAATGTCTTGTCCCATAATTACCAAATCATCATATTTTTCCATAGATTGCTGTAATCCTTCAGAAATAGCATCTACAAAACGTATTTTTTTATTTTTTTCTGATGGAATAATAGGCTTGTATTGATGTGCTTTATAAACATCTTTCAATTCTGTTTCTAAATCTGGGACAACATTTTCTTCGTTAAAAGCAATTTTTAAATGTTTGTTTATTTCATGAACAATATCTTCTTTAAAAGAAACTTCAATATCATCAGTAAGAATTTTTTCATTCTTTAAAAACTCTTGATAATTTTCTAATGGATCTTTAGCTGCCCAAAAATCTAATATATCTTGAGGAACGTATTTTGTACCACTTGCTTCTTCATGACCTCGCATTCTAAAGGTTTTGAATTCTAACAAAATAGGTCTTGGGTTTTTACGAACACTTTTTGCCAATTCATCTACTTTAGTGTAAACTTCTAAAATATTATTACCATCAATAATATGGCTTTCAATACCATAACCAATTCCTTTATCAGCAATATTTTTGCATTTAAATTGCTCTGAAGATGGTGTAGATAAACCATAACCATTATTTTCTACACAGAATAAAACAGGCAAACTCCAAACAGCAGCCACATTTAAAGCTTCATGGAAATCACCTTCGCTAGTTGCGCCTTCACCAGTAAAAACGGCACAAATTTTATTGTTTTCTTTTAATTTATTGGCTAAAGCAATTCCGTCTGCAACTCCTAATTGTGGACCTAAATGAGAAATCATACCTACAATATTGTATTCTTGAGTTCCAAAATGAAAACTTCTGTCTCTGCCTTTGGTAAAACCATTCATTTTTCCTTGCCATTGAGAAAAAAGTCTATACAAAGGAATTTCTCTTGTAGTAAAAACTCCTAAATTTCTATGCATTGGCAAAATATATTCATCATTTTCTAACGCAGAAGTAACGCCTACAGCAATTGCTTCTTGCCCAATACCAGAAAACCATTTAGAAATTTTTCCTTGCCTTAAAAGAATTAACATTTTTTCTTCTATTAAACGAGGTTTTAACATTCGTTTATAAAGCTTTAAAAGCTTTTGATTGTCTAAAGATTTTTTAAGAAAATTGATTTTAGAATTCATAAATTATTAATATCATAATTATACGAACAAACATAGCTATAATGATATTAATTCCATAAAAAAATCCTTATCAATTTACTGATAAGGATTTGTACTTTATTTTTTAAGATTCTACTACAATTCTTTAAAAATTGCATGCATCATTCTCTTTTTATCGTTAATACTTTCTTCTAAAGCAATCATAGTTTCTGTTCTATTAACCCCAGAAATATCATCTATTTTATAAATAATTTCTTTAGCATCTTGGGTGCCTTTTGCTCTTACTTTACAGAAAATATTATACTTACCAGCAGTAACATAGGCAACAGTAACATTAGGTATGTTTCTTAAATCGCTAATAACATTTTGTGTCATCGAAGTTTTTTCTAAAAACACCCCAACATGAGCAATAAAAGAATAGCCCATTTTTTCGTAATTTAAAGTAAGTGTTGATCCTTGAATAATACCTTCATCTTCCATTTTTTTAACACGTACATGAATTGTACCCGCAGAAACTAATAATTGTTTTGCAATGTCTGTAAATGGTGTTCTTGCATTTTCGATTAGAATGTCTAAAATTTGATGATCAATTTCATCTAAAATAAATTTTTTCATATTTTATGTATTATTCAATTTACATTGCAAATTTATGAATAAAATTTAATCAAATAGTAAAAAAACTGAGAAAAAAATAAGAAAATTAGCTTTCGAAAACGATTTCGGAGTGTCCAATTTTAGATTTTAACATTTTTTCTTCTATTTTAACCAACTTAGAAACCAATTTATTATCAATAATTTTATCTTCATATTGATATGCAACATCCTTTTTGGAATCAGAAAATCTATGAATTACATCAAAAAAGATTTTATCATTATTTGGGATGTTAAAATATTCTTTATAATTATTAAAAGTTGATGAATTTGCGATATGATGAATTCCTTGTAAAATGGAATAAAAAGTGAATTTTCTAGATTCTTCTCGATCATAATCATTTGGGTAATGACCCGATTCTATTAAAATAGTATTGTAACCTAATTTTTGAAAGTTATCTCCTGTTGCTGTTGGATAAAATTCATCTGTATATCTGCCAACATAATTAGGAATTATTTTTTGCAATAAAGAATTCATACTCACAATTACATTCATTGTCTGAATTCTGCCTTTTGTTAAAGCTCTTGTAATTTCTTCTGATGGCGCTAAAAATGAAATAGTTGCTGGGTTTTTAGTTCCTTCAACATTAAAAATTGTTCTTTGGTCGTGCAAATTAAAGCAAAACTGCGGATTAAATTCTTCTAATATTGTTCTTAACAATTTACTTTCTTTAGCAACCCTATCTATGGCATCTCTATTTAAATCTATTTGATTGGCATTCACTCTTGTGTAAGCTTGAGAACCATCTGGGTTTAACATAGGAATAAAAACTAAAGTACATTCTTCTAATATTTTGGTAAAAACTTTTTCAGGAGAAAGAGTAAAGCAATTAAAAAGATCGAACAAAGCTTTTGTACCTGTACTTTCGTTTCCATGCATTTGCGACCACAACATTATTTTTTTAGAACCTTTGCCTATTTTTAATTGCATAATAGATCTATTTTCTTCTGATGTGCCAATTTGAGAAACTTCAAATTTAGATTGATATTTAGAAAACAGTTTTTCAATGTCTGCAAAAGTGATCCATTTTCCGTGCAAAGAATTTTCTTTTTCCTTACTGTAAATTATTTTTAAAAACTCTATTGATAATGTATTCATTATATGCACAAATATTTTTTCAAAATTACAAGAATTACAATTGTCATCAAACTAAAAAGTTACAATTGTAAATCACTCCAATGTTACAAATGTAAAACACTGTTTTTTAATATTTAGTTACTTATGTAAACTTACTTATAATTGCATTGCTACAAATGTACATTTAGATTAAAATACAAGGATATAATAGTATTTAATAATAATAAAAACTTGCAAATCAATTGTATATGGTGTTTAATTAAAGTAATACTTTATTATTTGTTTTAATTTTTATATAAGTTTAACACAAATGTTTCTTTGAGTAAAAATAGATTATTTACATTTGTATAAAGAAGCAAGGTTACAATGGTAAACATAATAGAATTTACTTCTCGATTAAAAAAAGTAATGGATTATCATCAATTATCGGCATCAATGTTTGCAGATAAAATAGGTGTGCAGCGTTCTAGTATTTCTCATATTCTCTCAGGCAGAAACAAACCAAGTTTAGATTTTATTTTAAAAGTAACTGCAGAATTTAAAGATGTAGATATGTATTGGCTGTTAAATGGAAAAGGAAGTTTTCCAAAAAATAAAGAAAGTAGCTCTACTTCTGCTCCTCCATTATTTGCATCCATTACAAATGATGGAAAAAAAATACAACGTATTGTCGTTTTTTATGACGATGGAACTTTTGATGAGTATAAGAAGTAATTTTAATTTCTTTCTTTTATAAAAGATGTTTTCTTGTTGATTATACAACTTAAAAGAATTAATTTTGCTAACTACAAAATACAAAACGTTACCTATTTTAGCTTACGTTTTTTTACACATTATAATGTAAATTCTTTTAAATTAATACAGATGAAATCATCATTAAAAAAAATTCTTTTTATAGCCTTAATATCAAGTTTAATATCTTGTTCTATTAATAAAAAAAGCATATTAGAAAAGCAGAATCATCAATACGCAAAATATATTATTTTAATTGGATCTGATGGTTTTGGAGCCTATGCATTTGAAAAAGCAAAAATTCCGAATATTAGAAAAATGATGAATAATGGTAGTTATTCTTTACAAGCTAGATCTGTACTTCCTTCATCTAGTGCTGTAAATTGGGCTTCTATGATTATGGGTTCAGGACCAGAATTACATGGCTATACAAAGTGGGGAAGCAAAACTCCAGAATTGCCTTCAAGAAAAATTGGTAAAGGAGGTATTTATCCTACAATTTTTAGTTTAATTGAAGAACAATCACCAAGCTCAAAAAAAGGAGTTTCATATTCTTGGGGTGGTATAGGTTTTCTTTTTGAAAAAAATATGGTCGATTTAAATTTTAACGGAAAAACAGATAAAAAAACGGTTGATAAAGCTTTAGAGTTTATTGTTAAAGACAAGCCATTATTTACATTTATCCATATGAACGAACCAGATAATACTGGTCATAAAATTGGTCATAACACAGCAGAATATTATGAATCTGTAGAAAAAATTGACTCGTTAGTTGGTCATATTTTAAATACTTTGGAAAAAGAAAAAATGATGAAAGAAACTATCATCGTTTTTACTTCAGATCATGGAGGTATCAATAAAGGCCATGGAGGGAAAACTTTATTAGAAGTAGAAATTCCTTGGATTATTTACGGCAAAGGAATACAAAAGAAAAAATTAAACCAAACTGTTGTTACCTATGATACTGGCGCTACAATTGCATTTCTATTAGGACTTAACACACCAGAGTTTTGGAGAGGTAAACCCATAACATCTGTTGTTAAAGAATAGCAAAAAAACACAACGTATTGTCGTTTTTTATGCAGATGGCACTTTTGATGAGTATAAGAAGTAATTTTTAAACTCTTTTTAAAGGGGATTTATTCTTCAATAGGTGGATGTCCAAATATTTCTTCAAAATCTCTATCGAAATTGTTACGCAAATAGGCGTTTAATTTTTTACGATAATCGTCTTTTAGCCAAGTCACAAAGTTGTGTGTGCTTTTAGAAATACATTTTGCATATCTGTTAATTCTATCATCTATTTCTTCACCCAACATTTTAGCTAAAATTAAAGCATCGAAAACATCTTCGCTATTTTCTATACACATTTTTGCGTGGTGCTTTATCGATTTTTCTAAAACTCTTTTAGAAGACTCTCCTGCCCTAATGGTTTCTATATATACTTTTTTCATATCGAAATAAGTATCTGTAGATTTTGCAAATTCTTTTTTAACATCGGCAGGTAATTCATATCTAAATGTACTTTCTATTTCTTCATCAGAAAGAATTGCATTTAAATAATGGTCTGGAGCTCTAAACATTTTTTGCCAGTCTAAATCTGCTCCCCAAGGTCCAAATCTATAAAAATTGTTTCCTAAATCTACTACATCAAACGTAGTTTTATTTCCAAAAATACGGGAACCACGTCCAATCATTTGATAATAAAGTGTCAAAGATTTTGTCGCTCTATTTAGAATAATAGCCTCTATACTTGGTTCATCAAAACCTGTTGTTAAAATACTTACAGAAGTAATAATTGCATTTGGCGTTTTATGAAACCACCTTAAAATTAACTCACGCTCTTTTTTAGTATTGGTATTATCTAAATGTGCAATTGGATATCCTGCTTTTTTAAATGCGTGAAATACTTGAATTGAAGTATTTATACCATTGTTAAAAATTAGCGTTTTTTTTCCTTTTGCAGTTTCTTCGTATGCAGAAACCAATTTAGATAACATATCTGAATTGGTATATAAATCTTCTGATGATTTTACAGTATAATCTCCATTTGCCCCTACTTCTAGTGAAGTTAAACCAACGTTATAAGAATACATATTTGCTCTTGCTAAATAATCATTGTCAATTAAATGCTGAATAGATTCGCCTACAAATAACTCTTGATAGTTCTCATACATTGGTAATTTAATGTTAGAACTTAAAGGAGTTGCAGTAACACCTAAAATAAAAGATTCGTCAAAAAACTTAAAGATTTTTGTAAAAGAATTATAATGTGCTTCATCAACAATTACTAAACCAATATCAGAGATATCTAATTTATCATCATTCAACCTGTTTTTTAGAGTCTCAACCATAGCAACAAAACACTTAAACTCGGCTTGATCATCTAGTTTAGCGGTAGAATTAATAATTTTATTAGTAACACCAAACTCATCTAACATTCTAGAAGTTTGCTTACTCAATTCAATTCTATGTGTTAATACTAAAACCTTCTTTTTAAAAATTTCTATATAACGTCTTACAATTTCAGAAAAAATAACTGTTTTACCACCTCCTGTAGGTAGCTGATATAGTAAATGATAATCTTTTGGAGCATTTTCAAATCTTCTAAAGATTTCTCTAAGCGCATCTTTTTGATACCCATATAATTCTTTACCAATAGTTGTTTCTGAAGTGTTTATTTCTGCCAAAGGAATATAAATTTGAATAGCAAAAATAAGACTTAAAAAAGGTTTTTACCAAACTTTGACTATATAAATCTTGTTAAATTCGTTTGAGTAATATCATAATGTGATGCATTATATACTGAAACACCATTTTTAATGACTAATAATTGTGGAGATTGATGTATGACCTGAAAAGTATAACCTACTTCATCTGAAACATCTCTGCAGCTTAATAAATCTAAATAATACACTTTTAATTTTTGATGTTCTTCATCAAAAAGACTCTCAAAACGTTTGATAACCATACTACTAATCCCACAACGTGTTGAATGTTTAAAAATAAGAATGGATTCTGTTTTAGACTGTTCTTTGATTTCTTCTAATTGATTTATGGAAGTTAATGGAATCCAGTTTAAGAATGACTTTTTTTCTGGTTTCGCTTCCTTTTCACTTTTACCTCCAAATACTTTACCAAATATGCCCATTGTCTGTTTTTAGTTTCTTTGTCGATGTAAAGACAGAAAACTTTCATCAGTCAAAAAGTCAGTAAAAACAAGGTTTTACAAGACAATTTGACTTGTTTTTTATAACATTTAATGATGGTATTAAAATTGATTTAGTAAAAGCAAAACAAAAAAAATTATGAATTTTAATAACTATACAACAAAATCACAAGAGACCATTCAATTGGCGCAACAAATTGCGCAAGGTTTTGGTCATAATCAAATAGAAAACGAGCATATTTTTAAAGCCTTAACACAAGTAGATGAAAATGTACTCCCTTTTTTATTGAAGAAATTAAACATCAATATTGGTATTATAGCACAAATTTTAGACAAACAATTAGAGAGTTTACCTAAAGTTTCTGGTGCAGAATTAATGCTTTCTAGAGAAGCAAATAAAACACTAAATGAAGCATCCATCATTGCCAAAAATATGAAAGATGATTATGTTTCAATTGAACACTTAATCTTGGCAATTTTTAAATCAAAATCTAATATTGCACAGGTTTTAAAAGACCAAGGTGTAACAGAGAAACATTTAAAAGCTGCCATTGAAGAGCTAAGAAAAGGAGAAAGAGTGACCTCTCAATCTCAAGAAGAAACTTACAATTCTTTAAATAAATATGCTAATAATTTAAACAAATTAGCCCAAGATGGCAAGTTAGATCCTGTAATTGGTAGAGATGAAGAAATTAGAAGATTGCTACAAATCTTATCTAGAAGAACTAAGAATAATCCCATTTTAGTGGGTGAACCAGGAACTGGTAAAACCGCAATTGCAGAAGGTTTAGCACACAGAATTGTAGATGGCGATGTGCCAGAAAACCTAAAAGATAAACTGATTTTCTCTTTAGATATGGGCGCATTAATTGCAGGTGCAAAATACAAAGGAGAATTTGAAGAACGCTTAAAAGCGGTTATTAAAGAAGTAACAACTTCTAATGGAGATATTGTACTTTTTATTGATGAAATTCACACATTGGTTGGTGCTGGTGGCGGGCAAGGCGCAATGGATGCAGCCAATATTTTAAAACCTGCTTTAGCTCGTGGTGAATTACGTGCAATTGGAGCCACTACGCTAGATGAATATCAAAAATATTTTGAAAAAGACAAAGCTTTAGAGCGTAGATTTCAAAAAGTTTTGGTGGATGAACCAGATACAGAAAGTGCCATTTCTATTTTAAGAGGAATTAAAGAAAAGTACGAAACGCATCATAAAGTTCGTATTAAAGATGAAGCAATTATTGGTGCTGTAGAGTTATCACAAAGATATATTACCAACCGATTTTTACCAGACAAAGCCATTGATTTAATGGATGAAGCTGCGTCTAAGCTTAGAATGGAAATCAATTCGAAACCAGAAGAATTAGATGTTTTAGATCGTAAAATAATGCAATTAGAGATTGAAATTGAAGCCATAAAAAGAGAAAATGACGAAGCAAAATTAAAATCACTACGTGCAGATTTAGCCAATTTAAAAGAAGAAAGAAACGAAATTAATGCTAAATGGAAATCTGAAAAAGAAGTTGTAGATAATATTCAACAAGCAAAATCTGATATCGAGAATTTTAAGATTGAAGCCGAAAAAGCAGAACGTGAAGGCGATTATGGTAAGGTGGCTGAAATTCGTTACGGAAAAATTAAAGCAGCTCAAGAAAAGCTAGAAAAATATCAAAAAAAATTAGCAGAAAATCAAGATGGGAATTCTCTAATCAAAGAAGAAGTTACCTTAGAAGATATTGCTGAAGTGGTGGCAAAATGGACTGGTATTCCTGTTACAAAAATGATTCAGTCAGAACGCGAAAAATTGTTAAAATTAGAAGACCAATTACATAAACGAGTGGTAGGTCAAAATGAAGCAATTGTTGCAGTTTCAGACGCTGTAAGACGCTCTAGAGCAGGCTTGCAAAACCCTAATAAACCTATTGGAAGTTTCTTATTTCTAGGAACAACTGGCGTTGGAAAAACAGAATTAGCCAAAGCATTAGCAGAATATTTGTTTGATGATGAAAATTCAATGACTAGAATTGATATGAGCGAATATCAAGAACGCCATTCTGTAAGTAGATTAGTTGGTGCGCCTCCAGGTTATGTAGGTTATGATGAAGGCGGACAATTAACAGAAGCAGTTAGAAGAAAACCTTATTCTGTAGTACTTTTAGATGAAATAGAAAAAGCACATCCAGATACGTTTAATGTTTTATTGCAAGTTTTAGATGAAGGACGATTAACAGACAATAAAGGTCGTGTTGCAGATTTTAAGAACACCATAATTATTATGACCTCAAATATGGGAAGTCATATAATTCAAGAGAAGTTTGAAGATGCAAAAGCAGATTTAGATTCAGTTACAGAACTGGCAAAAATTGAAGTTTTAGGATTGTTAAAACAATCTGTAAGACCCGAATTTTTAAACAGAATTGATGATGTAATTATGTTTACACCTCTAAATCAAAAAGATATTTTTGAAATTGTAAAACTGCAAATAGAGCATTTAAAGAAAATGATTGGCAAACAAGAAATCACTTTAGATGCAACAGATGAAGCTATTACATATTTAGCTAAAAAAGGGTATCAGCCCGAATTTGGTGCAAGACCCGTAAAAAGAGTCATTCAAAAAGAAGTGCTGAATCAGCTTTCTAAAGAAATTTTATCGGGTAAAATTACCACAGATAGCATTATTTTGTTAGATGCTTTTGATGATCAATTGGTATTTAGAAATCAATCTGATTTGGTAAAAAATTAAAACGTACATTTTGGTTGATTAGAAAAAGCGATTCTACCTTATTATGGTAAATCGCTTTTTCTTTTTTTACAAACAAGTTAAAATCAATTAGATAGTGTCATTTTTTCATTTAAAACTGAAAAAATGACATTCTTTTTTAAATGGTATTTTTTTTGCTTATTATTTACTAAAAATAATAATGTTTAACTTAAAAATGTAAAAATTATGTTAGTAAAAAACAGCGATTTTCCGGTTTTACCAAATGTCTTTAACGACTTTTTTAGAGATTGGTCTACATCCAATTTTTCTGATACAAATACAACATTACCTGCTGTAAACATTAAAGAAAATGAAAATGAGTTTATAGTAGATGTTGCAGTTCCAGGAATGGATAAGAAAGATTTTAAAATAGATTTAGATAATGATATTTTAACTATTTCATCAGAAAAAACTACAAATAACGATACTTCTGATGAAAATTATACTCGTAAAGAATACAGTTATATGTCGTTTAAAAGAAGTTTTACCTTGCCAAAAGGCGTTATAGATAGCAATAAAATTAAGGCTAACTATAAAAACGGTGAGTTAAAAATTACAATACCAAAATTAGAAGAAGCAAAACCTAAACCTGCCAAACTAATTGAGGTAAAATAAGTAATTCAATTTGTTAAATAGGCTGTTAAATACCAACAGCCTATTGCTTTCATAAATTAAAGTTTTAAAGTGATGAAAAAATTAGCAATTTATATGTTAATGGCTTTGTCTTTTTACAATTGCCAAAGTCAAAATAACAATGAAAAAACGGATAGTAATACAAAGTTGGACACCATAAAACCTAAAACAAAAATTAAGGTAAATAAAAAATATGATGAAAATGGAAACTTAATAGCTTTAGATTCTACTTATTCTTATTTTTATTCAAACATTAAAGGAGATTCTGTTTTAGAAAGAGATGTTTTTAATCAATTTAAATTCGATTTTAATAAACAATTTACTCCTTTAGATAGTCTTTTCACAAAAGATTTTTTAAACGGCTCTCCTTTTAATCAAAATGATTTTTATACAGATGATTTTTTTAAAAATAGTTTTAAATCGCATCAAAAAAGGATAGACAAATTATTAAAAAGAATGGATTCTATTAAAAATAACTTTTATAAAAATCAGAAAAACATAAAACAACTTTAATTTCTTAAAGGCGATGTAGTTTACCATCGCTTTTCCTTTTTGATTATATTCGTTACTCAAATTCATTATTATGAAAAAATACGTGTTACTTTTTGTTGTAACTTTTAGTTTGCTATGCTCTTGTACTTCTGATGAAACTACAACTTATTATTTAATTCGTCACGCAGAAAAAGACAGAACAGACAAAACAAATAAAAACCCTAATTTAAATGAAAAAGGGTTGGAAAGAGCAAAAAAATGGGCAGCATATTTTAAAAATATTGGTTTAGATGCTGTGTATTCTACAAAATACAATAGAACTATGCAAACAGCAAAACCTACTGCAGAAAGTAAAAAGCTAGAGATTATCAATTACAATCCTAGAAAAATGTATGATTCAATTTTTCAACAAAACACAAAAGGAAAAACAGTTTTAGTAGTTGGTCATAGTAACACAACTCCTGTTTTTGTAAATAAAATTTTAGGAGAAAAAAAGTACGAATGGATGAAAGATGATGACAACTCAAGTTTGTTTATTGTTACCATTTCTGGCGAGCAAAAAACTAGTAAAATTGAGAAGGTTGAGTAAGTAAATTCATTATTAAGAACCTCTGCTCTATTGTTATTCCTGCCTTCGTAGGAATAACAAACTTATTCGAAAAGTTTAACCTCAATATCTTTTAAAACAATTTCTGAAACTTTTTTAAGTTGATTTTTCTCATACGCTTTATCAATATCAAGCAATGAAGTTTCTTTAGATAAAGGCTTAAAATTATGATAATCTACAAAACGAATTCCGTTTTTAATACACTGTTCTTTTAAAACTCTAAAACGTTTTCCACCTCCATTTGTGTGATAAGAATAAGCAAGATAATCTACTAAAAAATCTTCTTTCCCAACCCAATAAATAAACACATCTTCAAAATCTTCTCCTCCACCATCTTCAGAAAAAGAGATTTCAATTTTATAATATTCCTTTCCTTTAATTGTTGATGATGGCAATAATTTCTTTTTAACAGCTTTATCATTTAATCCATAAGGCAACACAGAAAAATAATGAACAGAATTTACAGAATTTGTATATTTTTTTGCAATAGAATCTGCCATAGAAATCTTTTTATGATTGATAAATCTTACAAAACCATTATTAGTTAAAACATCTTGAATAGAATCAAAAGTTCGAGTCAATTCAAATTTTCCACTTTTTCTAATCGCTTCATAACTTTTATCTCTAAATTTAAAAGTAATTTTAGAATTCGCTACTTTATCTGTACCAGAAAAAACTATTGTTTTATCAATAATATGTTGTGCAGTTAATTTTGTTTCTGTTGGTTTGCAAGAAATTAAAAATACAGAAAAAAGTAATAATAAATATCGCATTGTTTTTGTTTGATTTTGTCGAATTATGAGATGTAAAATTACACTTCTTTATTTTAATCAAAAATGTATCTTTGTTAAAATTATTTAAATTAAAATCAGTCAATGGCTGTTCAGAAAAAAATAAATATTCAAAATAAAAAAGCACGTTTCGAATTTGAAATTCTAGACAAATTTGTGGCTGGAATTCAATTAACAGGAACAGAAATAAAATCCATTAGAAATAGCCAAGCAAGAATTACAGAGAGTTTTTGCGAGTTTAACGAACGTGGAGAATTATTTATTGTGAATATGTATATTCAAGAATATATGTTTGGGCATCATTTTAATCATAAACCTAAAAGTGAAAGACGTTTACTCTTAAATAAACGTGAATTGAGAAGCTTAAAAAAAGATGTTGAAGCCAAAGGAAACACCATTGTTCCTCTACGTTTGTTTATTAATGACAGCGGTTTTGCCAAACTAGAAATTGCTTTAGCCAAAGGGAAACAAACCCATGACAAACGTAATACGCTAAAAGACAGAGATAATAAGCGCGATTTGGCAAGAATAAAAAAGAATTTTAACGCATAATTTCTAAATGATTTCTTTTCTAAAACTCATTCGTTATAAGAACCTTTTAATGGTTTTATTAACGATGATTTTAACAAAATATGCAATTACAGAATCTTTAGGTTCTTATTATTTAGATATCAATAATTTTATATTTTTATCTTTATTAGTTTTAACAATTACTGCTTCAGGATATATTGTAAATGATATTTTTGATATTGAAACAGATAAAATAAATAAGCCTCAAAAATTATACATTTCTAATTCAATACCTAAAAATTTAGGATGGAAATTATATTTTGCCTTTTTATTTTTTTCAATATTATTGGCAGTTTCTTTTTCAATTAAACCTATTCATTGGATTATTTTTTTAGGAACTCCCATCCTATTATTTTTGTATTCTTTTATTTTAAAAAAACTTCCTCTAATTGGCAATTTAGTTATATCTGCATTAGTTCCATTACCAATTTACGTTGTTTTTTTATTTTATTTTTCTCCACTAAAAACTAATGTTCCAACTTTTGACAGACCTTATTATTTAATACTTTCAATTTATTTAGGATTTGCTTTTTTAACAACATTTATAAGAGAAATCATAAAAGATATTGAAGACATAAATGGAGATTTAAAACTAAAAGCAAAAACATTGCCTATTGTAATTGGTAGAAAAAGAGCTTCTAAAGTCGCTTTTTTCTTTAGCTGTATTTTATTAGTTTTTCTATTGATAGTTTTGCAATTTTTACAAAATGAGCCTCTTTTTTTAGGCTATGGAATAATTTTTGTTCTACTTCCAGTAAGTTATTTTATGTATAAATTATGGTTTGCACAAACTAAAAAAGACTTTACTAAACTCAGTAGTTTAATGAAAGCAATTATGCTATTTGGAATATTATCGATGTTATTTTTTAGATTCTTAAACTAATAGACTAATAGATTTTTAGATTTTTAGAAAATAACATATAAATGATTACACAAATACACAGTTCAACAATTAAACAATAAAATATGCTAAGAGAAAAATTAAAAAACTACAATATCATTTTAGCTTCAAAATCTCCAAGAAGACAACAATTCTTTAAAGATTTAGATATTGATTTTACCATTCAATTAAAAGAAGTAGATGAAATTTATCCAAAAGAATTAAAAGGAATTGAAATCACCAATTTTTTAGCAGATTTAAAATCACAACCCTTTGATAATCAATTAAAAAATAACGATTTACTAATCACCTCAGATACTATTGTTTGGTTAGAAAACAAAGCGCTAGGAAAACCCAAAAACGAAGCAGAAGCTTTTGCTATGTTACGCAATTTATCAGGAAAAAAACACCAAGTAATTACATCAATAAGTATAAAAAGCAAACACTTTCAAAAGATTATTAATGATATAACTGTGGTTTCATTTAAAGAAATTTCTGATGAAGAAATCAATTATTACATCAAAAATTACAAACCTTTTGATAAAGCTGGTGCTTACGGAATTCAAGAATGGATTGGCTTTACAGCCATTAATAACTTAGAAGGAAGTTATTTTAACGTAGTTGGCTTACCTGTTCATAAACTCTATTCAGCATTAATGAAGTTGTAAATTACAACTTGCTCACAAAGTGTTAAAAAATCTTTTTTCTATTCTCAATTTTATTTTCTCTAAAGAGAAATAAAAGTTTATTTTTACGCCAAATTTACAACACACAATTTTATAATGAAAAAATACACATACACAGAAAAAAAAGACACACGTTCTGGTTTTGGTGATGGTTTAACAGAATTAGGAAGAACAAATCCAAACGTAGTTGCTTTATGTGCAGATTTAATTGGTTCTTTAAAAATGGATCAATTTATTAAAGAAAATCCTGAAAGATTTTTTCAAGTGGGTATTGCAGAAGCTAATATGATAGGTATTGCAGCGGGTTTAACCATTGGAGGAAAAATTCCGTTTACAGGAACTTTTGCCAACTTTTCTACAGGTAGAGTGTATGATCAAATTCGTCAATCTGTGGCGTATTCTGGTAAAAATGTAAAAGTTTGTGCATCGCATGCAGGTGTTACTTTAGGTGAAGATGGCGCAACACACCAAATTTTAGAAGATATTGGTTTAATGAAAATGTTACCAGGAATGACAGTCATAAATCCTTGTGATTACAACCAAACAAAGGCAGCAACAATTGCAATTGCAGATTTTGAGGGACCAGTATATTTACGCTTTGGACGTCCAAAAGTTCCTGTTTTTATGCCAGAAGATGCTAAATTTGAAATAGGAAAAGGAATTCAACTTACAGAAGGAACAGACGTAACTATTGTCGCAACTGGTCATTTAGTTTGGGAATCTTTACAAGCAGCAGAACAATTAGAAGCAGAAGGAATCTCTGTAGAAGTTATTAACATTCACACCATAAAACCTTTAGATGAAGAAATCATCTTAAAATCTATTGCAAAAACAGGTTGTATTGTTACTGCAGAAGAACATAATAAATTGGGTGGTTTGGGTGAAAGTGTTGCAAGAACTTTAGCTTTAAACACACCAACTCCACAAGAATTTGTGGCTACCAACGATACTTTTGGAGAATCTGGTACACCAGACCAATTAATGGCTAAATATGGTTTAGATGCAAATGCTGTTGTTAAAGCTGTAAAAAAAGTAATTTCTAGAAAATAATAACGTTTTATCATTATAAAGCGTCTTAATAATAAGAAAAACAATAAAATTTAAAATGATGAAAAAAGTAATTTTAATAATGTGTTTGGCTTTCGGATTTAGTCAAATGTCTAATGCGCAAGTTGCCTTTGGTATTAAAGGTGGTATTAATTATAACTCTAACTCTTTTTCTAATGTAAAAGATGATGTTTTTAGTGGAGCTAAAAGTAAAACTGGTTTTCACGCTGGTATTTGGACTCGAATTAAAATTCCGGTAATTGGCTTGTATATAAGACCAGAATTAGTGTATACAAAGTTAAGTAACGATGTTATTTATACTGCCAAAGGAACAAAGATTCAACAATCTACTTCTTATGATTTTCAAAAAATTGACATTCCTGTTTTATTAGGAAAAAAGATTTTTGGAGTTGGTAATATTTTTATAGGACCCTCATTTCAATATCTTTTAAGCTCAGATTTTAGTTTAAATCATATTAAAGATGTTAAAGCTGATGGTTTTACACTTGGGTTACAATTTGGTGGAGGAATAGAATTAGGTAAATTAGGAATTGATGTTCGTTGGGAAAGAGCTTTTTCTGGAGTTGAATCTACCTTCATTTCTGGAGCTACTTCACAAAAATTCGATACAAGAGTAAATCAAATTATTATAGGTTTATCTTATAGATTATAACATATTTATTTAGGTTGTTTCTTAACCAAAAACTATTTAAAAGCTCAAGTTTTTCTTGAGCTTTTTTTATGGAATTAGTTATTTTTGCAGCAATGGAAAATCAGAAACAAGTAACAAAAAAATTGCAAAAAGCAGTGGCAGAAGCTATTCAGCAATATACAATGATAGAAGAAGGAGATAAAATTATGGTTTGTCTTTCTGGCGGAAAAGATAGTTATGCAATGTTACATATGTTATTATATTTTCAAAAAGTTGCTCCTATTTCTTTCAATATTGTTGCTGTAAATTTAGATCAAAAACAACCAGGTTTTCCAGAAGAAATATTACCAAATTACTTACAAAACTTAGGTGTAGATTTTAAAATCATTGAAAAAAATACCTATAAAATTGTAATGGAGAAAACTCCCGAAGGTAAAACTACTTGCAGTCTATGCGCTCGTTTGCGAAGAGGAACTCTATATGAAGCAGCCAAAGATTTAGGCTGTAATAAAATCTCTTTAGGACATCATAGAAATGATATTTTAGAAACCTTTTTCTTAAACTTATTTTTTGCAGGAAAATTAGAAACTATGCCTCCAAAATTTAAAAATGATGCAGGAGATTTAGTGGTGTTAAGACCTTTGGCTTTTTGTAAAGAAAGTGAGATTGAAGTCTATGCTAATTTTATGGATTTCCCAATAATACCTTGTAATTTATGTGGTTCTCAAGAAAATTTACAACGTAAAAAAGTAAAACAAATGATTGCAAATTGGGAATCTGATTTCCCAAATAGAAATGCAATAATGATGAATGCTTTGCAAAATGTATTTCCTTCTCACTTGTTAGACAAAAATTTATACAATTTTGATACTTTAGAAAATAAAATTTAAATAATATAGGTTCATTAAAATTAGAAACATAAAAAAGGTAGCAATATAAAATGCTACCTTTTTTTACTATTAATTTTATTATTCATCTAACAGAGATAGAAAACATAATTTTCTACTCAATTATGCATAAAACTTTGTTTTGCTAATAATTCTTCTTCAGTTTCAACTACGTCTTCATCAGGAACACAACAATCTACAGGACAAACTGCGGCACATTGTGGCTCTTCATGAAAACCTTTACATTCTGTACATTTATCAGGAACAATATAATAAATTTCATCAGAAACAGGTTCTTGGTCTTCATCTGCATTTACAGATTTTCCACTTGGCAAAACAATATCTCCATTTAAATCGGTTCCATCTGAGTATTTCCAATCATCTGCTCCCTCATATATTGCTGTATTCGGACACTCAGGTTCGCAAGCTCCACAATTTATACATTCATCTGTTATTATAATAGCCATAATTTCTTTTCTGTTTTTCTTATATTTGCGATTGCAAAAATAAAGCCAAAATTATAGACAACCAAAATAAATAATGAGTATTCAAAATAGAATTACTGCATTCGCAAAATTAGGAGACTTTTTAAGTCAATTTTCTGTTAATAATATAAAAAAGAAAGATAATATTGAGCATAATGAAATCTTTTTTGATGGTTTTAACCATCAAATAAAATTAGCGCAAGAAAATAATTCTTGGTTTACAAAAGAAAATATTTTATTCAGCTTAAATAGCTGGAGTAACTCATTAAATAGAAATGATTTAACTATATTTACTAAAAGTGTTAATTTAAGTAAATTATCACCTAAAAAAGTAGCTGTTATTATGGCAGGCAATATACCTTTGGTTGGTTTTCACGATTTTTTATCGGTATTAATTTCTGGTCATTCTGTGTTGGTAAAGCAATCTTCTAACGATAAACACTTATTACCATTTTTAGCCAAGTATTTAGAGTATGTAGATGAAAAATTTAAAGGAAAAATCACTTTTACCGAAGACAAACTGACTGATTTTGATGCAGTAATCGCCACAGGAAGTGATAATACAGCACGTTATTTTGAATATTATTTTAAAAATAAACCAAATATTATCAGAAAAAGTAGAAATTCTGTTGCTGTTATCACAGGAAAAGAAACAGAAGAAGATTTTATAAAATTATCTAATGATGTTTTTCAATATTTTGGTTTAGGTTGCAGAAGTGTTTCTAAATTATATGTGCCAAAAGACTATAATTTTGATGCTTTTTTTACAGGAATGTATGCTAAAAAAGAAATTATTAATAATGCAAAGTATGCCAATAATTACGACTATAATAAGGCAGTTTATTTAATGAGTGAGTTTGATTTATTAGAAAATGGTTTTCTAATGATTAAAGAAGACCAAAGCTACTCCTCTCCTATTGCCACTGTATTTTACGAGTATTATGACAATGAAATCGATTTAAAAATAAAATTACATCAAGATAAAGAAAAAATTCAGTGTATTGTTGCCAAAGACTTTATAGAAAATGAAGTTGCATTTGGGCAAACTCAACATCCGCAGTTAACAGATTACGCAGATGGCGTAAATACGTTGGAGTTTTTATCGAAAATATAAATTTTGGTTTCTAGTTAATGGTTGATAGTTTTTAGTACAAGCTTCTAAAAACTTTGAAACGTTGAAACTTTGAAACGTTGAAACTTAAGAATAATGAAAAAACATAATTTTAGTGCAGGTCCTTGTATTCTGCCACAAGAAGTTCTACAAAAAGCATCAGAAGCGATCATCAACTTTAATAATGATGATTTATCGTTGATAGAAATATCACACAGAAGTAAATCTTTTGTAGAAGTAATGGAAAAAGCACGTTCCTTAGCTTTAGAATTGTTAGGTTTAGAAGGCAAAGGCTACAAAGCCCTGTTTTTACAAGGCGGAGCAAGTATGGAGTTTTTAATGGTTGCTTATAATTTATTAAACAAAAAAGCAGCCTATTTAAACACAGGAACTTGGTCTGATAAAGCCTTAAAAGAAGCAAAAGCTTTTGGAGAAATGGTAGAAGTTGCTTCGTCTAAAGATAAAGGTTACAACTATATTCCTAAAGGGTTTTCTATTCCAGAAGATGCAGATTATTTGCACTTAACAAGTAACAATACAGTTGCTGGTACACAAATTAAAGAATTCCCAGAAACCAATATTTCTTTGGTTTGCGATATGAGTTCAGATATTTTCTCTCGTCAATTAGATTTTGAAAAATTCGACTTAATTTACGCAGGTGCACAAAAAAATATGGGACCCGCAGGAACCACTTTAGTTATTATAAAAGAAGAAATTTTAGGAAAAGTAGAAAGACACATTCCTTCTATGCTAAATTATCAAATTCATATTGACAAAGACAGTATGTTTAATACACCTTCTGTTTTTGCTGTGTATGTTTCTATGTTAACCTTACAATGGTTAAAAGATTTAGGAGGAATAAAATTTATTGAAGAAATCAACAACAAAAAAGCGGCGCTTTTATACAATGAAATTGATAGAAATCCCCTATTTAAGGGAATTGTAGCCAAAGAAGACAGAAGTACAATGAATGCTACTTTTAATTTAGTTGATGAAGCTCACAAAGAAACATTTGATAAAATGTGGCAAGATGCAGGAATCAGTGGTTTAAACGGACACAGAAGTGTTGGCGGTTACAGAGCTAGTATGTACAATGCTTTGCCTTTATACAGTGTGCAAGCTTTGGTTGATGTAATGCAAGAATTAGAAAGAAAAAATTAATATAACAATTTGAAAATTTGAAAATGTAGCAATTTTTAAATATTTCAATTTTTGAATGTTTGAATAAATGATGAAAATATTAGCAAATGATGGCATTTCCAAAAGCGGAATTGACGCTTTAGAAAAAGGAGGATTTGAGGTTTTAACAATAAAAGTTGCTCAAAATCAGTTAGAAAATTACATTAATGAACACAATATTAATGCAATTTTAGTTAGAAGTGCAACACAAGTTAGACAAGAATTAATAGAAGCTTGTCCGAGTTTAAAATTGATTGGACGTGGTGGCGTTGGCTTAGACAATATTGATGTGGATTTTGCACAAGACAATGGTTTGCACGTTATAAATACACCAGCAGCTTCATCAAGTTCGGTAGCAGAATTGGTTTTTGCACATCTTTTTGGAATGGTACGTTTTTTACATTCTTCTAACAGGGAAATGCCTTTAGAAGGAGATACTCGTTTTAAAGAATTAAAAAGATCCTATTCTGAAGGAACAGAATTAAGAGGAAAAACTATTGGAATTATTGGCTTTGGAAGAATTGGGCAAGAAGTGGCAAAAATTGCTATTGGTTTAGGAATGAATGTCTTAGCAACTGACCAGCAAATTGCAAGTGCAACTATTACTTTAGCGTTTTTTAACGGACAAAAATCGACATTTACAATACATACTATTGATAAAGAAGAACTTTTAAAAGAAGCAGATTTTATTACACTACATACTCCTAATCAAGAAGATTATATTATTTCTGCAACAGAAATAGAAAAAATGAAAGATGGTGTTGGCATTGTAAATACAGCAAGAGGTGGTGTTTTAAATGAAGTTGATTTAATTAATGCCATAGAAAGTGGTAAAGTTCAGTTTGCTGGTTTAGATGTTTTTGAAAATGAACCAACTCCTGAAATTCAATTATTAATGAATCCAGAATTGTCTTTAACGCCACATATTGGGGCTGCAACCAAAGAAGCTCAAGATAGAATTGGTTTAGAATTAGCAAAACAAATCATAGAAGTATTAAGCTAATGAGTTCAATAGCAGATAACTTATCAAAAATAAAAGAATCAATTCCTGAAAATGTAACTTTAGTTGCAGTTTCTAAAACAAAACCTGTATCAGACATTCAAGAAGCATATAATGCTGGTCAGCGTGTATTTGGTGAAAATAAAATTCAGGAAATGGTTAATAAATATGATGTTTTACCCAAAGACATTCAATGGCATATGATTGGTCATTTACAAAGTAATAAGGTAAAATATATGGCTCATTTTGTAGATTTAATTCACGGAGTTGATAAGTTTTCTACTTTAAAAGAAATTAATAAACAAGCAAAAAAACACGATAGAATTATTAATTGTTTATTGCAAGCTAAAATTGCCAAAGAAGACACAAAATTTGGGTTATCATTTAATGAAATTGAAACTATTTTAGCATCAAAAGAAACATCAGAATTAAAAAACATTAACATTATTGGTCTTATGGGAATGGCAACATTTACAGACAATAAAGAACAATTACAAGAAGAGTTTTTATCACTTAAAAACTTATTTGACAAACTCAAAACTCAAAATTTAGAACTTAGAACTTTATCAATGGGAATGAGTGGAGATTATCCTTTAGCCATTAAAAATGGTAGCACAATGGTTAGAGTTGGCAGTTCTATATTTGGCAATAGAAATTATAATTTGTAATTTACACTGAAAAGAAAAAGAATTTGTACGCAATTTTAGATATAGAAACTACTGGAGGGAAATTTAATGAAGAAGGCATCACTGAAATTGCAATCTATAAATTTGATGGTCATTCAGTTGTAGATCAGTTCATTAGCCTTGTTAATCCTGAAAAACCAATTCAAGAATTTGTTGTGAAACTCACAGGAATTAACAACAAAATGTTAAAAAATGCTCCTAAGTTTTACGAAGTTGCAAAACGAATTATAGAAATTACTTCAGACTGTATTTTGGTGGCGCACAATACAGATTTCGACTACAGAATTCTGAGTACAGAATTTAAAAGATTGGGGTATGAATTTAACAGAAATACGTTGTGTACCGTAGAATTGAGTCAGAAATTAATCTTAAACCAACCTTCATATAGTTTAGGGAAACTCACAAAATCTTTAGGAATTCCAATGGCTGACAGGCATAGAGCTTCTGGCGATGCTTTGGCAACTGTGCAATTATTTAAATTACTGTTAGAAAAAGACATCAATAAAACAATTATACAAAGTTCTATAAAATATTTTGATAGAAGATCTCAAAAGCAAAAATTAAAAAAATTAATTGAAGAAGTTCCTACTGTTGATGGCCTTTTTTACATTCACGATTCTAACGGAAAAGTAATCTATCTAGGAAGAGGAAAAAATATAAAATCGGAAGTAAATAAACTGTTTTTAAAAATTACCAAAAGAGCTATAAAAATACAAGATAGAGCACAGTCTATTTCTTTTGATAAAAGCGGTAACGAATTATTTAGGCGTTTAAAATATTATATAGAATTAGACACTTTAACACCAAGATTTAATTTTAACAAAAAAAGAAAAATTACAACTCAAAACTTTAATAACGAAGACTTTATAATTATAGATAACGGAAGAGAAATTGAAGAACACGCAATAATTTTAGTAGAAAACAATGAAGTTTTTGGTTATGGATATACTAATTTAGGATATCAAGAAAACAAATTAGACATTTTAAAAACAATCCTCACTCCTATTGAAAACAAAGAACTTTCTAAATCAATTGTTAAAAACTATCTCAATAAAAATAAAGTAAAAAAAATTATACGATTGTAATTCAGTCATTAATATTTATAAAAAATACGTCAAATGACGTATTTTTTTATGCCTCATTTTTATTCACCTTTGCTAAGTAACACTAAAACTCACAAAATGAAAAAACTAACTTTTCTTTTAATTTGCTTATTTTTTATTAGCATTCTAACCTCACAAGAACAATTTGGTACAGGACTAAAGTTTGATGAATCCTTGTATAATGAAATTCCACAATCTGTTCCTTTAGTTACCAGAAGTTTTACTTCTTTACCAAAATCTTACAGTTTAAAAGGCTATACTCCTACTCCAAAAAGTCAAGGTCAGCAAGGCTCTTGCGTTGGTTGGGCAAGTGCTTACGGAGCCAGAACTATTGCAAATGCTATTAAAAATGGATGGAAATACAACACTGCAAAAATCACTCAAAATGCATTTTCTCCAGCATTTGTTTACAACCAAATACGATATAATGCAAAATGCGAAGGTGCTTATATAGAAAACGCTATGAAAGTGATGAATAATTATGGAGCCGCAAAACTATCTGATTTTCCTTATGATTCTAGATCTTGTTTAAAAACACCTTCTAGCTATGTTTTTTCTAAGGCAAAGAATCATAAAATTTCAACTTTCGAAAGGTTAGCAAAATGGAATAATCCCTATAATTTAGTAGGTAAAGTAAAAAAAGCAATCTCTCAAAAAAATCCTGTTGTAATTGGTCTATTTCGTTTTTCTAGCTTAAAAACAGATTATAATAATGTTTGGATTCCTAGTTCTGGTAAATCTGGCCACGCAATGGTTGTTGTTGGTTATGATGATAACAAATCTGGAGGTGCTTTCGAAATTATGAATTCTTGGGGGACAAGATTTGGTAAAAACGGATTTTTCTGGGTTAAGTATTCAGACTTTCAAAGACAAGTAAAAACGGCTTATGTTTTAGTAGATAAAAGCGAAAGTAATAACAATACAAATAATAATAACAATTATTCTAGTAATAAATTAGGCGGAGAAATAACACTAAAACTAAGTAATGGTAATGATATGCCCGTTAAATTGGCAGATGGTGCAACAAGAAATTTTAATATTGTAAAAGCTACAAAAACTACTTATAAAGTCAACAATACTTATACTTCTGGCACACAATTTAGAATTTATTTAAAAAGCAAACAAAGAGGTTATGTATATTTAATTGGTTATGGCTCTGCAGACAAGTCTGTAAATAAACTATATCCTTTTGGTGGTTTTAGCGATTATTTTAATTACACAAATAGCGAAATTGCAATACCAAATGAAGATTATTTCATAGAATTTGATAGCAAACCTGGTAGAGATATTCTTTGTGTTTTATACAGTAAAGAAAAACTAAATATAAATAATATTGTAAGCAAAGCTAAATATGGTTCTGGAGATTTTGTTTCTAGAATTAAAAAAGCATTAAGCTATAAAATGTTTAAAGGTTCTAACGTTTCTTTTAGTAGCAATAAAATTTCTTTTAACACTACTTCTAAGAGTTCTTCTGCTAAAGTTGTTCCTATTTTTATAGAAATGAACCATCAATAAAAATATTATGAAAACATTTAAAAAAATACTATACCTTTCTTTTTTAATTACTTACACTGCTTTTAGCCAATCTAGTAATGGAAGTTATGTATACCAAGAAAACTTTAATAACAAAGGCACTTGGCCAACAGGTAGTAATAACCATAGAGAGTTAAATATTTACAATGGTAGATATTATTTTGAACACAAAAGAGATAAAAAAAGTTGGAGAATTTCTACAGGAACAATCAACTTAAACACAAATAAAGATTTTGATATAGAAACTTCTATTCAAAAAATAGCGGGTGTAGAAAACTCTGGTATTTCTTTTCTTTACGATTTTAAAGATGATAATAATTACAAAGAATTTGGTTATTCCGCAAGCGGATATTTTAGAGTTGCAGAAGCTGTAAATGGTAGTTATAGTAACATTAAAAAATGGACGCAATCTAGCAAAATTAAGAAAGGTAATTATGGCGTTAATAAACTAAAGATTTCTAAAAAAGGAAATAATCTTCGTTTTTACATCAACAATTCTGAAGTCTATACAATGTCTTTTAAAAGCTTTGTTGGCAACCAAGTAGCAATAATCTTATATAAAAACCAAAAAATTTCTATAGACTATATAAAAGTTTTCCAAAAATCTTCATCAACCAATAACAACAATAACAACAATAATAACTATAAAACTAAAACAATTGTTTACGACAGTTTTTATTCTAATAAAAATAATTGGGCTATTACAGATAACCAAAATGCTAAATTAGAAATAAAAAATAGTAAGTATTATTTTGAATATACAGGCGATAAAGGTTGGACAACTACCAAAATTTTCGATTTTGATAAATCTAGAAATTACAAAGTAGAAATTTCTGTACAAAAAATATCGGGCGTAAAAAATAACGGATTTGGTTTGGTTTTCGGAAGAGAAGATGGTAACAATCAACATCAATTTTTAATAAATGCACTTGGTGGTTTTTCTATTGATAAGTACGAAAATGGTACACTAAAAACACTTGTAAATTGGACACAATCTTCATCCATCAAAAAAGAAAACTACTCAACAAATATTTTAAAAATTGAAAAAAGAGGCAATAAATTTTACTACTACATAAACAACTCTTTAGTTTACACTGGCAGTTATATGAAAGTGTATGGTAAACGTTATGGATTTTCAATTTTTGATCCCCAAAAAATTGCCATAGATTATATTAGCATTTCTTATTTGGGTGATGAACCTAACAATAACAACATTTTTAAAGATGATTCTAAATCTAAAGGAGATTTGTTATTTAGTGATAATTTTGAGAACAGCAACCCAAATAATTGGACAGAAAGAAATGACGAAAACACACGTTTTAGACTTTCTAACGGAAAATATTACATTCAACACAAAAGAAAAGACAAAGGTTGGTCTACAAATATTTCTAAATACTTTGACAGCACAAAAGACTTTGAAATGGTTACAAAAATTGATAAAATTAGTGGTGTAACCAACAATGCTTTTGGGCTTATGTGGGGTATAAATGGTGGTAGTAGTTTTCGTTTTTATATGGCTGCATCTGGTTATTATAAAATTGTAAGAACTGTAAACAGCAAAGAAGAAGTCATTATAAAATGGACAAAATCATCAACCATAAATCAAAATAATGGAGTATCTAACATTTTAAAAGTTAAAAAAGAAGGAGAAAACTATAAGTTCTACATCAATAACAGATATGTTAACAAAATAGATTTTGAGCCTTTTTATGGAGATAGAATAGGATATGTTGTTTATGACAATCAAGAAATTGCTGTAGATTATTTAAAAATATACAGTTCTAAAACAAAAAAGAATACAAATTATGTTTCTAACAAAACACTTACTTTGCCTATTAACGATAATTTTAACGGCAATACAAACAACTGGAATTTAGAAGATTCTGAAGATTATTCTGCGGCAATTGCAAACGGAAAATTCTTATTGCATAAAAAGAAAAAAGGAGGTATTTTTATTAGCAGAAGCGTAAATATAAATTCGTCTAAAGATTTTATTATAGAAACTTCTATGGCAAGAGTTACCAATTCTTCTAACGGTTTGTACGGAATTACTTTTGGCAGAAAAAATTCTTCTAACGAGTACTCTTTTTTACTTTCTGGTAATGGTAGTTATTTGTACAGAAAATTTGATAATGATGTTTACAAGAAAATAATTCCGTTTACAGAAACCAATGCTATTAAAACAGGATTAAATCAATTTAACAAAATTAAAATTGTAAAATCTGGTGGTTTGCTGCGTTTTTACATCAACAATCAATATGTAAATGAAACTCCTTTTGAACCATTTTTTGGCAATAAATTTGGATATACAGTATATTATGATAAGAAAATATCTGTAGATTATTTAAACATAAAATATCAATCTTCAAGCTTTAACAATCCGCCTGTTGTGGTTATTACTTCGCCAAATGTAGAAGTAAAAAGAGGTTTTAAAATTGTAGAAGCCAAAAGAATTGAAGTGCGTGGTAAAGCTACAGACTCAGATGGTATTTTTGAAATTACTGTAAATGGTATGGAGGCAAGCGTTGCAGAAGACGGAACTTTTGTAGCAAACGTTCCGCTTAAATATGGTAAAAACGATTTAGTTGTAAAAGCTACCGATTTAAAACAAGCATCCTCTACCAAAACATTTACAATAAAGCGCAAAACAAATGTGGTTACGCCTATTGTTCATAACGAAACTTTAGACATTGGTTTTGGTAAATACTACGCCTTAATTATTGGTGTTAGCGATTATAAAGACGAAAGTATTGTTGATTTAAACGGAGAGCCCACTAAAGATGCAGATGCGCTAGCAAATGTTTTAATTAGCAAATACAACTTTAGCAGACAAAATGTAACTGTTCTTAAAAACCCAACAGAAAATCAAATTATAAAAGAGTTTTATAAGCTCAGAAAAAATGTGGGTAAAAATGATAATTTAGTCATTTTCTATGCAGGTCATGGTAATTACGATGAAGCAAGCGAAAAAGGATATTGGATGCCTGCAGATGCAGAAATGGAATTTGAAGGAAATGTAATTTTAAACACAAGCATTGTTTCTTATATTAAATCAATAAATTCTAAACACACTTTGTTAATTGCTGATGCTTGTTTTAGTGGCAGTATTTTAACAAAAACAAGAGCTTACAATAAAGCTTCTAATGCAGTAAAAGCAAAATATGCACTCCCAAGTAGAAGAGCAATTACAAGCGGTACATTAACAACTGTACCAAACAAAAGTATTTTTATGAAATATTTATTAAAACGTTTAACAAACAATAAAAATCCTTATTTATCTGCTGGTCAGTTATTTAATATGATAGAAGACCCCGTAATTAATAATACATCCGGAAAAAACAAACCTCAATATGCGCCTATAAGTAGAACTGGTGATGAAGGTGGAGATTTTATTTTTATAAAAAGACAGTAAACTAGTTTCATATCAATTTATTTTGATGGTTTAGCTCTAGGTTCTTAAAAAAATCTAGAGCTTTTTTTATATGATAAGAATACTTCTCATCAATAAAAAACAACAGAATACATAAAATAAATAGTAGAAAAGCCTCATAGGTTCAAAGAAAAATCAGATAAAAAAGAATTAAAAAGTCGTTAAATATTTGTAGTATTGTAATAGTAAAAGTCTTTAAAATTGGGTAACCTAGATAAAAAACTTTCTTGGAAAAGACGTCTTCATGAAATTATTTATGAAGCTGACACAAAACACGGAAAAATCTTTGATGTTATTTTGCTAATTGCCATTATTGCAAGTGTTGTAATGGTAATGTTAGAAAGCGTAAACAGTATAAATATTAAATACGGTTCTTTTTTAAATATTGGTGAATGGGTAATTACGATTCTTTTTTCTATTGAATATATACTAAGAATTATATCTATTAAAAAACCTTTTAAATACATTTTTAGTTTTTATGGAGTCATAGATTTATTATCTACAATTCCAAAATATTTATCATTATTTTTTATTGGCTCTCATCATTTGGCAGCTTTAAGAGCTTTACGTTTGTTAAGAGTTTTTAGAATTTTAAAACTAGCAAGATACATTGGTGAGTCTAACAATTTAATGAAAGCCTTAAAAGCAAGTAAAGCTAAAATTGCTGTTTTTCTATTTTTTGTTCTTATACTATGTATTATTTTGGGTACAGTAATGTATATGATAGAAGGTGCAGAAAACGGCTTTACAAGTATTCCAAGAAGTGTTTATTGGGCCATTGTTACACTCACAACTGTTGGTTATGGAGATATTGCACCACACACGCCTTTTGGGCAATTTATTGCAAGTATTATTATGATTTTAGGTTACGGAATTATTGCCATTCCCACAGGAATTGTTACATCAGAAATGACAAAGAGTAATAATCAAGTACATATAAACACACTATCTTGTACAAGTTGCTCTGCCGAAAGTCATAATGATAATGCAGATTTTTGTTATAACTGCGGAAGCAAATTACATTAAATGAATTCTAAAAATATTCTGATAACCATTGTAGGACCAACAGCAATTGGTAAAACTGCACTAAGCATACAACTTGCTAACCATTTTAAAAGCGATATTATTTCTTGCGATTCTCGTCAGTTTTATAAAGAAATGAAAATAGGAACAGCCGTTCCAGAACCAAATGAGCTAGCTGCTGCCAAACATCATTTTATACAGAACAGAAGTATTTTTGATGATTATAATGTTGGCCAATTTGAAAAAGATACATTAAAAAAATTAGACCAACTTTTTAAAGAAAACTCCATTCAAATTATGGTTGGCGGAAGTGGTTTGTATGTAGATGCCGTTTTAAAAGGATTAGATTTTTTTCCTAAAGTTGATAAAAAAATTAGAGAAGATTTAACAAATCAATTAAAAAAAGATGGAATATCATCCCTTCAAAATAAATTAAAAGAGCTTGATTTAGAAACTTACAACACAATTGCAGTAGAAAATCCACATCGTTTAATAAGAGCACTAGAAATTTGTATTGGTACAAACACACCTTATTCTACTTTTAAAAACAAACCCAAAGCAAAAAGAAATTTTAATACTCTTAAAATCGGATTAAATGCAGAAAGAGAAATTATTTATAACAGAATAAACCAAAGAGTAGATGTAATGATTGAAAAAGGTTTGTTAGAGGAAGCTAAAAAACTACATCCTTATAAAAAATTAAATGCCTTGCAAACGGTTGGTTACAGAGAACTATTTTCTTTTTTTGATGGAGATTTTACCCAAGAATTTGCCATTTCCGAAATTAAGAAAAACACCCGAAGATTTGCCAAAAGACAATTAACTTGGTTTAAAAAAGACAAAGAAACACTTTGGTTTGATTATAAAACAGATATCAATAGTATTATTAAAGAAATTTCTGATAAAATTAACTTAATTAAAAGTTAACAAGCTTTTGTAATTCATTCACTTTTATATCTTTGCGACATTAAAATTATAATATGAAATCAAAAATTATTTTTATCTGTTTTGCTTTATTAAGCATTACAGCATTTTCTCAAACTAAAAGTGGCACAATAGATAGCGACTATATTATATCTATTATGCCAGAAACAAAAATAGTAGTAAAAAGAACACAAGCTTATGGCGCAAAATTAGACTCTTCTTACTCAAAAAAATTATCTGAATATAAAGAAAGTGTAGAAAGTTTTAGAAAAAATGAAAAGACTTTAGGAGAGTTGGCTAAGAAAACATCAATTAAAGAATTACAAACTTTAGAAGCCGATTTAAATAAATACAGAGAAAACGGCACAAAATTAATGCAATTAAAGAGAAGTGAGTTAATGCGTCCTTTATATCAAAAATTAAATAAAGCTATAGAAATTGTAGCAAAAGCAAATTCTTATACACAAATTTTAACTGTAACAGGCAATCAATTTGCGTATGCAGATCCAAAATTTGATATTACAGATTTAGTTATAAAAAACTTAGGAATTAAAGTTCCTGAACCTACAAAAAAATAAAATAAAAAAATCCGTTTTTTATTAGCCTTACCTTAATTGGTAAGGTTTTTTTATGATGAAAATTTACGAAACCGATTTCTTAACTTTTTGTAAAATATGATAAATGTTATAAACTATAATTTTGTTTTTCTAATACATTTGTGCGCAATTAAAATTCACAAAAAAAAAATGAAAAATTTCTATTTATTAGCATCCATTATTATACTTGTAGCAATTAATTCTTGCCAACAAAAAGCTGACAAAAAAGACCCTCATAAAAGCGAGAATCATCATCATTGGACTTATCAAGGAGAAACTTCTCCAGAACATTGGGCAGAAATTGAAAAAAATTCTGATTGCGATGGCAAAAACCAATCTCCTATTAATATTATAGATATATATACAAAACCAACAAAAAAAGAACAAAATCCTTTAAATATTTTGTATTCCCCTAAAACAAAAATAAATAAAGTGGTAAATAATGGACATTCAATTCAGTTTAATTTTGAAACTGGAGATTCTATTCAATATCAAAATAATACCTATCATTTATCGCAAATACATTTTCATGAACCATCAGAACATACCATAAACGGAGTTCGTTATCCACTAGAAATTCACTTGGTTCATACAGGAAAAAATAAAAAATATACAGTGATGAGTGTATTGGCAGAAGAAGGAAAAGAAAGTCAGTTATTTGAGTTTTTAGAAAGTTTTTTGCCAATAAAAGAAAACGATTCTAAAGAAATCCATCAATCTTTAGATTTGTCTACATTATTTCCAAAAAATAAAGATTTCTATTCTTACGGAGGTTCATTAACAACACCTCCTTGTACAGAAAGTGTAAATTGGGTAATTTTTAAAGAACCAATTATTGTTTCTTTAGAAGAAGTTTTAAAACTAAAAAACAATATGCCAAAAAACAATTATAGAAACGAACAACCCATTAATAATAGAGTTGTACAAATGAATGTCTTTAACTAAAATAAGGTATTTGCTGTTAATTGATTTAAAAAATTAACGTGATTTCTATGATAATTCCAACTGATTTTGATAAAAAGTTTGTTTTTTGATTAATGCGCAAATAATGTGTATTATTTTGTTTCTGACTGCATTTAATATTCCAGAACGATTTTTAAAAGGAGCTATTCCTGAAAAACAAGCCGTTTACTACACCAAATAAATCTCCGAAAGTGCCTCTATCTGCCCAATTATCTTAGCCAAATAATTACACAACAATTATGAATGTGGTTAACAATCCTATTTTTGATTTTAGTTTTTCCATAAGTTTGCATTTTTATAATTACAAGATAAAAGTAAAAAAGAAACCTCATAGTATATACTGAATTTATTTTCAGTAATAACTATGAGGTTTTTATAACTTTTTGATTACTTTTTTTTACTGAATACTTGGTACTTCTACAAGTTCATTTACATCAGCATCATAATCTATTCCGTCTACTTTAAAGCCGAATAATTTATAAAACTCACTACTATATCCTTCTAAATCTCCAATTTCTGATAAATTTTCAGTCGTTGCTTTTTTCCAAAGTTTAGAAATTTCTGCTTGTACATCTTCACGCATTTCCCAATCGTCAATTCGAATTCTTCCTTTGGCATCCAAATCTAAATCGCCACCAAACAAGCGCTCACTATACAAACGTTGAATTTGCTCAATACATCCTTCGTGAATTCCTTTTGCTTTCATCACTTTAAACAATAAAGAAATGTATAACGGAATTACAGGAATTGCAGAACTAGCTTGAGTTACCAATGCTTTATTTACAGAAACATATGCGCTACCACCTAAAGATTTTAAATCATCAGAAATGGTAAATGCAGTGGCTTCTAAATGATCTTTAGCTGCACCAATAGTTCCGTTTCTATATACTGGTTTTGTTACTTCTGGTCCAATATAAGAATAAGCAACCGTTTTAATTCCATCAGCTAAAACATTGGCTTCTTGTAAAGCATCCATCCACATTTTCCAATCTTCTCCACCCATAACAGTTACGGTATTTGCAACATCATCGCCTTCGGCTGGATTGATAGAAATCTCGGTTACATTTCCTGTATGAAAATCTACCGTTTTATTAGAAAACACTTCGCCAATTGGTTTTAAAACCGATTTAAATCGTTTGCCAGATGCTGGATGCGTTCTTACGGGTGATGCTAAACTATAAATAACTAAATCAACTTTACCTAAATCTTCTTTAATTAAGTTGATTACTTGCTCTTTTATTTCGTTTGAAAAGGCATCTCCATTAATACTTTTTGCGTATAAACTAGCTTTATGAGCTTCTTGTTCAAAAGCTGCTGTGTTGTAAAAACCTGGTGATGCTGGTCTTCCTGCGGTTGCTGGTTTATCAAAGAAAACACCAATAGTTGCTGCATCTGAACCAAAGGCAGACGATATTCTTGACGCCAATCCAAATCCTGTTGATGAACCGATTACTAATACTTTTTTAGCGCCATTAATTTTACCTTTAGATTGCACATATGCAATTTGATCTTTAACATTTTGTGCACAACCTGTTGGATGCGATGTTAAACATATAAAGCCTCTTGTTCTTGGTTCTATTATCATTTATTCTTGATTTTTTTTACAAAACCTCACAGGTTTTTAAAAACCTGTGAGGTTTGATTGGTTTATTATTAATCTAAGTTCAAAAAAGAATTTACATTTTTCTCAATTCTATTTAAAACATTTTCTGTAGAAGCTTTTACAAAAGGTTCTCCTGTAATTTGCTCATACAATTCTATATATCTATTAGAAATTTCGGTGATTTTTTCATCTGACATTTCTGGAATTTGCTGCCCTTCTTTTCCTTGAAAACCATTTTCTATTAACCATTGGCGCACAAATTCTTTTGATAATTGTTTTTGAACTTCTCCTTTTTCTTGACGTTCTGCATATCCATCTGCATAAAAATAACGAGAAGAATCTGGCGTATGAATTTCATCAATCAATACAATTTTACCATCTTTAGTTTTACCGAATTCATATTTAGTATCCACTAAAATTAATCCGCGAGAAGCCGCTATTTCTGTTCCTCTTTTAAATAATGCTTTTGTATATTTTTCTAAAACAATATAATCTTCTTCAGAAACTATTTTTTTTGATAAAATTTCTTCACGAGAAATATCTTCATCATGTTCACCATTAGCTGCTTTGGTTGATGGTGTAATTATGGGTTCAGGAAATTTATCGTTTTCTTTTAAACCTTCTGCCATTTTAACGCCACAGAGAACTCTTTTACCAGCTTTATATTCACGGGCTGCATGACCAGACAAATAACCACGAATAACCATTTCTACTTTAAAAGTTTCACACAAATGACCTATGGCAACGTTTTCATCTGGATTAGAAATTAACCAATTAGGAACAATATCTGCTGTATCTTTCATCATTTTGGTAGCAATCTGATTTAAAATTTGCCCTTTAAACGGAATTTGACGTGGTAAAATAACATCGAAAGCAGATAATCTATCTGTGGCAACCATTACCAAAAGTTCATCATTTATGTTATAAACTTCTCTTACTTTACCTTTGTAAACAGATTTTTGATTTGGAAACTGAAAATTCGTTTCGTTAATTGTATTCATTTTTTGTTGTGTTGTTGTGAGCGCAAAAATAAGCTTTCAATTTCTTTTTTATTGAGATTTAAAATAGTTTTTTAACTGCTGCCTTTCTAGAGAATATACAGAAGATTTATTTTCTATTTCTAATAATAGTATTAGAGAAACTCTTTTTAACTTATCAAATTCTAAGTTTGGTTTTTCTTTTTTTGCAATTTCATAAATTACTTTTAATAAGCCTTCTAAAATAACAACATCTACTCCGCTAATTTTCTTTTTTAAATCGACATCATTTAATTCTAAAATTTCATAAAAACCAAAATCTAGTTTTCTTTTTAACGCTTCATTAAATGATACCAAAATGAGATCTATATCTCCTTTTTTTGATATTTTAACTAGAATGTTTTTAAGAAAAAGAATTATTTTTTGGACTTCTCTTTCAATAAAATCACTTTTATACTCCATTAAAAACTATATCATTTTCATTTTTTTACTACTCAGTTTCTATACTTTTATAAGCTGTAATAATTTTCTTTACTAGCCTGTGTCTTACCACATCTTTATCATCTAAATGTACCTGAGCAATTCCTACAATATCTTTTAGTGCCAATAAAGATTCTTTTAAACCAGAAACCTGTTTTCTTGGCAAGTCTATTTGACCTGGATCTCCTGTAATAATAAACTTGGCATTTTTACCCATTCTTGTTAAAAACATTTTCATTTGATTGTGGGTTGTGTTTTGTGCTTCGTCTAGAATTACAAAGGCATTGTCTAAAGTTCGTCCGCGCATAAATGCTAAAGGTGCAATCTGTATAACTCCTTTTTCTAAATGAGATTCTAATTTTTCATGCGGAATCATATCTCGCAAAGCATCATACAAAGGCTGCATATAAGGGTCTAATTTTTCTTTTAAATCGCCAGGAAGAAACCCTAAATTTTCGCCAGATTCTACTGCGGGTCTTGTTAAAATTATTCTTCTAACTTCTTTTTCTTTCAACGCTTTTACAGCCAAAGCAACAGCTGTATATGTTTTTCCTGTTCCTGCTGGTCCAACTGCAAATAACATATCATTCTTACTCATTAAAGAAACCATTTTACGTTGGTTTTCTGTTTGTGCTTTTACCAACTTTCCGTTAACACCATGCACTAAAACATCCTTGGCATTTTTAGCTGCAATTGTTTTTTCTTCATTTCCTTTTGATGTTAAAATACGTTCAATGCTATTTTCATCCAACTTGTTATAACGATTAAAATACTTAATTAAACGTTCTAAACGAATTTCGAACTCATCTAAAATATCCGATTCTCCATAAATTTTAAGGTTAGACCCACGAGCTACAATTTTAATTTTTGGAAAGTATCTTTTTAATTGCTCTATTGTACTATTATGCGCGCCAAAAAAATCTTTAGGACTGATTTCTGTAAGCTCTATAATGCGTTCGTTCAAATGTTTATTTTTTATTAGTGAATTACAATTATATTTCAACTAAAAATAGCAATTAAAATTACTAAAATGATTAGATTTGCGTAAAATAGTTAACAACTTTTACACAATTCATTAACAGCTAATATTTAATGTCTTTTATTACATTAACCACCGATTTTGGAACCAAAGACCACTTTGTTGGCGCTGTTAAAGGAGCTATTTACTCAGAACTTTCTGATGCCAAAATTGTAGATATTACACATAAAATATCGCCTTTTAACATTACTGAAACTGCTTATATTTTAAAAAACTCTTACAAAAGTTTTCCTAATGGAACCATACATATTGTTGGTGTAGATTCTGAATTAAGTGCCGACAATAAACACATTGCTTTAGAATTAGATCATCATTTTTTTGTATGCCCAGATAACGGATTAATTTCTATGATTGCCTCAGAAATTAAACCTACAAAAATTGTAGAAATTAATATTCATAATAGAATTGAAAGTAGTTTTCCTGTATTAGATGTTTTTGTAAAAGTGGCTTGTTTTATTGCTAGAGGTGGAAATCTAACGGTAATTGGAAAAGAAATTTTTGAGTTTAAAAAGTTAATTGAAATTCAACCTAAAGTTAATCAGGACAAAAATCAAATTAAAGGAGGTGTTGTTTATATTGATAATTATGGAAATGTAATTACCAATATCAGTAAAAAAATGTTTCAAGAAATTGGAAAAGGCAGACGATTTATAGCCACTGCTAGACGTTATTCTTTTGAGAAAATTTTTACAAAATATAATGAAATTGCAGGTACTAGTGCTCATGATAGCATACAATATGATGGTAGTAAACTAGCCATTTTTAACGCTGCTGGTTTTTTAGAAATTGCCATTTACAGAAGTAATTTAGGTACAGTTGGTGGTGCTTCTACTCTTTTAGGATTGAATTATAGAGATCCAATTATTATTGATTTTATCAATGATTCACAACCCAATTTTACACCGTTAACTTAAAAAACTATGTTTGTACGAATTGTAAAAATGAGTTTTCATAAAAAATACATTGATGATTTTTTAGTAATGTTTAAAGAAAATAAAACGCTTATTAGAACCTTTGAAGGATGTCTATTGTTAGAATTATATCAAGATAAAATAAATCCTGAAATCTTTTTCACCTATTCTTACTGGGAAAAAGAACAAGATTTAGAAAACTATAGAAATTCTGAGTTATTTAAAGAAGTTTGGGCAAAAACAAAAGTATTCTTTAACGACAAACCTTTAGCTTGGAGTGTAGATAAAAAGGTAAGTTTACAATAAAGTTAGAAGTTAGAAGTTAGAAGTTAGAAGAAAATAAAATGTTCCCAATCCTAAAAAAAGAATTCAACCCGTTTTTTGCAAGTCCGATTGCCTATTTGGTTATTGGTGTTTTCTTGCTGATTAACGGTTTGTTTCTTTGGGTTTTTAAAGACGATTTTAATATTTTAAATGCTGGTTTTGCAGATTTAAATTCGTTTTTCTTTTTAGCACCTTGGGTTTTTCTGTTTTTAATTCCAGCAATTACAATGAAATCTTTTGCCGATGAATTTAGCAGCGGAACCATAGAACTTTTAAAAACAAAACCTATTTCTGATTGGCAAATTGTTTTGGGTAAATTTTGGGCTTCACTCCTATTAGTTATTGTGGCTTTAATTCCAACTCTAACATACGTTTACACGGTTTTTAGTTTGGGAAATCCAACAGGAAATATAGATTTTGGGAGTACAATTGGCTCTTATATTGGCTTGTTATTTTTAGCATCAACCTATACATCCATTGGATTATTTACATCAACTTTGTCAAAAAATCAGATTGTTGCATTTATATTAGGCATTTTTATCACTTTTATTTTATTCTACGGATTTGATGCCATTTCTAACTCTTTAGGAAATGATTTAACCGTTAAAAAAATAGGAATTAACGAACATTTTAAAAGTATCTCTAGAGGTGTTATTGATACTAGAGATATCATCTATTTTTTGAGTGTAACTTTTTTCTTTTTATTCATCACTAAAACGCGTTTAGACTATGAATAAAAAAGTAAAAAATATTGTTTTTCTATGGATTGTTTTAGTGGTTCTAAATTTCATCAATCAATCATTTTACAAACGTTATGATTTAACTGCCGATAAACGTTACACACTTTCTAAAACTACTAAAAATATTATTTCTAAAGTTGATAAAAACTTATTTATAAGCGTTTATTTAGAAGGCGATTTTCCTTCAGAATTTAAAAGATTACAAGCAGAAACGCGTCAATATTTAGAAGAGTTAGCTGCTAAAAATTCGAACATCGTTATCAATTTTGAAAATCCTGATCATCAACGTGAAGAATTAATTAAAAGAGGAATGATGCCAAGCCAATTAACTGTTGAAGAAGATGGCAAATTGTCTGAAGCAATTATTTTTCCTTGGGCAGAAGTTTTGTATCAAAAAAAATCTACCATTGTTTCTTTGTTGCCAAATGCAATTGTTGCTAATCAAGAAGAACAATTACAAAAAGCTATTGAAAATTTAGAATATAGTTTTTCGAATGCAATAAATTCCATCACTCAAAAAAAGGAAAAAAAAGTTGCTGTACTTACAGGAAATGGGGAGTTACAAGACATTTATCAATATAGTTTTTTAAGTGAAGTGGCTAAAAAATACAGATTAGCAAAGTTTACTTTAGATTCTGTAGCTACAAATGCACAGCAAACATTACAAGATTTAAGTGCTTTAGATTTAGCAATTATAGCCAAACCCACTCAAAAGTTTTCTGAAAAAGAAAAATTTACGCTAGATCAGTTTATTGCCAATGGCGGAAAAACTTTGTGGATGTTAGACAATGTGCAAGCAGACCAAGATAGTTTATTTAATGGCGGAAAAATGTTGGCTTATCCTAGAGATTTAAATCTAACAGACTTGCTCTTTTCTTACGGAATTCGCATCAACACTACTTTAATTAAAGATTTATACGCAGCTCAAATTCCGTTAGCAACTGGTAAAATTGGCAATCAAACTCAGTTTAAAAACTTAGAATGGTTTTTTCATCCTTTGGTGGGTGGAAACCCAAATCATGCTATTACAAAAAACATTTCGCCAGTAAGATTACAGTTTGCAAATCAAATAGATACACTTAAAAATAACATAAAAAAAACACCTTTATTAGTCAGCTCTTTGTTAACGCAAAAAGTAGGAACTCCTAATTTCATAGAACTTAAATCTATAGCAGCTGAAGTTGTTGAAAACGATTACAAAAACGGAAATCAATTGTTTGCGGTTTTGTTAGAAGGTGATTTTAATTCTGCTTACAAGAATCGTGTAAAACCTTTTGAAACTTCACTTTTTAAAGAAAATTCTGTCAATAATAAAATGGTAATTATTGCTGATGGTGATATTGGAAAGAATCAAATTTTAAAAGGAAAACCTTACGATTTAGCCAGAGACAAATGGACAAACCAGACTTTTGGCAACAAAGATTTTTTACTAAATACGATAGATTATCTTTTAGATGATTCTGGCTTAATCAACCTAAGAAATAAAACACTACAAATTAGAATGTTAGACAAGCAAAAAGCCTTTAAAGAAAGAAGGTTTTGGCAATTTTTAAATGTTATTTTGCCTTTAATTTTATTGGCAATTTTTGGGTTTGTTTTTAATTATTTAAGAAAAAGGAAGTATTGTTAGTTTTTAGTTTTTAGCAAAAATGAAAACTTTTTTACTCTACAACTTTATTACTTTAAAACTTTACAGCTTTATCAACTTTGTTACTTTGTTACTTTGTTACTTTAAAACTCAAATCTCTAATAAATTATCATAAATAAAAGTGTAATTTAAAACTTTCTGTACTTTTTCTGAGGCTATAATTTTCCATTGTAATTCTTCATTTTCAGCAAATTCTGGAACCTCAAAACCTTTGCTTAATTTTGCTTTTGTGTAAAATTCTTTTCTTGTTGGATGATGATTAGAACAAGCATTAAAAGTTTCATTAAAACAATTTTGATTAATAATTTTTACTATAATATTGATACAATCTTCTTGATGAATCATATTTACAAAACCTTTTGGCTGTGGAATTTTACGTCCGTTTTTAAACCAATTTGCAGGATGTCTTTCTCCGCCAAACAAACCAGCAAAACGAACAATTGTGGTTTCAAAAAAAGTATTTTGTTTAAATAAGTTTTCGATTTTTGATAACGGAGTTTCTAAAACTTCATCCTTTTCTGTCATTATTCTATTTAATCTTTCATACACAGAAGTTGAAGAAATAAAAATAACTTTTTGTATGGATGATTTTTCTATTTGAGAAATCAAATTTTTAAAACCAACTACATCTTTAGAAGTAATGGCTATGATTAAAATATCTGCATTTAAAAAATCATCAAAATTTTTATCCGAAGAAATATCAACTAAAAAAGGAGTAATATTTACCGATTTTAATGCATCAACTTTACTTACAGATGTAGTTGAACCTTTTACAAAATATCCTTTATCTAATAAAGAAATTGCCAATGGTTTTCCTAACCAACCACAACCTAAAATACTAACAGTTTTCATCTGCGCAACAATTATCGTCTTTTACTAATTTACAAGAAACAACAGCCAACAAAGCTCCTAAAATTGGCGCAATCATATACAACCATAAATTAGCAATATTACCAGAAACTATATTTGGTGCCAAAGATCTTGCAGGATTCATAGAAGCATTTGTAATTGGGCCCGCAAACATAGCTTCTAACAAAACAACTGCACCAATGGCGATTCCTGCAACAACACCAATTTCTTTACTTCCTGTAGATACGTTAATGATAACAACCATTAAAAAAAAAGTTAATAATAACTCTAAAACAAATGCTCGCCAAACATCTACAGTGGGTATTGTAGCTCCTAAAAACTCACTCGTAGGAAACAAAAACCAAAGAATTAAACTTGCTGCAAATGCACCCAAAACTTGAGAAATAATATATTTAGGAACTTCTTTCCAAGAAAACTTTTTTGCATACGCAAAAGCAATAGAAACTGCAGGGTTAAAATGTGCCCCAGAAGTTTCTCCAAAAGCGTAAATCATTGCCATAACAATTAATCCCCAAGTAATTGCAATACCTACGTGCGTAACACCTCCATTTGTAACTTCATTAACAGTCATTGCTCCTGTTCCGCAAAAAATCATAGAAAATGTTCCAATAAATTCTGATATGTATTTTTTCATCAATAATAAAATATCAGCAAATATACAATCCCTTATTTTAAGGTTTTGTTAACAATTCTCTTTTTTTGAAATCGTAATTTTGAAAAGATAACTAAAAAAACAACCCGTATTATGAAAAAAATATTAGTAAGCTTATTTGTAGTAGCAATTTCTTTTTCTACAAACGCTCAAATTAAAACCCCTGCACCTAGTCCTTTTCAAAAAATTGAACAAAAAGTAGGTTTAACAGATGTAACTTTAGAGTATTCTAGACCAAGTATGAAAAAAAGAAAAATATTTGGTGGTTTAGTAGATTACGGAAAAGTATGGAGAACTGGTGCAAATGCAAATACCAAGTTGACTTTTTCTACTGATTTTACTGTTGATGGAAAAAAAATGAAAAAAGGAACGTATGCTTTGTATACAATTCCTGGAGAAAAATCTTGGGACATTATTTTATATTCTGATGCAAAAAATTGGGGGACTCCAAGAAAATGGGACGAAACTAAAGTTGCTGCAAAAGTAAAAGTAACACCTTTTAAAATGCCAATGCCAATAGAAACCTTTACGATTTCTTTTGATGATTTAACAAACAATTCTGCAGTTGTAGGTATTATGTGGGAAAATGTTTATGTGGGTTTAAAGTTTGAAACTCCAACAGATGCTATGGTTTCTAAAAGTATTAATAAAATAATGAATGGACCAACTGCCAACGATATGTATGCTGCTGCTGTTTATTATTTACAAGCAGGCAAAGACATTAAAAAAGCACAAAAATGGATTGACAAAGCGGTTGCTATGACTTCAGATAAACCTCGGTTTTGGTTTTTACGTCAACAATCTTTAATTCACGCAAAAGCAGGAAATAAAAAAGAAGCAATAAAAGCTGCAAAAGCTTCATTAAAATATGCAGAAATTGCTAAAAATGCAGGATATATAAAAATGAATAAAGCTTCATTAAAAGAATGGGGAGCAATGTAAATTGAATTTCTTTCTAAAACATTAAGAATCTCAAGTGAAAGCTTGAGATTTTTTTATATCAAAATAAAAATTGCTATAAAAATAAATACTACTATTTGAGCCCATTTTAAATATAAGCCAATATTTTTATGTTGCTTTAACTGTTCAGAAATAGCTCCTGCAAGTATTGCTATCAAAGAAAAAACAATTAAAGATACTAACATAAATAAGCATCCTAAAACGTAGAATTGCAAAACATTGCTTAAGGTTTTGCTAAATAAAAATCCTGGAAAAAATGCCAAAAAGAAAATAGAAACTTTTGGGTTTAAAACATTCATTACAAATCCTTGTTTAAACAATTGTGTGGTAGTTTTCTTTTCTATATTTTCTGATGTCAACGCAATTTTTGCGTCGCTTTTAAAAACTTTAAAAGCCAAATACAATAAGTAAATAGCACCAAAAAGTTTGATCATAAAAAATAAATTTTCAGATTCTTTTATAATTGCCGAAACTCCAAAAGCTAAAAGTGTTGTATGAACTAAGCATCCAGAAACTAAACCAAAAACTGTTGCTAAACCATATTTACGTCCGTTTACAATACTTTGTGTTAACACAAAAATATTATCAGGTCCAGGAGATAATGCTAAAATTAATGTTGCAATTGCAAAAGAAAAAAGAGTTTCAAACATAGTGGCAAAATACTATTTTTAATATCAACTTAAAAATTAAGAATTAGCCAAAATTGCTTTGTTTATTCTTTTAATTAAACTTGGTCCTTCATAAATAAAACCCGTGTAAACCTGTACTAAATCTGCGCCAGCATTTAACTTTTCTAAAGCATCTTTGGCAGAATGTACACCTCCTACTCCTATTATTGGAAATGATTTGTTAGAATTATCTGCTAAATATTTGATTACTTTTGTACTCTGATTTTTTATTGGCAAACCACTTACACCTCCATTACCAATTTCTTGCAAACGCTCTTTAGATACTTTTAAATGATCTCTAGAAGTAGATGTATTTGAAGCAATAACTCCATCTATTTTTGTTTCTGCAACCAATGCTATAATTTCATCTAGTTGAACATTATTTAAATCTGGAGCAATTTTTAGTAAAATAGGTTTTTGTTTTTCTTGCTGATTATTTAATTTTTGACATTCAGTGATCAATTCTACCAAATAATCTTTATCATTTAATTTTGCGTGACTCCCCACATTTGGGCAACTTACATTCAATACAAAATAGTCTACATAAGGATGTAATTCAGAAAAAACTTCTAAATAATCTTTGGTATAATCTTCTGGTTTTGTAGCTGTATTTTTACCAATATTCCCTCCAATGATAACGTTACCTTTATTCTTTTTTAGGTTGATAATTGCTGCTTCTACACCATCATTATTAAAGCCCATTCTATTGATTATTCCTTTATCGTCTTTTAAACGGAATAATCTTTTCTTAGGGTTCCCAATTTGTCCTTTAGGCGTTACTGTGCCTATTTCTATAAAACCAAAACCAAAGTTAGCAAGTTCATTATACAACACTGCATTTTTATCAAAACCAGCAGCTAAACCCACAGGATTCTTAAAAGTTAAACCAAATAAATTACGCTCTAACTTTTTATTTTTTGCTTGATAAATTTCTCTAAAAATTGATGCTACAAAAGGTATTTTGCATAAAATTCTAATCAAAGAAAACGTAAAATAATGTACCTTTTCTGGGTCGAATAAAAATAATATTGGGCGAATTAGTAGCTTATACACTTTATCTGTTTAATTGTTAAATTGTGTAATTGGTTAAATTATTACATTAAATATTATTATCTTAAAACAGCATCTAAATTCTTTTCAAATGACTGTTGTAATTTTTGCATTATTTTATCTATTTGTTTGTCTGCTAAAGTTTTAGATTCGTCTTGTAATAAAAAACTTACGGCATAAGACTTTTTACCTTCTGGCAATTTATCTCCTTCATAAACATCAAATAAATCTACTTCTTTTAATAATTTTCTTTCTGACTGAAAAGCTAAATTATATACTTCCTTAAATTCAGTTTTAACATCTAACAACAAAGCTAAATCTCTTTTAACAGCAGGAAACTTAGGTAAATCAGAAACTTTTATTTTCTTATTACCAACCAACTTTAAAATGGTATCCCAATTAAAATCAGCAAATAAAACTTCTTGTTTAATACCAAACTCTTTTAAAACAGAATGTTTTATAACACCAAATTCAACCAGTTTTATTTTACCTAAACCCAGTGATATTCCTTCAGAAAACACATCTTGTTTTGTTGGTGATGATTTAAATTTATCAATTCCTAATCTATTTAATACAGAAGTTATAATCCCTTTTAAATAAAAGAAATCAGAAGATTTATTAGTAAGATTCCAGCTTTCTTTATTTCTATTGCCTGTAACAAAAAGTGTTAAATGTTTATTTTCTTCATACTTTTCATTGTATTTATGATACGTTTTCCCAAACTCATAAAACTGCAAAGCATTGTTTTTTCTGTTAATGTTATAGGCAACAGATTCTAAACCACTAAATAATAGTGATTGACGCATTACTTTTAAATCGTTACTTAACGGATTTAACATTTCTACATTAGCAGTTTCATTAATGTTTTCTGATAAATTTGCATATTCAGGTTTTGTTAATGAATTAGCCATAGTTTCGTTAAAACCTAAAGCACTCAATTGATTGGCTGTAATATTTTCGACCTTGGTTTCTTTGTTAGAATCAAAAGAAATTGATGTATTTAATTTGTGAGAAAACTCGATATTATTATAACCGTAAACTCTTAAAATTTCTTCTATAATATCTGCTTCACGCTGAACATCAGTTCTATAAGAAGGAATTGTTAAGCCTAAACCACCAGCAGTTTCACTATTAATTTTAATCTCTAAAGAAGCTAAAATGTTTTTAATGGTTTCTTTCGGAATTTCCTGACCAATTAATCTATAAGCATTTTCGTAAGATAAAAATACTTGAAAGTCTTCTAATTTTTCTGGATAAAAATCAGAAACATCAGAACCCATTTTTCCACCAGCATATTCTTCTATTAATAAAGCAGCTCTTTTTAAAGCATATTCTGTCATATTAATATCAATACCACGTTCAAAACGAAAGGAAGCATCTGTATTTAAAGCGTGTCTTTTTGCTGTTTTTCTAATAGAAACAGGATTAAAATAAGCGCTTTCTAAAAAGATTGATGTTGTATTTTCTGTAACTCCAGATTTTTGCCCGCCAAAAACACCACCAATACAAAGAGGATTAGAATCTGCATCGCAAATCATAATATCTTCTGATGATAATTCTCTTTCAACTTCATCTAAAGTGGTAAATTTAGTTCCTTCTTCTAAAGTTTTTACTAAAATTTTATTTCCTTTAATTTTCTGAGCATCAAATGAGTGTAATGGTTGTCCCAATTCATGCAATACATAATTTGTAATGTCTACAATATTATTTTTTGGTGTTAAACCAATCGCTTTTAATCGGTTTTGAATCCATTCTGGAGATTCTTTAACTTCAATATCTGTAATGGTAATTCCGCAATAACGAGGAATTAAATCTTTATTTTCTACTTCTACATCAAAACGTAAAGTTCTTTCATCTACATGAAAATCTGAAACAGAAGGAGAAATTAATTCTAATTTAATGTCTTTTTGAATTAAACCTGCTCTTAAATCTCTAGCAACACCAAAATGACTCATTGCATCAGATCTGTTGGGAGTTAATCCAATTTCAAAAACATAATCGGTTTCAATATTAAAAACTTCTGCAGCTGGTGTACCCGCTTTTATTTTATCATCTAAAACTAGAATTCCATTATGACTTTTTCCAAGACCTAATTCGTCTTCAGCGCAAATCATTCCAAAACTTTCTTCTCCTCTAATCTTGCCTTTCTTTATTTTAAGGCCATTACCTTTATCATCATATAAAGTAGTACCTATAGTTGCTACAGATACTGTTTGACCAGCAGCAACATTAGGTGCACCACAAACAATTTGTACTGGTTCTTTAGCACCCAAATTAACTGTTGTGATTTTTAATCTATCTGCATTAGGATGCTGTTTACAGGTTAAAACTTTGCCAATTACTACACCTTCTAAACTTCCTTTTATAGATTCTTTGGTTTCAATACCTTCTACCTCTAATCCTAAATCGGTTAACAATTCTCCTGTTTTAACAGGTTTCCAATCTACCTGTAAAAACTGTTGTAACCAATTGTATGATATTTTCATATTCTTTTTCGGGTTTGTTAGCCGCAAATTTAACCAATTTTTTCTATTATTTTCCTTAAAATTTGATTGTTAATATTTAGTTAATAACTAAGTATTTGTATGGGTTTAAGCTTTTCTAATTTCTATTAATTTTATGGTATAAACAATTTAATCCCTCAATTTATTTATTATGAAAAAATTATTACCTCTAATGTTGCTGTTAATTTCATTATCAGCATTTTCACAAATTCCATCTTATTACAATGATGTAAACTTAAATCAAACTGGTACAGCTTTAAAAGACGCTTTGGCTGTAAAAATTATTAGTACACACACAACAAATTTGTCTTATACACCTGGTGTATGGAATGCTTTAAAACAAACAGATTTAGACCCAACAGACAATACAAAAGTTTTATTAATTTATGGTTGGAATGATGCTGATGCTGATATTACCAACGATAGAACTCGCGGAAAAGACAATAATGGTGGTGGTTCTGGTGTTTGGAACCGAGAGCATGTGTATGCAAAATCTTTGGCAAATCCTAATTTAGGAACTTCTGGAGCTGGTGCAGATGCACACAATTTACGTCCTTGCGATGCGCAAAGAAACTCATCTAGAAGCAACAGAAAATTTGCTGCTGGTTCTGGTAATTCTGGAATTACTTCTGCTGGACATTGGTATCCTGGTGATGAATGGAAAGGCGATGTTGCTCGTATGATGATGTATATGTATTTACGTTACGGCAACCAAACATTGCCAAAAAATGTAGCAGTAGGTACAGCAAATTCATCAGATTCTAATATGATTAATTTACTTTTAGAATGGAATGCTCAGGATCCAGTTTCTGACCTAGAAAAACAACGTAACCCTATTCTTGTAACTTTACAAGGAAATAGAAATCCATTTATAGACAATCCTGCATTTGCAACTCAAATTTGGGGTGGTCCGCAAGCTGAAGATAAATTTGGCAATAGTTCTGCTGACACTCAAGCACCAACTGCTCCTTCTGGTTTGGTTGCAAGTAATACAACGCAAACTTCTGTTAATTTAGCTTGGTCTGCATCCACAGATAATGTTGCTGTTTCTGGATATCAAGTTTTTAACGGAAACACTTTAGTAGCTACAACTACAAACACTAATTATCAAGTTACAGGTTTAACTGCTGCAACTGCTTATACATTTACAATAAAAGCAAAAGATGCTGCCAATAATATTTCTGCAGCTAGCAATGCTGTAAATGTTACAACTACAGCAGGTTCTAGCGGAGGAAATACAACTGAGTTATTAATTTCTGAATATGTAGAAGGATCTTCTTATAACAAGGCAATTGAAATTGCTAACTTTACAGGAAGTACTGTTAATTTATCTAGTTATACATTAAAAAAGCAAACTAACGGTGCTGGTTCTTGGACGGGAACTTTAGCTTTAACTGGACAAGTTTTAAACGGAAAAGTTCACGTTATTGCACACACAAGTGCATCTGCTACAGTTAAAAATAAAGCCCAACAAACTTCTGGAAGTGGAGTAATGTCTTTTAACGGAAATGATGCAGTTGGTTTATTTAAAAATAATGTTTTAATTGATGTTATTGGTGTATTTGGTAGTAGTGCAAATTTTGGTAAAGACGTAACTTTACAAAGAAAATCATCTGTAAAAAGTCCAAAAACCACATATACTGTTGCTCAATGGAATTCACTAGCAAAAGATACATTTAGTGGTTTAGGAAACCATACAATAGATGGTGGTTCTACTCCCGATACACAAGCTCCTTCTACTCCAAGTAGTTTGGTTGCAAGTAATATAACGCAAACTTCTGTTAATTTAGCTTGGTCTGCTTCAACAGATAATGTTGCTGTAACTGGTTATGATGTTTATAGAGGTTCAACTAAAATTTCAACTGTAGCAACAACAAATTATCAAGCTACTGGTTTAACAGCTGCTACTGCTTATACATTTACTGTAAAAGCAAAAGATGGTGCTGGTAATGAATCTGCTGCAAGTAATGCTGTTGCTGTTACAACATTAACACCTCTAGATACACAAGCTCCTACAGCACCAAATAGTTTAGTTGCTAGTAATACAACTCAAACTTCTGTTAATTTAGCTTGGTCTGCATCAACAGATAATGTTGCAGTAACTGGTTATGATGTTTATAGAGGTTCAACTAAAATTTCAACTGTAGCAACAACAAATTATCAAGCTACTGGTTTAACTGCTGCTACAGCTTATTCATTTACTGTAAAAGCAAAAGATGGTGCTGGTAATGAATCTGCTGCAAGTAATGCTGTTGCTGTTACAACATTACCAAACGCTATTTCTTATTGTTCTTCTAAAGGAAGTAATGTAAATTATGAATATATAGATAATGTTGTAATTGGAGGAATTTCTAATGCAACTACTGCAAACAGTGGTTATGGAGATTTTACTTCTCAAACTGGAAATCTTTCAATTGGAAATAACACAATTATTGTAAGTGCTGGTTTTGCTGGTTCTTCTTATACAGAACACTGGAGAGTTTGGATCGATTTTAATAAAAACGGAACTTTTGAAAGCGCAGAACAAGTTGTTAGCGGTTCTTCTTCTAGCGCAGGTAATTTATCTTACACATTTGCTGTGCCTTCTTCTGCTTTAATAGGTACAACAAGAATGCGTGTTTCTATGAAATGGGATTCTGCTCCAACAGCTTGTGAAACATTTAATTATGGTGAGGTTGAAGATTATACAGTTAATATTGGTGCATCAGCAAAAAATACTGGAAAAGTAATTATTGCTGATGGTGAATTGGGTGAAGAAAAAGCAATTTTTGATGCTACAGTTTATCCAAATCCGGCTACTAATTTTATCAATGTTCAATTAAGAGATAATAGAAAAGCTAGCTTTAAAATTGCAAACTTATTAGGGCAAACTGTTAAAAGTGGACAAGTAAATAGAAATGCAATTAGAATTAATGGTTTAAAAACGGGCATATATATTTTAATGGTTAATGACGGTCAACGTTCTTTTACTAAAAAGTTCTCAAAAAGATAAAAAATTTATCATAGCTAAATCTAAAGCCTTATCATTTTTGATAAGGCTTTTTTTATATGCATTTTTTTAACAAACGTAAAAAAGAATTCAAAATTTTTATACCTCAATTAATAATGAAAAATAAATATCTTTGCATCTATAAATATTTATAATGCTAAAGAGAATTCCTAATTATATTAAATACATTTTTATAAATGTTTTTTTACTTTTTATATATTGTTTTACTTTTAGAATTCTTTTTTACCTTCTCTTTGCTCAATTAGAAAATGCTTCAGCAACAGAAATTCAAAGAGCTTTTTGGTTGGGTATTCGTTTTGATATTAAACTTGCAGTAATTACTTTTTTTCCATTAGCAATTTTAATTTTAATTGTTAACTATCGGTTTTTTCAAAAGAAATTTTACAAGAAAATTGCAAATACTTATTTAGTAGTCGCCTATTTAATTCTTGTATTATTTTATCTTTTCGATTTTGGTTACTATGATTATTTGAGTATTCGTTTAGATGCTTCTTCTCTTCGATTTTTGAGTAATTTAAAAATATCTGGTCAAGTTTTAGTTGAAAGTTATCCTATTTACAAGGGAATATTTGGAATTATAGTTCTTTGTTATTTTATTTTTAGACTTTCTAAATTTGTATATAATAAGTTTTCTAATGAGCATAAAACCATATCAAAAAAACTAAAAGTTGTCTATTTTATTGGTGCAATTTTACTTTTATCTTACGGAATTTATAATAGTATAACACATTATCCTTTGCGCTGGAGCGAAGCTTTTTTTTCTAAAAAGAACGCAGTAAATCAGTTTGCTTTGAATCCTGTTTTATATTTTTTCGACAGTTTTGCATATCGAAGTGAAGGTGTTAATATGAGTGAATTCAAAAAATATTATCCAATAATTGCAAAACATTTAAACTTGTCAAAAGACAAAGTTTCTTTTGAGAGAAAAGTTGTTTTTGATGCTACTTTTACAAAAAAACCAAATGTGGTAATTGTAATGATGGAATCTGTTGGAGTAAAACCAATGAGTTTATACGGAAATCCTATAAACACTACTCCTAAAATGGATGCTATTATTAAAAACAGCTTGAGTTTTTCTAATTTTTATGTTCATAAATCGGGTACAGCAGCAAGTGTTTTTGCAAGCGTTACTGGTTTGCCAGATGTCGAAAACGTGAGAACAGCATCTAGAAATCCTTTGATACAAGATCAGCGAATTATTTTTGATCAGTTTAATGGTTACGAAAAGTTGTATTTTTTAGGAGGAAGTGCAAATTGGGCAAATATTAGAAGTGTTTTTCAATCGAATATTAACGGACTAAAAATATTTGAAGAAGGTAGTTATCAAACAGAAAAAAGAGCCGATGTTTGGGGGATTGATGATTATGAACTGTTTAAAGAATCTAACAAAGTATTAGAAAAATTATCTAAAGAAGATAAACCGTTTATAGCTTACATTCAAACGGCTTCAAATCATATTCCGTTTACAGTTCCAGACAAAAAGGAAAGTTTTACTCCTTTAAAAGAGGATGAAATTGATGATTCTTTGTTAGAAAAATCGGGCTTTAAATCTATTGCGCAGTTAAATGCATTAAGATATTTAGATTTTAATATTGATAAATTCTTACATAGAGCAAAAAAGTCTGGATATTATGACAATACTATTTTTGTGTTTTTTGGCGATCATAATACTGCTATGAAAAGAACTGAAAACTACACCAAAGAATACGATTTAAATATTGAATTACAACACGTTCCATTTTTTATTCACGGACCTAAATTTGTGAAGCCAGCAACAATTACCAAAAATGGAAAATTAATAGACTTGTTTCCTACAGTAGCTAGTTTAGCCAAAATTAATCATACAAATTATACACTTGGTAATAATTTATTAGATACGATTCCTAATAAAACTACATCATTTATTTATCATATGTTTAATGGAGAGCTGGCTGTTGGTTTAATAAAAGACAGCTTATTTTACTCAAAAACAAACATTAGTAATACTGCTGGATTGTATAATTTAAAAACAAAAAGCATAACAGATATTAAAGAAAATTATCCTTTAACAACAAAGAAAATGGATAGTTTATTGAGTGCTTTTTATCATTCAACAAAATATTTATATTTTAACAATAAAAAAACTAAGTAAAGAGTTTTTTATCAATCTTTTTAAAGAGGATAAAGTAAAGATTTGCTAAAATGGTTCCTATTAAAATTCCTACTAAAATATCTATAGGAAAATGTACGCCTAAATACAATCTGCTGTAAGCAAAAATTAATGGAAACAATAAAATAAAGGTGATATACTTGTATTTATCTTTTAACAATAACATTACATAAACTGCAAAAAATGTTGATGTTGTTGCGTGACCAGACATAAAACTATAACTCTGAGGATTGATAAAAGTTCTTAATAAATGTTTAATTTCTGGATCGTTATTAGGTCTTAAACGTTGAAAAGAGTTTTTTATAAAGTTTGTAAACTGATCAGAAAAAGCAACTAATATAATCATTGATAGAATCATAAACCCTCCACGTTTCCATCCAAAAGATTTAATGATAAGGTAAAAAACAAAAATAAACAATGGACTCCAATATAATTGGTTAGTAATTACCAACCAAATTGGATCCCATTGTTCATTTCCTAAATTATTTAAGAAAACAAGAAGGTTTTTATCAATTTGTATCAAATCTTCTAACAAATTATTTATCTACTTTTAGTACTTCAATTTCAAAAACTAAATCTGCTTTTTTAGGAAAAGGTCCATACGCATCTTCTCCATAAGCTATATAATATGGAATAAATAATCTTGCTTTTTCTCCTTTTCTAAGAGATAACAAGCCTTCTTTAAACCCAGCAATCATTGGTCTTTGAGGGTCATTTATTTTAAAAGTAAAGGGTTTGCCATTAATATCTTTTGTAGATTGAATTTTTTTACCATCAGAAACATACAATGTATAATTTATTGTAGTGGGTTTGTTTTCATCCACTTTTTTTCCTGAAGGATTATTTTTAAGCTTTAAAATTCTTAAACCAGATGCCGTTTTTTTAGCTTTTGCAACATTCATTTTGCCTAAAAACTTCTCCTTATCTACCAAATACTGAGTGTATCTAGCTTTGTCTGCTTCTAATTCTGCTGCTTTTCTATCTTTTTCTGATACTGCAAATTTTTCTAACTCTTTATCAAAAACTTCACTTGCATTAAAAGCATTTGCTTTATCGCCCACTTTTAAAATATTGATAGATATAATTGTATCGTTCTGAACAATTTTGTTAACAACAGCCATTCTTACAGAATCTTTAGCTTTTTGTAGTTGCAAAGAATCTTTAATTTTTAATTTTAAAGCTTCTAATTCTGTAGGATTTACAATTGTTTTTCCAAAAACAGAATGCTTACCATCTAAATGAGGAATGGGTCTGTGAGTAACAAAAAACTGACTATTATTTGTTGTAGGCCCACCATTTGCCATAGAAAGAATTCCTTTATCATTGTGTCTATACAACAAATCTCCATTTTCTTTTTTTGGAAATTCATCACCAAAAACATAACCAGGATTTTTTCTACCATCAGCAGTAAAACCTCCTCCTTGAATTACAAAATTAGGTACAACTCTATGAAAAATAAGTCCTTCATAAAAGTTTTTTCCTTTTAAAGAATCTGCCAATTTAGAATTTGTACCTTCAGACAAAGAAACAAAGTTTGCAACCGTCATTGGTACTTTATCAGCATACAGTTCTAATAAAATATCACCTTTGTTCGTTTGAATTTCTGCATACAATCCATCTTTTAAACCTTCATATTTTTCTGGTTTACAAGATGTTAATATGCTAACAGAAAGTACAAAATACAAAAATTTCTTCATTCAATTATTTTTTGATTTCTAATATTTCAACTTCAAAAACTAAAGTAGAAAAAGGTAAAATAAGTTGTCCTCTTTGTTGTGCTCCATATCCTATTTCTTGCGGAATAAAGAATTTATATTTAGAACCTTTTTTCATTAAAGTTAAACCTTCATTAAACCCTGCAATAAATTGATTAGCAGTAGCTTCGTAAGGTTTGTTTTTATCTACAGTACTGTCAAAAACTTTACCATCTATTGTAGTTCCATGGTAATGAATTTTAATTTTATCAGTCGGTTTTACTAAAGGTCCTTTACCTTCTTTTAGAACAATATATTGCAAACCACTTGCAGTAGTTTTTACACCTTTAGCTGTTTTATTTTTTGCCAAAAATTCTTCTCCTGCTTTTTTAATATGACCAAACTTAACTTCAGCTTCTTTAGCGGCTTTTTCTTGTTGCTCTTTCATTTTAGCCATTTGTTTCTTTTGGAAATAAGGATTTAAAATTTGCTGAATATCTTTAATATTTAATAACAAATTTGTAGAATCTACACCGTTTTTGATTGCCTGAATTAAAACATCTTTATTTACTTCAGAAAAACCAGCTCTTAATTGACCCGCCATAGATAAGCCTACAGCATAACTTACTGAATCTATTTCGGTTTCTAAAGATTTTACTTCTTTTACTTGGTTTCCGCAAGAAAACATAGATGCTACAATTGTTACTGCTAAAATGTTTTTTATAATTTTCATTTTTTTGATTGTTTATTTAATTTTTATTAATGTTACTGTACTTTTTATTGATTGATTGATTCCTATTTTATGACCATCACCTGTAATACCAAAGGCTTTGTATGATGGAATGACAAATGTAATGGTTTCTCCTTCTTTCATCAACTTTATTCCTGATTGTAATGCAGAAATAAAATCTTCTTGGTCAATTTTATATGTTTTTTCTCCTAATTCTTGTTTGCTATAAATAACAACATCGTTTAAATTTGATATATTGTATGTTAGTGTAACAACATCACCAGATTTTGGAGTTGGTTTCTCTTCATTAATTTTGTTGATGTAAGTGTACCAAAATCCGTTTGGAGAAACTAGATAATTTCTTGTAGTATCTTTTTTTATTAGATTGATAATTTTATCATCTTCAACCTTATTAATTTTTTTAGATTCTTTAATTGTTTCTTTAAAGATAGTGGTTGATGGTTTAGGAGCAATAGGTCTTCTTGGTTCTACTTTAGTGCAACCAATTATTAAAAAACCACAAAAAATTAAAATGCTAATTTTCATAAGATGCTTGTAATTCTTCTTGATATTCAGGTAAAAGTGATGTAAACTTGGTTACTGTTTTTTCTATTGATAATTCTGATTTTCCGCCAGCAGCATTATCATGTCCTCCTCCATTAAAATGATTTCTTGCAAATTGATTTACAGAAAACTTACCTTTAGAGCGAAAAGATATTTTTACAATTCCTTGTTCTTTATCTTCAATAAAAATGGCTGCAAACACAATTCCTTTTAAAGAAAGTGCATAATTTACAACACCTTCTGTATCTCCTTTCTGAAAATCGAAACGTTTTTTTTCTGCTGTTGTTAAAGTAATGTAAGCGGTTTTGTAAGAAGGTAAAATTTGTAAATTACTTAATGCCTGACCTAGCAAAAGCAGTCTATTGTATGAATTACAATCGTATACGCTGTTATGAATTTTATCATTCTCTGCGCCTTTATCAATTAAATCTGCAATAATTCTGTGCGTTTTACTAGTTGTTGAGCGAAATCTGAAAGAACCTGTATCTGTCATAATTCCTGTGTACAAACAAGTAGCAATATCTGCATCTATCAAATTTAAATCATTATTCATTTCAATAAATTGATACACCATTTGGCAAGTAGAGCAAATCTCAACATCAGAATACATATATTTTACATCATCTGGTTGCTGATGATGGTCTATCATTGCAAAATCGTTCGGATATTGTTCTAACGTATTTTGCATATCAGAACCAACTCTGTGTAAAGCATTAAAATCTAGCAAAAAGATAATCTCAGCGTTTTTTATAACTCTTTGAGATTGAGTGTTTTGCCAATCAAAACGATAGGTAGTTTTAGAACCTGGCAACCAATGCAAAAACTCAGGATATTCATTTGGTACAACTACTGTAGCCTTATGTCCTTTTTTATCTAAATACAATTTTAAAGCCAAAGTAGACCCCATTGCATCTCCATCAGGATTTCTATGACCTACAATTACAATATTTCTTGGTTTTGCAAGAAAGCTTTTTAACTCGTTAAATCCTTTTAAAATCATAAGTGGCGAATATACAATTTAATTAAAAAAATTATGTAATTTCGCGCCAAATTTGTGAACAGTTTCACATTCATTAATAAGAAATTTAAAAGTCAATAAAATGGCAACAAATAGAACATTTACTATGCTTAAACCAGATGCTGTAGAAAACGGACATACTGGTGCAATTTTAGAAAAAATTAACGCTGCAGGTTTTAGAATTGTAGCAATGAAAAAAACTCAAATGACAAAAAATGATGCTGAAACTTTTTATGCTGTGCACAATGAGCGTCCGTTTTTTGAAGAACTAGTTGCCTTTATGACAAGAGGACCAATTGTTGCTGCTATCTTAGAAAAAGATAACGCTGTAGAAGATTTTAGAACTTTAATTGGTGCTACAAATCCTGCGGATGCTGCAGAAGGAACTATTAGAAAATTATACGCAACTTCTATGGGAGAAAATGCTGTACACGGTTCTGATTCTGATGAAAACGCAGCAATTGAAGGAAACTTTCACTTTTCTGGAAGAGAGCAATTTTAACACAAAATTAAGCTCAGTATAAAAAAGAATTTTAGAAATTCTTAGTCTAAAATATATTTGATAAAACTCGCAACGAAAGTTGTGAGTTTTTTTGTTTAATTCTCAAAAACTAAACCAACATCAATTTAGAAATAACCTCACTACCCAATTCTTCGTTTAGCAATTTAATTATTTTCTCTTTTCCATAACTTAATTCTTCGCGTAAAACTGAAGATGACAGTTGAATAATTAAAGTTTTGTTTTGCAACCTTACTGAAGTTGTATGTGTAGCAACTCCTGGTCCCATCATTTTTGTCCAAGTTTCTTCAACTTTAATTTTTTGCATCCCTTTACTCAAATTATTTTCTTTGATAAAGGATTTCATTAAATCTTGAATCGAAAAAGAATCGTTTTCTCTTTTTGCCATTTTAATTTAGATTATTAGATGTTTAGATTATTGGATACTTTTAACTTTAAACTTTTAAACTAAATAAAATACTATAATTTAAAAATTTGATAAGAAGATTTACTTTCTTTAATTATATTTTCTGTTCTTTCAGAATGTGTATCTGTGATAAAAATTTGGCCAAATTCATCATTATTAACTAGATTGATAATTTGAGAAACCCTGTTTTCATCTAATTTATCAAAAATATCATCCAATAATAATATAGGAGTTATTTTTGATTGCTCTTTAATAAACTCAAACTGAGCCAATTTTAAAGCAATTAAATACGATTTTTGCTGCCCTTGAGAACCAAACTTTTTTATAGGATATGCGCCTATTTCAAAACTCAAATCATCTTTATGAATTCCGGATGTAGTATACTGAATAATTTTATCCTTCTCTAAATATTTCTGCAATAAATCCGTAATTAAAAAATCGTGTAACTGACTCTTATACTTTAAATTAACACGCTCTTTATCGCCAGAAATTATTTGATATTTTTTATTAAAAATAGGAATAAACTTCTCTAAAAACTCTTTTCTAACCTCATAAATTCTTGATCCATATACAGATAGTTGTTCATCATAAATCTCCAAGTTTGAAGTGTCAAAGACGCGATTTGCTGCAAAATATTTTAACAAGGCATTTCTTTGAGAAAGCACCTTATTATAAGCAATTAAATCTTGTAAATACGCTTTATTTTGTTGCGATATTACGCCATCTATAAACTTTCTTCTTGTATCACTACCTTCTGTAACCAAATCTCTATCCGCAGGCGAAATAATTACCAACGGAATTTGCCCTATGTGTTCAGAAAACTTTTCATAGCTTTTTCCATTTCGTTTTAAAACTTTCTTCTGTCCTTTTTTTAAACTGCAGAGTATTTTTTCATTTCTATCATTTAAAATGTAATCGCCTTCAATCATAAAAAACCCTTCTCCGTGTCTAATATTCTGAACAGCAACCGAATTAAAATAACTTTTTGCAAAAGACAAGTAATAAATGGCATCTAAAACATTGGTTTTACCAACACCATTATTACCCACAAAACAATTTATTTTCTCCTGAAAATCAAAAGATTGCGATTCAATATTTTTAAAATTAACTAAAGAAATTTTCTGTAAATGCATCAATAATAAAAGGTCTTAGAAATGAATTGCAAATTATTGAAAATTTTGCGAATTATCCGCTTTTAAAATCCAATTAAAAAAACTATTTTTGTCGGCACTAATTTTTAAGGAAAGATGGCAACATACAAGAAGAGAGGATACAAACCAAAAAATAATAAAGAACAACAACAAGCAGAGCAAATAGATAGCACAACTGCAGAAGTTTTTAACACTTTAGATGAAACTGCTTCTAAATCAGAGCAATGGATTGAGAAAAACAGCAAACCATTATTTTATGCACTTATAGCAATTGTTGTAATCTTTTTAGCTTATTTAGGTTACAATAAATACATAGTAGAACCAAATGAGTTAGAAGCTTCTAACGAATTAGCTTTTCCAAGAAAATATTTTGACGAAGCTGCAACAGCTGGTTCTGGTATAGATTCTTTGTTAACTTTAGGTTTAGAAGGTGCAGATGGTAAATATGGTTTTATAGATATTGCAGATTCTTATAGCGGAACAGATGCAGGAAATTTAGCAAACTATTATGCAGGTGTTTCTTATTTACAAATGAAGAAATATGACAAAGCAATAGAATATTTAAGCAAGTTTAATTCTGATGATGAAATGTTAGGACCTGTTTCTTTAGGTGCTATTGGTGATGCTTTTGCAGACATTAACCAACTAGAAGACGCTTTAGATTACTATGAAAAAGCAGCTAACAAAAAAGATAATACTTTTACAACTCCATTATATTTATTTAAAGCAGGGCAAATTGCCTTAGAGTTAAAGAAGTTTAGCAAAGCAGAAGCATTATTTACTAAGATTAAAGAAAATTATTCTAAATCTGACCAAGGTAGAAATATAGAAAAATTTATTGCTGCTGCTAAATATGCAAAAAAATAGTTTTAAGTTATAAATGTTGAGTTTATTTTTCAACTTTGAAACTTTGAAACTTTGAAACTAAAAGAATGGCAACAACCAATTTATCTTATTACGATAAAACAACCATCCCAAATGCGAAATCTTTTCGATTTGGGATTGTTGTTTCAGAATGGAATCCTGAAATCACAAAAAACTTACACAAAGGTGCAATAGATACTTTAATTGATTGTGGAGCAAACAAAGAAAACATAATTTCTTGGGATGTTCCTGGTAGTTTTGAGTTGGTCTATGGTTGTAAAAAAATGATTCAATCGCAACAAGTTGATGCAATTATTGCTGTTGGAAACGTAATACAAGGAGAAACAAAACATTTCGATTTTGTTTGCCAAGGCGTTACTCAAGGTATTGTAGATTTAAACACTAAATACAATGTTCCAGTAATTTTCTGTGTTTTAACAGACAATACAAAACAACAATCTTTAGATAGATCTGGAGGGAAATTAGGAAACAAAGGAATTGAATGCGCTGTTGCAGCAGTTAAAATGGCTGCGCTTAAAAATATAGGTAAGCCTTCTGAAAGTATTGGTTTTTAAAAACCATTTCTTTAAAAATTAAGAATACTTTTAACATCAATATTTGAGAAATCCTTTTTATTTCTTTAAATTTGAAATGGGTATACAATTGGTATAATCATTGATTTCTTCTTAATCAATACAAACCAATTAAATTTTAATTATGGGATTTTTAAAAAGAACACACAAACAATTTGACTATAAACCTCGCTACTATAAAGGAGAGGGAAATCCTTTTAAAATAGAACACAAATTAGATAAATTTAGAACTACTGCAGGTAAAAACAAAGGATTTAAAGCTAAAATTAATAATGCAATAGAAGATTTAAAAAACTCAGACAAAAGTGTAAACAAAACACTTTTAATTATCATCGCAATTTTAGTACTTATCTTTTTGTACATTATAGATTTCGATTTATCTATTTTCAAAAGAAATTAATGTCAGATATTATTCAACTGTTACCAGATCATGTAGCAAACCAAATTGCAGCAGGAGAAGTTGTACAAAGACCTGCTTCTGTAGTTAAAGAATTGCTAGAAAATGCTATTGATGCTGGTGCAACAAACATAAAATTATTATTAAAAGATGCTGGTAAAACGTTAATTCAGGTAATTGATGACGGAATAGGAATGAGTGCTACAGATGCAAGAATGTCTTTTGAACGCCATGCCACATCTAAAATACAAAAAGCAGAAGACCTTTTTAATTTATGTACCAAAGGTTTTCGAGGAGAAGCCTTAGCCTCTATTGCTGCCATTGCACACGTAGAATTAAAAACAAAGCAAGAAAACGAAGATTTAGGAACGCGTATAAAAATTGAAGGAAGTAAAATTATTTCGCAAGATTTTATTTCTACAGGAAAAGGAACAAGTTTAGCAGTAAAGAATTTATTTTATAACATTCCTGCCAGAAGAAACTTTTTAAAATCAGATACTGTAGAAACACGCCATATTATAGATGAATTTCAGAGAGTTGCTTTAGCGCATCCAAATATTTGTTTCTTATTACATCATAATAATAATGAGGTTTATCATTTAAAAAACAGCAATTTAAGAAAAAGAATCGTTAGTATTTTTGGTGCTAAAATGAACGAAAAATTGGTTCCTATTAACGAACAAACAGATATTTTAACCATAGAAGGTTTTGTGGCAAAACCAGCATTTGCAAAAAGAAAGCGCGGAGAACAATTCTTTTTTGTAAATAATCGTTTTATTAAAAGTTCGTATTTAAATCATGCCGTTGTAAATGCATTTGATGGTTTGTTAGAACAAGGAGCGCATCCCTCCTATTTTTTATATTTAAAAGTACCCACAAACACCATAGACATTAATATTCATCCAACAAAAACAGAGATAAAATTTGACAACGAAAAAGCTTTGTATGCAATGTTAAGAGCTACTGTAAAACACAGTTTAGGGCAGTATAATGTGGCACCTGTATTAGATTTTAATAGAGATGCAAACTTAGATACTCCTTATTATTTTAATAAAAAAACAGTTACTGCTAAAGTTCCAAAAATTTCTGTTGACCCCAATTTTAATCCTTTTAAAGAGGATGATAAAATTGTTTCACAATCAACTTACAAACCTCAAAAACAAACTGAAAGTTGGGAGTCTTTATATACTTCTGTTACAGTAGAAACTGAGCCAAAACAAGAAGAATTATTTGACAATCAACAAGAAATAAAAACACAAAAAACGTTTCAAATTCAGCGTAAATATTTGTTGAGTTCTATAAAATCTGGAGCTGTTTTAATCAATCAATCTTTGGCACATCAACGTATTTTATACGAAGATTTTTTAGAAAGTATTACCGTAAAAGAAGCCAACAGTCAGCAATTATTATTTCCTGTAAAAATATCGTTTTCATCCGCAGAAATAGAAATGATATATACTATAAAATCTGAATTAGAAAATGCTGGTTTTTCTTTTGATGAATTTACCAAAGATAGTGTTACAATAAAAGGAATTCCGGTTTCTGTTACAGAAAGTAAAATAACTATTATTTTAGAAGAACTGTTAAATGATATGAATTTAGAAGTGCCAGATGCAAGTTTTAGTCATTTTGATGTGATGGCAAAATCGTTTGCAAAAACATTATCTATAAAAACGGGCACACAACTTTCTGAAAAAGAGCAAGAAGCTTTAGTAAACAATTTGTTTTCTTGTAAAGCCCCAACTGTTTCTCCTTTTGGAAAACCAACTTTTAAAACATTAACTTTAAACGAAATTGATAATCTATTTAACAGTTAAAAATGCAAAGAATAACAGAATCAGTCAAGCACTTAATAATAATAAATGTTATATTTTATATAGCTACTTATTACTTATTTGATAGTAGGTTATTAATAAAATTATTTTCTCTTTTTTCAACTGAAAGCCCTCACTTTAGGTATTGGCAATTGGTCACATCTATGTTTATGCATGGAAGTTTTATACATATTGCTTTTAATATGTTTTCACTATGGATGTTTGGAAGTGCACTTGAGAGTGTTTGGGGAAGAAAAAAGTTTTTGTCTTTTTATTTTTTAACTGGAATTGGTTCAGCTGGACTTTATATTTTTATTAAATACTTACAAATTCAATATACTATAGATAATTATTCAGCAGGTGAAATAGATTTAATTTTAAAGGAAGGATCTGAAATAATACTAAACAATAAAAACTATGCTAACGAAAACCTAGGAAGTTTAAATTCATTAATAAATACTCCTACTCTTGGAGCATCAGGAGCAATAGCAGGATTATTAATGGCTTTTGGTATATTATTTCCAAATGTTGAGTTAATGATGATTTTTTTACCTATCCCAATAAAAGCAAAGTATTTTATCCCGTTATTAATTATTTATGAGTTATCAATGGAAATTGCAGGTTTTTCATGGGACAATATTGCTCACTTAGGACATTTAAGTGGTATGATTATAGGGTATATTTTAATAAAATCTTGGAAAAAAAATCAATTTAAAAGGTACAATTAATGAGTTTTTTTGATGATATAAAATCTCGCTATAAAAGCGGTAATATTGTAGAAAAACTCATCTACATTAACATTGCTATTTTTGTTTTATCGCTCTTAATTTCTGTATTTTCTGGATTGTACAAAAATGAAACTAATTTTATTTTTGAATGGTTTTCTTTAGATGATAATTTTACATCATTATTTTCTAAACCTTGGACCATTATTACTTACGGTTTTTTACATGCTGGCTTTTTACACATCCTTTTAAATTTAATTGCATTGTATTTTATTGGCAACTTATTTATAGAATACTTTACTCAAAAACAGTTATTGAGTTTTTATCTTATCGGAACTTTTTTTGGCGGACTTTTATTTCTTTTAAGTCATAATTATTTTCCGCTATTTGCTGGTCAAACATCAATATTAGTTGGGGCATCTGCTGGTATTTCTGCCATTTTTATTGGTGTTGCAACTTACATACCTAACTATCAATTAAAATTACGTTTTATTGGTTTTGTAAAATTGTGGCATTTAGCTGCCATTTGGGTATTATTTGATGTTTTAGGTTTAATTGGTAATAATGCAGGCGGACATTTTGCACATTTAGGTGGCGCATTATTTGGTTTTTTATATGTAAACAAAGCTTCTAACAAAGAAATAAAAATTTGGGATAAATTAGCTTCCTTTTTTTCATCAAAAAAGAAACCGTTAAAAACGGTTTATAAATCGTCAAAAAAAACGAGTAAAACCAATAATAATTCGTCTTTAAACCAACAAGAAATAGATAAAATTTTAGATAAAATAAGTAAATCTGGTTACGATACTTTAACTAAAACAGAAAAAGAATTTTTGTTTAAACAAGGCAAAAAATAGTATGAAAAAATTATCTTTTTTTGATAAAATTTTATATCTAATAAATTCTTTGTTAGCTACATTGCTATTATTATCTTATTTGTTGCCTTATGTTTCTCCAAAAACAATTCCGCTTTTTGCTATTTTAAGTTTATTTGTTCCTATTTTATTAATCTTAAATTTAGCTTTCTTAATTTATTGGCTCATTAAACTAAAAAAACAGTTCTTTTTATCATTTATTGTACTTTTAATTGGTTGGTTTTTTACAACATCATTCTATAAATTTTATAAAAAAAATACGGCTTTAAATGATGATTTAAAAGTGTTAAGTTACAATGTTAGAATGTTTAATCATTGGAAATGGAGAGCAGAAAAAGACATTGATAAGAAAATTTTATCTTTTTTTGATGAGCAAACTGCCGATGTTATTTGCCTTCAAGAAAATATGTTATTACCAAAATATACTTTAAAATATCCTTATAAATACATAAAAAAAAGATATGCAAAAGGAAGATTTGGAATGGCAATTTATTCTAAATTTCCTATTATTAATAGAGGTTTTATAAAATTACCAGAATCATCTAACGAAATAATTTTTGCAGATATTGTTAGAAAAAATGATACCATAAGAGTTTACAATTTGCATTTACAATCTTTAAGCATATCACCTGAAAAAGAAAATTTTGGACAAGAAAATTCAGAAAAATTAATCAATACTTTAAAAATAAACTTTAAAAAACAAGTAACACAAACAGAATTGTTTTTAGCACATGAAAAACAATGGAAAGGAAAAAAAATAATTTGCGGAGACTTTAATAACACTGCTTATTCTTGGGTGTATAATCAAATATCAGAAAACAAAAAAGATGCTTTTTTAGAAGCTGGTAAAGGTTTTGGTAAAACATTTCATTATTGGTTTCCTATGAGAATAGATTTTATTTTTACAGATAATAATGCAACTATTAATCTATTTACATCATTTTCTGAAGATTATTCTGACCATTATCCTATTTCTGCAAGAATAAATTGGGTAGATTAATTATGCGTGATGCTTTTGATCATTTAATTGTAAAAAAAGCAAAAGATTTCGGAGTAACATTATTAGAAAATAATACTCTAAAAAATATGAGTTTTATTGATAATAAAGCTATTTTAACTACTTCTCAAGAAAATATTGCTGCAGATTTTGTTATTGCTGTAGATGGCGTTTTAAGTCCGACTGCAAAAATGGCGGGTTGGAAAAAAGATACCAGAAACTTAATTCCGGCTCTAGAATATGAAGTAGAAGTTTCTGAAGAAGATTTTGAACGCTTATCGAAACAAGTTCGTTTTGATATTGATGCAGTTCCTTATGGATATGGCTGGTCTTTTCCCAAGAAAAACCATTTATCTTTAGGAGTTTTAACCACAAAAAAGAGAAAAATAAATTTAAAAGAGTATTATAAAAAGTATTTAAAAACGCTTGGTATTAAAGAAATTATAAATGAACAAGCTCACGGATTTCAAATACCTGTTGCACCAAGAACAGATGGTTTTGTAAAACAAAACGTTTTTTTAATTGGTGATGCTTCCGGATTTGCAGACCCCATAACAGCAGAAGGAATTTCTAATGCAATTTTAAGTGGTAAATATGTGGCAGAAGCAATTATAGAAAGTAATTTAGATAGAGATATTGCCAAGAAAAAATATATAGAAAAACTCAATATAAAATTATTATATGAATTAAAATCTGGAGTAACTTTGTCTAAGTATTTTTACAACAATAATTCTCTTAGAAATTTTATTCTAAAAAAACACGGTCAAAAATTTAGCGATTTAATGGTAGATATTCTGCACGGAGACAAGCCTTTTCCAACAAACATATCAGAAAAATTAAAAGCAAAAATTAAAGAGAAATTATTTTAATTATTTCTGAAAACCATATTCGCGTTCTACTTTACAAATACGCAACTGGTATTTTTTATACCATTTTTCTCTTCCTAAATTTCTGGCTGCTGTATGCTCAACATTGTTTTTCCAAAGCACAATATCGCCTAAAGTTTGCCAATAAGAAACAGTTATTCCTAAATCATTTCTAGCAGATTCTATACCTAAAAAACCCTTTTGTTGTTTAGCTAATTGTTCCATTTTTTCTGCCATTTGTAAATAACCTTCTAAGTTTTCTGATACAATTGTTGTAAAAATAACAGCATAATAAGGTGGTTTTAAATTATCTACAATCATAAATATAATTGGTATTTAATTTCTTGTTGATTTTCATCATTCATAAATTTATCAATAATTTTAAAATTATTTTTCTCTAAAACCCTAGCAGAAGCAAGATTTTTATCAACCACATAACTAACTAATTTTTTAAGTCCAATTTGTTTACAATAAGAAATAGTGCCTTTACATAGTTCAGATGCATAACCATTATTCCAAAATTCTTCTAAAAAACGATAGCCAATTTCATCATCATTTTTATCTTTTACCAAAGCAACAGTTCCAATAAATTGAGCATCTTCTTTTTTGTCTATTGCGTAAATCCAAAAATCATTTTTTGGTTGATGGTATTTAGAAATTAAATCTTTTAATTCTAACAAATGATTTTCTTTTGTATTAACCTCTCCATCAACATATTGCATCACTTTAAAATTACTTTGCATTTTATGGTAAGCCTCTAAATCATTAATAGTTAACCTTCTAATTATTAACCTTTCTGTTTCAAAAATCATCAAAATAATATTGTAAATTTGCAATCTTTAAAATTACATAAATGATTGCAGAAAAAAAAGTGGCTTTTTACACATTAGGCTGTAAATTAAACTTCTCAGAAACCTCTACTATAGCTCGTAATTTCACAAACGAAGGCTTTAGCAGAGTTAATTTTGAAGACAAAGCAGATGTCTATATAATTAACACTTGTTCGGTTACAGATAATGCTGACAAACGTTTTAAAACCATTGTTAAAAATGCTTTGAAAAAAAATGAAGATGCTTTTTTAATTGCTGTTGGATGTTATGCGCAACTAAAACCAGAAGAATTAGCTGCTGTAGATGGTGTAGATTTAGTGCTTGGGGCTACTGAAAAATTTAATGTTACAAGCTACATAAACGATTTAACCAAAAATGATATTGGCGAGATTCATTCTTGTGAAATTGCGGATGCAGATTCTTATGTAGGTGCCTATTCTATTGGAGATAGAACTCGTGCTTTTTTAAAAGTACAAGATGGTTGCGATTATAAATGTACTTATTGCACCATACCTTTAGCTCGTGGAATTTCTAGATCTGACACCTTAGAAAATGTGATAAATAATGCCAAAGAAATTTCAGAAAAAGAAATTAAAGAAATTGTTTTAACAGGTGTAAATATTGGCGATTATGGTAAAGGTGAATTTGGTAATAAAAAACACGAACACACTTTCTTAGAGTTGGTAAAAGAATTAGATAAAGTTGATGGAATTCACAGACTTAGAATATCGTCTATAGAGCCTAATTTATTAAAGGATGAAACGATTAATTTTGTATCTAAATCAAATTCTTTTGTACCGCATTTTCATATACCATTGCAATCTGGTAGCGATGAATTATTAAAGAAAATGAAACGCAGATATCTGTGTAAAACCTATACAGACAGAGTTTCTAAAATTAAAAAAGTAATGCCAGATGCGTGTATTGGTGTTGATGTAATTGTTGGTTTTCCTGGAGAAACTGACGAACTTTTTTTAGAAACCTACAACTACTTAAATGAGTTAGATATTTCTTATCTACACGTTTTTACCTATTCTGAAAGACCCAATACAGAAGCTGTAGAAATGGATGGAATTGTACCTAAAAAAATAAGAGCAAAACGCAGTAAAATGTTACGAGGTTTGTCTGCAAAAAAAAGACGTTCATTTTATGAAAGTCAGTTAGGAAATACGCTTACAGTTTTGTTTGAAAACGAAAATAAAGAAGGATATATACAAGGTTTTACAGAAAATTATGTAAAAGTAAAAACTACTTGGGATCCCGAATTAATAAATACATTACACACAATAAAATTAATTAAAATTGATGAAGATGGTATCGTTAGATTCGATTTTATCTGATAAAAAACAATGGTTATGAAATATTTCCTTTTAGCTTTCTTTTTAATTGCATTAAGTTGTAATCAGCCAAAAAAAGAAACAAAAAAAACAGTAATTAAAGAAACTAAAAAAGTGGTTACAAAAGAAAAAATTACTATTGATAAAGTAATAGAAAAACCAATTGTAAAAAAAACGCACCAAGACTTTTTGCTAGTTTTAAAGAACCCAAAAAATATTTCTGATGTTAAAAGTTTGATAAAAAACAGCGGTTTAATTTGGAACAACTTAGCTATAGATAAAAACACACTAAAAGTGGCAGCCATAAAAATACCATTAGAAAAAAAAGATTTTTGGGTGGGTAAACTAAAAGAGTCAGATGTTTTTTCATCCATAGAAAAAAACACCAAAACTGTACTAGATTCTATAACTAAAATTGAAGAAAATACTTATGCAAAAATAAGAAAATCAGCTTGTTCTGGAGATTGCTCAGTTTATGAAGTTACTTTATTTAAAAATGGAAAAGTACTTTTTAATGGAATTGAAAATGTTTTGCAAAAAGGAAAACAAGAGTTTTTACTACCTGAAGTTCAATTAAAAAAGATAAAAAATAAATTCGAAAAAGCTGCTTTTGGCACTTATCTCGATAGTTATGTAGATAAATCTTTAATGGATTATCCTAGTACATTTATAACTCATAATGATAAACAGATTGAAATAAAACTCTGGAAAAATGTACCTGATGAATTAGCGTTTGCTTATGAAGCTTTAGAGAATATTTTATTTGAAAAAAAATTAGTAGAATAACTAATGGCAAAAATTCCTATTTACTTTGTGCCTGGCTTGGCGGCTGGTCCTGAAATTTTTGAAAACTTAGAACTTTCTGATGATAAATACGAGTTGCATTATCTAAAATGGAAAAAACCTTTAGCTTTAGAAGAATCTATTTCTAATTACGCTAAGAGATTAAGTGAAGAAATAAAAGTAAAAAAACCTGTACTAATTGGGGTTTCTTTTGGCGGAATAATGGTACAAGAAATGGCAAAATTTGTTAAACCAAGTAACGTTATAATTGTTTCTAGTGTAAAAAATCAAGAAGAATTACCTAAAAAATTTAAAATGGCAAAATTCACAAAAATTTATAAACTTTTTCCAACAAAAGTTGTTGTAAATTTTGAAGAATATACTCAATACTTTTTAGGTAAATCCTTAAAAAAAAGAGCAAAACTTTATAAGAAATACCTTTCTGTTAGAAATGAAAACTATATAAAATGGTCTATTTATAATGTTTTAAAATGGAAACAAGAAATCGCACTAAATAATCTTACTCACATTCACGGAACCAAAGATCATATTTTTCCAATAAAAAACATTAAAAATTGTATAAAAATTGAAGGAGGAAATCATACTATGATTTTAACAAAGGCAAAAAAAATTTCAAATACTATTGATAAAATTTTAACTTGTTAAAACCATAATGTTTTTATACATTTATAGATAAAATTGTTAACATTATGAACAAATCTTTACGAATACTTTCTTTATTAAGTGTTTTAATAGTTACGCTTTTCTTTTTAAATGCTATTAATAAATCTGATGCAGATCCAAAATTAGGTACTTATAAAACTTATAAAATAAAAGCTTTAAAGCTTCCTAATAATTTAAATTTAGCTGGCGAGAGAGTACCATTAGAAAAACCAGATATTAAAGAAAGAATGGACAGAGAGCTTTTGGTAAATACTTATTGGCAATCTAATGGTTTATTATTGATAAAAAGAGCCAACAAATACTTTCCTGTTTTAGAGCCTTTGCTAAAAAAATACGGTTTGCCAGACGATTTTAAGTTTTTAGCCTTAGCAGAAAGTGCTTTTATTGATGAAACTTCTTCTGCTGGTGCAGCAGGAATGTGGCATTTTATGAAAACTACAGGCAAAGAATTTGGTCTTGAAATTAATAAAAATGTAGACGAACGTTATAATATTGAAAAATCTACAGAAGTTGCTGCTGCATATTTAAAAAAAGCTAAAAAACGTTTTGGTAGTTGGACACTAGCTGCAGCTGCATATAACGCAGGAAATTACGGAATTGCAAAAAGATTAAAAATACAGCAAGTAAATAATTATTATGATGCTTTATTACCCGATGAAACAGAAAGATATGTTTTTAGAATAATTGCTTTAAAAGAAGTCATTTCTAATCCTAAAAAATATGGTTTTATGTTTGATAAAGAAGACTTGTATACTTTACCAAAAACAAGAACCATAAAAGTAGATTCAGCAATCACTAATATTGCTTCTTTTGCAAAACAATTTGGTATTACTTATAAAGAATTAAAATTGCACAATTCTTGGTTAAGAGAAAATAAATTGAATAATAAAAGTAGTAAATTGTACGAAATTAAAATACCAATAAAATAGTATTATTCAATAATATTTTTAACTCTTCCTACCAATCCAGATTCTAACCGAACCTTTATTCCGTAAGGGTGATTTGGTGATTTAGTTAAAACTTTAGCAACAATGCCAGAAGTTAATTCGCCAGATCTTTGGTGTGGTTTCTGTACTATTTCTACAAATAAACCAATTCTAATATTACTTCTTTTTCTTCCGTCAATCATAAATAATTATTGTTAAAAAGCTAAAATAAAAAAAGCCTATCGAATTTCGATAGGCTTTTAGATAAAAAATTAACTTGTAATATATATTGTTAGATAACTCTTACGTTTACAGCGTTTAATCCTTTTCTTCCATCTTGTAAGTCAAACTCAACTTCATCGTTTTCACGAATTTCGTCAACTAATCCTGACACATGTACAAAATGTTCTTTGTTTGTTCCTTCTTCAGTTATAAATCCAAATCCTTTAGACTCATTGAAAAATTTTACGGTACCTTTATTCATTATAAAAAATTATTGTGTTGTTAAATTCATTCCTAACAACGTCTTATTAAGTTGCAAAGATAGTGCCAATAAAAATAGAAAAGCATAAAATATTGATTTACTTTTATTTAAAGTCTCTTAAAGCCTATTAACAAGGGTTTTAACTGCATAAAATTCCTCAATTATTTCATTTAAAACCTCTTTTGCTGGTTTTATTTGATGAATTAATCCTGCAATTTGACCAATTTCTAGCTCTCCATTCTCTAAATCGCCTTCAAACATTCCTTTTTTAGCTCTTGCTCTTCCTAATAATTTTTTTAATTGTTCTTTGGTTGGATTCTGTTGATACAACTCCTGAACTTCATTGTAAAATTGATTTCTTATCAAACGAACAGGAGCTAATTCTTTTAAAGTTAAATGTGTATCACCATCTTTTACGTCAATAATTATATTTTTAAAGTTAATGTGTGCAGAAGATTCTTCTGTAGCAGCAAACCTACTTCCTATTTGTACACCATCTGCACCTAAAACCATTGCAGCCAACATTCCTCTTCCTGTACCAATTCCACCAGCAGCAATCACAGGAATATTCACTTGTTCTTTTGCCATCGGAATTAATGTAAAAGTTGTAGTTTCTTCACGTCCGTTATGACCTCCAGCTTCAAAACCTTCGCAAACCACTGCATCTACACCAGCAGCTTCCGCTTTTAAAGCAAACTTTACAGAACTCACCACATGCACAACTGTAATGCCATTTTCCTTTAAAAAAGAAGTCCACGTTTTTGGGTTTCCTGCAGAAGTAAAAACAATTTTCACCTCTTCATCAACAATAATATTTATAATTTCCTCTATCTGAGGATACAACATTGGCACATTTACCCCAAAAGGTTTATCAGTTGCTTTTTTACATTTTTTTATGTGTTCTCTTAAAACTTCAGGATACATAGAACCAGCACCAATTAAACCTAAACCACCAGCATTAGAAACTGCTGAAGCTAGTTTCCAGCCAGAAACCCAAATCATTCCTCCTTGAACAATTGGATGTTTTATATTGAAGAGTTTTGTGATTTTATTTGTCATTATTGTTTTATCAACTTTAAGGTTTTATGTTGATTGTTTTTAGAAATTTTGAGTAAATAAATTCCGGTTTCTAAATATGAAATATCTAAACTATTGGTAAACAATTGTTTTTGTTTAAAGACTTCTTTCCCAGAAATATCAAAAATTTGTATTTGATATTCATTCAAATTTCCAAATACATTATCAATTTTAAAACTTGTACTAACAGGATTTGGGCTAATTATAATATTACTCAGCAAATTATCTTCTGTAGAAGTTGATGCCATATAAGTGTTTAATGCCACCTCAAAATTTGGAATTCCATAACCATATTGTTCTGAAGGGTTATTAAATTTATCTGCAGATTCGAATACCGATTTTTTTAAATAGTAGTTTAAATTTTTTACTGTTTTTTTTGATGAAGCTTTTAATAAAAAACTCTCATTTTGATTTAAACACGCAATTAAGCCTGCCATAATTGGCGATGAAAAAGAGGTTCCGCTAGAAGTAGTTTTTACATTACCAGTTAAGTAATCTACTAAAGAAGGATTTTGTCCTTGTGCCAAAATTTCAGGTTTTATTCTTCCATCAGCAGTTGGACCAAAAGAACTAAAACTTGCAATATTTCTAGAAGCATTTACAGCACCTACAGCAATTACAGAAGGAGCATCAGCAGGAGCACCAATATATTTCCAAGGATCACTACCACTATTTCCAGCTGCATTTACTAAAAGTATACCTCTTGAAGCAGCAATTTCTGCACCTCTAGAAATAATTGTAGTTTTACCATCTAAATCTGCATAAGCGTGGCTATGCTTAGGATTATCGTAAGTTGTATATCCTAAAGAAGTATTGATAACATCTACACCTAAACTATCTGCTTTTTCTGCAGCTTCAATCCACAGGGTTTCTTCTAAAACGGTTTCTGTTTCTGCTATTTCCGATATAAATAAATAAAACTTTGCATCGGGTGCTGTGCCTACAAATTTATTTTCTATATAACCTGCAATTAATGATAAAACGTGCGTTCCGTGACTACTTCTTGTGTAAAAATTATCATTTCTATCTGCAAAGTTATAACCTCCTAAAATTTGATGATTATCTCTTATTCTTTTAAAAGCAGAAAGTGTATTTACATTTGGAAAACCAGCATCAATAATTGCAATTATTTGGTTTTTACCGGTTAAACCTTGCTTGTGTAAAACATCTCCTTTTAGCATTTTAATTTGATTTGCTGCATCTCCATAATTAAAATCTGATAAAATATTTTTAAATTTATTTTGATGATTTGCTTTAACAATATTTGATTTTCTTCTTGTTTTATTAGCACTATTTAAAGATTTATTTGCAAATTCTATACGTTTTATAAAACTATATTTAGACGACAAATTGTTTATATCGCTAACTTTTCCTTGAATATGAACCGTATTTAACCATTTAGACTTTGCTAAAACAGTTATTGTTGGTTCGTTTTTTAATTGATTATAATAATTGTTATCAATAGGAACATCTAAAGAATCTAAAGAAATATTTAATTTAGTTCTTCTATTTATTGCTCTTTTAGAAAGCATTGTTAAAGGATTTGCTAAAAAAGTAGCCTTGTTAGGTTTGTCTTTAATAAATACCCAAGCATCTTCTTGAGCATTTATTTTTAAAGAAGCTAAAACCAATAAAAAAAGTAGTAATTTCTTCATTTTTCGAAATTACTACTTTTTTACGATTTTTAATATTTTAATTAAGAAATTACACCTGAGCCTAACAGTTCTTCGTCTTTGTACCAAGCTACAAACTGACCTTCTTGTATGGCAGATTGTTTGTTTTCGAATGCTACATATAACCCTGTTGCCACTTTGTGTAAAGTTGCTTTTTCTAAAGCTTGTCTGTAACGTATTCTAGCTTCTACTTTAAGAGTTTCTCCTGAATCTAAAGCTAAATCTTCACGAATCCAGTGGATTTCTTCATTTGAAACAAACAAAACGTTTCTGTATAATCCTTGATGATTTTTACCTTCGCCCGTATAAATTATATTTTCATCAACATCAGTTTCAATTACATATAAGGCTTCTTTTGTTCCGCCAACATTCAATCCTTTACGCTGACCTTTGGTAAAATAATGTGCTCCTTGATGTTTGCCAACCACTGTACCATCTTCTTTTTTGTAAGAAAATTTTGTTGCAAAATAGTTTAATTCTGCTTCTTTATTTTTAAATCTTGGTATCGATTTTGTGTACTGCTCAAAATCTGAAGGAATTGATATTATTTCTCCTTCTTTAGGCTGTAATTTTTGTTGCAAAAATTCTGGCAAACGAACTTTACCAATAAAACATAAACCTTGAGAATCTTTCTTTTCAGCAGTAATTAAATCTGCTTTTTTTGCTATTTCTCTAACTTTGGGTTTGGTTAATTCGCCAATAGGAAACAAGGCTTTTGCTAACTGTTCTTGCGATAATTGACACAAAAAATAAGACTGATCTTTGTTATTATCTTTTCCTGCTAATAGTTTATAGACTGGTTTTCCATCAATAATTGCTGAATCTTTTCTACAATAATGACCTGTTGCTACATAATCTGCTCCTAATTTTAAAGCGATATCCATAAAAACATCAAACTTAATTTCTCGGTTACAAAGTACATCTGGATTGGGCGTTCTACCTTTTGAGTATTCATCAAACATATAATCTACAATACGTTCTTTGTATTGCTCGCTTAAATCTACCACTTGAAAAGGAATTCCTAATTTTTCGGCAACAATTATGGCATCATTGCTATCTTCTAACCAAGGACATTCATTAGAAATTGTTACAGAATCATCGTGCCAATTTTTCATAAAAAGGCCAATAACTTCATAACCTTGTTCTTTTAATAAATAGGCTGCAACACTAGAATCTACACCGCCAGAAAGACCAACAACTACTTGTTTCATTTTTATTTTTTGAGATTGCAAAGTTACAACTTTGTTAGTTTTTAGTTTTTAGTTTTTAGTTTTTAGTTTTTAGCAAAAATGAAAACTTTTCGACTTTAAAACTTTAAAACACTAATTCTTTTTTTTCTTGTTAAACCTATTTTTCTTCTTTTTATCTTTTTCTGTGGCTATTTCTCCGTCTAAATAATACTCCCACTTACCAATTCTTTTGCCATTTTTATAATGACCAGTTTCTTTTAATTTTCCATTCAATTCAAAATATTTTGCCAAACCATTTTGAATTCCTTTTTTATAAGTTACTTCTTCAATTAAAATCCCATTACTTGCATATTTACTAACAACTCCATCTAATAAGCCATTTTTATACGTTGCAAATTCTGTAATTCTTCCATCAGGATAATAAACCAATTGCTCTCCTTCTAACTTACCATTCTTATAATTTTCTTCAGACATTAGTTTGCCATTTAGATAAAAGTATTTCCAATTTCCAACTCTTTTTCTTTTATTTAATACACCTTCTGTTTCAATTTTTCCGCTCAAAGTGTAAAACTGAACAAACAAAGAATCAGAATTTTCAAAAAAAGTTTTTATAATTGTTGGATGCTTAGATGTAGTGATGTCATAAAACTTAAAAACGTCAACTTCTTTTCCGTTTTTAAACTGACCTGTATAACGAATTCTTTTATTTGGATAATACTTTTTCCAAACTCCTGTTCTTTTTCCATTCTTATCAAATCTATTGATTTTCTGAGCATTAACTTGTTGGCTCATAAAAAAACAAGTAAAAAAGGCAAAAACAAAAAACAGTCTTTTTATATTTATCATTTAAATAGAATTTTAAAACAAATATACATTAATAGTGCCAAAATCAAATTTACAATTCTTAACAGAACAACTCAATAACTTAGGTACCGCCAAAAGAGAAAACAGGCAAAGAGTTGCAAATATTGTATTAGAAAATCAAAATTTAATTAAAGATTTGGTTTCAATTACTTTTGATGTTGAAAATAAATCCTCCATTAAAGCTGCTTGGATTTTAGAATGGATTTGTACCCACCATCAATTAAGTTGGATTTTACCTTATTTAGATGAATTTTCAGCAGGAATTAAAAATTTAAAATTTGATAGTTCTATAAGACCTTGTGCAAAAATTTGTGAACATTTAGCAACTGCATATTACTCAAAAACTGATAATGAAATTAAACAGAAACTAACTAAAAATCATATTAATGCCATTGTAGAAACTGGCTTTGATTGGTTAATTACGCCTCAAAAAATTGCAGTTAGAGCCTACATAATGCATACACTATATTTATTTGGATTAGAAAAAGATTGGATTCATCCAGAATTAAAACACTTAATACAAACAAAAATTATTCACGAAAGTAAAGGCTGCAAAGCACGTGGCAGACACATTTTAGAATTGATAGAAAAACATCAGAAATCGGCTTTATAAATCTGTTTAAATGTCTATTTTTGCAATTCACAACAGCACTAAAAAAATGAACTTAACACAATTAAATGCCATCTCTCCTATTGATGGTCGTTACAGAGGTAAAATAACAAAATTAGCCAACTACTTTTCTGAAGAAGCTTTAATAAAATACAGAGTTCGTGTAGAAATAGAATATTTTATTGCTTTGTGCGAAATTCCTTTACCTCAATTAGCCGATTTTAACACTAATTTATTTGAAGATTTGCGTAAAATTTATATAGATTTTACTGCGGATGATGCTCAAAAAATTAAAGATATTGAGACAATTACAAATCATGATGTAAAAGCTGTTGAGTATTTTATCAAAGAAAAATTTGACAAACTAAGTTTGGCTAAGTACAAGGAATTTATCCATTTTGGATTGACTTCTCAAGACATTAATAACACTGCTGTTCCTTTATCTATTAAAGAAGCAATGAACGCTATTTATGTACCAAATTATTTTGAGGTTTTAGAAAAATTACAAGAATTAGTAATTGAATGGAAAGACGTTTCTATGTTGGCAAGAACCCATGGACAACCTGCTTCTCCTACAAGATTGGGTAAAGAAATTGATGTTTTTGTAGTTCGTTTAAAAGAGCAATTTAATTTATTAAATGATATTCCTTCTGCAGCTAAATTTGGTGGCGCAACTGGTAATTTTAACGCTCATAAAGTTGCATATCCAACTATTGATTGGAAAGAATTTGGAAGTACTTTTGTGCAAGAAAAATTAGGTTTACAACATTCTTTTCCAACAACTCAGATAGAACATTATGATCATATGGCAGCTTTGTTCGATACCTTAAAACGTATCAACACCATCATTATAGATTTAGACAGAGATTTCTGGACCTATGTTTCTATGGATTATTTTAAACAGAAAATTAAAAAAGGAGAAGTGGGTTCTTCAGCAATGCCACACAAAGTAAATCCTATTGATTTTGAAAATTCTGAAGGAAATTTAGGAATTGCAAATGCTATTTTTGAACATCTTTCTGCAAAATTACCAATATCAAGATTACAGCGCGATTTAACAGATAGTACTGTTTTAAGAAATGTTGGTGTACCTTTTGGACATACAATTATCGCTTTTACATCAACCTTAAAAGGATTAAATAAATTATTGTTAAACAAAGAAAAGTTTGAGCAAGATTTAGAAAATAATTGGGCGGTTGTTGCAGAGGCAATTCAAACAATTTTAAGACGAGAAGCCTACCCAAATCCTTATGAAGCTTTAAAAGGATTGACGAGAACTAACGAAAAAATCAATCAAAATTCGATTGCTAATTTTATAGATACTCTAGAAGTTTCATCAACAATAAAAGAAGAATTAAAGGCAATTACACCTGCAAATTATACTGGAATATAGAGTTAAGTTAGAAGTGGGAAGGTAGAAGTAGGAAGTGGGAAGTTGGGAGTAAATAAAAAAACAAGAATGACAATTAATAAAAAAGGTTTTATAAATAGGAAGTTAGAAGTGGGAAATTGGAGAAACTTTCTCAATCTTCATACTTCAATCTTCATACTTCTTGCTTCAATCTTCATTCTTTCTTCATGTAAATCAGAAACTAAAGACAATTCTGATCGTTTTAAAAAAGGAGTTTTTGAAATTCCTGCAGGAAACAGTTATGGCAAAACAACCATTACAAGAATAGATAGTCTTCAAATTGAAGCATATGAGAAAACAATAAGTTTTTCTAATGATAGTATTTCTAGTGTAAAAAAAGTAAAACATATTGATACTTTATACATTAAATGGAAAAATAATTTCTTTTATACTTTAAAAATGAAGTCGCCAAAAAAGGAATTAGATAAAGATCCTATTTTTGTTCAAATTACTAAAGTTACAGATAGTTCTTACAGCTTTACAGCCAAAATAGGATTTAGTAAATTTTCTACTGATGGTACTTTATATAAAGTAAAATAATATGGAAATATTTGCACACGCAGATACTTGGGTTGCCTTATTAACACTAACTTTTCTTGAAATTATTTTAGGAATAGATAATATTATTTTTATCTCTATTTCTGCAAATAAACTCCCAGAAAACCAGATTAGAAAAGCCACGCTTTTAGGTTTGGCTTTGGCAATGATAACCAGAATTTTATTGCTATTTAGTGTTTCTTATTTAATCGCTTTAAAAGAGCCATTTTATAACATTGATTTGGGTTGGTTTAAATCAGGTTTAACAGGGCAAAGCATTATTTTATTTCTAGGAGGATTATTTTTACTCTATAAAAGCACCAAAGAAATTCGTCAGAAAGTAGAAAACACAAATGAGGATGAAGTTTTAAAATCTCCTAAAGTTATTTCTTTTACAAGCGTAATTATTCAAATAATTTTAATCGATATTGTTTTTTCTTTTGATAGTATTCTTACTGCAGTTGGTATGACAAATGGAATTAATGGCGCATTAATTATTATGATAGTCGCAGTAATTGTTTCTATTTTAATTATGATGCTTTTTGCAAACCCTATTAGTGGTTTTGTAAACAGAAACCCAACCATACAAATGTTGGCGTTGTCTTTTTTAATATTAATTGGTTTTATGTTAATTACAGAAGGCGCACATTTATCACATACTGAAATTTTTAACAAAACTGTTGGAGTGATTCCTAAAGGATATTTGTATTTTGCGATCGCATTTTCTTTAGGTGTAGAAATGCTTAATTTAAGAGTTAGAAAAAAATAACAAATTGTATAAAAAACTACTTAGCGTTTTTTTTCTTTTTCTGTTGATGATACCAACATCAATAGAAATTTTGCACGTTTTAGAAAATCATAAGCATACAATTTGTACTGCTGTTGGTGAACATCACATACACAAACAACAAATAAATTGCGATAAATTTCACAAACAATTACCCCTGTTTTCTATGGATTTTACATCTAATTACGATGTAATTCCAACCCATTTTTACGCAACTACTTTTATTGATAAACCTCAAGTTTTTATTGAGATTTATCAATCTATAAAAACCACAAGAGGTCCACCAAATTTTACTGCTTAACAACCAACTGTCATTTTTTAATGACAAGTAACATTTTGTATATCAGTAAAATAAAAATTAATGAAAACATTTATAAAACTGCTATTTATAATAGCAGGTTTCTCTGTAAATGCACAAAATAGCATTTCAGGAAAAATCACAGATTTAGAAAAAAAACCATTATCTGAAGTAGAAATTTATGCTCCAGAAATTCATAAAGGAACAACATCAAAAGAAGATGGAACATTCATCTTAAAAAATATACCTAAAAGAAAAATAAAAATCACTTTTTCTTATTTAGGATATAAAACTGTATCAAAAGTTATTGAAGTGAATACAGATTTAACTTTAAATATTCAGTTAGAAGAATCTCCATTTGAAATGGATGAAATTATTATTTCTACACCATTTAATAAATTACAATCAGAAAATGTAATGAAAGTAGAAAGGTTGAGTATAAAATCCATTCAAAAAATGGGTGCTACCACACTTTCTGAAGGAATTACAAATATTGCTGGAGTTTCGCAAATATCTACAGGAGCTTCTATTGGAAAACCTGTTATTAGAGGTTTAAGCGGCAATAGAGTTTTGGTATATACGCAAGGAATTCGTTTAGAAAATCAACAATTTGGCGGCGAACACGGTTTAGGAATTAACGATGTAGGAATTAGCAGTGTAGAAGTCATAAAAGGCCCTGCTTCTCTACTTTATGGTTCAGATGCTTTGGGTGGCGTTTTATATATAAATCCAGAAAAATTTATATCCGCAAATAAAAGTAACATCAATATTAATCAACGTTTTTTTAGCAATACTTTAGGTACAAACTCGTCTTTAGGCTATAAATCTTCTAATGATAATTGGAAATTTTTAGTAAGAGGAACATTTGCATCACATTCAGATTATAAAATTCCTACCGATAAAAGAGTTACGAATACTCGTTTTAATGAAAAAGATTTTAAAACCGGAATTGGCTACTCTAAAAACAATTTTTCATCAGAAATTAGATATAATTATAACAAATCGAATTTAGGTTTAACAGAAGGCGTAAAAAAACAATCTAAAAGCAAAACCCTGTTAGAGCCTTATCAAGAAGTTGATAATCATATTTTAAGTTCACATAATCATTTCTTTTTTGGTAATTCTAAATTAGATATAGATTTAGGTTATACTTTTAATGACAGACAAGAGTTTGAAGAACATGAAGATGAAGCTGACCATAAAGATGATGAAGAAGCTGCATTAAGAATGAAATTAAAAACATTTACTTACAATGCAAAATATCATTTTCCAAAAATTGGCAATTTTGAAATTTTATCTGGTGTGCAAGGTTTGCATCAAACCAATGCAAATTTTGGAGAAGAATTATTAATTCCGAATGCAAAAATGAATGATATAGGCGTTTTTACAACCGCAAATTATTCTTGGAATAGAAACACTTTGCAAGCAGGAATTCGTTTTGACAATAGAAATATTACAACAGAAAGACACGAAATAAAACACGATGGTGATGTTCATATTTTTAATGCTATTGATAAATCTTATAATAGTTTTACAACATCTTTAGGATTTAAAACAGCAATTACCAATAATTTTACAACAAGAATTAATCTTTCTACAGGTTTTAGAGCTCCAAATTTAGCTGAATTAACTTCTAACGGAGTTCATCATGGAACCAACAGATTTGAAAAAGGAAACAATAATTTAGTGAATGAAAAAAACACGCAAATTGATGTTTCTTTAGAGTACAAAACAGATCATTTCGAGTTTTTTGCTAACGGGTTTTATAACCATTTAAATGATTATATCTATATTTCTCCTACAGGAAAAATTGAAGATAAATTACCTGTCTTTTCTTACAAACAAGAAAACGCAAAATTGTATGGTAGCGAATTTGGTTTTCACTTGCATCCTCATCCTTTAGACTGGCTGCATTTAGAAAGTACTTTTGAAACTGTTGTTGGCAAACAAAATAATGGAAACTATTTACCATTGATACCTGCAAACACTTGGAAAAATACGTTTAGAACCGAATTTAAAATTGCAAATTGGTTGCAAAAAGGATATAGTTCTTTAAGTTTACATAGTACATTTTCTCAAAATAATGTGAGTCAGTTTGAAACAAAAACACCAGCTTATAGTCTTTTAAATTTAGGTTTTGGTGGCGATATTAGCTTCGGAAACACAAAACTTTCTACTTCTTTGTCTATCAATAATTTATTGGATAAAAAATACATAAACCATTTATCAAGATTAAAAGCAGATGGCATTTTAAACCAAGGAAGAAATATTGTTTTAGGAGTTAATTTTAACATTTAAACACAATAAAAAGGGCTGTTAACTTTTTTAAAGTTACAGCTCTTTTTTGTTTTAATGTACATACTTTGTTTTCTTTATAAAACTTATGGTTATAAAAGCAGCTAAAAAGAAAATGGCTAAAGCCAACACACTAGATTGAATTGATATTATAGAATTTAAAATACCAAAGGTAATCATACCAACTACCAAGGCAATTTTTTCGGTAACATCAAAAAAGCTAAAATAAGAGGCTGTATCTTCTGTTTCTGGTAATAATTTTGAATAAGTAGATCTTGCTAAAGATTGTATTGCCCCCATTACCAAACCAATTAAACCTCCTAAAACATAAAAATACATTTCTATATTTGGTGTCTCTTTTGTTAAATTAAAACCTATAAAACATACCAAACACCAAATTGCGATGGTAATTTTTAAGGTTTTAATATTTCCAATTTTATTTGAAAGTCTAGAAAAAAGAAAGGCTCCTAAAATACCTACAATCTGAACTAATAATATTGTAGCAATTAAGTTTAAAGTTTTTAGACCTAAAATGGTACCAAAAATACCTGCCATTAAAATGATAGTTTGTACACCAATACTGAGTAAAAAGAAAGAAATTAAAAAAATCTTTAACTCCCTGTAAGCAAATAATTCTTTCGCTACTTTTTGAATTTCTTTTAATCCTTTTACAAAATAATTATCTTTTGGTAAATCTGTTTTTTCTTCATTTGGCAATTTAGCATAAGTAACTTGGGCAAAACCAAGCCACCACAAACCAACTAAAACAAACGATATTTGAGAACCAAACTGCTTATCATAGAAACCAAAAACTTTTGTTTCTATTAGCACTAAACAAAATAATAATAAAATAATTGATCCTAAATAACCTAACATAAAGCCTTTTGCACTTACATTATCTTGTTGTTCTGGGTGCGCAACTTCTGGTAAATAGGCATTGTAAAAAACAATGCTCCCCCAAAAACCTATGCTTGCTAAAATGGTAAAAACGATACCAACCCAAAGTGTTTCTTTTCCTGTAAAAAAGAATAAACTCATTACAGAAACCGATCCTAACAAACAAAATCCTTTTAAAAATTTCTTTTTGTTACCTGCATAATCTGCAATACCAGATAACATCGGAGAAATAAATGCCACTACTAAAAAAGAAAAAGCTAAAGCATAATTGTACAGCGTTGTTGGCGTCCATAATGTGCCTAAAAAGGCAATTTTACCATCGGCATTTGCAAAACCTTCAGAAGCCGTTAATCCTGCATAATATATAGGAAAAACTGCAGTACTAATAACTAAAGAATATACTGAGTTTGCCCAATCGTAAAATGCCCAAGCATTAATTAATTTTTTATCTCCAATTTTTAACATACATCTCTTTTATAAAAAAAACCGTTCAAAAAAATATTTTTTTTTGAACGGTCACAATATATGAATTCTATTTCTTTTCCTATTTTTTTATTTGAACTTTTGCTTGTTCATTAAATTTAGCTGCATATTTTCTAGCTGTTGGCAAATACGTTCTTAAATCTTGAATTCTTGATTCATTAGAAGGATGCGTGCTTAAAATTACTGGTGGCTTTTTACCTCCTGCTCTTTTACTCATTCTTACCCAAACCTCTGCAGCTTCTCTACCATCATAACCAGCCATTATCATAAAAACCAAACCTAATCTGTCTGCTTCTTGTTCATGAGTTCTACTAAATTTTAACATTCCTAATGTAGAACCAACACCAAAAGCGGTATTCCAAATTTGTCTTGTTTTTGGGTCTTTATTTGCTGTTCCTAAGGCAACAGCTAAACCTCCTATTTGTTGTAATTGTCCTTGAGACATTCTTTCTTGTCCGTGTTTTGCAAATGCGTGGGCAACTTCATGTCCCATAACAGCAGCTACTCCATTTTCATTTTCGCAAATTGGCATTATGCCTGTGTAAAATACAACTTTACCTCCTGGCATACACCAAGCATTTACTGTTTTATCATCAATTAAATTAAATTCCCATTTATAAGAATTGGCTTCTGCTGCCATATTATTTGCCCTCATAAAACGATCTACAGCCGCAGAAATATTTTTACCTACATTTTTAATTTGATGGGTCATTTTTCTGTTTGTAGATATTTTGTTTTCTTTTAAGAAACTACTGTATTGTGCAAAACTTGCAGGTAAAACTTGAGCATCACTCACAAAATTAACACGCTTTCTACCTGTAATTGGCACTGTACTACATTCTACAAAAAGAAAAACGGTTAAAACTAAAACAACTATTTTTTTCATTTAATTCTATTTTTAAGTCAACTATTAATATTAGACACAATTTTAAACAAATTGTCACTTTCTAAATTTACGCTTTTACGTTTTTTAAAATTACATATTCTATTATTATCTAAAAAGTTTATTTTAAAAAATATTTTGCTGTAATGATTTTATCAAAAAAACGTCAAAAAAAGTATAAAAATTTTATTTTGATGAAAAAACTATTCCCAATTATTGTTGTCTTTTTTTTGATGAATTGTACCACCAAAGCACAAAACACATCCAAAGAAAAGAAGAAATATAAAATTGAAAAAACGAATGCTGAATGGAAAAAGATTTTATCTCCAATTGAATACAAAATATTAAGAGAAGCTGGTACAGAAAGAGCTTTTACAAGTCCGTTAAATAAAATTTACAAACCTGGTATTTACGTTTGTGCAGCTTGCAATACACCACTTTACAAATCTGAACACAAATATGATTCTGGTAGTGGTTGGCCATCTTTTGATAGGGCTATAAAAGGAAAAGTAGAATTAGATATAGATTATAAAATTGGTTATGCAAGAACTGAGTTAAAATGCAATACTTGTGGTAGTCATTTAGGGCATTCTTTTGATGATGGTCCACCAAAAACTACAGGCAAACGTCATTGTATAAATGGAGTTGCTTTAAAATTTATTGCTAAAAAAGAATAATTTCATTTCTCAAACTTTAGCAATATAGTATCTTTAAGGTTTTAATTTTTTAAGTTTAAAGATGAAGAAAGTAAAATTTCCAACAGCACAATCAATTTTATTAATCATAGCAGCTTTTGTAGCGTTATTAACTTGGTTAATTCCTTCTGGTCAATATGATAGATTAGCTTACAATAAAGGTGACAATACTTTTATAAGAACAAGCCAAGAGAAATCTGTTGTGCTTGTGGCAAATCAAAAAACTTTAGACGATTTAAAAATAAAAATTCCTTTAGAAAAATTTACTTCGGGTGCAATTTATAAAGCAATTAGCATTCCTGAAACTTATAAAGAATTAGAGGCTAAACCACAAGGTTTTAAAGAGTTTGTATTGGCTCCTTTAAAGGGAATAATAGCTGTTGCAGATATTATAATTCTTGTTCTTTTTATTGGTGGTTTGGTTGCCATAGTTAATTATACTGGTGCTTTTGAGGCGGGTATTTCTAGATTGTCTGTGCTACTAAAAGGTAAAGAATATTCGCTAATAATAATTGTAACTGCGTTAATTGCTTTAGGTGGAACCACTTTTGGTTTGGCTGAAGAAACCATTGCTTTTTATCCTATTTTAATTCCTGTTTTTTTAGCTGCAAAATACGATGCAATTGTTGCCTTAGCATCAATTTATATTGGTAGTTCTATTGGTACAATGGCATCAACCATAAATCCTTTTAGCGCAATTATAGCTTCTAATTCTGCCGGAATTAATTGGACAACAGGAATTGAAGGTAGAATAACAATGCTTTTAATTGGTTTAATTATTTGTATTTTATACATTATTAGATATGCACAAAGAGTAAAAAAAGATCCATCAAAATCTATCATTTTTAGTCAAAAAGAAATGATAGAACAAATGTTTTTATATAATAATTCATCAAAAAAAATAAATTTTACATTTCGTTTAAAATCAGTTTTATTCATATTTATTGTTTGCTTTATAATTATGGTTTATGGCGTTAGTAATTTAGATTGGTGGTTTTTAGAAATGACAGCTGTTTTCTTTGTTGGTGCAGTTTTAATAGGATTTATTTGCAAAATAAATGAAGCCGTTTTTGTAGATACTTTTATAAAAGGAGCTAACGATTTATTAAGTGTTGCGTTTATAATTGGTATTGCAAGAGGAGTAACTATTCTTATGGAAGATGGTTTAATTAGCGATACTTTGCTTTTCTATTCTAGTTCTGTTACAGAAGGAATGCATAAAGGATTATTTATAAATTCTATGATGTTTGTGTATAGTGGATTGTCCTTTTTTATTCCTTCTTCATCAGGAATGGCCGTTTTAACAATGCCTATTTTATCTCCCTTGGCAGATGGCGTAAACATTGGTAGAGAAAATATTGTAAATACTTATTTATACGGAATGGGATTATTTAGTTTTATAAATCCAACTGGGTTAATTTTGGCATCTTTAGCTATTGTTAAAGTTGGTTTTAACAAATGGTTAAAATTTATAATGCCATTGATAATTATTTTAACAGTAGTATCTATGCTATTTTTAACAATTTCTGTTTATTTATAAATGATGTTTCATCAACCCAAAATTTATTGTTAAATTTATATCTATAAAAATTGTATCTTTCTGATATAAACTTTTTTAAAATGGAAAAAGAAGCAATTGCAAATTTACTAGAAGAAAAACATCAAATTTTGTTTAATTGGTTAAAAAAACAACCTGTTGATAATTGGGAACAAGCACCCAAAAACAAATGGACTGTTGCCCAACAAATACTTCATTTAGTAAATAGTTTACAGCAACTAAATAATGCGTTAAGCTACCCAAGATTCTTTTTAAAATATAAGTTCGGAACTTGTAATAGAGCACCTAGAGATTATGAAACTATTGCACAGAAGTATCAACAAAAATTATCAGAAAATAAAGATAGAGCAAGCGTTTATAATCAAAAATTAAAAAAACCGCTACAAAAAGATAGAGATAAATTACTAACAAGATTACAAATTCAAAATAAAAAATTGCAGTATAAATTAAGAAAAATTAGCGATGTGAATTTAGATACTTTGGTAATTCCTCATCCATTAATGGGAAAAATGACCATCAGAGAAATTATTATGTGGACAGCACATCATACAGAACATCATACCCAAATTTTAATAGATAATTATAATCGAGAAAATATTAGCTAAACCTCCTCTTCTTTTCAATCTAAATAAGATTTTTTACAAGTCTCTTTTTAAAGATAAATAATAAAAAACTAAAAACTAATCGCTAACAACTAATCACTAATTCTTATATTTGTGCTTCCTAAAAAAGAAGACAAATTATGTTTAATAATTTAAGCGATAAATTAGATAAAGCCTTACACACCCTAAAAGGGCATGGAAAAATAACAGAAGTTAACGTTGCAGAAACTTTAAAAGAAGTTAGAAGAGCGTTATTAGATGCCGATGTTAACTTTAAAATTGCCAAAGAATTTACTAAAAAAGTTCAAGCAAAAGCTTTAGGTCAAGATGTATTAACTACGTTAAACCCTGGGCAGTTAATGGTTAAGTTGGTAAAAGACGAACTTACTGAATTAATGGGAGGAGAAACTGTTGGCGTTAATTTAGGAGGCTCACCAACCGTTATTTTAATGTCTGGTTTACAAGGTTCTGGTAAAACAACTTTTTCTGGTAAGTTGGCTAACTACCTAAAAACTAAAAAATCGAAACAAGTTTTATTAGTAGGTTGTGATGTATATAGACCTGCAGCCATCAATCAATTACAAGTTGTAGGAGAACAAATTGGTGTAGAAGTTTATGCTGAAGTAGGCAACCAAAATCCTGTTGAGATTTCTAAAAATGCAATTAAACACGCCAAAGCAAATGGCAAAAATGTTGTAATTATTGATACAGCAGGACGTTTAGCTGTAGATGAAGAAATGATGACAGAGATTTCTAACATTCACAAAACGGTGAATCCACAAGAAACCTTATTTGTGGTAGATTCTATGACGGGTCAAGATGCTGTAAATACAGCAAAAGCCTTTAACGATATTTTAAATTTTGAAGGAGTTGTTCTTACAAAATTAGATGGTGATACACGTGGTGGAGCTGCATTATCTATTAAATCTGTAGTAGATAAACCCATTAAATTTATTGGTACAGGAGAGAAAATGGATGCCATAGATGTATTTCATCCAGATAGAATGGCAGATCGTATTTTAGGAATGGGAGATGTGGTTTCTTTAGTAGAAAGAGCACAAGACCAATATGATGAGGAAGAAGCTAGAAAACTACAGAAAAAGATTGCTAAAAATCAATTTGGTTTCGATGATTTTTTAAGTCAGATACAACAAATCAAAAAGATGGGATCTATGAAAGATTTAGTAGGTATGATTCCTGGAGCTGGTAAAGCAATGAAAGATGTAGATATAGATGATGATGCTTTTAAAGGAATTGAAGCCATTATTCACTCAATGACACCAGGTGAAAGAAGTACTCCATCAAGTATAAATGCAAGTAGAAAAAAGCGTATAGCAAAAGGTTCTGGAACTTCGATTCAAGAAGTAAATCAATTAATGAAGCAATTTAATCAAATGAGTAAAATGATGAAAATGATGCAAGGTGGTGGTGGCAGAAAAATGATGCAGATGATGAAAGGAATGAGATAATTCAGTTAACAGTTAGCAGTTAGCAGTTAGCAGTTAGCAGTTAGCAAAAATGAAAATTTCTAACAAATGTCATTTCAAGAGCAGTAGATAAATCTCAACTCTGAAACTTTTAAACTTTTAAACTTAAAAAACACACTATGATTTTATTAGATGGTAAAAAAACATCCGCAGAAATTAAAGAAGAAATTGCTTTAGAAGTAAGAGCGTTAAAAGACAGAGGTTATAAAACACCACATTTAGCAGCAATTATTGTGGGTAATGACGGTGCCAGTATTACTTATGTAAATGCTAAAGTAAAAGCTTGTGAGCGTGTTGGTTTCGAGTCAACTTTAATTCGTTTGCCAAACAATACTACTGAAGAAGAATTACTCAACGAAATAGCAATTTTAAATGTTGATAAAGATATAGATGGCTTTATAATTCAATTACCATTACCCAAACATATTAATGAGCAAAAAGTTTTAATGGCTGTAGATCCTGATAAAGATGTTGATGGATTTCATCCAACAAATGTTGGAAAAATGGCGTTAAACTTGCCTACTTTTATTTCTGCAACTCCTTTCGGAATTTTAGAATTATTAGATAGATACAATGTAGAAACAACTGGTAAACACGTTGTTGTTTTAGGAAGAAGTCATATTGTAGGCAGCCCAATGAGTATTTTATTATCGCAAAAAAGAAAAGTGGGTAATGCTACTGTTACAATGTGCCACAGTAGAACAAAAAACTTAAAAGAAATTACTTTACAAGCTGATATTATTATTGCTGCAATTGGTATTCCTGAATTTTTAAAAGCAGATATGGTAAAAGATAATGTAACTGTTGTAGATGTTGGTATCACACGTTTAGCAGATTCTTCTAAAAAAAGCGGCTATAGATTAGCGGGTGATGTAGCTTTTAATGAAGTATCTAAAAAAGCAGATTTTATTACGCCAGTTCCTGGTGGTGTTGGGCCTATGACCATTGCAATGTTATTAAAAAACACATTATTAGCCTGTAAAAGAAGTCATTAAAAATCTTAAATGAACACCAAAAAAACAATCAACTATTTTTATGAATATTTTCAAATATTTATAGGAATTGTGTTAACCAGTTTAGGTTTAAAATCTTTTTTATTGCCCAATGGTTTTTTAGATGGTGGTGTTACAGGAATTGCACTTTTAATTAGAACTCAGGTAGATATTAATATGTCTTACTTGCTAATTTTATTTAGTATTCCTTTTTTAGTTCTTGGTTATTTTACGGTTTCAAAAAGAATTGTTGTTAAATCTATGATTAGTATTTTAGGATTGGCATTATTTATTCATTTTGAAAACTTTCAAACCATAACCAATGACAAATTGCTAATTTCTATTTTTGGTGGTTTGCTAGTGGGTTCTGGAATTGGAATTGCTATTAGAAATGGTTCCGTTTTAGATGGTTCAGAAATTTTAGGTGTTTATTTAAATGATAAATTTGGACTTAGTATTGGTAAAATAATCCTTATTTTTAATATCATTTTATTTGGTATTACAGCTTTTGTAGTTTCTGTAGAAGTTGCCCTCTACTCTATTCTTACTTATATTATTGCTGCCAAAGTTACAGATACAGTTATTGAAGGGTTTGAAGATTTTATTGGAATAACCATTGTATCTCAAAAAAATGAACTCATAAAAAAAGCAATTTTAGAAAAACTAGGTGTTGGGCTAACAATTTACAAAGGTGCTTCTGGTTATGGTAATAGTGGTAAAGTTGAAAATTTTGATATTATTCACTCTATTATTAACAGAATAGATATAAAAAAAATGTACAGAATTGTACAAGAAATTGATAGTGATGCTTTTATTGTAGAGTTTGACGTAAACAGTATAAAAGGCGGAGTTTTAAGGCATTATATTGATAAAAAAAAGAACTCAAATTAACGTACATATACGTTAACTATTCTTCTCTATTCACTAAATTCATAGAAAAAGCGGGCAAGCAAATGGCTAGATACACACATTCCTCATCAAAAGGATTTGAATACTGAACTCTTGTATTTTTTTCAATTTTAATAGATTCACCAGATTCTAAAACTACTTTTTCTCCTTCTATTATACATTGTTTTTTACCTTTAATGATATAAGTATATTCATCAAATTCTGGAGTTTGATAAGGTTCTGACCAACCAGAAGGCGCAACCATATATGCAATACTGAGTTGAGAATTTCTGTCAGTAGCATTTCCAAAATGTTCTTCTATAAGTTTTCCATCTGAAGTTGGAACAATAAATGGCGATTTTTGAATGATATATTTTTTACTCATAACAATTGGTTTTTGCGTAAGCGATTGAAGCGGCATCCTTTTTTGTGCTTAAAAATTGAATGCAATAACTTATTAAAACTAGAATTTTTTGGTGCTACTTTTTGCAACCCTAAAAACAAGTTCTGCACAAAAAAGATATAGCGTAAAGCGCGGTTTTGTGTTTAAAATAAAACGCACAAAATACGCCCTAATGAAACCAAACTATAAACGATTTCATTTTTGCCAAATCAGGAATTTGCTCTAAAGTTACTTTTTGAGGGCTGAATTCTTTTAAACCCAATTCTTCTTTATCTATAACTATTGTGGTGTTTAAATCGTCTATAAATAAAGTTGCCGAAGAAAAAGTTGACTCAATTCTATTGATATTGTTGTTTGCGTTTATTTCTGAAAAACTCGAATTTAAAGTGATACCAGAATCTGTTTTAAAACGCGAATCGTGAATTTGAATACTTTTTATTGTTGATGTAGAATCTAATTGTTCTTTTGGCATAATGGTTAACAAAAGCTTCCCTCCTTTTTCGTACACAAAATACTCATCATCTTCTTGAAAATAGTTGTCACCTTGTGCGCCTTCGCTCAAATTTTTAACTAGAGAATCTTTTTTAAAAATTTTATTTAATTCTTGTACTGTAGTTTTGGTGGTTAGTTGCCCAACTTTTCCTTTTTCTATCTTAAATTTATTATTGTTACTGCAGCTAATTATAAATGCTGATAATACGATTACTAAAATTGGTAAGAAGCTTTTTTTAATCATTTTGGTGAGTTTGTTCGTTATGTAAACGTTCTTTTTTGCGTTTTGTTATTTCAATACTTTTTTTAATATGCCAAATGCCGCTCTAATAAAAGTAGCACTTGTTAATACTTTTACTATTGGATTTTGTCTTGTACTTCTTCTTCTGGTAGTGCTTCTGTAAGCTCTTTCTTCTCTTTGTTTTTGCTTTGCTTTTTCTTTGGCTAATTTTTCTCTTTCTTTTTTATCTGCTTCTGCTTTAATTGCTTTTTCTTCTGCCTTATTAATCTTTTCTATTTTAGAGTTTAACAATTCGTAGGCACTTTTTCTATCTAAAGTTTCATTGTATTTATAAAAAAGTCTTGAATTATTAATTACATTTTTTAACTCTTTATCCGTTAAAATATCCATTCTACTCATTGGTGCACGCAACATTGTTCTTGCCAACGGAGTTGGAATTCCTTTTTCGTTTAAAACAGAAATAAAAGCTTCTCCAATTCCTAATTGCGTTAATACTTCTTTGGTGTCATAATATTCTGAATCTGGATAATTCTCTGCTGCCAACTTAATTGCTTTTCTATCTTTTGCCGTAAAAGCTCTTAATGCGTGTTGCACTTTTAAACCTAATTGTGCCAAAATATCTTCTGGCACATCTTTTGGGTTTTGCGTTACAAAATACAAACCAATTCCTTTAGAACGAATTAACTTTACAATACTTTCTATTTGACTTAACAAAGCTTTTGATGCTTGATCGAACACTAAATGTGCTTCATCTATAAAGATGATTAACTCTGGTCTGCCAGAATCTCCTTGTTCCGGAAAAGTTTCATAAACTTCAGCTAATAATTGCAACATAAATGTTGAAAACAACTTGGGTTTGTCTTGAATATCTGTTAAACGTAAAACCGAAATAATTCCTTTTCCGTTTTCATCAACTCTAGTTAAATCTTCTACATCAAAAGATTTTTCTCCAAAAAACAAATCGCCTCCTTGTTGTTCTATTTCTACAATTTTACGCAAAATTGCGCCAGTTGAAGAAGTTGAAATTCGTCCGTATTCATTTTGAATTTCTTCTTTCCCTTCATTGGTTACAAATTGTAACACTTTTTTAAAGTCTTTAATATCTAATAATGGCAGCTTATTGTCATCACAATATTTAAAAATGATGGCAACAATTCCGCTTTGAGTTTCTGTTAAGTCTAAAATTCTTGATAATAAAACAGGTCCAAATTCTGAGATAGTGGCACGTAATCTTGTACCATCTTGTTCAGAAATGGTTAACACTTCTATCGGAAATTTCTTTGCTGTAAAAGGAAAACCAATTTTTGCGTGACGTTCATCAATTTTTGGATGCCCAGGACTTGGTTGTGCCAAACCAGACAAGTCTCCTTTAATGTCCATTAATAAAACCGGAATTCCTTTTTCTGATAAATTTTCTGCTAAAACTTGTAATGTTTTTGTTTTACCAGTACCTGTTGCACCCGCAATTAAACCGTGTCTGTTTAAGGTTTTTAAAGGAACTTTTACAATGGCATTTGTAATGGTTTCTTCACCCAACATTGCTGCTCCTAGCTCTAAAAAATCTCCTTTGGTTTTGTATCCGTTATTGATATATTCGAAAAACTCCTCTTGTTGATTCATCAAAAAATAAATTTTGATAAAAATAATTAAAGTTTTAGAGTTAAGAAATTATTTGAAGATTTTGTTTGGAAATGTTTTTGAAAAATTCGCTAACGTGTGGGTATATGAAAAGTAGCAAAATAAAAGTGCTGTTACTTTTAGTTTAGCAATAAAACAATAGAAAATCACAAGCTTTGTAGTTTGCACTTTACTGCTATTTTTAATATACGTGGTAGCGGTTTGTATTTATAAATTATTTAATAAAAGAGGAGTTCTAGGTTTGTTTTTATTTTTAATAATATTATAAGAAAAAGAAATAATTCCTTTTGAACCAAAAATAAAAGTTGTTATAACGTTATTGTTATTGTCAATGAGATGATAAATTCTTGAGTAATTATTGTAAGTAAAATTCAATTTTAACTTATTCTTTAATACTTGTTTATGAGTTAAAATTTTATACGATTCACATTCACTTATTTGTTTTTTTAGAATTTTAATGTTTTCGTTTATTAAAAGTGAAATAATTTTTTCTTTTTCGGAATCCAGATAATTATATTTAATAAATTTTTTAGATTCGAAAAAATCAAATTCTTTGTTTAGTTTTATCTCATTTAGAAATTTTTTTATAATATTTATTTCTTTATTCTTACTTGAGCAACCAGTAATAATAATAATTGATATTTTTTTCATAGCAATATAGTTTTAAAGATTTACACCCTTTGTTAGTAGAAAGTGCTTTTTCTCAAGTAGTATTATTTATTTTTTTTCATTCCATAATGTTTAAATTTAAAGGTTAATTTTCAATTCAACAAGTTGCAATTTTTAACGAAATGTTTCTCGAATATAAACCTCAACGTTGTGATTTGTAATAATCAATAAATAGGCAATAACAGTTCGAGCTACTTCATATTCAATAAACTTATTCTTGTTTAGTTTATGGAGAAAATATAAATTTCTGAAAAGTATATTTGGATTATTTTCTAAGAAACAAATATTTCAACTACCAATAAACGACACATTTCCTTTTATATTTTTATAATAATGTTCTTCTATTTTATTTACATTTTTAATCGTCTTTTTTACCCAATTAAAATACAAATTATTTTTTTCTTCATCAGATAATTGCCAATTTACATCAGAATTCCTGAGTTTTGAAGTTACATCTTGCAAAATAATTGCTGCTGCCACAGAAATATTTAAACTCTCTGTAAAACCCACCATTGGTATTTTTAAAAAACCATCTGCTTGTTCTTTAACATAATCTGAAACTCCTTCTGCTTCTACTCCAAATACAAAAGCCGATTTTTTGGTGATATCGAAATCTTGTAACAAACAAGAATCATTATGAGGTGTTGTTGCAATAATTTGATACCCCTTTTCACGTAAATTATCTAAACAAATTTTGGTATTATCGCCATCAGATTTATAACGTTTAGAAGTAATCCATTTTTGAGAACCTTTTGCAACGTGTCTAGAAACTTTGTTGGTATATTTATTTTCGATTGCGTGTACATCTTGAACACCAAAAATATCGCAAGTTCTTATAACCGCACTTGCATTATGAGGCTGAAAAATATCCTCTAAAACCAAAGCAAAATGTCTAGTTCTGTTTTCTAAAACTTGTTGAAATGTTTTCTTTCTTTTGTCTGTTAAATATCCTTCAAAATAAGCTAAAAGCTTTTTATCAATCATTAAAAATAGTTTTGAATAAATTTATAAATTTCAATCGTGAATTCGATACAAAAATTAGTATATTTAGTTTGATGAAAAAATTAGTGGTTTTAACAGGTGCAGGTATTTCTGCTGAAAGCGGGATAAAAACGTTTAGAGATGCAAATGGTTTATGGGAAGGACATAATGTTATGGAAGTGGCTTCACCCGAAGGATTTGCTGCAAATCCAGCAATGGTTTTAGATTTTTACAATCAACGTAGAAGACAATTATTAGAAGTTTTTACTAACAAAGCGCATTTAAATTTAGCAGCGTTAGAAAAAGATTTTGATGTTGAAATTATTACACAAAATGTGGATGATTTACACGAACGTGCAGGAAGTACAAAAATTACTCATTTACACGGAGAACTCTTAAAAGCAAGAAGTACTGTTGATAAGGATTTAGTTTTAGATTGGAAAAAGGATTTAATTTTAGGTGATGTTTGCCCAAAAGGAAATCAATTAAGACCTCATATTGTTTGGTTTGGAGAAATGGTGCCTATGTTAGAAAAAGCGATTGAAATTACCGCTAAAGCTCATATTTTGGTAATTATTGGAACTTCTATGCAAGTATATCCTGCTGCAAGTTTGGTGAATTATATACAACCAAAAACGCCTATTTATTTTATAGATCCAAAACCATCTGTTTCTAAAAATGATTTTAATAATTTAACGATTATTAAAGATATTGCCAGTTCTGGTACGGATAAACTGATTGAGTTATTAACTTAGTTTGTCAATTCCTGTGAAAACAGGAATCTATACTTTCTTTATATGGATTCCTTGCCTACGCAGGAATGACAGAAAGCAAGCAAACAAGTTTAGCCCTGATTGAAACGGCATCCTTTTTTCTAGTTCATAAACTAAGCGTCATTACGAGGAAGAATGACGAAGTAATCTGCTAAAAAATGAGATTGCCACATAAAGCAGAAAAAGCTTTATTCGGAATGACAGAAAGAAAAAAGATATAGTGGAAAGCAGGAAATAGCTACAAAAAAAGATAATTTAATTAACAGATTGCTTAGTTTCTCGCAATGACATTAACCAATTAACTGATTAAAATACTCAAAGATTTCTCCTTTAGAAATTGAGCTTCCTTTTTCTATCAAATCAAAAATCTCAGTATTTCTTTCTGAATTATAAGGTTTTGTGCCTTTAAAAATATCAACAGAATTATCCATAGGGTTTTTCATTAACCACTCAAAACCTTCTTGTTCTAAAATATTTATTTCTTTATTTATTTTAATAGCAATTCTATGAATTTCATTTTTATCGCACTTAAACAGGTTTGCAGAAGTTTTAGAAAAATGCTCTACATAATTTGTTTTTGTTAAAACATCGTCCCAAACTACATCAGAAAAAACATTCATTTCTTCTTCTGCAACAGTTGGTTTTTCTTTTTTAATTTGATTCCATTCTTTTACATCTATACTTTGCGTTGCTAAAAAACGAGCAAATTCTTGGTGTAAACTCTCAAATTGTTCTTTGGTTAATTGTCTGTATTTCATTTTAAGTTGGAAGTTGGAAGTATGAAGTTGGAAGTAAAAAAGCTCGTTATTTCTAACGAGCTTTTTATATTCTAAAAAGTAAATGACTATTCAGCTACTACATCAAAAGTAATATCTGCAACTACTTCTCTGTGCAATCTTACAGAAGCTTCGTATTTACCTAATCTTTTTACATTACCTCCAGTTACTTTGATAAATTTCTTATCTAATTCAGTTCCTGCTTTTGCTAATGCTGCTGCTAAATCTATATTGTTTACAGAACCAAATAATTTGTCTCCTGAACCAACTTTAGATGCAATTTTAATTTCATATCCTTTAATTGCTTCTGCTAATTTATTTGCATCTTCAATTAATTTAGCTTCTTTGTAAGCACGTTGTTTTAAATTCTCTGCTAAAACCTTTTTTGCAGATGAAGTAGCTAAAACTGCTTGTCCTGTAGGGATTAAAAAGTTTCTACCATATCCGTTTTTTACAGATACAATATCGTCTTTAAATCCTAAATTTTCTACGTCTTGTTTTAATATCAATTCCATTGTCTACCTCTTTATTATTTTAACATATCTCCCACGTAAGGCATTAACGCTAAATGACGCGCTCTTTTAATTGCTTGCGCAACTTTACGTTGGTATTTTAATGATGTTCCTGTTAGACGTCTTGGTAAAATTTTACCTTGCTCGTTTACTAAATACATTAAGAAGTCTGCATCTTTATAATCGATATATTTAAAACCTTTCTTTTTAAATCTACAGTATTTTGCTTCTTTTTTAGTGTCTATATCTAATGGCGTTAAATATCTAACGTCAGCAGATTTACCTCCTTTTGCTTGTTGTTCTATTGATGCCATCTCTTATTTTTTTGTAGATTTAACACGTTCTCTTCTTTTTTCAGCCCAAGCTGCAGCATGTTTGTCTAATCTAACAGAAAGGTAACGCATAACGCTATCATCTCTTCTAAATTCTAACTCAAATGCAGCAATTTCTTCTCCTGCAACTTTGTACTCTAATAAGTGATAAAACCCACTTTTTTTCTTTTGAATTGGGTATGCTAATTTTTTTAAGCCCCAATCTTCTTTAGAAATCATTTCGGCACCTTTAGAAACCAAATAGTCCTCAAACTTTTGTACTGTTTCCTTTATCTGAGTATCAGATAAAACGGGATTCAAAATGAAAACAGTTTCGTAATGATTCATAATTAAATATTTATAATTTATTTTTAAGGCTGCAAATATACATACTTTTTATAATTTAACGCATCTTTTTTGTATTTAAATGCTCATATTTGTATTGTATTAATTCTTTATATAAATATCTGATATGCAAGTACCTGAATTTCCTAATTTAATTCATTATGCAATTCCTTTTTTTGTAATAACCATTATCATAGAAGTTATTTTAACTGTAAAAGTTAAATTAGAAAATTATGAGTTTAAAGATGCAATTACATCCATTACAATGGGTTTAGGAAATGTTGCTATTGGTTTATTTACAAAAGGGATAATGCTGGCTGCTTTCTATTTTATCTATAAATTTAGGTTTTTTACTCTTTCTTTTGATTGGTGGGTTTGGGTTGTACTCTTGTTTGCTGAAGATGTAACTTATTATTGGAATCATAGAATTGCTCACGAAAGTAGATTGTTTTGGGCTAGTCATGTGGTACATCATTCATCGCAAAAATATAATTTAAGTACCGCTTTACGGCAAACTTGGTCTGGTAGTTTTTATACATTTATCTTTTGGATTCCGTTAGTTTTAATAGGTTTTCATCCGGTTATGATTTTGGTACAAATGTCTATCAGTTTAATTTATCAATATTGGATTCATACAGAATTAATTGATAAAATGCCCAAATGGTTTGAAACTATTTTTAACACACCAAGTCATCATAGAGTGCATCATGCAACAAACCCTCAATATTTAGACAGAAATCATGCTGGTATTTTTATTATCTGGGATAAAATATTTGGCACTTTTGAGCCAGAAGTTGAAAAACCTGTTTATGGTTTGGTTAAAAATATTGAAACCTACAATCCTATTAAAATTGCATTTATTGAGTGGTACAATATGTTTATAGATTTTTTTACATCAAAAACATCCATCATAAATAAATTAAAATATTTGATAAAACCACCAGGCTGGAAACACGATGGAACCAGTATTTTATCTTCGGATTTAAGAAAAGAATGGGAAGAAAAGAATAAAAAATAATTGCCACAAATTTACAAATCGAACTAAGTAATTCGTGAATTTGTGGCAATAATACTAATCTAAATCTAGGCGAATTCCCATAGAAATATTTCTAGTTTCTGTGTTCTTGAATAGCGGATTTAAATCGTACTTTACATAAAAACTTGCGTCTTTATATCCTAGATAGCTACTAATTCCATAATTGAAAGTGTTCATATTAAAATTATCGAATTGAATTTCTTCTACTGCTACATTATTGCTATCACTGTATTCTAAATATTGTCTTGTTCCTAGTTTAAAACCTACAAAACCTCCTACTCCAAAACGTACAGATCTATTTGTTCTGTCTCTAACAAAACCATCGTTATAAACTCTATTTCTAGAAAAATCCCATTCTATGTGTACAGGAAAATTCATTTGTACATGACGTAATCTACTTTCTGATAAATCGTCTTTAAAAACTTTAGTTTCTGTTACATCTCCATTTTTAATGTGGATTTTATTACCCTCTAAGCGTAAATTGTTCCATAAAAAAGAGGCTCCATATTTTAAATATAATTTAGACGGTTTTTTGCTAAAACGGGTTTTCCAGGTCCAACCCAATTCATAAAAATGAGATTGCCATAATTTGTATTCAGAATTATTTAAAGAGCTAAAATCATCATCTTTTAAAACATTATTTACACCTATTGCAAAAACAAACTGCGTTGTTGTACTTCTTTGTCTTTTATTTTTCTTTTTCCATCTATTTTTTCTTCTAGAATCTCTTTCTCTTTTATGATCATTATCAAAACTTAAGCGAAAAGTTTTGCTACCAATGGTAAAAGTATTTTCATCTACATCATCAGTGTTTTCTTTTACATCACTAGCACTTGCAATTTTTCCATTGGTTTTATCTTGTACTAATTTTTGCAATAAGATTTCTTGCTCACCAACTAATTTCTCAATTCTTCTTGCGTGATAAGAAGCTACTTCTTTTTTAAGAGCATCTGCTGTTGTTTTGGTAATTTCTCCTTTTTCTAAACGTTTATCAATAGCAATAACTTTCATTTTTAGAGAATCTTTTTGAATCTTTGTAATATGCTCTATTTTTTTCGATATTTTACTTACTTCTTTTTCGAATGTTTTTTGTTGAGATAAAGCAATAGTTGTACTAAACAACACTAGTATTAATAGTATTCTTTTCATTTTTTTATATTTTAAAATTGTGTTTTTATTAATCGTTTCTACTTGCAATGGCGGTTGCAATGTTAGCTATTTTGGTTTTTAATGATTTCATAAAGTTATTCTGAAAATCATCATCATCTATGGTGCGTTCTACTTCTGCTAAAATAGTATCAGGATTTATTTTAATATTCGATTTTTTGAGCTCACTTTTAATCGTTTTTAAAACAGCATCTCTATTTACATTGTATTTTGCATAATATTCTTTTACTTCTTTTGATGAGTGTGTTACCGCGAATAACAAATCATCACTATTAATTTTAATTCTACTATTTGGGTTTTGTTTAAAAATCTTTGTTTTTATCAGCTTCACTTTTGATGAATTGATCGTTTTATTTTTTGATTGAACATCATTTTTATCAACTTTGGCAATAATTATTTTGTTCTTAATTCTCTCTTTTTTTATAGGAGATTGCTTCACTTTGTTCGCAATGACATTCTTATTAACTTCTTGTTTCTTTCCTTTATTTTCTATATTCTTTTTTTCTACAATGGCTTCTTCAACAGGAACTTCATTAAACATTTTATCAATCTTATTTTTGATTAAAACGGAATCTATTGGTGTATCAACAATAATTTCTTTGGGTTTTAAAGTAGCTTCTTTATCAGAAAAAATCTGAACCCCTACAGTAACCAATAACAAAATACTTGCTGCAATTCCTATATAAAAAAACCAGCCTTTTTTCTTTTCTTGTGGTTGGTTGTCTAATTGATTAGACAAGCGTTCCCAGGCAGAATTTGATGGCTTAAAAGTTCTATTTTCAAACTTTTCTTTAATGTTTTTATCTATACTATTTGTTTCCATTTACGATTTTATTCATTTTGTAATAATTTTGTTGTAATAATTTGCGGGCTTTAAACAATTGCGATTTTGATGTACTTTCAGTAATGCCTAATTTTTGAGCAATTTCTGAGTGTTTATACCCTTCTATGGCGAATAAATTAAACACCATTTTATAACCTTCTGGCAAACTATCTATCAGTTTTTGAATGTCTTCTACAGATGTGTTTTCTAAACTTTCTGTGGCAGCATCATTAAAAACATACTCTTCATCAGTTAGATTTATCACATTTTTTTTACGGAGGTAAGAAATACACGTATTTACCATAATTCTACGAATCCAACCTTCAAAACTACCTTCGTGTTTAAACTTTTGTAAGTTGGTAAAAACCTTTAAAAATCCTTGTAGCATTAAATCTTCTGCGTGATGCAAATCTTTTACATATTGCCTGCAAACTCCCAACATTTTAGGCGAATGCAACTCAAACAATTGTTGCTGCGCTTCTCTATTGTTAGTTATCGCTTTTTTAATGAGCGATTTTTCTGGGTGTTGCAAGTTGATAATTTTCAAGCCTCTTAAATCTGTTTTTTCTGCCTTACAAATATATAGACTACCAAAGTTTTAAAAAGGTTGCTTGGATTTAATTTTTTTTCAAAAATTTTGAGTTATTAGTTTTTAGTTGGTGGTATTTATTGAAAAGAAAACGAATATGTTTTGCAGAAAACTATATTATAATCGAGAACCAAAAACCAACAACTCAAAACCAAAAACTAACAACTATTTTAATAAGCATCCACATCAATAATAAATCTTATGGGTCTAAAATCTTTTACAGCTTCAAACGTATTTCTAATTTTAGTAACCTGATTTTTTGTGTTTGCTAAACTTTGTTTTGGCGGAATTTTAATCACCAAATTCTTAATATACTGATTTCGAATTCTAGCAACTGCTGGCGCAGTTGGTCCTAAAACATTCTCACCAAAAGAAGTGTATAATGCTTTAAACAGCCAGTTAATTCCACTATCCACTTTATTAAAATCTCTGTGTTTTAAGGTGATTTTTATCAATCTATAATAAGGTGGATATTTATATTGCCAACGTTCTTGCAACTGTTCTTTGTACATTGCTGTATAATTTGTGGTAGAAACTTGTTGTAATATTTGATGATACGGATTGTAGGTTTGTATGGCAACATTCCCTTGTTTTTTGCTTCTTCCTGCTCTACCAGAAACTTGCACCATCATATTGTAAGCACGTTCGTGCGCTCTAAAATCTGGGAAATTTAACATTGTATCTGCATTTAAAATTCCTACTAAAGACACATTATCAAAATCTAAACCTTTAGAGAGCATTTGCGTTCCTACCAAAATATCTATTTCTCTGGCTTCAAAAGCGCCAATAATTTTTTGATAACCAAATTTACCACGAGTGGTATCTAAATCCATTCTTCCGATTTTAAAATCAGGAAATAACTCTTTTAATTCTAACTCAATTTGCTCTGTACCAAAACCTTTGGTGTCTAAAGTATTGCTACCACAAGCCGCACAACTATTTGGCATTGCACGCCCATAATTACAATAATGACAACGCAATTCGTTTCTATACTTATGATACGTTAATGTAATATCACAATTTGGACATTCAGGCGAAATTCCACACGTTTTACACTCTACCACAGGCGAATATCCACGTCTGTTTTGAAACAAAATAACTTGTTCTTTTTCGTCTAAAGCTACCTGAATTAGTTTGAGCATTCTATCAGAAAAATGACCTTTCATTTCTTTTTTTCTGTGTTTTTCTTTTATGTCAATCAATTCAATTTTAGGCAATTGTACATTTCCAAAACGCCTGTTGATTTCCACAAAACCGTATTTATTCTGTTGGGCATTAAAATAACTTTCTAGTGATGGAGTTGCAGAGCCCAATAAAATTTTTGCCTGATGCATTTTTGCCAAAACAATAGCTGCATCTCTGGCATTGTAACGTGGGTTTGGTTCAAATTGTTTGTATGAAGTTTCGTGTTCTTCATCAACCACAATTAAACCTAAATCAGAAAAAGGAAGAAAAATGGATGAACGTGCGCCTAAAATAATTTGTGCTTTGGTTTTATTTTCTAACACATTATTCCACACTTCTACTCTTTCGTTCATAGAATATTTGGAGTGAAAAACAGAAATCTGATTGCCAAAATAAAACTGTAAACGGGTTATTATTTGTGTTGTTAAAGCAATTTCTGGTAATAAAAACAATACTTGTTTGCCAGTATCTAAAACCTCTTGAATTAACTTTGTATAGACTTCTGTTTTACCAGAACTTGTAATTCCGTGTAAAAGTGCAACCTCTTTTTTTGTAAAAGTTTCTTTAATTTCTTTTAAGGCAACTTGCTGAAATTCATTTAGTTGTTTTAAATCATTGGTATTGCCTTTAAAATTAATTCTATCTGTTTGAATATGATAAAACTCAAAGATATTCTTATCAACTAAACTTTTTAAAACTGCTGATGAAACATTAGCTTGTTTTTCTAGGTCTTTTGCTTTTATCGGTTTTTTGGTAGTTGATAATTGAAAAAATCCTAAAACTGCTTCTCGCTGTTTTTTTGCTCTAGATAATTCGTTTAACAAACTTTCTAAAGAATCATCTGAAGAATAGTGCGAATTTAAGCGAACATATTTTACCAACTTTGGTTTGTACTGTTCATAAATATGTTCTTTTATATAAATAGCCGTTTTTTTTATCAACGCATTTACAGTGGGCATTACTTTTTTCTTTCCTAAAATATCTGCAACCTGATGAATGGTTAATTGTGATTGATGTTGTAAGGCTTCAAAAATGAGAAACTCATCATCTGCTAAAAGAGATTCATCAGAAAAAGCTTCATTTTTATAAACTATGGTTTCACTTTCTAATAAAAATGCGGATGGCAAAGAAGCTCTATACACATCACCTAAAGAACACATATAATAGTTTGTAATCCATTGCCAATGCTGCAATTGCAATTCATTTACAATGGGTTTATCATCTAAAATCTGATTGATTTCTTTGGCTTCATACAATGTTGGCGCAGTTGTATGAATATTAAAAACCAACCCTGTGTACATCTTGGTTTTACCAAAAGAAACTGCAACACGCATTCCTTTTTGCAAAAAATTTGCTTCTTCTTCTGTTACAGCGTAGGTAAACGTTTTTTGAAGTGGAATTGGTAATATGATGTCTATAAAGTGGATAAAATCAATTTTTGAATAAAATCAAAACTACATAAAAATCACTACATTGTCATCAGAAATTTATAAACAAATATGACATCAGAAAATTGGAAAAAAAAAGGCAGGTTTATAACTGTTTTTAATAGAAAACTTTTTGTTATTGATGAAGGTAATTCTAATGAAACACTTGTTATTCTTCACGGCTATCCAACTTCTTCTTATGATTATTACAAAGCTTTACCCAAACTTTCTAAAAAATTTAGAGTCGTAATTCACGATCATTTAGGTTTTGGTTTTTCTGATAAACCTTTAGATTATTCTTATTCTTTAATAGAGCAAGCAGATTTCGCTCTCCAACTTTGGAAACAATTTAAATTAACAAAAGTTACTTTATTAGCACACGATTATGGCACAAGTGTTTGTACAGAAATTTTAGCAAAATACAACAAACAACAAACTGATTTACAAATAAATAAACTTATTTTATGCAATGGCTCTATGCATATTGAATTGGCAAAATTGCGAACTATTCAGAAATTATTAAAGAACAAGATGACAGGAAAATATGTTGCAAAACTGACTAATTTTTTCATTTTTAAAAAAAATATGAGAAATACTTATTTTGATAAAACCAAAGTTTCTGATGATGAATTAAAAGAAATGTGGACAATGCTAGAACATAATGGAGGACGTAAAATAATTCACTTATTATCTAATTATATAAACGAGCGTTATTACTTTTGGTATAGATGGATTGGTGCTTTAAAAGAAACACAAATTCCTACAAAAATTATTTGGGCAAAAAACGACCCAATTGCTATATCAAAAATTGCAACATTACTTTCTGAAGAAATACCCAATAACCAACTAATTTGGATGGAAAACTGTGGGCATTTTTTAATGTTAGAAAAACCTGAAGAATGGGTTAAATTGGTTTTAGAAAACTAATCTTTAGAATTAGAATCTTCTTTACGAGGTTTTATTTTTCTAGAACCTTCATACAATTCATACTTTACAAACTTACAATCTAAATCAGCATTTTTAAGTGCAATTCTTTTAGAAGTTCTTAAACCAACAGATTTTAAAGCATCTGTATCTGAAGTAATTAACCACGCAGTAGAGCCTGGATAGTTATGTTTTAAAGTGTCTCCAATTTTTTTATAAAATTCGTTAGTATCAATATTTAATCGCTCGCCATAAGGTGGATTAAATAGAATGGTGGTGTTACCAAAGACTTCTTTTTTAGAGTTAAAAAAGTTTACGTGATGCACACCTACAAATTCATCTAAATTGGCATTTTCTATATTGGCTTTGGCTTTTTGTACAGCAGATGGCGCTTTGTCAAAACCCATAATTTTAAAATGAGAAGAACGGATTTTCTTTAACAACGCATCTTGAATGGTAAAATACAAATCTTCATCATAATCTTTCCAGTTTTCAAATGCAAATAATTTTCTGTTAATGTTGGCAGGAATATTATTGGCAATCATTGCAGCTTCAATTAAAATAGTACCAGAACCACACATTGGGTCTATAAAATTTTCATCGCCAGTATAACCAGATAATAAAACCATACCTGCAGCTAAAACTTCGTTTATGGGCGCAATGTTGGTGGCTGTTCTATAGCCTCTTTTATGCAAAGAATCTCCAGAAGAATCTAAAGAAATTGTTAACCAATCTTTCTGAATATGTATATGAATTTTTACATCTGGATATTTTAAATCTACATTAGGTCTTTTATGGTATTTATGACGAAAATAATCGGCAATAGCATCTTTAGATTTTAACGAAATATAATGTGAATTAGAAGTAAAATTCTTTGAATTTACTACTGCACTTATTGCAAAAGTACCTTCAGCATCTAAATATTTTTCCCATTTAATTTTCTGGATTGCTTCGTATAAATCTTCCTCATCATAAACTTTACACATTTTAATGGGTTTTAAAATTCTTACCGCCGTTCTTAACGCAATATTGGCTTTGTACATAAAACCCTTATCACCTCTAAAAGAAACACTTCTAACCCCTTCTTTTACATCTTGCGCTCCTAATTTCTTTAATTCTTCTGCTAAAACACTTTCTAAACCAAAAAGTGTGGTTGCCGTCATTTTAAAATCTCTGTTCATATTGCAAAGGTAGTTTTTAGTTGTTAGTTTTTAGTTGTTCGTTAAGAGTTTTTAATCAATAGTCTACAGTAGCAGCATTACGTGAGTAGTAATTCATTAGCTGCATGAAACTGAGACTGAATACTAAGACATTAAGCACAAAGATTAGTATTTGCAACATTTGGTTTTATCACACGTAAGTTTTAATTACTTTTACAGACTGAAATATTAATTTTTTATAAAATTAAATTTTAGATTCCCGTTTTTATGGGAATGACATTTTAACGGTTTCCTTTAGGCAAAACCTAAAGGAATTCTTTTTTAATAATGAATGAAAACAAAAGATTGGTTTACAGATTGGTTTAACACATCTTACTATCATATTTTATATAAAGATAGAAATGATACTGATGCACAGTTATTTATGAAAAATATAACTGATTTTTTAACATTACCAAAAACAACTCACATATTAGATTTACCTTGTGGTAAAGGACGTCATTCTGTATTTTTAAATTCTTTAGGCTATAAAGTTACTGGTGGAGATTTAGCTAAAAACAGTATTCTGGCTGCAAAAAAATTTGAAAATGATACTTTAAAATTTAAAGTGCATGATATGCGCAAACCCTTTAATAATAAGTATGATGCAGTTTTTAATTTATTTACCAGTTTTGGCTATTTTGAAGATGACAAAGAGGATATACAGGTTTTACAGAATATAAAAAATGGTTTAAATACAGATGGTGTTTTTGTTTTTGATTTTTTAAATGCTGAAAAAGTAAAACTGAATTTGGTAAAAAAAGAAATAAAAACTGTAGAAAATATTACCTTTAACATTAAAAGAGAAATTAAAAATGGTTTTATTTTAAAACATATTTCCTTTTTTGCTGATACAAAGCATCATTCTTATACAGAACAAGTAAAATATTTAGATTTAGAAAAAATGACCTCTTTTTTCAATAAAGTTGATTTTAAAATTATAAATGTTTTTGGAGATTACCATTTAAATAAATACAATTCAGAAACTTCTGACAGATTAATTTTAGTTGCAAAATGAGTTATTTACTATTAATAGCATCCGTTTTTATTGGTTCTTTATTGGTTTTTATCATCAAACCAAAGAAAAAAATTGTACGCTTGTTATTGGCTTTTTCAGGAGCTTACCTTCTATCTGTAACCATTTTACATTTATTGCCAGAAGTGTATCAAGAAACTACAGATTATAAAAAAATAGGAATCTTTATTTTAATCGGAATAATTGTTCAATCTGTTTTAGAATCTTTTTCTAAAGGTGCAGAACACGGACATATACATATTCATTCTGATGGAAAAGAATTCCCTACATTATTGTTTATCAGTTTGTGTTTGCATGCTTTTTCTGAAGGATTGCCCATTCATAATGCTGATGACAACTTATTATGGGCAATAGTAGTGCATAAAATACCTATTGCTATTGTGCTGACAACATTTTTAATTCACACTAAATATTCTAAAAAAATTGTATTCACTTTTTTAGTTGCTTTTGCCTTAATGAGTCCTTTAGGAGTTTTATTGGGTGATAAAATTTCGTTTTTTACTAAATATACAACAGAAATTACCGCATTTATAATTGGAGTTTTCTTACATATTTCTACCATAATTCTTTTTGAAAGTACTGAAAATCACAAATTTAACTTAAAAAAGTTTATAGCTATTCTCTTAGGAATACTACTTACAATTTTTACTCTTTAACTTTTTACTTATATTTAGTGATGTTAAAATACCTATTTATAGGTATATGAGTGTTTTAAATATTTTGAATATTTGGAGTATTATAAATTTATAACTAATAGTATTATGAAAAATGTAACCGAATTTAATCAAAAAAACTATTTTTTACTAAAAAGTGATTCAAGAACAACTGATAATAGAATTGAAAATGCTGATGAGATTTTTTTTGAAGGAAACCCAGATAATAATTTACTAAATAGTCACGGTATTCTATTTGCTCCAAGTATAAAATTATTTAAATTCATTCTCATTAAAAATAAATTTTACCTAGTAATTAACTTTAACTCATTCAAAGGGGTTAAAGTAAAAAAAATATCAAGTGGTGTAGGAGAAGGTATTTTTGGGGTTTCAGTAGAATTAGATTATACTAATATTGATTTTAGTACATTTTGCTTAACTGAATTAGTTATTGATATAAATCAATTAAAAGAATTACAAATATCTTTAGAAAATAAAATAAGATGTAATTATGTTGTTATAATTGAAAATCCTCTTTCAAAAGAAGGTCTTGAACAAAAAAATATTACTAAATTCGGAGGTTCAGAAGTTGTTTCTGGTTCTACAGATCCTATAAATGAATTTCCTCCTTTTGTACCAATTAAAAAATAAGATTTATGTTCATAAAACTACGCTTAGTTTTATTCTCCTTATTTTTTTATCAATTTTTATATTCTCAAGAGGAATTAAAATTCTCAACACTTAATGATTCAATAAAACAACTTATTAGAAAAAGAGATACAAATGGTGTTTTAAAAATTTTAAGTAAGATTTCTAAAAATGAATATACAATTAATGAAAAATATTTATTAATTGATAAAAATTATTTTTACTGCAATTATATAATGAAAAATTATGATAGTTGCAGTTTCTATTTAGGTAAAGTCAATTTATATTTTAACAAACTTAATTTAAAAAACAAAAATGATTATTATTTAAATAAGGCATATCTATATAGAGATACTAACTCTTTAGATTCCTCTGCATTTTATTACACTAAAGCTCTTGAGTTTTATGAATTAGATACTACAAAAAATTTCATAAAAAGGTTTTCAATTTATTCAGGCTTATCTTCTGTTTATAGGTTAACATCTAATAAAAAAAAACAATTATTTTATTTAGACAAAAATTTAATTGAAGCACTAAGAATAAACGATTCTTTTAGAATTGGTGCAGCACTAAATAATTTAGGCGTTTATTACGATACTCAAAAAAAACCTAAAAAAGCATTAAAGTTTTTTAAAAAAGCTTTAAAATATAAATTACGAAATAAAACAAAAAATATAATTTTACAGAATATTGGTTCTATTTATCTTAATCATTATAACAATATTGATTCTGCTTATTATTATAATAAAAAAGCAATAAACCAGTACACCAGTAAAAGAACCTTAGCATATATTCATAAAGATTTATCTATAATAGAAAGAAGGAAAAAGAATTATTTAAAGGAAAATAAAGAATTAGAAATAGCTTTAAAAAATATTAAACTTGATAAATTTCCAGAACTAGAATTAAAAATTTATAAAGATTTATCTGTAAACAATAAAAACCTTAACAATTTTAAAAAATCTCTTTTTTACCTAGAGAAATATGATTCTTTGAATAAAGTCATAAAAAACCAATCCCTTATTGAAAAAGTAGAAGATATTGAAACGAAATATCAAACTGAAAAAAAAGAAAAAGAAAACCTTCAATTAAAACAAGACAATCTAGAAATAGAACAAAAAAGAATACAAAATAGAAGTTTTTTAATTGGTACTCTTATATTTATTCTATTTGGTGGAACAATTGGAGTGTTATCACTCAAAAACTCAAAAAGAAAAAGAAAACTAGCAGAACAACAAAAAGAACTCGAAAAACAAAAAAACCTAACACTCATAAAAGAACAAGAAATTACTACTATTAATGCAATGGTAGAAGGACAAGAAAAAGAACGCAAACGCATTGCAGAAGATTTACACGACAATTTAGGTTCGGTTTTGGCAACTTTAAAATTGCATTTTGAAAATTTAAAAATCAACAGAGAAAAGAAAAAAATTGACCAAGAAACACTCTTCAACAAAACAGAAACCTTAATTGATGAGGCTTATTTAAAAGTTCGTAAAATAGCACACGCAAAAAATGCTGGTGTAATTGCAAATCAAGGCTTGTTAGTTGCTGTACAAATGATGGCTGAAAAAATATCATCCGCAGATAAAATAAAAATAGAAGTCATCGATTTTGGTTTAGACAAACGTTTAGAAAACAGCTTAGAAATTACGGTTTTTAGAATTATTCAAGAACTTACAACTAATATTATAAAACACGCAAATGCAAATAATGCGACAATCAATATTTCTTTGTACGATAAAAACCTGAATATTATTATAGAAGATAATGGTAAAGGTTTTAGTATTGATAAAATCAATTTAAAAAACGGAATGGGTATAAGTTCTATAAAAACTAGAGTTGAACATTTAAATGGTGTTTTTACTATAGATTCTACCATAAATAAAGGAAGTTCTGTTATTATAGATATCCCAATTTCTTAATCCTTATGTATAGGTATTTTTATACTTCATAAAAATTGTATTTTTATAAAAAAACAAACAATGATTACAATTGTAATGGCAGAAGATCATCAAATGTTAATAGATGGCGTTAAGTCTTTTTTTGAATATGATGAAAATATAAACATTATTGGTACTGCAAATAATGGCGAAGAATTGGTAAAATTAGCTTCTTTAAAGCAACCAAAATTAATTATTACCGATATTAGAATGCCAAAAATGGATGGTATTCAAGCCACAAAAATCATCAAGAAAAAACTGCCTCATATTTATGTTTTGGCTATGACAATGTTTGATCAACCAGATGCAATTAAACAAATGTTAGATGCTGGTGCCACTGGTTATATTTTAAAAAATTCGGGAATTAAAATGCTTTCTAAAGCTATTGTTACTGTTGCAAGTGGTAATACTTTTTTTGATCCAAATGTGGCTTTTAATTTTATGAATAATTATATTGATGACAATGTAACCATAGGTAAATCTGACAAAATAGTTTTATCTAATAGAGAAAAGGAAATTTTAAATTTAATATCTGAAGGAAAGACTTCAAAAGAAATTGCTGAAACTTTATTTATTGCTAAAACAACTGTAGATACGCATAGAAAAAATATGATTCGTAAATTAGATTTATCTACAGGAAATGAACTGGTAAAATATGCTATTGATAAAAAATATCAGTTTTAATTTGCCACTTCATTAATAAACTTAATACGCATTAAACGTAATTCATCTTCGTCATAATCACCATCAAATTCATCTAAAGCATCTTGAATGTTATCAGATTCTGCTTCCATAAAATAATCGTGAATTTCTTCTTGTTGATCTTCATCTAACAAATCTTCAATTGCATAATCTATATTCAATTTTGTTCCAGAAAAAATAATGGCTTCCATCTCTTTAATCAACTCACTCATTTGCAGACCTTTAGACTTAGCAATATCTTCTATTGGCAGCTTTTTATCGGTGTTCTGAATAACAAACAATTTTAATCCAGAGTTTGTTCCTGTGCTTTTAACTATTAAATCATCGGGTCTTAAAATATCATTTTCATCAACATATTCAGCAATCATTTTAATAAAATCTTTACCAAACTTTCTTGCTTTTCCTTCTCCAACGCCATGAACTGTTGCAAGTTCTTGTAGCGTTATTGGATATTTTAAAGCCATATCATCTAAAGAAGGATCTTGAAAAACTGCAAATGGTGGAACTCCTTGTCTAGTTGCTACTTTTTTACGCAAATCTTTTAATAATTTAACTAGTTTTTCATCAGCGGCAGCGCCAGAAGATTTAGTATTTGTGATGATAGAATTGTCATTTTCTTCATTATATTCATGATCTTCTGTCATCATAAATGAAGTAGGATTCTTTATATACTCCTCTCCTTCTTTGGTTAATTTTATAACTCCATATTGCTCTATTTCTTTTTTAATTAAATTAACAACTAAAATTTGCCTTATAAGCGCCATCCAATAAGAAGCCGATTTCTCTTTTCCTACTCCAAAAAAGGATTGTAAATGTGTTTTATGTGATGTTAAAAGTGCATTTTCTTTACCTACAATTGTATTAACAATTTCTTTAGCTTTGTACTTCTGTAATGTATCTTTTATCACTTTTAAAATAATAATAACATCCTCTTTTGCTTCGTGTTTTTTCTTGGGGTTTCTAGAATTATCATCCATATCTGCACCTTCTCCATTCACTTCATCAAACGCTTCTCCAAAATAATGCAGTAAGTATTTACGTCTGTTCATTGAAGTTTCTGCATAACCAACAACTTCTTGTAGTAAAGCGTGCCCAATTTCTTGTTCAGCCACAGGCTTACTAGCCATAAATTTTTCTAATTTCTCAATATCTTTGTACGCATAAAAAGCCAAGCAATAACCTTCTCCATCATCTCTACCAGCTCTACCGGTTTCTTGGTAATAACTTTCTAAACTTTTAGGAATATCATGATGAATTACATAACGTACATCTGGCTTGTCAATTCCCATACCAAAAGCAATGGTAGCCACAACAACATCGCAATCTTCCATTAAAAACATATCTTGATGTTTTACACGCGTTTTAGCGTCTAAACCTGCGTGATAGGGAACCGCTTTAATTCCGTTTACTTGTAAAATTTGAGCAATTTCTTCAACTTTTTTTCTACTTAAACAGTAGATAATTCCAGATTTGCCTGTTCTTTGCTTTACAAAACGGATAATATCTTTTTCTACTTCTTTTGTTTTTGGTCTTACTTCATAAAATAAATTGGGTCTATTAAAAGACGCTTTAAATCTATTTGCATCAGTAATACCAAGAGTTTTAAGAATATCTTCTTGTACTTTTTCTGTTGCTGTTGCTGTTAAACAAATTACTGGCACATTATCAATTGCTTTAATAATGTGTTTTAAATTTCTATACTCTGGTCTAAAATCATGACCCCACTCAGAAATACAATGTGCTTCATCTATGGCAACAAATGAAATTTTTTGAGTTCTTAAAAAAGTAACATATTCTTCTTTTATTAAAGATTCTGGTGCCACATAAAGCAATTTTGTGATACCATTTGCAATATCTTCTTTAACTTGGTTTACCTCAGTTTTATTTAAAGATGAATTTAATACATGCGCAACTCCATTATTTTCTGAAATACCTCTTATGGCATCCACTTGATTTTTCATTAAAGCAATAAGTGGAGAAACTACAATGGCAGTTCCTTCTTTCATTAAAGCTGGTAATTGGTAACAGAGAGATTTTCCTCCCCCAGTTGGCATTATTACAAAAGTGTTCTTATTTTCAGCAATACTTTTAATTACTTGCTCTTGTAATCCTTTAAACTTTGTAAATCCAAAGAATTTTTTAAGAGGACTGTATAAATCCATTTATATATAAATATTTGTTTAACTTTAAAAACAACTCACAAACCTTCTATTATATTTGCTCTAACTATTTTTTGTAGTAAATTTGCTTGTTTTCTTAATCTAAAGATATAACTTTTTTTTATTCTGATAAAATACCAAACTATTGAAAAATTCAAGCACAATTTTAAATACTGCCAAAGAAACTATTTTAACAGAAAGTAATGCTATTGCTAATTTAGCAAATTTAATTGATGTTAACTTTGAAGAAGCTGTAAAATATATTTTAAATTCTAAAGGAAGAGTAATTGTTACTGGTATAGGTAAAAGCGCAAACATTGGCACAAAAATAGTTGCTACTTTTAATTCTACAGGTACTCCTGCAATTTTTATGCATGCTGCAGATGCCATTCATGGAGATTTAGGAAATGTACAAACAGATGATGTTGTTATTTGTATTTCTAAAAGCGGGAATACTCCAGAAATTAAAGTTTTAGTTCCGTTAATTAAAAATTACGGAAACAAAATTGTAGCAATCACAGGAAATATAAACTCCTATTTAGGCGAAAATGCAGATTTTACGTTAAATACTTTTGTAGCACAAGAAGCTTGCCCTAATAATTTAGCACCAACTACAAGTACAACAGCGCAATTAGTTATGGGTGATGCTTTAGCGGTTTGTTTATTAGAATTAAAAGGTTTTACAAGTAAAGATTTTGCAAAATATCATCCAGGTGGAGCTTTAGGTAAAAGATTATATTTAAGAGTTTCAGACTTAATTAAAAACAATCAGTTACCAAAAGTAAATGAAAATGATAGTATTGCTAAAGTAATTGTAGAAATTTCTGAAAAAAGATTGGGAGTAACTGCGGTTATGAATACTAATAAATTAATTGGTATTATTACTGATGGAGATATAAGAAGAATGTTAGCAAAAACCACAGAAATATCTAAATTTACAGCAAAAGATATTATGGGCTCTAACCCAAAAACTATTTCTAATGATGCTATGGCTATTGATGCTTTAAATACAATAGAAAACAATAATATAACACAAATTTTAGTGGTAGATAATAATAACAATTATGTGGGTGTTGTTCATTTACACGACTTAATTAAAGAAGGAATTTTCTAATGGCAGAAAAACAAAAAGAAATGTCTTTTTTAGGACATTTAGAAGAATTAAGATGGCATTTAGTAAGAAGTGCAGCAGCAATTTTTATTTTGGCAATAGGCTTTTTTGTGTTTGCAGAACAAGTGTATGATAACTTTTTATTAGCTCATATTAAACCAGATTTTATAACCTATCAATTATTTTGCGATTTTTTTAATCTTTTTGGTTTAGATAGCGATTTTTGCAACGTAACTTTTGCCGATAAAAAACTACAAAGTATTAAAGTTACATCGCAATTAATGAACTCAATTTGGTCTTCATTAATATTAGGAATTATTTGTTCTTTTCCTTATTTGCTTTGGGAAATTTGGCGATTTGTTGCTCCAGGATTAACAGACAAAGAAGTAAAAAAATCTAGAGGATTTATCTTTACTGCTTCGCTTTTGTTTTTTATAGGTTTATTTTTTAGTTTTTATGTAATTGCACCAATCTCTGTTCATTTCTTATACAATTATCAAATTTCTAAAAGTATTGTAAATAGCTTTACGCTACAATCTCATATAGGCTTAATTACCAATATGTTATTAGGTGTTTCTATATTATTTGAATTACCTGTATTAATTTATTTTTTAACTAAAATTGGTTTAATTACGCCAGAATTTTTAAAAAAATACAGAAAACACGCTTTAGTGGTGGTTTTAATTTTAGCTGCTATTATAACGCCTCCAGACATTGCTAGTCAAGTAATTGTAGCAATTCCTATTCTTATTTTATATGAAATAGGAATTAAAGTTTCGAAAAGAGTGATTAAAAAACAACAAAAAAATGCACAAAAAAGTCCAAGAGTTTAATGACTATCGTCAGAAAATGAACGATAAAATTCTAGCTTCTGATAATAAAGTAATCAAAAGAATTTTTAATTTAGATACAAACGCTTTTAAAGAAGGTCATTTGCCTGTTAAAACCAAAGAACTATTAGGTTTAGTAGCATCAGCAGTTTTACGCTGTGATGATTGTGTACAATATCATTTAGAATCTGCTAAAAAAAGTGGTGTAACTACAGAAGAAATGATGGAAACAATGTCTATTGCTACTTTAATTGGCGGCACTATTGTAATTCCGCATTTAAGAAAAGCTGTAGAATATTGGGAAGCTTTAGAAGAAAACGTTTAATTGTTTAAGAAGGCTTTAAGAATCGTAAAAAAGTTATTTATTACATTTACTCATTTAAACAATCCCACAGTTACACATCAACAAAAAATATGATTTTAAGAGCAGAAAATATTGAAAAAATCTACGGAAGTAGAAAAGTAGTTACTGGAATTTCTTTAGAGGTTCAACAAGGAGAAATTATTGGACTTTTAGGGCCAAATGGAGCTGGAAAAACTACTTCTTTCTATATGATTGTTGGAATGATAAAACCAAATGGAGGTAAAATTTTCTTAAATGATGAAGAAATTACTGAAGATGCAATGTACAAACGTGCTCAAAAAGGAATTGGTTATTTAGCACAAGAAGCATCTGTTTTTAGAAAATTATCTGTAGAAGATAATATAATGTCGGTTTTACAATTTACAAATCTATCAAAAAAAGAACAAAAACATAAGTTAGAGTCTTTAATTGAAGAATTTAATATTGGGCACGTTCGTAAAAATAGAGGCGATTTATTGTCTGGTGGTGAAAGGCGTAGAACAGAAATTGCACGTTGTTTGGCTTCTGATCCAAAATTTATTTTGTTAGATGAACCTTTTGCAGGTGTAGACCCTATTGCTGTTGAAGATATACAAAGTATTGTGGCGCATTTAAAACACAGAAATATTGGTATTTTAATTACAGACCATGATGTACAAGCAACTTTAGCAATTACCGATAAAACGTATTTAATGTATCAAGGAAGTATTCTAAAAAGTGGAACTCCAGAAGAATTAGCAGCTGATGAAATGGTGCGTAAAGTATATCTTGGTAAAGATTTTGAATTGAAGAAAAAGAAAATTTTTCAATAAAAATAGACTTCTATAATTCTAAACCTTGCTCTTTTTCTTTAAATTGCTAATCATTGATAAAACTACATAAAAGATTATCATTAATGGAATAGAAATGTATTGCAAAAAAATAATCATCAACAATGAAATGATTAAAAACAAATACTTTATTACATTATTTTTCACAGAATAATCTTTAAATTTCAGAGAAAATAAAGGAATTTCGGCATTCATTAAAAAAGTTAAAAGCAATGTAACTGCAATTAAAAAATAATTATTTGTAATGAATTGATGTGCAAATTCTATTGTAGAATACTCTTGAATTAATGGTAAGGATATTACAAACAAACTCATTGCTGGTGTTGGCAAACCTATAAAAGAATTTGATTGTCTTGTATCAATATTAAATTTTGCTAACCTATAACAAGCACCTAAAGTTAGTATTAAACCTAAAAACTGAATAGGATTTGATTTAAAACCATCCCAATTTATAATTTCAGATTCAATCCTAAAAGACCCCAAGTTATTATTTGTAGACAACAAATTAAACATAATAATTCCAGGTACAACTCCGCTTGTAACCATATCTGCTAAAGAGTCTAACTGCTTTCCTAGTTCTCCTGTAACATTTAGTAAACGTGCAGCAAATCCATCAAAAAAATCAAATAAAATTCCAATAACAACAAACAAACCTGCTAAAACAAAATTATTTTGCACAGCAAAAATAGTGGCAATTGTTCCACAAAATAAATTACCAAGTGTTAAAAAATTAGGAATGTATTTTTTAATATTCATTTTTAGTTAGATTTAGAAGCTAAAATAAGAAATCAAAATTTGTTGGTTTTCAATATTCTTAAATTTTTATCATATTTGTAAGAAAAGAAATTATATGCCTGTATTTACTTCAGACTACTCTCCTACTTTACCTTTTAAAAATGGTCATTTTAACACTATGTACAGACCGCTTTTTATGAAAGATATTTGCAGTTATTTACGCAAAAGAATTACTACTTGGGATCATGATTTTATAGATTTAGATTTTTCTATAGTTGGCTCTAAAACCTTGGTATTGCTCATTCATGGCTTAGAAGGAAGTTCTGATTCTCGTTATATGGCATCTACCACAAAACACCTAAACAAAAAAGGTTTAGATACAGTTTGTTTTAATTTAAGAGGTTGTTCTGGCGAAGACAATTTGTTGTTAAAAACATATCATAGCGGAAAAACCGATGATGTAGATTTTGTGATAAACTATTTACTAAAAAACTATAATTATAAAAATATTGTTATTGTTGGTTTTAGTTTAGGGGGTAATTTAACTTTAAAATATATGGGCGAAAAAGGGAAAAAAATATCACATAAAATAAAAGGCGGAATTGCAGTTTCTGTACCAATTGATATCGCTAGTGCAGAAGTAGAAATGGATAAATTAAAAAACAAATTATATATAGAGGTGTTTTTTAAAACAATGAAAACCAAGATTTTAGAAAAAGCTCATAAATTTCCTGAATATAATTTAGATAAAGACAAATTATTTAAAGCAACCAAATTTAAACATTTAGAATACTTATATACGGTTCCTATTTTTGGTTTCAAAAGTCCAGAAGATTATTGGCAAAAAGCAAGTTCTAAACCTTATTTATCTAATATTAAAAAACCAACTTTATTAATAAATGCTAAAGACGATACGTTTTTATCTAAAGAATGTTATCCTTTTGATGAAGCTCATAATTCTGATTATTTCTTTTTTGAAGGACCAAATTATGGTGGCCATGTAGGATTTATGTCATCATTTAAACCTTCAGAAAACACTTGGTTAGAGCAAAGAATTGAGCGTTTTATAAGAGAAAACATACAGATTCATATGTTATAAACAATATCTTTAAAAAACTACTGTTATTTTAGTATGTTTTTAGATATTTGTTATTGATAATTTTTCAACCTTTTGAAACAAAAAATAATATTTTTCCTGATACTTTTTCCGTTTTTTTTATCTGCTCAGGCATTTAGAAATTACTCAAACGAATTTCTAACAATAGGTGTAGATGCAGCTGCTTTAGGAATGAGTAAAAGTGTAGTTGCAACCTCTAATAATGTAAATTCTATATATTGGAATCCTGCTGGTTTAGTGGGTATAGAAGATTATCAAGGTTCTTTAATGCACGCTTCTTATTTTGCAGGAATTGCCAACTATAATTATGTAGGTTTTGCAATGCCAATAGACAAACAAAGTGCTGTTGGTGTATCTATAATTCGTTTTGGGGTTGATGATATTTTAAACACCACTGAATTAATAGATAGTGAAGGAAATATAGATTTTAATAGAATTAGCCTTTTTTCGGCATCAGATTATGCTTTTAATGTGGCTTATGCTAGAAACCTTCTTTTTAAAGATGTAAAATTAGGTGTAAACGCAAAAATTGTAAGAAGAATTATTGGTGATTTTGCTTCTTCTTGGGGATTTGGATTTGATGTAGGAATTCAATTTGAAAGAAATAACTGGCATTTTGGTTTAATGGCTAGAGATATAACTACAACTTTTAATAGTTGGGCAATTAATGAAAATGGTTTTCAAAAATTAAAAGATGCCAATTGGTTTGTTGATGATAAAGGGCAACAATTATTTGTTAGAGAAGTTAATGGACAAGAAATTTTAACTTACCAAGACAATCGTCCTTTTTTAGATGAAAATGGAAACACAATAAGTCCTAATCAAAAATTGCCACAAAGTACAGAATTAACAAAACCAAAATTGCAGTTAGGAGTTGCAAAAAAATGGAGAGTTGGCAGATTCTTAAACTTACTTACAGAAATAAATGCCAATGTTAGATTTGCTAAAACAAACGATATTTTTTCTTCAGATTTTGCAAGTATAGATCCAGCTCTGGGTTTTCAACTAGATTATGATAATCTTGTTTATTTAAGAGCTGGTGTTGGTAATTTTCAATATATAACAGAATTTAACAATACAAAATCGCTTTCTTTGCAACCTAATTTTGGAGTGGGTTTTTATTATAACGGAATTCAAATTGATTATGCATTAACCAATATTGCTAGTGTTGGCAATGCATTATATTCAAATATTTTTTCTGTAACAATCGATTATAGTTTTTTTAGACGCTAATTTTTATGATAAAAAAGTACTATTTTTTTCTCTTTATTTTTTTGATGCATTCCTCTTTAAAAGCTCAAGCTCAGCTTTCAGTTTATTCAGAAGTTAGTATTGTTACTGCGGGTCCTGGAGAAGAATTATATGAAGCTTTTGGGCATTCTGCAATTAGAATAAAAGACCCAGTTTTAAATTTAGATTTGATTTACAATTATGGAATGTTTGATTTTAATCAACCTAATTTTTATTCAAATTTTGCAAAAGGAAATATGATTTATAGCTTAGCACGTTATGATTTTAAATATTTTTTAGCGAGTTATAAAAGGGATAAACGTTGGGTAAAACAGCAAGTATTAAATTTAAATGAACAAGAAAAACAAGCTTATTTTTTATTTTTAGAAAAAAATGCTACTCCAAAAAATAGAAATTATCTTTATGATCCTTATTTTGATAATTGTGCCACTAAATTAAGAGATATTACAAATTCTATTTTAGGTGATAAAGTGGTTTTTAATGATGATAATTTAGAAAAAAAACTAACTTTTAGAGAACTAACCAACAATGAAATTCATTGGAATACTTGGGGGAGTTTAGGACTGAACTTAATTGCAGGTATTAAATTAGATGAACAGGCAACCTCAGAACAATATATGTACTTACCTGATTATGTGTATAGTTCATTTAAAAATGCAACTGTTTTTAAAAAAAATCAACCTAAAAAATTAGTGAAAAGAGAAAATATTCTTTTAAGTTTTAAAGAAAAAAAACAAAGTGTCGCTATTTTTAATCCTCTATTAATATTTAGCCTTCTTGCACTTTTAGGATTATTTATAACGTTTAAAGATTTTAAAAATGGTAAAAGAACAAAGTTATTAGATTTTATACTTTTTTCTTTTACTGGAATTATAGGTTGTATTTTGTTTTATTTATGGTTTTTCTCAAGTCATTCTACTGCACCCAATAATTTTAATATACTTTGGGCTTTCCCTATTAATTTATTAATCACTTTTGTTTTATTAAAAAATAAAACACCCAAATTGGTAGTTGTATACATAAAAATATTTTTAGGATTTTTAATTTTGATACCTATAATTTGGATTGCTAAAATTCAAGTTTTTCCAATTGCAATAATTCCTTTACTGATACTGCTTTTTATAAGAAGTTTCTATTTATCTAGAAACTTATTGACCTCTAAAATATAATATTGTAGTTATGGTTTTTATTAATATTTTAAAATCTAAAAAAGCATTTCTTTCTTTAATATAATACAAATCGTAACGTAGTTTTGTCTCTTGCTCTTCTAGCGTATTTGCATAAGGATAGTTTACTTGAGCCCAACCTGTTAATCCAGGTCTTACAATATGGCGAATGGCATAAAAAGGTATTTTTTCTTCTAAATCATTTACAAATTCTGGTCTTTCGGGTCTTGGACCAATAATACTCATATCTCCTTTTAAAATATTTATGAACTGAGGAAATTCATCTAACCTTGTTCTTCTTAAAAACTTACCAAATGAAGTTATTCTGGCATCATTAACTTTTGCCCAAACTGCGCCATTAGATTCAGCATTTTTTACCATAGAACGTAATTTATATATTTTAAAAAACTTTCCGTTTTCTCCTACTCTAATTTGAGTGTAAAAAAAAGGACCTCTATTAGCAAAAAGATTTGCAACTAAAAGAAACGGAGATAAAAATAAAAAAGTAAATAAACCAATTATAGATACAAAAATGTCAACTATTCTTAATCCAAAAAGGTAAAATCTATTGGTATTATTTTTCCCGAAATTAATATGTTTATAAAAATTATGATTTAAATATTCTTTAGGCACCCTTGCTGTTACTTCTTCATAAAAACTCTCGTAACTTACTATATTTACTCCTTTTTCGAACAATAAGATTAATTCTGAATTTAAAGATTTTATAACATCGTTAGACAAACCTTTGTTAGAAACAACTACTTCTGTAATAAAATTTTCATCAATTAATTTTGATATTTTATTATGATTTATGTCTTTAAAACCTTTAATTCCTTCTATTTCTTTATCAGATATATAGGTAGAAATATTGTGAAAAGAATCATTTTTAATCTTAAAAAGAAGGTTTTGTATTCTATCTGATTTACCAATAAAAACTATAGATTTAAAGTATTTTGGAGAAAATATTAATGACATATAAATAAATCTCCATATAATTATTGGTACAGACAAAATCAAGAAAAAATATACAATCTGTATTCTATTTTTTGGCAATTCTGGTGATAAAAAAGGTGTAAAAATATAAAATATTGTTGTTGCAAATGCAGTGAGTACAACTGCTCTTACCACCAAATATCTATTGTTTGATACATTTAAATTATAGAGTTGAAAAATTTGCCCTAAAATTATAAAGTAAAAACTTAATAGAAATAACCAGATAAAAATAGAACTACTATAAAAACTAATATAATTAAAATTAATATAAGTTGATACAAGCCATAAACTAAAAAAAAGAATTAATAGATCTATAATTCTTAAAAAAAGTTTTCTCTCAGATATGTTAATATAAGTTTTATTTTTGGTCAACAGTTTAAAATTTTATCAATTAATTAGGGGAATAAAAATGTTGATTCTATTGAGGGACAAGCAAATTTATAAAAAAAGATAATGAAAAACTTATAATAAGAAATTATTATCATAAATTTTATTAATTTGATTTTCTAATTTATAATCTTTAGAATGTAATTTTAAAGAATTTAAGCTTAATTCTTTATACTCTTCATCAGTCATTTTGGTATATTTAAATATACATTTTTTTAATTCATCAAAATTATTTGTATTAGAACTTAAACCTATTTTATGAGCATCAATAATTCTCTTACCTTCTCCTTCACCTAAAAAAAGAATGGGAACTCCTAATTGCAATAACTCAAAAATTTTAGAAGGTACAGCACCATAAATCCTGTTTTTTAAAGGAACAAAACCAACGTCATATTTTAAAATTTCCGATTTTATTTCTTCTGCTGATTTTATTCCGTGAAAAAAAATATTTTTTTGATTTTTTTTAGAAATTTCTTTTATTTTTTCTTCATCCATACCAGCACCATAAATATGAAACTCTGCATTAAGCGCTTTAAAATCGATTTCTTTACATATTTGTAATATTCCTTGTGCGTAACCCAATAAACCAGCATAAACAATCTTTAAATTTCCATCACTTCTTTTCTTAACAGAATATTCTTTAAATTTAGGAACGTTTCTATAAACAAGAAAATCTTTAGGAACAATTTTACGAATATGATTGATAATTTCTTCTGATTGCCCAATAACTTTGTCTGCCAACTTATAATTCAATTTTTCAATTTTTTCTAAAAAATTATAAAAAGTTCCTTTTTTAATTACACCTAATTCTAGAGCAGATAAAGGCCAAATATCAGAAACATTTAAAATATTTTTACAAAACATAGCTTTGCTTAAAATTAGCCCAGAAAGAGCTACAAGCAAAGGTGGAGATTGAATTATAAATACATCTGGCCTTTTTCTTATTAAAGAAAAAACAGAAAACCACATTGAAAAAGCAAAAGATAACATACTTAACAATCGTATAAATGGGTTTTTAGATTTTGATGGGAAAATCCAACATCTTTTTATTTTAATACCATCTATAATTTCATTACTATAAATCTTATTTTTATACTCTTTAAAAATGCTTCCTTTTGGGTAATTGGGTAAAGGAGATATAATTGTTATCTCATTTCCTTTTTCTTTTAAACCTTCTGCTAAATTCTTAATTCTATTAGCTGCAGCACCCATTTCTGGAGGAAAATAATTTGAAATAATAACAATTCTTTTGCTCAAAATTTAAATATCTAAAGTATTTTATTCTTTTAAAAGAGAAGTAAATTGTTTTAACTTACCACTTTTTGATCGCTTTAAACTATGTAATTTGATAAAAATAATATTTAAATTTGGTTCTAAATATTTAATTAAAGCTTCTTTTATTTTATTTTCTTCGTCTAAATTTAGTTTGTTTTCAGAAACATATTCTATTTGAAAAGTATCTAAAGTGTTCTGAATTACTTTAATCTCTTTTATTTTTCCAGAATCTTCCATAACAGACTTTGTAATATAATAAAATGTAAGTCCTGGTGCTATTTTTCCGCTAGGTAGTTTTACAATATCTTCACTTCTACCTTCTAATTTTTCTAAAATCCACTTTTTAGGATTTATCTTTTTTATAGCTCCTCTATCTCCTATTCTATATCTAATAAAAGGATGTGCTTTATTATATAAAGATGTTATAACAATATCTCCTACTTCACCCTCTTTAACAAGTTGATTATTGTTATCTATAACTTCTATATACAATGTTTCTGTATTTAAAACCCAGTTTCCTTCTGTATCTTCAAAAGCTATTAAATCTAATTCTGATGCGCCATACTCATTAACAATAGGAACTCCAAAACCTTTTTCGAGAGTTTTTCTATCTGCATCAAACAACATTTCTGAGGTTACAACGCAAGCTTTTAAAGATGGACAAACATTTTTTAACACTATTTTTTGAGATACCAAATATTTAGAAAAAACAACCAAAACACTTGTATAACCATTTAAATACACAAAATTGGTTTTTTCAAATTTTTGCAACCACTTTTTTAGAGCATTTTCTGAAACATCAAAAACATTAAAACGATACCTGTTAGAAAAAAAATCTTTTAAACGTTCTTTTTTTCTATGAAAACCTTTTTTGGGAATTCCGTAAAAACGGGCTTGTTTTTTTCCATATAAACAATGGTTGTTAAATCTATTTTCTATAACTGCCCAAGTTAACGCATGAGAGAATTTGTCTTTTGCAAAATAAAAAGGATTGCCTGTAGAACCAGAAGTTTTATTTTTAAATATTTTGTTTAATGGAAAGTCTTTACTTAGTCTATTTTTAAGTGGAATTTGTAAATCTTTTTTTTCTAAAATGGGTAAAGTTTCCCAATTAAATTTATCAATATTTATTAAAGTTTTATAAAAACTATTGTTTTTTATATGAAACGTTACAATTTCTCTTTTTTTTGCATCAATAAAATCTTTATAGTTTTCTTTGTCAATATTTTGTATTTTTTTTAATTTTTCTTTTGCTTTGCGGATAGGAAAACCATTCAATTTTAAAGATAAATCTATTAGGTTTAGGTTCATACCGTTATTTTAAAATTTCTAACCATTTATTTCTTACTACACTCCAATCAAACTGTTCTACTTTTTTTCTGGCATTATCAGATAAATCTGGATATTGATTATTTAAAATAGAAATAATTGCATTTTTCATCTGCTTTGCGTTCTCTCTTTCTACTAACAATCCATCCTTTTTATCATCAATTAAAAAAGGGATTCCACCAACATTTGTACTCACAACATGTAAACCTAAAGCCATAGCTTCTGTAACACTTACTGGTGTATTATCAATATTTGTTGTATTTATAAATATATCAAAATTTTGTGACTTTTGATGCCACGCTTCTTTAGACAAAACATTTGTGAATTCTACTGATTCTTCTAAGTTATTTTTTTTTACAAACTCTAAAGACTTTTTATAGGTTTCGTCTAAAAAAGGCCCTACCATACACAAGTTTGCATCAGAAAATTCTTTTTTAAGTAAAAGTAAAACTTCTAGTGCTAATAGAGGATTATAGATGCTCTTAAAAGATCTTACCCAAAATAATTTAGGTTTTAACAATTGTCTTTTTTTATATGGATAGCTTTTAATATCAATAGAATTTGGAATGTTTAACGTTTTAAATCCATAATCTTTAAAAACTGATTTTAAATAACCAGAAGGCGCTATATTGATGTATGAATTTTTAAAAATTAGTTTCGACAAATACTTATTGTTTTTTAATCTTACTGGTAAATTACCTCCGTGTAAAATTGGTATATACCGTAAATTAAACAATCTAGATAATTGTGAAATTATTAATGCGTAATAAAAATTAGTGGTACTGTATGTATCTATGAAAACATAATCTATTTTTATTCTTCGTTTTATTACTGATTGAACCATATCTAATAATCTTAAGAGTTTGTTAGATTTATTAGAGCTTACAAAAACTTCAAAATTTTCTTCTTCTAATTTTGAAACAAGGATTACTAATGCTGTTGGATATTTCGTTTTTTTATTAAGATTATTACCTATATAAAGAATTCTCTTATTCATCTATATCTTCTATTCGTATTAAACTTAATCCATATATAAACCCTGGTAAAGCAATTCTCATAGCAGAATGGTTTATTGTTAAAAACCAAATTGTATAAAAAGAAATAATAAATGCTTTTTGCAAATAATTTCCTCTAAAAAAATTAAATAAAGGAATAGTAACTAGCATTAATAAAATTAATAAACCTATAAATCCATGTTCTTCTAAAAGCCTACCTACTTCATTATGAGATGCTCCTGTTACATGTTCTAAACTTTTTAACCTTTCATATTTACCATTCCCAACTCCTATTCCTAATGGGGTTCTTAAAAAATTATCAATTTGAGTTTCTAGAATGTCTAATCTACCAGTAGTAATGTCTTTTTTAACTCCAATTGCATTTTTACCTGTATACCTATTATTTAGCATACCTCCTGTAATATTTGATGTATAAAGCCAAATAGCAATAATAAAAAACCCTGCTATAAATAAATATTTAAAAAGGATATTAAAAGAAATTCTTTTGTGAAAAATATAAAAAACCGAAAATAAAATAAGTGTAATAAATGATGCTAAAATACCTCCTCTAGAAAATGTTAGCAAACCTCGATAAGAAAAATATATTAAAAAAATTGAGTCTAAAAATAAATACCCCGTTAATTTATATTTAGAGAGTAACATTACTGTTAAAATAAACATTCCTAAACCAATAGCAGTTGCAACCTGATTAGGGCCAAAACCACCAGATGTAGCAAAGTTAGCTTCACCTCCAAAAACAATTTCTTTTAAATCGGGAGTTCTAAAATAAAGATATACAATCATAGAAAGCAATGGCAAGAGCATAAAAAATAAGGCATCCATTAATAATTTAAGCTTTACAGGTCTCTGAAAAAAATAAAAAGCAGAAATTCCTAAAACAATTGGTCCACTTAAATTAAACAACACATTCTTTCTTAAAGACTCTCCTTCTGGAACTTGCGTAAAAATAATCCCTATTAAAAGTAAAAATAAATAGGTTAAATATTGAATTGAAAAAGTTTGTTTAAACCTTGAATATAACATTCCCAATATTAAAAAAATAATAACAGCATACTTGCCTGTTTCATATAAAATAAAACCACCTGTCATTCTAATAAAAACTTCTGCACCTACTAAGTAAGCTGCAGACAGAAATGCCACTTCGTTCTCATTTCCTTCTGAATAAATAAGGAATATAGGAAGCGTTATACATATTAAGCCAAGCATACTAGGAAACAAAGGCAATGTGCCTAAAAAACCAAACACTAAGTGTATAATAATAATAGTACGTTTGTTATTTAATATTTTCTCTTGCAAAACTATTTACTGTATATATCTATTATTTTTTTTATAAAAGTTTCTTTAGAATAATTATTTAAAACATTAATATAATGTTTCTCCGAAAATTCTAATTTCACTTTCTCTGAGTTAGCTAATAAACTCATTTTCTCAGACAACGCTAAGGCACTCATTGCAGGAATCACAAAACCAGAAACATTATTCATAACTACTCTAGAGCATTCCCCTACATTAGTTACCACAACTGGTAATTTTGCCAAACCATACTCTAACAAAGATATAGGTAAACCTTCAGACTTTGATGATAAAACACCTATTGAACTTTGGTTTAAAATATTTAAAATATCTAAACAAGCTCCATATACAAAAATATGGTTTTGTAACCCTTTTTGTTTAATTAACTTAAGTATTTTTTTTGAGTAAATATCATCATTAATTCCTCCAACTAAATGTAATGTCCATTCTTTATTTTTTTCAACAAAAAGTTCAAAAGCATTAATTAATGTAAAATGATCTTTCTGCTCTCTAAATGCAGCTAAATGAACAATTCTTTTGCCTTCCTCTCCTTTAAGTATTGTAACGGGTTCTGTTTTATTAAAACTCGGAAAGTTATTTAAAAAATAGACATTGCTACATAATAATTTAGACGTAGCCCATTTTTTAAGATTAGAATTAACACTAATAATTGCTTTAAAGAAAAAAGAAGCATACTTTAAAGGAAATAATTTTCTTTTATTTAACTCTTGTGAAACTCCAAAATGATCATGCCATATTATTTTTACTTTTGGATAAAAACATTTTACACTAAAAGCAATAAAATATGAAGAACTATGTGCATGAATAATAGTAATATTATTTTTAATTAAATAAGTTCTTAATTTAAATATCGATTTTAAATCTATAGTATTCTTTCTGTTTAAGAATAAGTAACCAACATCTTTACTTAGATTGCTAATTAATTTCCCCTCAATTCTTGTGGAGCATAAATGTGAATTTAAATTATTATGGCCTAAAGAATTCGCAATATTAACAGCTAAAACCTCTGCACCACCCGTGTTAAGATTATCTATAATTTGAATGACTCCAATTTTATTCATCAGATTAAAAGTTTTTTTATTTCTGATTCAAATTTTTCTAAAGTAAATTTATGAGACCATTTCTGAGCATTAATTACTTGTTGTTGATATAAATCTTCGTTTTTTATGCTATTTATTATCAGATTAGACAATTCGTCTTCTTCAATTTTATCTTTAACTAAAATACCTCTATTACCATTATCTAACATATATGCTACACAAGAAACTTTAGATGATATTGGCAAACATCTCCAAAACATTGCTTCTGCAACAACTTTTGGCCAGCCTTCAGATTTTGAAATAAAAATCAAAAAATGTGCTTCTTGATATGCTTTTTTTACAACTTCTTTTGGTTGATTACCGTGTAAATTGATGTTTTTTTCTAAAGAATTTTCTTCGATATAATTTTTTATCAACTCAAATTCTTTACCATTACCATACATATCTAACTGTACGTCATAATTTTTAGACAATAATTTTTGAATAGTTTTTACGCTAAGTATTGGTTGTTTTCCTTTAGAAAAAGCGCCAACATAAATAAATTTTATTTTTTTTGATAACTCTTTTTTCGTTATTTCTTTAATTTCATTTTTATGATAAGAAGCCGTAAAAAAAGGAATTATATTTTTAGATTGATTTTTCCATTTTCCATACACCAAAACTTTACAGTTTTTGGTTAAAAAAGTATTAGAAAGAATCCACTTTTGAATTCTGTAACTTAAAGGTTGTTTACTATTAGGATCCCAATTACCAGCATATTTTACTGTTTTGTTCTTAAAGGGAAATAAAATTTGAACAAAACAACCTAATAAACCAATGTTTCCTGGACATCTTAGATGAATATGGTCTGCCCATATCATAGATTTAAAAAGTTTAAAAATTATTATTGGAATTAAAAAAAAAGAAAATAGTTTATTCCTTAAAGTAAGAATATTAAAGGCAGGAATTTTAGAAACGGATATTGTTGAATGCAAATAATTTGTTTCTATTCTATTTATTTTTTCTTTAGAAATTGGAGCAACAATACTAATTTCATCTACATATTTTGACCATAAATTCATTTCTCTTACAAATGGTTCATAAGCGTATATTAAATTAGATTCTTTTTTATGAACTGCGTGAGAAACTATTAAAAACTTCAATTTTATTATATTATAGATTTATAAAAATCAATATTTTTTTCAACTATTTTATTAGTATCAAATTTATACAAAATATAATCTCTACTTTTTTTTATTAAAGATTCTTTTAAAGAATCATTACTTAATAATTTGCTAATTGTTTTTTTAATACTCAAAATATCAAAAGGATTAAAAAATAAAGCAGATTCACTATCATTAACGATTTCTTTAAAAGGAGGAATATTGCTAACTGCCACTGCTTTGCCCATTGCCATTGCCTCTATTATAGTTAATCCAAAAGATTCTGATAAAGATGGATATACACAAACCTCTGCACTTTCAATTATTTCTGGTATTTTTTCATAAGGTACAGCTCCTTTAAAAGTTACTCCATTATTAATTATAGTAGCATACTTTTGTTTTAGATAATTTGTATAAGATATTTTTCCTTCTTCTTTCCAATCTCTCCCTATAACTTCTAAATGTATATATGGATATTCCTTTTTTAATTTTTTAAAAGATAAAATTAATTTCTCAATTCCTTTTTTTTCACAAACTGTTCCAATAAAAACAATTTTTCCTTTTTTTTCTTTTAAAGGATTGCTTTTATAAAACTTTTTTAATTGAATTCCATTATATATTACTTTATAGTTAAAGTTATGCTTATGTAATTTTTTTGATTTATTACCAACATATTTACTTACCGCTACAAAAAAATCAGCCTTTTTAAAAGATATTCTTTCTTGGTATCCTTTCCATAAAGCAACACTTTTTCCCATTTCTGAAGAAAAAAAATAATGACCTCCATGCAATCTTATTACTTTTTTATAATACGTGTTTTTAGGAAAAAAAGCAAAATTAAGTTCACTTCCTTCAATTATATTTATTACATTTTTTTTATTTATATGATCTATTACCTTAAGAATTCTTTTACTATGATCATAAAACTTTGCAATTTTCCATTTAGATTTTCTTAGTCTATAAATATTTATTTTTCCTTCTGATGAAAATTCATCAATAAAACTATTATTAATTCCAATTACACTTACATCAATATTTCTTTTTGATAAATTTTCAGCTAGAAATTTAACAAAACTTCCTATACCTCCTTGCGAGGTTTCTTTTTTAGGATATTCACTAGTTAAGAAACAGATGTGCATTCTTCTATTATTTTTTTAGCGAGTTTTTTTGAATTATTTTCTATTGGATGATTAATAATCTTTTGCAACCATAGTGATCTTTCTTTTCCAATTGTATTTGGTTCTTTTAAAGCTCTTTTAACAAGTGGAAAAAAATCTGACTTGCTATTAACCCAACCAACAGCATCTATTCCATTCATACTTTGAAAATGTTCAAACTTATAAATTTTTTCTACAGACCAAGTTTTATCTTTTTTTGGATTGTAATTCAAATACAAGCAAGGTTTATTATAAACAGCAAAATCATGAGCCATTGTGCTACCCAAATTAATTACCAAATCTGAATGTAAACAGGTATTAACCAGTAATTTAAGATCATTAATTGACGGGTAGATTAATGAAAATGAATTCTTTTCTGATTCTTTTTCAACTCGCCAATCTGGATTTATTACCGTAATTATATCTTTATGATTTTTTAGAACAACATCAAATCTTGAGCTGAAATCTACGGGACATCTTCTAAAAATAATTTGTGGCCTATCATTCTTTTCAAAGTTTAAAAGTGAGCAGCATAAATCATCTAAAAAATCTTGATCATAAGGAGATGACATAATATCATCTCCAGAAAAACAAATAGTTTTTCTTTTTATATCTAAATTATAATGTTTAAAAAATTTTTCTTTTGTTAATTTAAATTCATCTTTTTTATAGAATTCAAATTGAGGAGAACCAACTACAAAAACATTTTTAGGATGAATTTCTTTATATAACAAACACAATTGTTTTTTCATTAATTTAGACCAAACAAAATATGATTGAGGTCTGCAAATTAATCTCCCTTTTGGTACATTATCCCATGAAAAAATTACTGTACTATTCTTAATATTTAAATCTTTAGCGGCTAATAAAACAGGTGTTGTTATTGGTGCTCTTTGGTGTAAGTTAATAATATAATCTGGCTTTAATTCATCTAAATCTTTAATTGCATTTTTATATGCCTGAGTTGATTTGGTTAAATCTTCATATTTTTTTTCAGAAGCTCTAATTAAATTATAATTTAAAGACAATACTCTACCTACAATCTTACAAAGAGCGTAAAATACTTTTAACTTAAATGATTTAGGGTTTTTACCCCAAAAATATTTTATTGATTTGTTTTCTAAAGATTTAGAAAAAAATATCAACCTTGCAAAAGCAGAAGATTCTCTTAATAATCTTAATTGAAAATTTTCTTTTAAATTAGGTAATTCTTTCTTTTTTATTATAATATTTGGGCAGGCAAATTCTATCTCTTTAATTGCTGAATGAGAAATTTTATGATATAATTGTATTTCAAAACCATTTAAAACTAGTTCTTTTGTTAAACTAGAATATAAATAATTCCTTATACCAACTCCGTCAGGAACTAAAAATAAAATCCTCAAAATTAATATTTCTTTATGTGTACAATTTTCCAAGGAAGCATTAAATGTCCTTTAAATTGTGTACCGTTAATAATTCTTGTTGCAATATTTTTTCCAGCAATTTTACTTTGCTCTTGATAATGTTTTTCTATTTTTTCTTCATCAAAAGAGTCTTCATAAATTATAACACTTCCTGAATCTCCAACCACTTTTTTTATGAAATCTTCTGTATAAATATTAACATACATAAATGAAGTAAGTTCACAATTATCATCTAAAGTTTTTGTTAATGCTTTTTTTGTTATTAAAATTTCATTACCAATTAGCATTCTTATAAAAACATCATTTTTAGAAACTCTAACTAATTCTCTAATTGCTTTACATACATTTGGTATATGCGGAATTGTATTTGAGCAAATTGCAATATCAAACATATTGTCTTCTACTGGTAACTCTCTTACATCTCCATAAATAAAATTATAATTAGGGTTATTTTTAAAAATTTTATTTCCATCAGAAACGTGTTCTTGAGTAATATCTACACCTAAATATTTAAAATCATTTTTTATTTTTTTTTGTAAACTTAATATAAAATGTCCTGGGCCAGAGCCAGCATCTAAGATACTGTTTTGTTCTTTAGATTTGTTTCTAATTATATCAGAAATATGTTTAGCAGCTTCCATTTCATCTTTTAAACCTTTAGCTCTTTCGCTTAATTCTTTCTGATAATAATTTCTTTCAGACCAATAATTCCATTCAGCCATTTTATATATTTTTAAAAATTTGTAGTATTTTTTTTGCTATAAAAATTTCAGTTTTTTCAATAGACTCTCTTGTATAACCAGCAATATGTGGTGTAATTATAACATTTTCATTTTCTTTAGCGTAAGTAATTAATTTATTATTCTTTACTTCTGGTTCTTTATATAAAACATCGGTTGCATATCCTTTTACTTTACCTGATTTTAGATGTTTAAGAATATCATCTTCATTTACAACTCCTCCTCTAGAGGTATTTACAATATACAAACTAGTTTTAATTTTTTCTAAAACTGAATTATTTATTAAAAATTGAGTGGAATAATCATATGTTAAATGAATAGATAAAATATCTACTTTTGACACTAGTTCTTCTATAGTTTCACATCTTACAAAATGGGTGTCTTTATTATCAATTTTATCATAATAAAACACGTTCATACCAAAGGCTTTAGCATAATCAGCAGTAATTTTACCTAACCTACCTAAACCTAAAATTCCAATCTTTTTTTTATATAATTCTTCTCCTTGAAATAAATTTCTGTTCCATTGATAAGATTCTGAATGCAAAAAGGCAGATTTAGACTTTCTTATTAATGCTAACATTAACCCAAAAGAGTGTTCTGCAGTAGCTCTAACCTCTTTTAAAAACTCAGTTTCTCCTTTTAAACTAATAACTGATATGTTTTTTTTCTTACAAAATTCTAAATCTATATGATCTAAACCTGTTACTGCACAAAGTATATATTTACACTTAGCAGTTTCTAAAATATTTTTTGTTAATTTATGATTAAGCCTAAACCAAAAAACATCACAATTTTGTAAACATTCTTTAAGTTTTTTTTCTGAAGTAATATTAACATAATTAATAGAAGCTACTTTAGATAATATATTATGAGCCTCTTGTGTTAATTTTGTTATACCAGAAATATTTGTAATCATTTACTAAATTTAAAGATTTAAAGATTTTAATAATGCATCTGCTACTATTAAATCTCTTTCAGTATCAATATTAATCCATTTTTCTTCTGGCATAATAAATGGTTTTTTGCTATCTAAAATTAACTTTTTATTTTTTAAGAAGTCTTTTGTTTTAACAGCATATATACAGCCATTTCTTAGGTATACAGGAGGCAAATCTTGCCTTCTTTTTTTTTCATTTTCTTTTTGCAATGAAGAAAGGTAATTATCTTTTATTATATACATTCTTGCTGGATGTACATCTGAAAGCTCTACAACAGAAACCACACAATTTGTTTCATCATCTTCATAAAACATTTTTATGACATCATCTATGTCTTTTGCACAAGTTGCAGGAGCTGTTGGTTGCAATAATACTATAATATCATAATCTTCTTTTAAATATTCTAACACTTCTAATATTACTGGTTCAATTTTCGCCTTGTCTGTAGCATTTATTTTGGATCTTTTATGAAATTTACATTCTAATTTTTTAACAACATCAATAATCTGATTACTATCTGAAGACACAATAAAATCAGTTAAATATGTACTTTTTTTTGCTGCAGAAATTACATAGCTTATTAAAGGTTTTCCGTTTAATATTCTAATATTTTTATTTTTGACACCTTTAGAACCTCCTCTTGCTGGTATTATTCCTAAAACTTTCATTAATACATAATTGTTTTATGAAATGTAAAATCTGTGTTTGCAATAATTTCTGCTATTTTTTCACCAGAATTGCCATCTCCATAAATATTTTCTGAAACGATATCTGTTGTTTCTAATCTATTTTTTATTGCATTAATAATATCTGTTTTGTCATATAAAGCATCAATAATATTTGAACCTCTTTGTCTTCTATTTTGACGACTACCAATATTAACTACTGGCACACCTAAATAAGAACATTCTCTAACACCTACACTAGAGTTACCTATTAAGCATTTACTATTTACCAATAATTTTAAAAAATCGTTAGGTTGCATATTTTTAAAAAAATGAATGTTTTTAGGTTTTATATTTTCTCTAAAAGATCGAATTCCATTAGAAGTTCCGTCTGACCCTGCATCAACATTTGGCCAAAACCAAAAAGTTGGTATATCTAGGTCATAAATTGCTTCTAAGGTTTTTAAAACATCTTTTCTGGCAGAACTATATTCTGTTGTAACAGGATGCTGCATTACAACTAAATAACCAGGCTTCCAATTAATCTGTTCTCCAACTCCTCCATATTTTTGAAGTGGATCAAAATCTAATTTTGGGGTTTCTTTTATTTCTTTTGCTAAATCTATGGATGGACAACCTGTGTTAAAAACCATAGCAGGGTTTTCTCCCATTTTGACAACTCTATTTTTAGCATCTTCTGAAGCTACTAGATGTAAATCTGCTAATTTTGTATTAGCGTGACGCACTTTTTCATCTATATTACCAGTAACTTCTCCGCCTTGAATATGGATTAATGGTATATTTTGATAAGATGCAGCAATTGAAGTCGCAATTGTTTCAAACCTATCTGCTATAGTAATTACAGCATCTGGTTGTAATTTATAGAAAACATTTGCTAATTCCATAACTCCTAAACCCGTAGTTTTTGCCATAGATGTTGGATTTTCACCTTCTAAAACCATAAAGACTTTTTCAGATATTATAAAACCATCATTTTCAATAAAATCTACAGCATTACCATATCTACCTAATAAAGCAGAACCAGCTATGACTAATTGTAATTCTAATTTTGGATGATTTTTAATGGCAGTTAAAGCCGTTTTTATACGACTATATGAAGGTCTTGCAGTTACAACTACACATATTTTTTTAATAGGCATATTATTAATCTGTTAAATCTTGGAAGTTAAGAAAATCCCACTGACATAAATCTCTATTTATTTTTTTTCCTAGGATTCTCTCATACTCATTAGCTAAAATACCATATCCTTTTGGTTTTTTTGCTTCTAAATCTGAAAAAGTTAAAATATGTCCTTTTTTAAGGTTTTTGTTTATAGACAGAGATTTTTCAAATATGTTTTTTAATTCAGAGAATTGTAAGTTATCATTTTTATTTATTGGTTTTTTAAGCGAAATACTTATTTTTTTTACTGCTTTTGTTAACTGTGTTAATTCTTCTAAGGTTAAGGACGATTTTGCATCTGGACCAAACATATCTTTATTAAACACAACGTGAACTTCAAGAATTTCTGCGCCTAAAGCGGTTGCAGCTATACAAGCTTCTATAGATGAAGAATGATCTGAAAAACCTACTGGAACCATATATCTTTCTTTTAGCTCTTTTATAACATTTAAACCATATTGTTTTGGTTTTGTAGGATAAGCAGTTGTGCATTGCAAAATTGAATATTCTACATTCTTACTTTTTAAAAATGCTACTGTTTTATCTAATTCATCAAAAGAACTCATACCTGAGGAAATAATAACTGGCTTTTTTGTTTGTGCAATTCTATTTAACAATAAAAAGTTATTTACTTCACCAGAACCTACTTTATATCTTTTTACTCCTACTTTTTCTAACAAGTCAACTGCAGCATTACTAAAAGGAGAGCTCATAAATTCTAGATTAACTTCATCACAATGTTTTTTTATTTCTTTCCATTGCTCTAAGGTAAACTCCATTCTTTTCCAATAATCATAACGAGTTTTATCTTGCTTAGAAAATTTAACTCTAAAAGGTTCATAAATACTGCTTTCTGCTTCTGCAATATGAGTTTGAAATTTTATAGCATCTACTCCTGTTTTTGAAACTGCATCTATATAAGAATGCAAAATACCTAAACTGCCATCATGTGCTTGTGCTATTTCTGCTATAATTTTCATTTTATTATAAATTTATTAGATTTTAAAAAGTTGATAAAACTATTATTAAAAATTCTTACTCCTAATTTATTTAAATGATTTGAATCATAAAAATGTATGGTATCTATTAATGAAGATTCTTTGTTAAAATCTTTATACAATCCGTTTGAATTCATAATACTATCAAAATTAGATTTATAAATAAAAGATGAGTATAAATTTTTTGTTATAGGTGTTTGTACTAAAACATAATTTATACTGTTCTTTTTTAAAAAAGAGATGTTTCTATTAAAAGCTTTTTCTTGTTCATTATTTATCTTTAAAACAATACTATTTTCTTTTTCTGGTTTATAAAATTTTAATTCTTTCTCTACATAACCTCCCTTAATATATGTATCTTGATATAATTTTGTTGATGTTGTTGTTTTTAGTTTACCTGTTTTTTTTAAGTAGTAATTGTAAATAAATGTATTATATAATTTTAAACTCTTTGACTGGTAAACCATTTTAAAAGAATCTTCATTTACAATACCATTAGATAATAAATCTAACCCAGATTCTACTCCATCTACTAAAAAAATACCCATATAAACTTCATAAACTACAAGTTTAGGTTTTAATTTTTTAGCATATTTTTTTAGTAGAATTTCTGTTTGAATATGACTCTGTGCTTTAGATCCTAAATTAAAAGTTTTAATATTTTGATTTTTAAAAATTCGAGGATCAAAACTCCTATATGAATGAGAGGAACCAATAAATAAGATATCTATCTGGTCTAATTCTTTTACCTCATTTATTTTTAATCCTAAAAAACCTTTATCAACATTATTACCTCTAACATTCTTTAGCATAAAATTTGGCATAACTTCACCCCAAATTATAATTATCATAACATATAAAATTAAGGTTATAAATACAAAACTAAAAAAAGAGTATATAAATTTTTTCATTAAAATTGAAAATATATAAAAGGTGTTTCATTTGTTACTTTATACATTCCTATTAGGAACACTATAAATGAGTAAAATAACCACCTTATTGGTTTGTTCATTTTTTCATCAATTTTTTCGATAGCAAAAAAATCTTTTCTACCATACCATTCTATAACAATTAAAAATAAAATTAAAAAATAAATAGCTTTTTGCCTAATTTGTGGTAATTCAAAGAAAGACACTGAAAATATTTTATTAAAAATACTAAATGCTTGTTCAATATTTTCAGATCTAAAGAAAACCCATAATAAAGTAATAATTATAAATGTATTAATTATTCTAAGAAAATCTATAAAAAATGATTTTACTAGTAGTTTCTTTGGCATAAAAACGGTAGGTAAAAATAAAACAGCGTTAAAGAAACCCCATAAAACAAATGTCCAATTTGCTCCATGCCAAAAACCGCTTACAATAAAAATAACAAAAATATTTCTTATTCTCTTTAGTTTATTTCCTTTGCTTCCTCCTAAAGGAATATACAAATAATCTCTAAACCAAGTAGAAAGAGAAATATGCCATCTACGCCAAAAATCTACTATCCCTTTAGAAAAATATGGGTATCTAAAATTCTGTTTTAAATTAAAACCCAATAACTTTGAAAGACCAATAGCAATGTCTGAATATCCTGAAAAATCACAATAAATTTGAAATGAAAAGAAGAATGCACCTATAAATAATGTACTTCCGTTATAATCTGAATAATGGTTAAATATTATATTTACATATTCTGCACAATTATCAGCAATTACTACTTTTTTAAAAAGTCCCCATAAGATTTGTCTTAAACCAACTACTCCATTAAAGTATGTGAATTGTTTTTTTATTTTAAACTGTGGTAACAAATTAGATGCTCTTTCTATTGGACCAGCAACTAATTGAGGAAAAAAGCTTACAAATGATGCAAATGATATAAAGTTTTCTTCTGGCTTAATTTTTTTGTTATAAATATCAATGGTATAACTTAATGTTTGAAAAGTGTAAAAACTAATACCAACAGGGAGTATTATATCTATTCTATCTATATTTATCTTTTCGCCAAAAAAAGAAAAAGCATCTACAAAGCTTTCTAAAAAGAAATTTGAGTATTTAAAAATAGTAAGTAATCCTAAATTTGAAATTAAACTTAGTAGTAAAAGTCTTTTTCTTTTTAACTTACTTTTTTCATTATATAATTTTTTACCTATTAAAAAATCTACTATTGTACTAAAAAGAATTAAAAAAAGAAACCTCCAATCCCACCAAGAATAAAAAAAATAGCTAGATAATAAAATTAAAACATTTTGTTTCTTAAAATCTTTATTAAGAAAAAACCAATATATACAAAATACAATTGGAAAAAAAATTAAAAATTCTACTGAATTAAATAACATAATCTATTATAAAAATTAATCATTTAATTTCTTCTTAGCTTCCAAAATAATTGTACTCATTTTATTACACCAATTCTCAATTGAATAAAATTTTTGTTTTTTGTTATTTTTTCTATACTGGTCTTTATTTTTTAAAAAATCTAATATAGCTTCTTGCCAATTAGTAATTATATATGGTTCTTTTATTAGCTTACCTAATTCTCCGTTTTTTAAAACATTTGAAACTCCTCCTATCTCAGAAGCTATACAATAATTACCACAATTTAAAGCTTCTATTAACGATAAGCCAAAACCTTCTAAACAAAGAGTTGGAAATAAATAACAATCTGATAATTGTAGGTAATCAGGTAACTCTTTATTTGGCAATATTCCTAAATTTTTAACTCCTTTTTGATTAATTTCTCTTTTGCTTCCAATAACCCATAATTCCATTTTCATTTCTTTTTTATAAATACTTTTCCAAGCATTTAGAATAAGGTCTAATCCTTTTTTAGGATTATCTTTTGAGCACCAAACAAAAATTGTTTTATCATTTATTTCTCTATTAAATCGTTTTATTTTTCTTTCGTTTTCACTCAAACGAAAAAAAACATTTGTATCAATCCCATTATTTAGAACAGAAAACTTTTTTACAATTTTTGCATATTGTTTATTGTTTTTATGTTCATTTAAACTATCGTCAGTTAATAAAATAAATTCATCTATTAAATTAACACTTTTTTTTAGATGAACTGGTGCATATCCATGATAAAAAAACTGAAGGTAATAATTTTTTCTTTTTTTGTTTTTATTTAAATAATCATCAATTTCAATTAATAAATTAAAATCATCAATAATCTGTATAACAGCCTTATCATTGCTTTTAAGCACTTTCTTTAAAGAATATAAATATTCGTACTTATGGGTGTTTTTAATAAAATTAATTATTTTAAAAGCATTATTTTTTGGTACTAAACTGTAATAAATATTTTTATATTTTTTATATGGCTTTTTACAAATAATAGTATTTATTTGATGAGTTTGATTTAGAAAAAAATCATACATATTAGTCCAACTACCTATTTTATGATAAGGCAATGGAAATTGAGATACAATAATAGTGTTAACTTTTTTCAACTAAATATAATCTTTTAATTCTTTTTTTGTTAATCCTTTTTTTATTAAAAAAAAATCTTTTAGGAATTTTCTTAATAAGATTTTTTTAAATAATTTATTTTTAAGAAAATTCATAAATTTTGACTGGTTTATTTCTTTGTGCAAATTTAATTTAATGTCTAATTGATTATTATTTTTTAGCTTTTTAAAAGTTTTTTCCATCCATATTTCAAACACATTCCCCATATGATATGTATAATTATCATAAGTTGAGAGTTTCCAATAACCTTTTCTAACTACAGGGATATCTAAAAATTCTTGAACAGTGTTACCTCCTAACAAAAAATCTAATGAATTAATGCTGTTCTTTTGTAAAATATCAGCTCTAAATGTAGATACATAATGACCTCCTCCAATTACGGCTATAATATTATTTCTTTTAATAGTTAAAATTTTATTTAATTGAGTTTTTGTGTAAAATTTTGGGTTGCCAACACTTTTAGCAAAACATTGCAATGCTTTTTTATTAACAACCGATCTAAATTTTAGCTTTTTTGAAAAAAGTGCATCAAAATAAATATTAAAAGTATCTGAAAAAAGTGAACGAGAAGAAGGTGTTGTACATACAGCTCCAACTTTTTTATACGCAGAAAAAATATTGTAAGATTCAGTTTGCCAGTTATTTAAAAACAACACATCTGCATCTGTAACAGTTATTAACGAAAAACGATGACCTTTTATACCTTTTATTATTGCATTAACTTTTCCTATGTTTTTGGTATGAATAACTTCGTCTATTAATTTATTTTCGAATAAATGATTAATATAATCTACTACTTCCTTGCAACTACCATTATTAACAATTGTTATAAATGTATTTTTATGAATTGTTTTTAAAATTGATTGAATAGAAAATTTGAAAATTAGAAAACTATCTTTATAATAATCACTATTATTGGGTATATAAACAGGCATTATTATTTGATGAAACTTATCTTCTTGATAAGTTTTTTTATTTCTTTGTGGGTTATTACCTACTCTCATTATTAAAACAATTATCGTAAATTTTTATAATTTTTTTATTATTTACCAAATAACTCAGCTTTTTAAAGCTTATAGAAATATTTAACATAGATACTTTATTAAACATTTTCTGATCGAAATTTTTTAATGTTTTTTCTAGTAAAGTTTTAATATATGTAATATTTTCTGGATGTAATATAACAACTCCATTTTCTTCATTATTTATTAATTCTGATGTTGCTCCACCAGCATCACTTTGAACTGGAAAGGTATTTAAAATAATAGCCTCCAAAAGCGTGTTAGGTATACCATCTGAAATACTATTGCCAATATAAATAGCTGTTTTTCCCATTAGTTCTAAAACTTGCTTATGAGACAACTCGTTTCTGCTATATGTTTGAAAAGGTAAATTATTATCTTTAATATAATCTAATGTTTTTTTATGGGAGGCAAAAACACAAATACTTAAACCTTTTAAATCTTTAATTTTTTGTAAAGCTTTTAAAACATTAATAGCTTTTCCAAATTTATGCTCATATCCTTTTACCAATATTATATTTCTTTCTTTAAAAGGCTTAGAGTATTTCTGTATTTCTTTAATTTTATAACCTCCACCACCAGGAATTACTTCTGTTGTTTCACCAATAAACCCAAGTTTTCTTGCAATTATAAAATCTCTATTACAATCTGCATGCATTATATTTATTCTATTGAGTGCAGTTTGAATGTTTTTTTTCTTTTTCTTTATATTTTTATAGTAAAACAAATCACTTCCCCAACAAGAATATATCCATTTAATATTTAAATTTTTGTTCATAACATCCAATATTGGTATTGTACAATTATGCATCTCAAAACTATGTACAATATCTGGTTTTACTTCTTTAATAGTTTTTAAAAAAGCCTCTTGAATTGTTACTTCTAGAAATGGTTGAACTTTTTGGTATAGATTAGGAATCTTTTTCATTAAAGAATATTCACCTTTTATATATGGCAATTTTCTTTTTTTCCAATTAATTATTTTGTGAACATTTAATGATGTATTTAACTCTTTTCTATCTAAAATGTCAAACCAAAAGAACTCGTAATTAGTTTCTTTTAAGTTTTCAATCCATCTTATAAAATGAATAGAAGGCATTGCTACAAATAAGATTTTCATTGTAAATACTTTATTTTTTTGGAATAAAATGATAATCCTCTTCTAAAAAAAACATGTAAAAGAGCAATAAAAAAAAGTTTTATTTTTAAAACAAAAGAAATCTTTTTACTTTTAAAAAGCACTTTAAAAAAAGAATTAAAATAACTGTTTTCTAAATATTTTTTTATGGTATTAAGATAATAAAATACAAGTCTTTTTTGAACTTTTACTTCATTCTGAAATGGGTTATTAATTAAAATGTTATATCTAACAGAAACTTCGCTATTTATGTCCTCTAAATTTCCTTTACCAAAATTTCCTGTAATTGAGTTACTATGTAGCCTTATATGAATTAATTCTTTACTAATAATTTCGAAACAAAAATTATTAGAAGACATAATTCTAAAAATTGAATCTAAATCTTGTGCTCTTGTTAGGTTTTCATTAAAATGTAGGTTTTTAAAAATAGCTTTTCGCCATAAAAAAACTACACCATTTAATACTTTTTCTTTTAATAAAAACCTTTTAAAAAGGTTTTCTTTATCTTCAAAATTCCACTTTTTATTTGTAATCCATTTTTCTCCTTCAAAAAATTTGAATCCACATAAAATTGCATCAGAATTAGGGTAATCAAAAAATTTATTTATTTTTAATTTAAGAAAATTTAGGTCTAATAAATCATCACTATCAAATAATTGAATAAAATCTCCTTTAGATTTGGTAAAAGCATAATTTCTACAAGAATTTGCTCCTTTTAATAAACTATTTGGTCTTTTATAAAGCTGAAATCTACAATCTTTTTTTATAAATCTAGATATAACTTTAATTGTAGTATCTGTAGAATGATCATCTATAATAATACATTCCCAATTTTTATAAGTTTGGTTTTGAATACTTTTTAAAGTATCTAAAACTATCTCAGAACGATTATAAACAGGCATTAAGATTGAAACCAAATTACTCATTCTTTAATATTTGATATTTTTTTAAAATTTAAATTTCCGTCAAAAAAAGTTTTATTTTTTTTCATTTTTTCATTACTCCAATCCCACCATTTAATTTTTTTTAATTCAGATATAAGTTCTTTATTAAAACGATACTTAATTATTTTAGCTGGGTTACCGCCTACAATTGCATAATCTGGCACATCTTTTGTAATTACAGAATTAGCAGCAAGTACTGCTCCATTACCTACTGTAACTCCAGAAAGTACTGTTACTCCTGCACCAATCCAAACATCATTTTTAATAATAATACTCCCATTTGACGAAATATCATTTTTTACGTCTTTATTAAAAAAATTTCTGTTAATATAATAAGTTGATGGGTTTTGGTAACTATGATTATATTCTTGTATTAGTACGTTTCTTGCTATTGAACAATATTTACCAATTTCTATATTATTAATTTTTGACACAATGGCTGTATTTGGTCCATTTATTGAAGAAAATCTATTTATACTAACATTACCATAAATTTCTACAATCCCTCCAATTATTTTACAATTTTCACATATTGTTACTTTACCACTTGCTTTTAGATTATTTATATAAGTATTGTTACCAACTGTAACATTTCCAAACAGAACACTATTTTCAATTTTAGCATCTGATGTAATTTCACAATCTTTACTTATTATAGAATTTTTATTGTTTTTACCAATTCTATAAATTAGATTAGCTATTTTTATTAACTTACTTTTTATCATTTATTATTAAAATATTCTAAATAATTTACTTCTAAAGCACTTTTTTTATTTTTATTTTTTTTAGATAAAGATATAATATGTTCTATGGATTCTTTAGATAATTCTTTAGGTGGTATATATATAGCTTTTCCTTGGTTTATAAAATTGGTAAAACATGATACACCTAAAGTATCTAATAAAATTGACTTTTTATTTACTAAAACTGCTTCGTTAACAGTACCAGAATAATGAGTTATATTTAAAATACAATTTTGCATTAATAAAGGTAAAGGTAAATTTGTTGCTTGCTCTATGTTTACTTTTTTAAGAACACCATTATCTTTTAGAAATGAAAGAATTTTTTGTTTATTATTTAATTGCCTTGGATGAAGTCTAATCATCCATAAATAATCACATTCTTTTATCAAATTTATAATACTCTTTGGAAAAAGTAAGTCTATAGATAATGATTGAAGTGTATACAAAATATAGTTACTGAACTTAAGTATGTTTCTTTTTTTACTCCAATATTCTACCCAAATATTACCTCCTACAAATGCGTTAAATGATGTTGTTTTTTTAGACCAATTATTTATATTACTTTTACTTTCAACATCCCAGTTCCAATAATTTCTTGGAAGTAACTTAAAATTGTTGTCATTAACTTTTTTCCAATTTGAATATGCAGACTGTATTTTAGTTTGAGGGCCATGCTGCATTTCTGTAAGTTTTAAATTTAATCTATTAGAAGCTAAAACAATAGCATAAGTTAATAACGAATTATAATAGCATAAAATAAAAATTTCTTTAGGTGATATTTTTTTAAAAATTTTTGTTAAAAATAATGATAACTCATCAATTTTTGACACAGAATAACATACATTCTCTTTTGAAATATTATTATAAAATTGTGGCGAAAAATTATACTTTTTAAATTCTAAAAGAAAATCATTATACCCTTTAAAATCGATTTGAAAATCTCTTTTTTTTCGACTAAACAATTTTGAAAATCTTTTATAGTTTTCAATTATACATAAAAGGTTAAATCTTATTTTTTTATTATATAAATCTAAATCTTTTTTTTCTAAATAGTAATCAAAGACATAAGAGTTATTAATAATACTACATTGATCAATAATTGTATCAAAAAATTTATTATACGATTTATTCTTATAGTTTACTCTATGAGTATTTGCTTCAAAAAATAAATATTTTTTTTTCTTTAAATTTGAAAAAAAAATTAATAACTTAAAATAACCCTTAATAGAATTATAAAGTTTTACTATTTTGTTATTGTTAACTATTTTATGACTCTTTATTACTAATTTTTCTCTTTTATGAGTTTCTATTTCATTTGAAATTAAAAAATAAAGCTTGTTTCTAAGATAAGGCCAAACACATATCTCTTTTACTTTCCACGATTCTACTTTGTAAGTTTTCTCTAAATAAAGCAAAAAACTCATTAATTCTTCCCTATCTTTCATTACAAAATATTAAGTTGTAAAACTTCCATTTAACAAAGCAACATTTGTTGCTCTTGTAATTTTACCAGAACACCAAAAATCGTTAGGAAAAACTTTAAAAGTGATGGCATTATGAATTAAATCTAATTTTTGAGGAACTCCATCGTTTTGTTGAACCACCAAAGTTATTGAGTACTCACCACCTCTTAAAAGTAAACTATCTATATTCAACTCTACTTTTTCATTTTTAGAGTCTAAAATAAAATTCATTTCATCAGAATAAAAATCTGCTACTTTAACTTCCTTCAAATTGCAGATTACTAAACCAAAAACAACTTTCTTTATATCTATACTATTTGTAAAATATTTTAAATAAAGTTTTATTTTTATTTTTTCGCCAGATATGAATTCTGTAGTTTTCTTTAAGTTACTATTATAAATTTCAATATTTGTAAACTTAATTAATCCATTTCCTCCCCTATCTTTTCTTAATAAAACTGGCATTTTTGAATTTGTTTTTGCCTCATTAAGATAAAAAGCAACGGCATCTTTTGAGCTTCCTTGAAAAGAAATTTCACCTTTATCTAACACCACTCCTCTAGTACATAGGTTCTTAATTGCAGACATATTATGACTCACAAATAAAACTGTTCTACCATCATTTCCAGAAATATCTTGCATTTTACCTATAGCTTTTTTTTGAAACTCTGCATCTCCAACAGCTAAAACTTCATCAACAATTAAAATATCGGGTTCTAAATGTGCTGCAACCGCAAAAGCCAAACGTACTGTCATTCCACTAGAATAACGTTTTACAGGTGTATCTATATAGCGTTCACATCCCGAAAAAGAAACAATTTCATCAAGTTTATCAGAAATTTCTTTCTTGGTCATTCCTAAAATAGCGCCATTTAAAAAAACATTTTCTCTCCCTGTCATTTCAGGATGAAAACCTGTACCAACTTCTAATAATGAAGCAATTCTACCATTAGATTTTATTGAACCAGTTGTAGGACCTGTAACTTTAGACAAAATTTTTAGAAGCGTAGATTTACCTGCACCATTTTTACCAATAATCCCTAAAACTTCTCCTCTTTTTACTTCAAAATTAATATCTTTTAAAGCCCAAACATATTCAGATTTTCCTTTTGAAGATCTATCATTAGATTCCCCAATTTTTAAATACGGATCTTCTTTACCTCTAATTTTTGCTAAAAACCGATTTAAATCGTGACTAATTGTACCTGTGCCAACAGTTCCTAAACGATATTGTTTAGATAAATTTTCGACTTTTAAAATGATTTCTTTACTCATATTAAATTGTATCAATAAAGGTTTTTTCTGTTTTATTAAAAATTGCTAAACCAAGAATAAAGACTAATAATGAAATTGACACCATATAAACAACATCATAAAACTGCACATCTGAACCAATAGAAGGAAAAACAATATTTCTAAAATTTTCTATAACAGTTGTCATTGGGTTGTACTCTATAAATTTTATTGCTAAAGGATACTCTTTTAAACCTCTTTTTGCTGCTTCAATAGGATAAACTACAGCAGATAAATACATTAATAATTGAACACCAAAAGCAACTAAATACGTTAAATCTCTATATTTTGTTACCATAGATGATATCATCATTCCAAGCCCTAAACCTAACATCCCCATAGATAAAAACAAAAATGGTAGATACAAAAGGTTTAAACTAAAACTAAATTCGATATTATCATTAATAAAATAAAAAATATAAAAAGCCACAAAAATTAATAATTGAATACCAAATTTTAATAAATTAGAAAATATAGTAGAAAGTGGCATAATCACTCTTGGAAAATAAACTTTACCAAAAATTGCTTCATTTTTTTTAAAAGTATCAGAAGTTTCTGTCAGACAATCTTTAAAGTAATTCCAAGCTGTAATACCACCCAAATTAAATAAAAAAGAAGGTATGGTATTCGTAGAAATATTTGCTATATTATTAAATATTAGTGTAAATATAACAGAGGTAAAAAGTGGTTGAATTAAATACCAAAGAGGCCCTAATATAGTTTGCTTATATTTAGTAACTACATCTCTTTTTACAAACAAAAACAACAAGTCTTTATACTGCCATATTTCTTTTAAATTTAAACTAAATAAGCTTTTCTTAGGAGTTATTTCGAAAAGCCATTTTTCATTTTGCATAAATAATTATTATAGGGATAAAACAAATATAATTAAATCAAATATTTTAACATCTAAAATTAAATTTAATTAATTCTTTTTATAAATTTGATAAAATTACAAATCAAATTATGAAAAAACAACTAATTGAATGTGTTCCTAATATAAGTGAGGGAAGAGATATTAACAAAATTAATACCATTGCAAATGTAGTAAAAACAGTTGAAGGTGTAAAACTTTTAGATGTAGATCCTGGTAAGGCAACTAACAGAACCGTTATCACTTTTGTGGGTGAACCAAAAAACGTTATTGAAGCCGCTTTTCGCTTAATTAAAAAAGCAGCAGAATTAATTGATATGAGCAAACAAACAGGCGAACACCCAAGATTTGGAGCAACAGATGTATGCCCGCTAGTACCAATTGCAAATATTTCTATGGATGAAACTGCAAAATACGCACATCAATTAGGAAAAAGAGTGGGTGAAGAATTAGGAATTTCTGGTTACTTCTATGAAAATGCTGCTACTTCTGATGAAAGAAAAAACCTTGCAACTGTGCGTTCAGGAGAATATGAAGGTTTAAAAGAAAAGCTATCGAAACCAGAATGGAAACCAGATTTTGGTCCATCTGCATTTAACCAAAAAACAATTTCTGCTGGAGTAACCGCAATTTCTGCACGCGATTTTTTAATCGCATACAATGTAAACTTAAACTCAACATCTACAAGAAGAGCAAACGCCATTGCTTTTGATATTCGTGAAAACGGACGTGTAAAATTAGTTGATGGTAAAAAAGTATTAGATAAAAATGGAGTTCCAGAAAGAATTCTAGGAAAATTAAAAGCTGTAAAAGGAATTGGCTGGTTTATTGATGAATACGGAATTGCACAAATTTCTTACAACTTAACCAACATTACTATTACTTCTATGCACGAAGCATTTTATGAAACCGATTTAGCTGCAACAAAACGTGGTTTACGAGTTACAGGTTCTGAGTTGGTGGGTTTGGTTTCGCTACAAGCAATGTTAGATGCGGCAGATTTTTACTTAATAAAACAACAACGTTCCTTAGGAATTAGCGAAAGCGAGAAAATAAAAATTGCCATAAAATCTTTAGGTTTAGACGATTTAAAACCATTCAATCCACAAGAAAGAATCATTGAATATGTAATGAATTCTGACGCGGATAAAAAATTAATAGACTTTACCGTTAGCGATTTTGCCGAAGAAACAGCATCAGAATCTATGGCGCCTGGTGGCGGAAGCATCTCTGCTTACGTGGGTGCTTTAGGCGTTTCTCTCGGAACAATGGTGGCGAATCTTTCTGCTCATAAAGCAGGATGGGACCATAAATGGGAATACTTTTCTGAGTGGGCTCAAAAAGGACAAAAATACAAAAACGAACTCTTGTTTCTAGTGGATGAAGACACCAACGCTTTTAACAAAATTATAGACGGATTTAGAATGCCAAAAACAAATCCTGAAGAAATTGAAATCAGAAAACAAGCCATAGAAAATGCCACAAAATATGCAACAGAAATTCCTTTTAAAGTAATGGAAACCGCCTACAATTCTATTGAAGTGATGCTAGAAATGATGAAAAACGGATTGCAAAATTCGCTTTCTGATAGTGGTGTTGGTGTGTTGTGTGCCAAAACTGCTGTTACTGGCGCCTATTTTAATGTTCGCATTAATGCAAAAGATATTAAAGACAGAGATTTTGCAAAAAATATTTTAGCAAAAGCAGAAGACATTTATCAAAAAACAATTGTTTTAGAAAATGAAATGATGCAAATTATCAACACTAAAATTTAATTTTATTGGGGCATTTCTTTACTCCACTAAAAAAAGTGGAGTAAAGTCGGGCTTTATGTTTCAATCTTTTTGTTCATTCTTCACAAAAAGGATTTCCTAGTCAAATGCGTAGCATTCACGATTTCAAAAGAAATATTAAAGTATAAGTAATCCCTAATGCAACCTATTTACTATGGGTATAGAAAACTTTGAAATTATCGCTTATCAACCAGAGCTTGCATCGCATTTTTACGATTTAAATGTAGCCTGGTTAGAAAAGTATTTCTATGTAGAACCTTATGATAAAAAAGTTTTAAGCAATCCAAAAAAATATGTAATAGATTCTGGTGGATTTATCTTTTTCGCAAAATATAACAATGAAATAGTTGGTGTGGTATCGCTCATCAACCAAAAAACTTTTTTTGAATTGAGTAAAATGGCAGTTTCACCTAAATATCAAGGTCTAAAAATTGGTTTAAAATTAATGAATTTCTGTATAGAGTTTGCTAAAAAACAACACTGGAAAAGCATCACTTTATATTCGCACAGAAAACTAGTTCCTGCAATAAATCTATATAAAAAAATAGGCTTTAAAGAAATTCCTTTAGAAGAAAATTCGCATTACAAGCGTTCAGATATTAAAATGCTTTTAAAACTGTAAAAAAGTAAATGGTTTTTAATAAAAGATTCAGAAAACAAGTTCAGAACTAAAGAAAACTTTGAATAGCCAATTCATATCCTTTTAATCCAAAACCAAACAAAACACCTTTTGCATTGGGTGCAATAAAACTTTGATGTCTAAATTCTTCGCGAGCGTGTACGTTAGAAATGTGCAATTCTACAACAGGAGTTTCAATTCCTTTTACTGCATCTGCAATTCCCACAGAAGTATGTGTGTAAGCAGCTGCATTTAAAATAATACCATCATAATTAAACCCAACTTCATGCAATTTATCTATAATTTCTCCTTCAATATTCGATTGAAAATAAGATAATGCTACATTTTTAAACTTTTTTTGAAGTTCTTTAAAAAAATCTTCGAAAGTTTTAGAACCGTAAATTTCTGGTTCTCTTTTACCTAACAAATTTAGGTTGGGTCCGTTAATAATTATTAGTTTCATTATTATAATTTAAAAGGTAAATATTATCTTTTTTTTTCATATTTTTATACTATAATTTAAAAATTTAAACAATTATGAAAAAAATTTTAGTATTAGGAATGTTATTTTTTGCATTCAATGTTACAAACGCACAGTCAAATGTTATTAAAGCAAACCCGCTAGGTCTGGCGTTTGGAATAGCTAATGCTGGCTATGAATTTACAACAAGTGATTCTCAAACTGCAACTGTTTCAGGTATTTATTTTAATGTTGCTGATATCACCGGAATAGGTGTTGGAGCTGAATATAGATTTTACTTTGATGGTGAAGCCATTAGAGGATGGCATGCAGGACCAAGTTTAGGTTATTTTTCTTTAGAAGACAATGCTAAAATTTCTGCTTCTGTTTTTAGCATTGGAGGAGAAGTTGGTCATCAATGGATTTTTGGAGAGCATTTTGCTCTAGATGTATTTGCTGGCTTAGGATTTAATACTGGTGGTGATAAATTAGCAGGCTTAAACTCTACAACAGCTTCTTTAGGCGTATCTATTGGTTATGCTTGGTAAAAATAAATAAAACTATATTGAAAGCCATCCTTTTTAGGATGGCTTTTTTATTTATTAACTTTACACAATGAAATGGCAAAATGCAATTAAAGATTTTCAACTTTATCTAAAAATAGAAAGAGGTTTATCTAAAAACACAATTGATAATTACTCTAGAGATTTAAAAAAACTAACTTTATTTCTTGAAAAAAATAAAATTAATCTTACGCCTATTTTAATTGATGATAGCACTATTCAACAATTTATTTATGATCTTGCTAAAAAAGTAAATACTAGAAGTCAGGCTAGAATTATATCGGGTTTACGCAGTTTTTTTGATTATTTAGTTTTTGAAGATTACAGGCAAACCAATCCTACAGATTTAATTGAAACCCCAAAAATTGGAAGAAAATTGCCAGATACTTTATCTGAAGATGAAATAAATGAATTAATTTCTGCTATTGATTTAAGTCATCCGCAAGGAGAAAGAAATAGAACTATTATTGAAACTTTGTATAGTTGCGGTTTGCGTGTCAGCGAACTCATCAATTTAAAAATTTCTGATTTATTTTTTGACGAAGGTTTTATAAGAGTATTTGGCAAGGGAAATAAGCAACGTTTTGTGCCCATTCATTACACTGCACAAAAATATATTTTGTTTTACATAAAAGATATTAGAAGCCATTTAGAACCTAAAAAAGGCTTTGAAGATATCATTTTTTTAAACAGACGAGGTAAAAGTTTATCAAGGCAAATGATTTTTATGATTTTAAAAGATTTAGCCATCAAAATTAATTTGAAAAAGAAAATAAGTCCACATACTTTACGACATTCCTTTGCAACTCATTTACTTGAAAACAAAGCAGACTTAAGAGCAATTCAGCAAATTCTTGGTCACGAAAGCATTACTACCACAGAAGTTTATGTTCATCTTGATAAAAGTTATTTAAAAGAAGTTGTAGAAACTTACCATCCCAGACGCCCCCTTTAATTCCCCCAAAGGGGGAAAACTCATACACTGTAAACAATAAAAATCTTACTTTGTGAAGAATAAGATTAGCCTTTATTTAGCCACATTTACTGCTCTAGTTTCTCTAATTACAGTTACTTTAACTTGCCCAGGATAGGTCATATCATTTTGTATTTTTTGAGAAATACCAAATGATAATTCTGCAGCTTTAGCATCATTAACTTTTGTACTTTCTACCATAACACGCAATTCACGTCCTGCTTGTATAGCATACGCTTTTTGAACTCCTGTAAAACCAAACGCAATATTTTCTAAATCTTTTAAACGCTGAATATATGAATCTAAAACTTGACGTCTTGCTCCTGGTCTTGCGCCAGAAATAGCATCGCAAACTTGAACAATTGGAGAAATTAAACTCTTCATTTCTATTTCATCATGATGTGCTCCAATAGCATTACAGACCTCTGGTTTTTCGCCATACTTTTCTGCCCATTGCATTCCCAACAATGCGTGCGGAAGTTCGCTTTCTGTATCTGGTACTTTACCTATATCATGTAGTAACCCAGCTCTTTTGGCCATCTTTGCGTTAATTCCCATTTCGGCAGCCATAATACCACAAAGATTAGAAACTTCGCGAGAGTGTTGTAATAAATTCTGACCATAAGAAGAACGGTATTTCATTCTACCTACAGTTTTAATTAACTCTGGATGTAATCCATGAATACCTAAATCTATAACAGTTCTTTTACCAACTTCTATAATTTCTTGAGTAATTTGTTTTTCTGTCTTTTTAACAACTTCCTCAATTCTGGCTGGGTGAATTCTACCATCAGTTACCAATTTATGCATAGATAAACGTGCAATTTCTCTACGAACAGGATCAAAACAAGAAAGAATAATTGCTTCTGGAGTATCATCAACAATAATTTCTACACCAGTAGCTGCTTCTAAAGCTCTAATATTACGTCCTTCTCTACCAATAATTCGCCCTTTAACATCATCAGATTCTAAGTTAAAAACAGATACACAATTTTCTACAGCTTGTTCTACTCCTACTCTTTGAATGGTTCCTAAAATAACTTTTCTAGCTTCTTGCTCAGCTGTTAATTTAGCTTCTTCTATTGAAGTTTGCACAAAAGCCATTGCTTCGGTTTTAGCTTCATCTTTTAAAGATGCAACTAGCTCTTTTTTAGCTTCATCTGCAGATAAACCAGAAATTTGCTCTAACATATCTACATGACGTTTATGCATTTTTTCTAGCTCAGTTTCTTTTTTATCTAAAAAATCTAACTTGTTATTAAAATCGTTTTCTTTTTGTTCTAAAGATTTGTTTAAACGCTTGTTTTTATCAACCTCAGAAGCAACTTGAGATTCTCTGTCTCTAATACGTTTTTCTACATCAGACATCTTTTTTTCTCTACCAAGAATTACTTTTTCATGCTCTGCTTTTAGCTCAATAAACTTTTCTTTAGCTTGTAGTATTTTATCTTTTTTTATAGACTCTGCATCAATTTTTGCTTCTTTTAAAATTGTAGCAGCTTCTTTTCTTGTACCATTTAATATTTTTTTTCCTTTTGATTTTTCCATCGCTTTTACGATAAGAAATCCAATGGCTATCCCTATTAAAACTCCCACAACAATGGGAAGTATCATTTCATCCATAATTTAATTTTATTGTATAAAAAAAGCCTACATTAGTGTGGTTTTTAAACTCCATTATGGTATTTATAGGACTAACTAACTGTTCAAGGATTCACTTGTAACTGAATAAATTCAGCAACTATGGCTTGCTTTAGAAGTTAAGACTCATCCTTCATAATTGAATCGTGTTGAGTTTAATAAACAAATTACTAACGTAGGCAGTGTGTTGTTAATGTATATTTTAAAGAACTTATTCTAAATGAGAATTAACCAAATGAGTTAATTCTTTTATTTTTTGTACTACTTCTCTACTTGTAGAATCTTTTTCGATTGACGCTATTTCTACTTTAGAAGCAAATTGTAATGCACACATTGCTAAAACATCTTGTTTATCGCTAACTGCGTAATTTTGCTCGTACATAGAAATTAATTTGTTAATAGCATTTGCAGCTTTTCTCATACCTTCTTCTTCTTTAGTGTTATTTACACTTAAAGGATATGTTCTGCCTGCTATTACAACGTTAATCTTTAGTTTATCCACAATTTAAAGAACTTTATTCTTGTAACTGAACGATACATTTATCGATTTCTCGAATTAAAGCATTTATTTTGAGTTTCGTATCTTTTGTATTTGTACTACTGCCATCTATAGTTTTTGCAATTTTTAACAAATCGTATTGTTTTTTTTGTGCTGCAAATAATTGCTCTCTTTCTAGTAATTGATTTCGTAATTCGGTTGTACTCTGAAGCAATATTTCATTTTCATTCTTTAAAAACTCATAATTTGCAAGTAAGCTTTGTAGCTTATCTTCCAGTAAATGAATTGCTTCTATTGTATTACTCATCTAACTTTTAAGAATAAAACTATATCTACAAAGTTAACATTCTGTTTTAATTATTACAACATTTTATCACTTTTTTACTAATTTATTGAAATATAAGAGTTTACACAAAAAATGATTTTTACTATTTTTACATAAAATAATTGCATTTTGAAACAAGCTTTTTTAATTATTATAATTTTATCAACTTTTGGTGGCATTTCTCAAGAAAACTACCCAAAAAACTATTTTAGAAATCCTTTAGACATTCCTGTTATTTTAGCGGGTACTTTTGGTGAACTAAGATCTAATCATTTTCATTCTGGAATAGATATAAAAACGCAAGGTAAAGAAGGACTTAAAATTTATGCAGCTGCAGATGGCTATGTTTCTAGAATAAAAGTAGCTCAGTTTGGTTTTGGAAAAGCAATTTATATAACTCACCCTAATGGATATACCACTGTGTATGCGCACTTGCAAAGATATACAGATAAAATTGAAAAATATGTAAAATCGATTCAGTATAAAAAAGAGAATTATCAAACAGGAAATTTGTTTTTTAAAGAAGATAAATTCCCTGTAAAAAAAGGAGATGTTATTGCTTTTTCTGGTGATACAGGCAGTTCTGGTGGACCTCATTTACATTATGAAATTAGAAATACCAAAACCGAAAATATTTTTAATCCTTTACTATTTGGACTAAAACCTGCAGATAGTAAACCACCTGTTTTTCAGTCTTTAAAAATTTATCCGTTAGAAAATTCATCAAGAATAAATAATCAGAATAAAAGTTTTATTTTACCTCTTAAAAGTATTGAAAAAGGAAAATATAAAGTTGATAGAATAGCTGCTTCTGGTACAATTGGTTTTGGTGTAAGTGTTTTTGATCGTTTAAATCTTGCACCTAACAAAAACGGAATTTACAGTTTAGAAATGTTGGTAAATGGCAAACGATTTTATTATCATACAGTAGAAAGTTTTTCTTTTGCAGAGAGTAAATTTATTAATTTACATATTGATTACCAGCAATATAAAAAATACAAAAGACGATATCAAAAAACATATAAAGAAACTGCAAATAAGCTTTCTATTTATAAAAATTTAATTAATAATGGTAAAGTAAACATAAAAAAAGGCTTAAGTTACGCTGTAAAAATTATTGCAAAAGATTACAAAGGAAATGTGAGTTCTATTAAAATTCCTATTGTTGGTAAAGAAAGTAACGCTATTTTTTCTAATCCAAAAGACACAACCGATTTTAAAATTATTGCCAAAAAGTTTAATAAATTTCAACAGAAAAATGTAACCATCGCTTTTCCGAAAAATACTTTTTACAATGATGTTTTTTTAGATTTTAAAGTTGATAAAGAGGTTGCTAAAATACATACCCCTACAATTCCGTTAGACAAAAGGTTTACGCTAACTTTTAACGTTTCTAAATATTCTGAAACCGAAAAACAACAATTATATATTGCTAATTTAGAATATCCTAAATATCCAAGATATCAATTTACAAGAAAAAAAAATAGCACTTTTTACACAACCACTAAAACTTTAGGCAACTACAAATTACTATCTGACAAACAAAAACCTAAAATAAAACTATTATATTTTAAAGACAAACAATGGGTTTCTAAATTAAAAACTCTAAAAGTTAAAATTTCTGATGTGGGCTCTGGCATTAAAAACTGGCGAGCAACTATTGATGGAAAATGGATTTTAATGGAGTATAATCATAAAAAAAAGATATTAACTTATAATTTTAGTGATAAAAAATTGGTTGATAGCAAACATATCTTTAAAATTGTAGTCTCGGACAATGTAGGAAATACGAATACACTTTCTGCAACGTTCTTTAAAAAACAAGTAAACTAATTTTACGTGAAAAAAATCTTCCTATTTTTATTTTTCTTACCTCTTTTTGCTTTTGCTCAAAAAATGACAATCTTAAAAGGGACTGTTAAAAATAAGGATAAACAGCCTATAGAAAAGGTTTCTATAAAATATAATAATACTGGAACTACAACCGATAAAAACGGAAATTATATTTTAAGAGCACCTTTTAAACAAGAAATTGTTTTAATTTTTAGCCATATTTCTTATAGAACTTTTACAAAAAAATTAACTGCAAAAAGCAGAAATACGGTTCGCTTTTCTCCTATTCTTACTTTAAAAACAGAAGAATTAGATGAAATTGTTATAAAAGATAGTAGAAAAGAAGCGCAAGGTTTAAAAAACATCAACATAAAAACGGTAAAAAATATTATTGGTCCTAATGCGGGTGTAGAAAATACCTTAATGACTTTGCCTGGCGTTAATAACAATAATGAACTTAGCACACAATACAATGTGAGAGGTGGTAATTTTGATGAAAATTTAGTATATGTAAACGGCATTGAAATTTACAGACCCTTTTTAATTAGATCTGGACAACAAGAAGGTTTGAGTTTTATCAACTCAAATATGGTTAGAAATATTAATTTTTCTGCAGGTGGTTTTCAGGCAAAATATGGAGATAAACTTTCTTCAGTTTTAGATATTACTTATAGAAAACCAAAAGAAGTTGCTACAACTATAGAAGCAAGTCTTTTAGGTGGTGGCATTACTTTTGAAGCACCTATTGATAAAAAACTAACCTCCATCAGTAGCTTTAGATATAGAGACAACAGCTTATTTGTGAATAGCAAGCAAATAGAAACCAATTTTAGACCTCGCTTTATAGATTTTCAAACTTTTTTAGAATATGATGTTTCAGATTATTTGCGTTTTAAGTTTTTAGGAAATTTCTCTCTAAATAATTACAACTACAAACCTCTTTCTAGAAGAACACGTTTTGGTACTGTTGCAAATCCTTTAGAGTTAATTGTTTTTTATAACGGACAAGAACAAGACAATTATTTAACTTCATTTGGAGCTTTGTCTGCAGAATATGAAGTTAATGATTTTTTTACCCTTACAGGTACCGTTTCTAGATATAACACACAAGAAGAAGAATATTTTGATATTGCTGCTTCTTACAATTTAGGTGAAGTAGATTCTAATATCGGTTCTGAAAATTTTGGTGAAGTAAAATTTTCACAAGGAATTGGCTCACAACTAAATCACGCCAGAAATGATTTAGATGCGCTCATTACAAATGCTCAAATTAAAGGAACTCATATAGTTGATAGACAACAATGGGATTTTGGTGTAAAATTACAAAAAGAAGATATTAGAGATCGAATTAGAGAATGGGAACTCATAGATTCTTTAGGTTTTTCTATTAGACCACCAAGTCATGAAATTAAAAATAACCAACCTTACGAGCCTTTTACAGGTCCTATAAAACCTTTTCAAAATATTAGAGAAGACAATAATGTACAAATTAATAGAATCTCTGGATATGCTCAGTTTGGAGAAAAATTATACTGGAATAGCAATGAAGCTTGGTATAATTTTGGGATAAGAGCACAATATTGGAGTGTTACTGGAAATGGTATATCAAGTAAAAGTCAGACTATTATCAGTCCTAGAATGCAGTTTGCCATCAAACCAAATTGGCGCAATGATATGTTATTTAGAGCCTCTGCAGGTTGGTATTCTCAACCTCCTTCTTATAGAGAGTTAAGAGATTTTAAGGGTAAATTAAATATTGATGTAAAAGCGCAGAAATCTATCCATTTAGTGGTTGGTATGGATTATAGTTTTGATATGTGGAACAGACCATTTAAACTAACTGCAGAAGCTTATTATAAAGATTTAATCAATGTAAATGCTTATACAGTAGATAATGTAAGAATAAGATATAGAGCAGATAATAATGCAACTGCTTATGCACAAGGTATAGATGTGCGTTTAAATGGAGAATTTGTTCCTGGAAGTGATAGTTGGGTAAGTTTAGGTTATTTAAAAACAGAAGAAAATATTGATTATAGAGGCGATATTTCTAGACCTTCTGACCAACGTATAAAATTTGGAATTCTTTTTCAAGATTATGTACCTAATTTACCAGATTTAAAAGCTTATTTGAATTTAGTATATAATTCTGGTGTACCAGGAGGTTCTCCTGCATATGCAGATGTGTATCAATTTCAAGGACGATTAAGAGATTATAAACGTGCAGATATTGGTGTTTCTTATGTTTTTACGGATGCTAATAAACAATATAAAACGGGTTGGTTATCTAAATTTAAAGAATTAAGTGCGGGCTTAGAACTCTTTAATATGTTTGATATTCGAAACTCAATTACAAACACCTGGGTAAGAGATGTTTATTCTAAAACACAATTTGGTATCCCAAATTTTATGACGGGTAGAGTTTTAAACTTTAAATTAGCGATGAAATTTTAAAAAAACGAGCTGATTTTCATCAACTCGCTTTTTAAAATTCAAAAATTACTTTTTCTTTTTAGTTTTTAATCAGTTTTGTATTTATAGCACCTTTATTTGTTGTAACTTTTATAAAGTAGATTCCTGTAGATAAATCATCAATATTTATAAAATTATTTTTTGATATTAATAATTGCTTGCCTACCAAATTATAGATTTTTACATTTTTAAATTCCAATTTATTGGATAATGAAACTTGAATATTAGAAGTTGCTGGGTTTGGGTAAATTGAAATATTTTCTTTTAAAAATTCTTTATCAACAGATAAAAAACTTGCACAAGATGTGTTATAACTAGCTATAGCATCTTTTGACCATCCTGCGCTGCTATTTGCAGCAGTTACATCATCAACCTGAATACAAGTTAAATTAGCATTGCCAGTTGCATTAAATAATGTAATGGCAGAATTGTTTCCGTTATTAATATTTAAAGAAGTAAGTTTATTGTTGCTTACATTTAATTCTGTGAGTGTTGTAACATTTGTAATATCTATTTTTTCTATTAGATTGTTAGAAACATCTAATTTTTTTAAAGAAGTTGAAGCTCTTGCCAAAGTTCTTTTTTTACCAGAAATTCTAGAAGATACTATAACTGTATTTGCTTTTAATAAGCTACTTATATCTGTAATTATATTACCAGAAACATTAATACTGCTTGCATTTACAAAAGCTTCTAAACCAGTTACGGATGTTATATTTTTACCACTCAAATCTAAATTTCCTGTAAAACTTTGTGCTTCTTCGTAAGTAACAACTCCATCTCCGTCTTTATCTATTGTTGAATTAGCTACAATTGCAGATTCTAAATTGCTGTCTTGAGTATATACTTCCCATTCTGAAGAACAGTCTGTATTATAGCTTGCTGTTGCATCTTTTTTTGTCCAATTTGTATTTGCATAAGCAACATCATCAACAGCAATACATTTTAAAGAACTGTTATTAGAAATATCAAATTCTGTTATAGATGTATTACTCCCGTTTTTTAGATAAGCTCTAATTAAACCATTATCTGCTAAAGTTAATTTTGTAAGATTAGGATTGTTGCTAATATCAATATTTTCCATATTATTATGGCTTGCCAAAAATTCTTCTAACAGCACATTTTTAGATAAATCTATTCCTGTTAATACATTTTCTTGCACCCATAACCTCTTTAATTTAGTGTTGTTACTGATATCAATTTGTTTTATATCACAATCAAAAATATCTAACCTTTCTAATAATGGATTTTTAGAGACATCTAAAGTAGTAATTGCGTTCTCTCCTACTCTTAAATCTGTTAGCTTTGTATTTTTTGTAATATCTAAAGACGTTAATTTACTGTTTGACAAATACAACCTTTCAAGATTTGGCAATAAGCTAACATCTATTGATGTTAAATTTGTTTTCCAAAAATGTACTCTCCAGAGTTTGGTATTGTTTGATAAATCTACAGTTGTTAAATTAAAATTCCAATCAAAATTAATTTGTTCTAATAATGTGTTTTTTGATAAATCTATTGAAGTTAATTGGTTTTGATTAGCCCAAAGACGTGTTAATTTGGTATTAGAACTAACATCTAAACTCGTTATTTTATTACCAAATAAATAGAATTGTTCTAAGTTTATTAACGGACTTACATCGATATTTGTAATTTGGTTATTACCAACGCTTAACAAAGTTAATTCGGTATTTTTAGATACATCTAAACTTGTTAAACTATTTCCTTCAATATTTAACCATTTTAGTTTGGTATTTTTAGATAAATCTACACTTGTTAAATTGTTGTTTTTAATATTTAGACCTGTAATGTTTATAAAAGCTTCAATTCCTGTTAAATCTGTTATTCCTAAACTTTCTCCTTTATCAATATCTTGATTTACAGCTTCTGCTTCTGATACTTGAATTTCACTATCTCCATTAGAGTTTATTATTGAATCTGCTAATAATGCTGCTTTCATTTTTGCATCTGGAATATTAACAATTGGAGTAGAATTACAAGTAGTATTAAATGTTGATGTAGCGTCTTTATTAGTCCAATTTGTTAATGAATAAGCTGCGTCGTCAACTTGAATACAAGAAACTTTAGGATTATTTTGTAGTTCAATTACAGTAATGAATGTATTTTTTCCGTTCTTTAAATTTACAGTTGCTAAATTGGCATTATCGCGTGCATATAATTTTGTTATTGCCGGATTTAAAGAAATATCTAAAGACGAAATTGCTGTATTAAAAATACTTAAGTTAGAAATTGCTGGATTTTGAGTAATATTTAAACTCGTTAAATTGGTATTATCTGCCAACCATAATTGTTCTAAAGCAATATTCTTTGTTACATCTATACTTGTAATTAAGTTATCAGGAATTTGCAGCTTAACCAATTTTGTATTTTTACTAATGTCTAAATTTGTTAATTTATTTGTACGCATATACAATTGCTCTAAATCTAAATTATTAGTAATATTTATAGAAGTTATTTGATTATTAATTGCCCATAATTTTTTTAGTTTTGTGTTTAATGATACATCTAAAGCTGTAAAATTACTATCGCTAACACCTAATTCTTCTAAATTAGGCAGGCTACTTACATCTATACTACCAAGATTATTTTCCCATAAATACAAACCTTTTAAAGCATTTGCACCTGTAATATTTAATGATGATAGCTTACCTTCTTGTTTGTTTAAATCTAGTTTTTCGAGTAAACTATTTTTACTAGCATCAAAAGAAGTCAATTTATTTTCTGAAGCAAAAATCAATTTTAATTTTATATTTTTAGTTACATCTAAAGTTGATAATTTATTTTTACCAATATATAAAGTTTGTAAAAGCATATTTTGACTTAGATTTACTGAAGACAACTCATTATCATAAATATCTAAATAGGTTAAATTAATCATAGCTTCAATTCCTTTTAAATTCTGAATCTTAGCATTTACATTTGGTAAAGCAGAATTGTTTATTGGATTTTCTAATTTTAATTGCGTAATTGCTTCAGCTTCCGATTGTAGAATATTACCATTCAAACCATTTTTATCAAAGCCTAAATCTATTAAAGCTTGCTCAAAATTTGAGTCTGAAATTGTAATTGTAGTTGCGCTACAATCTGTGTTGTAATTAGCAATAGTATCTTTTTTCCATTTTCCATTTGTAACATTATTATTTGCAGCTGTAGAATCATCAACTTTAATACAAAACAAGTTAGGGTTATTTGTAGCCTGAAACTCTGTTAGTAAAGAATTTGCTCCGTTTTTTATATTTACATTGGTTAGATTACATCCGTTTATGTGAACCGTTTTTAAATTAACGTTGCTAGAAAAGTCAATACTTTTCATACTTCCTGTTAAATTAGAACCATAATAAGTTTTTAAGTTAACATTGTTAGATACATCTAAACTATTTAGTGGATTTCCTTCTGTAGTTAAAGTTTCTAAACCAGATAAGTGGCTAACATCTAAACTAGAAATATTATTATTTCTTAAAAACAATAATTGCAATGCAGGGTTGTTAGAAATATCTAAAGTACTCACATTTGCATCACTTAAATACAAATGTGTTAAAGCAATATTTTTTGTAATATCTATAGATGAAATACTTGTACCATCTACACCTAATTGAACTAAAGCTGTATTTGCAGACACATCAACCGAATTAATTTTTTTACTTTTTCCTACATATAAATGTGTTAATAGTGGGTTCTTAGAAACATCTATTGATGATAAATCGTTACCTTCTATTGATAAATAAGTAAGTTTAGGAAGTGCAGAAACATTAATGCTAGTAATTTTAAAACCATCTTCTTGATTCCAAAAGCCAACTTTTTCTAAATTTACATTGTTAGACAGGTTGATAGAAGTTATTTTATTCTCTCCTGCATAAACTCTTGTTAATGCTGTGTTTGTAGATAAATCTAAAGACGTTAATTTATTTTTATGCGCATATAATCTATCTAAAACTAGTTTATTGTTTACATTTAATGATGTTAATTGATTATCATAAGCATACAACCAATTTAAATTAGAGTTTTGCGACACATCTAAACTTGTTAATTTATTAACATGCACAAATAAATCTTTTAAATTAGTTAACATACTTACATCAATAGTTGTAATTTGATTACGCATTACTCCTAACCTTTCTAATAATGTATTTTTTGAAACATCTATACTTACTAGTTGATTATCATTTACAAAAAGTTCTTTTAAAGCAGTATTTTTAGAAACATCAATAGTAGTTAAAGCATTTTTACCAGCTTCTAATTTGGTTAAATTAACCATAGCTTCTAAACCTGTTAAGTTTGATATAGCTGTTGTTACATTAGGAAATTTTGTAGCATCATTGGCAACATTTGCAATAGACAATTCTGTCATGGCTTCAGCTTCCGATTGTAAAATGTTACCGTTTAATCCATTAGTATCAAAGCCTAAATCTATTAAAGCTTGTTCAAAGTTTGAGTCGGAAATTGTTACAGTTTGTGAGTGCAAACAAAATCCAATAAAGAATAATAATAAAAGTAGTTTTGTTTTCATTTTATGTTTTTCTTTTAAATTAATATAAGGTTAAAAGTAAAAGTTATAATGCTTCTATTTGTACCTATAAATAGGTAATTTTAATGCGGTTTTATAAATTTATACCATTTGTTGTTTGAATTTATTGAAAAAAAAATGATGATTTTTTTCTTTATACAAAGAAGAAAATTAAAGCATAGCCTAAGTTACGGTTTCATTTTATTCTGAAATAGAAAGGAAAAAAGGGTGTTTTATTTCGGTAAATTCAAATTGTAAATGGTATTACTACCTTTAAAAATAGTTGTATCCACCAAAAAATTATTGAGAAAAATTTTAGAAAACCTAATTGATTTTTGCAAAAAGCTCATAAAACCTTAACAATTATAGAAAAAAGAAGCAATAGAAAAAGAGCTTTCTAAAACATTAAATATTTCTGAAAGCTCATTAAAAACTCATAAAAGAGAGTTATTTGAAATTACAAACACTCAAAATACACCAGATTTAATAAAGTTTGGCATCAAAAAAGGATTAATTATTCCGTAGTTATAATTTGCTCTGTATGTGCTTTTGTTTTTACTTTGGTAATTACATCTTCAATAACGCCATTTTCATCAATTACAAAAGTAGTTCTATGAATTCCGTCATAAACACGTCCCATAAATTTCTTTGGTCCCCAAACGCCAAAAGCATTAATTACAGCTTTATCTTCATCTGCTAAAAGCGGAAAAGGCAATTCGTGTTTGTTAATCCAGTTTTGTTGACGTTTTGCAGAATCTGCACTTGCACCCAAAATTGCATAACCCTTTGCTAAAAAAGTTTGATAATTATCTCTTAAATTACAAGCTTCTGCTGTGCAACCTGGCGTACTTGCCTTTGGGTAAAAAAACAAAACTAGCTTTTTACCTGAATAATCTGAAAGTTTAACTGTGTTTCCTTTTTCGTCTTTCGCTTCAAACTGTGGCGCCTTATCTCCTATTTTTAATGATGTCATAATATTATTTTAGTTTCAAAGTTACAAAGTAGGCAAGTTACAAAGTCTAAAAATAAATCCCTAAAAGTTATCGCAAAAAATTACATTTCAACTTTGTACCTTTGAAACTCTGAATCTTTGCAACTCAAAAGAATGACCAAACAAGAAAAAGTACAATTTGTAATTGACACACTTCAAGAAAAATATCCAGAAATACCTGTTCCTTTAGACCATAAAGATCCTTATACATTATTAATTGCTGTTTTATTATCTGCACAATGTACAGATGTTCGTGTAAATAAAATAACACCTTTATTGTTCGCTAAAGCAGATAATCCTTTTGATATGATAAAAATGTCTGTTGATGAAATTAAGGAAATTATAAGACCTTGCGGATTATCGCCAATGAAAAGTAAGGGAATTTACGGCTTGTCAAAAATTTTGATTGATACATACAATGGAAAAGTTCCTCAATCTTTTGAAGCTCTAGAAGATTTACCAGCTGTGGGTCATAAAACAGCAAGTGTTGTTATGAGTCAGGCTTTTGGAGTTCCTGCTTTTCCTGTAGATACACATATTCACAGATTAATGTACAGATGGAATTTATCAAACGGAAAAAACGTTGCGCAAACAGAAAAAGATGCAAAACGTTTGTTTCCAAAAGAATTATGGAACGATTTACACTTGCAAATTATTTGGTACGGACGAGAATATTCTCCTGCTCGTGGTTGGGATTTAGAAAAAGATATTATTACCAAAACAATCGGTAGAAAGTCTGTTTTGGATGAATACTATAAGAGTAAAAAGTAGATACAAATTTCACAGAGTTCTATGTGCTTGTGTGTTTTAATTTGATATGATTGATCAATATTTTCTCAAAGATTTTTCCCCTTTGGGGAAATTAAAAGGGGTCATAAAAAAAGCCTCAACAATGTTGAAGCTTTTTCCACTCTTAATTCAAATTCAATTCAATGAAGTCTTCTGATTTAGTTTTTACAATAGTTAGCGACTTGGAAAAATTAATCAAAAATTGAACTGTTTCTTTTTTAGGTTGCATCTGAATTTCAGATGGCTTTCTTGAGTAAATTTGCATCATATATACTATTTAATTTCTTGGTTATAAAGTAGTAACGATGCTTTTTTTACTTTATTGCTAATTCACTAAAATAATTTTATGTTTCTCTATTAATTTGCGCATATTTATTAAAGCATAACGCATTCTACCCAATGCCGTATTAATACTAACACCTGTATTCTCACTTATTTCTTTAAAACTCATATCTTTATACATACGCATTACCAAAACTTCTTTTTGTTCTTCTGGTAATTCTTTTACCAATTCTCTTACATCATTATAAATTTGCGCTTGTATAATTTGTTTTTCAGCATTTAGATTTCCATCTCCTAAAACAGAAAAAATATCAAACTCTTCTGTATTCTTAAAAGTTGGCATTCTGTTAGACTTTCTAAAATAATCTATAACCAAGTTGTGTGAAATACGCATAACCCAAGGCAAAAACTTACCTTCTTCATTATAATTTCCTCTTTTTAAAGTTCTAATTACCTTAATAAAAGTATCCTGAAAAATATCTTCTGTAATATCTCTATCTTGAACTTTACTGTAAATAAAGCTAAACAATCTTTGTTGATGTCTTTTTATTAAAACCTCTAAAGATGCTTCGTTTCCTTGAATATAATTACTTACTAAATTGCTGTCTGGAATTAAATCTCTACGCATCATAAACTACTTTTTAGAAAAGCTAGTTGCTTTTCAGTTTTTATTATCTATATAACAATTAAAAGTAATTCTTCCCTATATGCGTCTAATTTTGTGATGTTTAAGAACCCCAAATATCAATATTATTTTTTAAAACAGCAAACTATTTAACAAAATCATTTTATATTCTTTTTAAAATGGATGAAAAAACAGTATTTTTAACCCTTATTTTTTACTTGAATGAAAAACGATATTTCTACGATAAATCCTAAAGAAAACATCATAATTAAAGGAGCTAAACTCCATAATTTAAAAAATATTGATGTTGTAATTCCTAGAAATAAATTAGTAGTTATTACTGGTTTATCGGGTTCTGGTAAATCTTCTTTAGCTTTTGACACGTTATATGCAGAAGGTCAAAGACGTTATGTAGAAAGTTTGTCTTCTTATGCACGTCAATTTTTAGGGAAACTACACAAACCCAAAGTAGATTATATAAAAGGGATTGCACCAGCCATTGCTATTGAGCAAAAGGTAAACTCCACAAATCCGCGTTCTACCGTTGGTACATCCACAGAAATTTACGATTATATTAAACTTTTATATGCCAGAATTGGTAAGACCTTCTCTCCTATTTCTGGTAAAGAAGTAAAAAAAGATACGGTTTCTGATGTTGTTAATTTTGTAAAAGAGTTTAATGAAAGAACAAAACTACTATTACTTGCCCCAATTACTATTGATGAAAATCGTGATTTAAAAACAGTTTTACAAGTTCTAGAACAACAAGGTTATGCCCGTTTAAAATGGAACGAAAAAGTTTTTAGAATCGCTGATTTTCCACAAGATAAATTTAAAAACGAACCTTTGTTTTTAGTGGTTGATAGAATTATCACCAAAAATGACGAAGACTTTTACAACAGATTAGCAGACGCCATACAAACCGCTTTTTTTGAAGGAAAAGGTATTTGTTTTATCCAAAATTTAGAAAATAACAAAGTAGCTGAATTTAGTAATAAGTTTGATTTAGACGGAATGTCTTTTTTAGAGCCTAATACACATTTATTCAGTTTTAACAACCCTTATGGAGCTTGCCCAACTTGCGAAGGTTATGGAAATGTAATTGGTATTGATGAAGATTTGGTAATCCCAAATACTGGTTTATCTATTTTTGAAGATTGTATTTTCCCTTTTAAAACTCCTTCTTACATTCATTATAAAGAAGAATTAATTGAAGTTGCTTATCAATTTGACATACCCATTCATAAACCTTGGTTTGAGTTGACAGAAAAACAACAAGAATTGGTTTGGAATGGCAACAAATCTTTTAACGGAATTCATCATTTCTTCCAAGTTTTAGAAGAAAAAAGTTATAAAATTCAGAATAGAGTAATGCTTTCTCGCTATCGCGGAAAAACAAAATGCACCACTTGTAATGGCAAACGTTTACGAGAAGAAACCAACTATGTAAAAATAAATAATAAGACAATTTCTGATTTAGTTACACTTCCAATGGATGAACTATCAACTTTTTTCAAAAACATAAAATTAGACAAATACGAAAAAAAAATAGGAAAACGTTTGTTGACAGAAATCAACAATAGATTACAATTTTTAACAGATGTTGGTTTGTCTTATTTAACCATCAACAGAACTTCTAACACACTTTCTGGTGGAGAGAGTCAACGTATAAATTTGGCAACTTCTTTAGGAAGTTCACTTGTAGGTTCTATGTATATTTTAGACGAACCCAGTATTGGTTTACATCCAAAAGATACAGAACGTTTAATTGGTGTTTTAAAAGATTTGCGTGATTTAGGCAACACAGTTGTAGTTGTAGAACACGATGAAGATATTATGAAACAAGCTGATTACATTATAGATATTGGCCCAGAAGCTGGTACTTTTGGAGGTAATGTTGTGGCTGAAGGAACTTATAAAGAAATTCTAAAATCCGATTCTTTAACGGCACAATATTTAAATGATAATTTAAGAATTGAAGTACCCACAAAACGTAGAACATCAAAAAATAATATTCAGATTGTTGGGGCAAGAGAACACAATTTAAAAAATATTGATGTTACTTTTCCTCTAAATTGTTTGTCGGTAATTACAGGAGTTTCTGGTTCAGGAAAAAGTACTTTAGTGAAGAAAATTCTCTATCCATCAATGCAAAAAAAGTTGATGGGTTATGGAGATAAAATTGGTCAGCATACAAAAATTAAAGGAAGTTTTGAGCATTTAAAACACGTAGAATTCATCGATCAAAATCCTATTGGACGTTCATCGCGCTCAAATCCTGTAACCTATATTAAAGCTTATGATGATATTCGCACGTTATTTTCAAATCAAAAATTATCAAAAATAAGGAATTATAAACCCAAGCATTTTTCCTTTAATGTAGAAGGTGGACGTTGTGAGGTTTGTAAAGGTGAAGGTGAAGTTACCATAGAAATGCAATTTATGGCAGATGTGCATTTAGAATGTGATGTTTGTAATGGAAAGCGTTTTAAAAAAGAAGTTTTAGAAGTTAAATTTGATGAAAAATCGATAGATGATATTCTAAATCTTACGATTGATGATGCTGTTACTTTTTTCTCTGAAAATTTAGTTACCAAAATTGCGCAAAAGCTAAAACCGCTGCAAGATGTTGGTTTGGGTTATGTTACTTTAGGACAATCTTCTTCTACACTTTCTGGCGGAGAAGCACAAAGAATAAAATTAGCATCCTTTTTAGTAAAAGGAAACACCAAAGACAAAGCATTATTTATTTTTGATGAACCCACAACTGGTTTACATTTTCACGACATTAAAAAATTATTAGCGTCTTTTAATGCACTGATTGAAAAAGGACATTCAATTATTGTAATTGAACACAATATAGAACTCATTAAATGCGCAGACTATATAATTGATTTAGGTTTAGAAGGAGGTAAAAACGGTGGAAATTTGATTTTTGAAGGAACTCCTGAAGCATTAGCAAGAAATAAAAAATCGTATACAGCTAAATATTTGGCGGAGAAATTGGTATTTTAATGGAAATAATCAGACCTCACAGGTTTTTAAAACCTGTGAGGTCTAAAAAAATAATGGAAAAAGTGAATTTAAATTTTTTGAGTTAGTCATTTAATTTCTTTAGCTTAATCTCTTTAATCTAAAGAAATTAATTCAATCTATTTTTATGTTACTGATGGAAAAATTATTAATGAAACTTACAAAGGAAAGTTTTCAACAAGAAAAATTTTCACATCAGAACGACCAAAATTTGAAATGTCATTTACAAACCACTATATTTTAACAACCAATCCAACAGTTTACAGAGAAATTTGGGATTTTATTCTTGTTTTTAATTCTCCTAAATTTAATAATATGTATTTTCGAAAAGGAAAATGGAAAGAAATTAAATAATATGCTCACAAATCTAACAGACAAACAAAAAGTAAATTATGTAAGAATTTTAGCAATTCTTGCTGTTTTAGTATTAATGGTTTACGCACCAAAATTATGGTTTACAACTAAAGTGTTTCCTGTAATTCCGTTGTTTGATTGGTTGCCAATTCCAACATCACCTTTCGATTATATTTTAGCTGGTTTCTTTTTTTTGATTCAGATTGCATATATTTTTCAAAATAAAAGATGGCAAGGTTGGGTAATTATTTTGTTGTATTTGTATTTGGCATTGGTAGATCAAAATAGATTGCAACCTTACTTTTATCAAAGTTTTTTAACCATTTTAGCCATTGAAATTTTTCCGAGAAAAACGAATCCAAGAAAAATTTTATATGCAATAATTCTCATCTTTTTTGCCACCTATTTTTGGAGTGGAATTCAGAAAGTAAATGAGGCTTTTTACATACAATGGCTTAGTGCTTTAAATAAACATTTTAGTTTTTTACCTCAATGGTTTTTAGTTAGTTTTACTTATGCTGTTCCTTGGTTAGAAGCTTTAATGGGTGTTTTATTATTGTTTAATAAAACCAGAAAGTTTGGGGTTTTATTTATTTTATCAATGCATTCTATCATTGTTTTTCTTTTAATTTATTTAGGTTATGGATACAATGTTATTCCTTGGAATATTCAGAATATGATTAGTGTTTTTATTCTTTTTTGGACTTTAAAAACTTACAATTCTTTAGAATTCTTTCTTAAATTTTTCAACAAACAAAAATTAGCCGTTTTAGTTTTTACTATTGTTTTACCTCTTGCAAATAATCTTACTGGTTTTTATGATAACTTATTGTCTTTTCATTTTTTTACGGCAGATTTAAGCTATTACAATGTTTTTATTAATGAAAAATTAGAAGACGCTTTGCCAGAACATATTCAAGCTTTTTATCGTTTTGAAAACGGAAAAGCGTATTTGAATATGAATGAGTGGGCACAATATGATAACAAAGTTTTGTTTTATCCAGAAGAAAGAATCATTAAATTTATGGATACTTATTTACGTTCTTTTGCCAAAAACCCTAATGAAGTTGGTTTAACAGAATTGGTAGATTATAATCTGAAAAAATAAAACTTTAGATTCTTTTTTTCTTAATTTTTATTATTGCTAAGATACTCCCTAAAACAAGTAAAATTAAGATTCCCTCATTAATATCAAGTCCTGGAGGTGGAGGAATTGGTGGGGGGGTACTAATTGTACATAATAGAATATCATAAGTATTTGTTTTATTAAAAACTCAAAAGAAATGGATTTAATTTATTTGGGGATAAATTACAATTACTATTAGAAGAAAAATGTTTTTAAAAAACCTCTAAATTAACCAAGTCTTATGAGTTTAATGATAATAGTTTGTTATTCCCCTTAGAAACTTTAACTATTATCAATATTTTAATTAATAAATACTTTCTTACTTATATACCCTTTGTCTGTTCTAATTTTAAAAATACAAAATGTTAATGGAATTTGTCTTACTTTTAAACGATTCTCTAATATTGGTTTTAGTTGACTCCATTCATTTATTTTTTGTCCAAGAATGCTAAATAATTCTATTTTTTCTATATATAAATTATCTTTATTTTGAAGTACTATTTCTTTTGTTAAATCGTCAAAAAACACTTTAATTGAACTTTTTAGCAAGCTATTTTCAACAACACTTAAAGTAGATTTTCTAAATGCTAAATAAAATCTATTGGAATAACTCCCTTTTTCTAATTCTAAAGTTACAGCAGTTGACAAGTCATAATAACTACCCGTAACCTTATCTAAAATAAAAATATTTTTATTTATATTTTCAATTTCATCAATCTTAACATTAATAGTTTGATTTTTACCTAAAACAAAAGAAATTGGTATTACTAATTCATTAGAAATTGCTCCTACTCCTGCTATTATTAGCTTTTTGTTTGGCATCTCATTAAACTGCCAAAACATATCTGTACTACCAACATCATACATTTCACTATCATATCCGTTTTCATAATCAAAAGTATTACCTTGTTTAAATGAAATGCCTATTTGCCTATGATAATCAATATTATTAAGCTTAAAATTCATTCCAAGTTTTAATATTGGTATTGAATCTCTTTCTTCTTTTTTCTCTTTTTTTCCATTTTTAAAAAAGAAAGTTCCTCCATTAGCAAAGTCATTATTTTTAAATTCTCTTTGAGAATTTTTAAATATAACTTGCCCACTACTTCCTCCGGTTTTAGTTGAAACAAAAAAACCTTGCCCAACAGCCATATATCTATTTGGGGCGTGATAGGTTCCATTTCCAAGTGATACTTCTCCTCCTTTTGCAAAGACGACATTATCTAAAACAAGTTTATTTGGTTTTTGACTTGTAATTGTAAACGAAGTTACATCTGTCCAATTTAAGTTAAAAATTTGCCCTGTATTTCCTGTTAAAGTTTGATTTACTGTTGTATTTCTATTAGTATCATTTGCAGTAATTGTAATAATATTCTGAGTAGTTGTTGATGCAATATCATTGTACAAATAAATAGTACTTATATCTACAAGATTATCAAATATTACTTTAAAAGATTTTGCACTTAAACCTCCAGATTTAACAATTGTGTTTCCAGAAGTTCCCCCAAATCCTAATTTATCAACAATATCAACTCAAGCTGGTTCATCTATAGAAACAGTGGCAGTAAAACTATAATTCGTATTCCCTATAGTTATTGTTTTTGATTGGATAACATTAGCTCCATTATCTGATGCATTTTCCCAATCAAAAGTTTCGTTGTTAGAATTTGGCACACTTCGAGCAGAAATACCCATTGTTAGATTTCTTTGAGAATATCCACCTTCATAATTATTTTGGTAATGACCTTCGTTACCAGAGGTTGAAGAATAATCTTCACCTGTATGTTCCCAAAAGTATAAAGTGCCATCTATAACTGCAATATTATCATTAATAAAATCTGTGATGTCTAAAGCGCTTGGATACGGATTTCCTAACAAATGAGTTGCTGGTGCAGCATTAATAGTAAAAGTAATATCACCATCATTTGGTGTCTCAGTAAAAGTAAAATTCTGTGGAACATCTCCAGTACTTTTCATAGAAAACCCTTATCCGATATTTATATCTCCGGTTTCTCTTTGCTGAACCCAAGCAGAACCATCTCCTAGATCATTTAAGTTTATATAAATCCAATGATTAGATAATGTTATTGGCGTATATGAAGATGGGTATACACCACTTCCTGGAGCACCATCTAAACCTGGAAGGAAACTAATAACTGGAGGTAATGCAGCAGAAGTTGTACTAGTTGGGTCAATACCATCTCGTAAAATTTCTTCTACTCTAAAAGTTGTTAAATTGTTTTCTACCACAGGAGAAGACCAATAATGATACCTATAAACTGTAGGTACTTTTGCTTGTTGGTCTTTAAACAGTTTACTTGCCCCAGAAACTTGACTTACTCCTGAATGTGTTTGCACCAATTGTGCATCTCCTATTAACCTTAAACTACCGATTGTTAATGCTAGATTATTCATTACTCTAAGTTCTATTCCATCTGCAACAGAAACTACTGCAAGAGGTGAAGTTACATTCACAAATTTGAGCATTTCCATATTTTTAAAAATAACAGCATTATTACTACTTCCCTTTATCTCTTGAGCCCTAGTACCTGACACAAAACGTGTTGTACCATTTATAGGGTCATTTGCAGTCATTGTTCCATTATTGGTAATGTCTTTATAAAGATATAAATCTCCAATATTTTTGTGAGTTCCATTATTGGTATAGTTTTCATAAACATATGTTTTCCCTTTATTTTCGAAAACGGCATTTAAATTATTGGTAAAATTATTTAAAAAAGATACTATAATATTAGCTCCTTCTACCCTAAAAACACCATTATTTACGATATCTTGAGAGTTAAGAGTACCTAGCGAGGAAATAAGAATATATAAAATAAAAATTTTCTTCATTATTTTTTATTTTTCTCTAGTTCTTCAATTCTTTTTGTTAAGCTTTCTACTTTTTTTAATAAATCTTCAATTACTAAAGATTGTTCTTGCGTTGCTTTTACTAATGGCACTACAAATTCTGCATATGAAAGACTGTATAAATCTTTTTTATTTTTTGGTTTTACAACGCCACTAAAATTATAATTAACTTCTTTTGCAGCTTTTTCTACTTCTTGTGCTATAAATCCTGTTCTTAAAATTTTTTCTGAATCATATTTTTTAACATCATTGTTAGAAATATCTGTTATGTCTAAAAAAGTATTTTGCTTATCTACATCAAGATTGTATGTTACAGGTCTTAGTTTTTTAATAAAATCTAAACCTCTAACATTTTCTTTAATGTTAGTTTTTATTCTTTTATCAGAATAAGTACTAAAAGCAACTTGCCCACGTATAGCAGTAATCGAAGTATTGCCAAGATGTATTTGATTATTCCCTGTAACACTTGCTTGATAACCTATTGCTGTAGAATTCGTACCATTTGCTGAAGCTGAAGCACCAATAACGGTAGAATTAATTGCACTTGTACACGTAAGACAAGCAAAATCTCCAATAGCAACATTGAAATTTCCTGTTGTATTATCTCGAAAAGCATTAAACCCAATAGCAGTATTATTTGAACCTATTGTATTTTTAAATAAAGCCCTATAACCAATAGCAACATTGGATGCACTTGAAAAACCAAAAGAACCAGATCCCATTAGTGCTTGTGATCCAATAGCTGTATTGTTATTTCCAGAACCAAAATTAAGCATACTGTTTGTACCAATAGCAACGTTATTTGCAGAAGATATCGCGTTCAACATTGCATTAGAACCAAGTGCAACATCTCCATTTCCTGTTGTTTTATTTCTAAGAGACTTTGATCCTACTGCTAAATTATTATCACCATCTATGTTAGAAAATAAGGTTGTTGTTCCTAAGGCAACATTAAAATCTCAATCAGTATTATTTAATAAAGAATTAGACCCAAGAGCTGTATTTTCTCCACCACTTACATTATTTTTCATAGATTCAAACCCAATGGAAATATTGTATGGTCTAGCGTTAGTATTCATTTGAGAACCAGTACCAATTGCAATATTTTGATTTCCTGAAACATTATTTCTTAGAGCATTAGTTCCAATACCAATGTTAGAATCTCCAGTTGTTACAGATTTTAGAGTATCGTTACCTAAAGCTATATTAAATACACCTCCTGAAAAACCTCCAACAACTATTGATTCTAAAGCATTGTTACCAATTCCTATAACATTAGTTGCTGCACCAGTAAATGATTTACCTGCGTTAACCCCTAAAAAAATTGACTTTGCATCATTAGATTTACCATCTCTTAAATCATCTATTTGTTTTACAAAAGGAAGCCAAGTAGTTGTTGCATTATCCCAATAATAAAAATTATTCTGCCCTGTATGAAACACTAACATACCATTTTGGTCCGCTGTTGGAACTGGAGTAGGAAAATTACTTACTCTTGGAATTAAAATTCCATCTAGACTAGTAGGCGTTGATGAACTTGATGCAACGATATCTAATTGTGCTTTAGGAGTTGTAGTACCTATACCAACTTGACCAAAAGTTATAAATGTTAACGATATTAAAAGAAATGTTATTGTTTTTTTCATAATATAATTTTTGTTTCGATTTTTTTCATAGCAATTTTTTAAATCAAAAAACTACTCACTAATTTTTATTATTCTGTTGCTACCAAATCCTTTTTCTGTATAGATGATACTTATAAGATATATTCCGTCTTTTAATTCTTTTAAAGAGAACGTTTTCTTTTTTGGTTTTAAAAATTGTTTTACTTTCTGACCCAAAAGATTATAAATTTCAATTTTGTCTATAACTAAATCAGATTTAACTTCAAAGATGGAAGAAGTTGGGTTTGGGTAAATTTCGAAACCTAGTTTTTCAAAATCATTTACACCTGCAGTACTAGTAACTATCATTGGTTGGCTTGCACTTGCAGGATTAAAGTTATTATTCCCAGATTGACTTGCTGTAAACGTTGTGGTGCCCGCTGAATGTATGCTAACTACATTACCATTTACAGAAGCCACACTTGGATTAGAACTTGAATAAGAAATAGCTAAATTAGAATCTGAAGATGCATTTAAACTAAAATCCGCAGCATTTACATCTACATTTGGTAACGAATTAAAAACAATGGTTTGATTTGCTTTACCTATAGTTAATGATTGTGTTACATCAGTAGCTGCATTATAATTATTATTCCCAGATTGACTAGCTTTAATTGTTACATATCCGGCACCAGAAATAGTAACAGTATTACCATTTATAGTAGCGACACCAGTATTTGAACTTAAATAAGTAACTGCTAAGTTAGAGCTAGCAGTAGCATTTAATTGAAAAAAACCTTGGCCATAAATTACATTGTTTGGCAGAGAATTAAATGTAATCGTTTGATTTGCTTTATCTATAGTTAATGTTTGTGTAACATTTGTGGCAGCATTATAATTTGCAGAACCAGCTTGAACAGCTGTAATTGTTGTACTGCCTGCACCAACTATAGTAACAGTATTACCACCAATAGTAGCTACATTTGTGTTTGAACTTACGTAGCTAACAGCTAAATTAGAACTTGCGGTTGCTATTAAATTAAAGGCTGTATCTCCATAAGTTTTATTTGGTAACGTGTTAAAAGTAATCGTTTGATTTGCTCTACCAACAGTAAAAGTTCGCGTAACATCTGTAGCAGCATTATAATTTGCATTTCCTGCTTGACTAGCTATAATATTTGTAGTTCCTGCACCAACAATAGTAACTGTATTTCCACTAACAGTAGCCACATTTGTATTAGAACTTGTATAGCTAACTGCTAAATTAGAACTTGCAGTTGCTGTTAAATTAAAAGCAGCATCTCCATAAGTTTTATTTGGCAATGTATTAAAAGTAATCGTTTGATTTTGTACATTAACTGCAGTTTCGAAATTCCAAGTGGTTTTATCAGAAATTCCTGAAAAAAGTGTATTGTTAGCATCTTTAATAGCACCATTATCTATTTGAACATAAAATTGTTTAGCAAAAGCTAAATCTGCTGCTGGGTCTATTAAAATTTGATTCCCCGTAATTGAAACATTTGCACTTAAAACATCAATAGTTTCGACAACACTATCATCATTAGCATCATAAATGATGATGTTTCCACTGTTTTTAGAAATATTTTTGTTAAAAGTCATTTTTAATTTATTATCAACAGATATATTGGTTCCGTTGTCAGTTGGATCTAAAGAAGCTATGATGATATTGTTTGAGAATTTCCACAATTCATCACCATTTACGCCATCATCAGCAGAAAAATATAAAAGATTGTTTGATACTATATAATCTCTTGGATTTCCATCTCCAGAAGGATTGATGTCTTGCTTTAAAATAGTTCCTGCAACAGTACCATCAGATTCCCATAATTCTTTTCCGTTTATACCATTATCTGCCGTAAAGTACATTTTACTATCATAAATTATAAAACCTGTTGGCTTACTATTACCGTTTGCAGTAGTATTAATATCCTTAAACATAGCAGTTGTAGATGCTGCAATTTTAGAGGAAGAAGTTTTAGAAGAACTACTACCTCCTGTTTGTGTAAACCATAATTCTACATCATTTGTACCATTATCTGCTGAGTAAAATAGTTTATTATCGAAAACGAAAAAATCTTTTGGATTACTATGATTATTTGCCCCTGGATTGATGTCTGCTACATTAACAATATTACCACTTTTATTTACCTTATAAAGTTCATTACCAGTTGAAGGTGTAAATGCTGTAAAATATAACTCATCTTTGTATTCTACAAATGTTGTTGGTTCGTTTGGGTCTAAGCTATGACCTGAACCAGGATTCAAATCTGCAACCATAGTTGTATTAGCTGCAGTACCGTCTGTAACCCAAAGCTCACGCCCATTTACACCATCGTCAGCAGAAAAATAGACTTTATTATTAAAAGAAGTAAAATTTCTAGGATCACTATCTCCACTCGAGTTTATATTTAAAACACGGTAAGTTCCTCCTGAACCTTGACCATTACTTATGCATAGTTCTTTATCATTGGAAAATCTTGCGCCAGAAAAATAAAGCTTATCTCCTATTACTTTTAAATTTTCTGGAAAACTACTTTGAAAACTTGCTGAGTTTAAATTTATATGACTTGTATTTAATGCGGCATCAGTAAAAAATAATTCTGTTCCTTGGCTGCTTGTTCCAAAGCCTTGATAATATACTTTGTCTTTAAACTCTACAATATTTTTTACTTTTGTTGCGGCAGTTGTTAGTCTGTTTGTTCCTGATAAAGTACCATCTGAAACCCATAATTGTGAAATACCATTTGAATTACTTTCTCCTGAAAAAAATACTTTATTATTGGCAGGTAAATAAGTAAAATATTGAGGTTTTATAACTGTACTTACTACATCTCTAAGTAATTTGGTTCCTGAAGTTGTACCATCAGTTACCCAAACACTATATTTTGAGCCATTTAAAACAGAAAAAACTAATTTCCCATTCGCATCAACTCTATTAAATTTATAACTTGGCATACTTGATGTAGAACCAATTTGAATATCTTTTACCAAAACTGATTGAGCATTACTAAATGCTATTACAAAAATTGATAAGATTAAAGTAATTTTTTTCATAAGATTTAATTTTTTAAGTTTTAGAAATATTTTTTTAACTTGGATCTGTAAGATTTATTCTTAATTTTCCTTCATCACTAGATTGTCCGTCAGAAACTTTAATAATTGCTTCTACAAAATTGTCTTTATTAGGGTTGTAGGTAAAAGACTTCACGTTTTCTACCAAAACTTGTCCGCTTGCACTATTTATGGTAATACTGCCTGCCGGATTTTGAGAAACAATAGAATAAGTAAGTGAATCTTTATTTGCATCTGTAGCAGCAATTGTGGTAATTACATCAGCTTTGCTAATACCAAAACCTCTCACATCTATTGTTACATCGTTTAAAACTGGTGCTACATTTGTTTCTTCGTCTTTACTACAAGAGAGAAAAGAAATTATAAATAACACAAATACTATGGATTTTAAGTTTTTCATATTTTATATTTTTTAGTCATATTTTAATCAAAGAAATAATTATATTTCTATTAACACATCACAGAAAGGGCAAGTGATTTGCATTAGTTTTTAAGTGATTGATTTTTAATGATAACTGATTTCTTAGTGTAGAAATAATAATTTGATAGTTTATTCATAAAGTTTAAAATTGTACAATATTTTTAATATTAACTAAATACAAAACCTTTTTTAAATTGGTCATTTAAGTTTATTGATAAAGTAGATTTTAAAAAATAGACAAACGATTTGCTTTGTTTATTTATTGATTCCATTATACAGATAAGTGTTTATTTTTTATAAATAACTGATAACTACAAAAAATTAAAATTGATAAATATTACTACTTTTACTAAAACATATTTTTTTTGAAAACCTTTTGTAATTTCTTTTTTTTCTTCATTGTTTTTGTTTTAAAAGCCCAAGAACCTTATACAATTAATTATACAATTAATGATGGTTTGCCAACAAATAAAATCTACTCTGCTTATCATAATTCTAATAGCGAAATTTGGCTTGCAACAGATGTTGGTTTGGTAAAATTTAATGGAAAAAAATTTACCCTTTTAAATACTGAAGATGGTTTAACAGATAATGAGGTATTTCATATAAAAGAAGATTCTAAAGGAAGAAAGTGGCTGCTAACCTTTAATGGCAAACCTACATTTATACAAAAAGGCAAAGTGTATAATGATAAAAATTCTTCTATTATTAAACAAATAAAAAGTAAAAGTTTAATAACCGATTTTTATGAAGATAATAAGACAGTTTATTTTTCGTCTAGAAAAGGAAATATTTCTATTATTAACCATAAAGATAGTGTCACAAATAGTAAATTATTCAATATATATACCTCTGGTTTATGGAAAAATAAGAATAATTTATATGTTTTAACTTCAGAAAACATATATGATTTTGATAATAAAAAAGCAACTACAAAAATAAAAAGCTCAAAATATCCATTTCGAGTTTTTCATAAAGACAAAAAAACTTTTTTTGCAGATTTTAATATTTTAAAACAAATAAATTCAGATAATTCTATTAAAAGAATTATAAAATTACCTGTTGATGCAGAAATTATTAATGTTTTTTTAGAGCACGAAAATAAGATTTGGTTGTGTACTAGAAAAGGAATTTTCTTATATAAAAATTCTTCTTTAAAAGACAACTTTTTAAAAGAAAAAGTAGTTACCAGTATTTCTAAAGATAAAAATAATAATTATTGGATTACTTCTTTAAATAGCGGAATATTTTTACTACCGTCTCTAAATATCTTTCAAAAAAAATTAAATATTAATACCATCACTAAAAAAAATGAAAAAGAGATTTGGTTTGGAGGTTTCAAAAACGATTATTATATAAAAAAAGGAAATAAATTTAAAAATTATGCTTTAAATAAAAACTGGAGAAAAGATGCCATTAGTAAAATCCGTTTTTCTGCTAAAGAAACCTATGTTATAGGTAAAATTGGCACAAGGATAGTAAACGGAAATGCAAAAAAAGAACTATTAAGTAATATGAACGACATCTTAATTACAAATGATTCTCTTTATATAGCAACTACTTTTACTTCTTTAATCCATAAAAATGATTTTAATTTATTAAATACAAAAAAAGGTTATCAAAAAGTTCTCATAGAAAGAAGAACAAATGTTTTAGAAAAAGAAAACAAAAATATTTTTTTAGGAACAAATATTGGTTTATACAAGTATTTAAAAAATAATAAGTTAGTATTTCTAGGAGATAAAAATGAAGATTTAAAATCTTCTGTTAATGATTTGTTATATGATAAAGAAAATAAATATCTTCTTGTAGCTACAGGTTCTAAAGGTGTTTTAATTTTAAAGGACGATTCTCTTGTCTATAAAATTTCTTCTAAAGTTGGCTTAAATAACAACACTGTAAACGGAATTTCTAAGGTTAAAAAAAATGAGTACTTAATAGCTACCAATAAAGGAATTGATAAAATAACATTTGAAAAAGATAAATTTTTAGTTGAAAATTACAATTCTTTTCTTGGACTTAATAACGCCAAAATTAATGCTGTAAACTTTATAAATGACACTATATATTTGGCAGCGAATAAAAAGTTAATTTATTTTAAAAATGAAGAAATAAAAAAAATTGCCCCAAAACCCAATATTTTAATAAATGAAATTTATTCTAATAATAAAATCATTAACAAAAACCAATTAAAGAATATTGACTACAAAAAAAACAATATAAAAATAAGTTATTCTTCTGTTTCTTTTTTAGATAAAGGTGCTGTTGATTTTTATTATAGATTAAGTAATAGCAAATGGAATAAAACCATCAATAGTGAATTAAATTTCAGGTCTTTAAATCCAAACTCATATTTATTTGAAGTTTTTTGTGTAAATAAATTTAATATAAAGAGCGATATTAAAAAGATAAATTTTGTCATTTTAAAACCTTTCTGGAAAAAATGGTGGTTTGTACTGATAACTACATTAATTGTAATTTCATCAATTATTCTTATAATTAGATTAAGAATTAAATTTTTAAATAAGCAGTTTCTTAAAGAAAGAAAATCCTTACTATTAGAAAAGGAAAATATTGAACTAGAAAACCAAATGCTTGCACTCGAGCAAAAAGCCTTACGTTTACAAATGAATCCTCATTTTATTTTTAACGCTTTAAATACAATAAAAGGGTACTATTCTGAAGGCAAAGTTCAAAAAGCAAGTAATTATATTTCTAATTTTTCTAAATTATTGAGATTTATTTTAGAAAATGTAGATCAATATATACCGCTATCTTTAGAAATAGAAATGTTAGACTTATACTTACAATTAACTCAGGTTAGGTATCAAAATAAATTTAATTACAAGATTGTTACAGAAAAAAATATTAATAAAATTGAAGTAAGCGTACCTACTCTTCTTATGCAGCCAATAATTGAAAATGCTATTATTCACGGAATTGCTCCAAAAAATAAAAAAGGAAATATTATAATATCATTTCAAAAAAAAGAAAATCAATTAATTTGTAAAGTAATAGATGATGGCATAGGTCGTGAAAAATCTTTAAAAAACAAAAAAATTAAGCATACCTCTAAAGCAATAGAAATTATAAATGAACGCTTAAAATTAATTGAACAGCAAGAAAAAATAAAATGTAGTATACAATTTATAGATTTAAAAAAAGACAATAAACCTATTGGGACAGAGGTAGTAATTGCTATTCCAATATTAAAATATTAGTTAAATGAATGTACTAATTATAGAAGACGAGCCGCAAGCTATTTCTGCCTTAAAACAAGAAATAGCTTTAAATTGTCCTGAATTAATAATAACAGGAATTGCACAAACAGTTAAAGATGGAATTTTAAAAATTAAAAATTTAAAACCTGATTTAATTTTTTTAGACATTCAGCTTTCAGATGGTTTGGGTTTTGAAATATTGCAAGAATTAGATACTATAAATTTTAGAATCATATTTACAACCGCTTACAGCCAATATGCACTTCAGGCAATAAAATTTAGTGCATTAGATTATTTACTAAAACCAATAAATAGTAATGAATTAAAAGTAGCAGTCTTAAAAGCAAAAAAAGAAAAACAACTAGATATTGTTAGTAAACTAGATACTTTTATTAAAAATCAAAATAACCAATTCATAAATAAAAAAATTGCCTTACAAACTTCTGAAGGTTTATTTATTTATAAAATATCTAACATATTAAAATGCAGTTCAGACGGTAACTACACCAAAATTCATTTTACAAATGGAAAAAAAATATTAATTTCTAAGACCCTAAAAGAATTAGAAGAAATGTTACATCTTTTAAATTTTGAAAGAATTCATCATTCGCATTTAATAAATATGAATCATTTAGTAAGTTTTATAAATAAAGATGGTGGTTATGTAGAAATGAGTGATAAATCTACATTACCCGTTTCTCAAAGAAAAAAAAGTGCTTTCTTAAAAAAATTAGAAAACTTTAATTTTCGATTTTAACATCGTCCAATTTTATAATATTCATCAATACTTTACGAATTCTAATTCATCTTTCACGAATTCTAATACTGATAAAATTTAGCTTTAGTTCATTACTACTTTTACAATGTATTAACATTTAAAACAGTAGAAATTATGAACACACTCTTAAAAAAATCAGTATTTGTAGCAGGTTTGGTAATCTTAAGTTCTCCTTTTATAAGTTGTGATAATCACAACAGTAAAAAAGAAATAGCTACCCAAGAAATCGCAGAAAACAAAACACCAATTGTTTTAAAAACAAAAGAAGTAGTTGCAAGAAAACCTATTGTTTTTATTGCAGGTTTTGATAAAGGAAATGAAACTTTTTATTCGAATGCAAGAAATTATTTTCAAGAAAAAGGATTAAAAGTTATTGATGGTCAATATTCTTTAGAAGAAATTATTACTTGGTTAAATAACAATGCAACTCAAAATCCTTATGGAGAAGTTCATATTGTAAATAAAAGCAATCCTTATAAAGGAATGAACTTAGAAACCGTGATTAGAGGCGAAAAAATTACTACAGAAACACTAAGAAAAAGTATTACACAAGGCTTTTTACCATCACTTAAAAATGTCGTAAACAATAATACTAAAATTGTATTTCACGCATCTGGATTGGTAGAAAACACAGCACTTTTAAAAACACTAAAAGATGCTTTTTCAGCAAAAAAGTTGCCTAAAGTTGTAGCATCTCCTTATCACACAATCTTTGGCGGAAAATTCTCTAATCACTATTTAGCACAACCTTATTATATATTTTATCCAACAGCAAATTCGCCAGGAAAAACAGATTTATCAAAAGAAATTGCTAAAAAATATCCAGAAGAAAAAGATATTGATTGGTTTGAAGCGTTAAACAATGAAGAAGAAAGGTATGTTGGCGAAGCGTTTACAACTCAGTTTTCCATCCCCATAAAATGGGAATTTGGATTCCATAATACAGATGATGAAATGCCAATATTTACAATGCAAGAAGAAGTAATGGATTGGATTGAACAACAGCCAGAATTAATGGTAGAAATGAATAAATATAATATTCCTATTGATAAGTTTAGATGGAATTGGAGCGTAAAAAACAGCACATTAATTATAAGAGGAAGAACCACAGGTTTGGTGGTGCTAAAACCCTTAATTAAACCTTATGGAGATTTAAAACATATAGAACCAGACACCAGCAACAAACGCTTGTATGCAATGAAGTAAAATGGAATGGAAATTGTAGATTGATAAACGTCATTACAGATTTTAAAATGCTGTAATGACGTTTAAATTAGTAAGTTTGTACAAATGACAAAATTATTGAAACTCTTTTTTGTTTTCTTGTTTTTTATTATAGTTCATATAAATGCGCAGCAAAATAAAATACAAAATTTTTTGATTGCTGATGGATTATCAACTGCAAGTATAAATGATATTATTCAAGATAAAATTGGGTATTTATGGTTGGCAACAGATAAAGGTTTGGTTCGTTTTGATGGTGATAAATTTCAGAATTATAAAACACATACAACATCTAAAGCTACCTCTCTTTTTAGCAAAAATGATTCTTTATTTGTTGGGCATCAAAAAGGATTTTTTCTATATACCAACCATTCTTTTTCTTATTTAGGTAAAGAAAAAGTGAACAAAATAATTTCGATTAATTCTAAAATACTCTTAGCAACAGCACAAGGAATTTATGAACTTAAAAAAGACTTTTTACAACCTTTACAATTAGAAACAAAAATAGACTTCTCTCCTATTAAAGATTTAATTGCCACAAAAAAAGGAATCTATGTAGCAACAAACAAAGCTTTATGGTTTTTAAATAAGTTATATAAACCTCAAAAAAAAGAGATTATTTTTATTGATGAAATTGTAGGTTTATTAAAGTTTGATGATAAAATTATAGCAGCTACTAGAAATAATGGAATGAAAATAATTGATAAAAATAAAATTATTAAAACCATTAAAACAGAAAGAAATATTAGTTCTATAAATTTAATTAATGATGAAATTTGGATTACTACAAATGGCAACGGAATTGAAGTTTTTGATGCTTATAGATTTACTTTTAAAAGAAAAATAAACAAGTACAATTCAACTATTTCTAACAATATTCTTACTGTTTTTAAAGACCGTCAAAACTCAATTTGGATAGGTAGTTCTAACAGAGGCTTGTATAAATACGCCACAAATAACAACCTACAATTAAACCCAAAACCGCAAATTCATTTTCAAAATATTCTTGTTAATTACAAACAAGTTCAATTATCAAATAACAATTTAGAATTATCATCCAACCAAAATAACATATCCATTTCTTATAAAACTGTAGATTTAAATAACGCTAAAAACATACTTTACAGCTATCATTTAAACGGAAAGGATTCTCCTTGGAACTCTAAAAACAGTGTTGACTTTGCAAATTTAAAACCTGGTAAATATCAATTTTCTGTTCAGTCTAAAAAGGAGAGTTTTATCAGTAATAAAATTCATTTTCAATTTCAGATAGACAAGCCATTTTATACAAAAATTTGGTTTTTAATTTTAATGATATCACTTCTATTTTTAATAACTGCACTCTTTATAGACTTGCGTTTAAAGCAAATTAAAAAGAAAAATAGAATAGAAGTTAACAAACTAAAATCCGAAAATTACTTATTAAGTTTAGAGCAAAAAGCTTTACAGCTACAGATGAATCCACATTTTATTTTTAATGTTTTAAATGGCATAAAAGCCTTGGGTAATTCTAGAAAAACAACAGAATTAAACAAAACAATATCGCAATTTTCTGTATTGTTAAGAAGTGTTTTAAATAACTCACGTTTAGAAGAAATCTCTTTAAAAAGTGAAATTGAAACCCTAAAAAATTATTTAGAATTAGAACAACAAATGAGTTCAATCAACTTTAATTTTAACATTCTAACTTCTTTAGATAATATTGATACTGAAGAAATATTGATTCCGCCAATGTTAATTCAACCTTTTATTGAAAATGCTATAAAACACGGATTTCAAACAAATACACAAAACCCAACTATTAAAATTTCTTTTAAAGTAAAGCATCCATTTTTACATTTTACGATAGAAGATAATGGTGTTGGAATTCATCAATCTAAAAAGAAAAACACTAACAATCATCAATCAGTTGCATTAAAAGTTACAAAAGAAAGAATTGAAAATTTAACACCTTATCATCGCTTTAATATAGAAGAAATTAAAGAAAACAGCCTCATAAAAGGAACAAAAGTTCATTTTAGAATTCCTCTAAAAACCGATTATTAAAAAATGAAAAAGATCACATCATTTGTAGTAGAAGACAATTTATTAGCTTTAGAAATGTTAGTAAGCGATATTTCTACACATTTTAAAGAAATAGAAATCACTGGTACCGCAAAAAGCGTGGTAGAAGCAGCAAAGATTTTACAAAAAAATCAACCAGATATATTATTTTTAGACATTATGCTAGGTGATGGAACAGGTTTCGATTTATTAGAAATACTCCCTAATCTAACTTCTAAAATTATTTTTGTTACTGCAAGTGATGAATATGCCATAAGAGCTTTTAAATTTGCTGCTATAGATTACATATTAAAACCCTATTCTATTAATGATTTAGAAAACTCAATTCTAAAAGCTAAAGAACGTCTTAAACCTCAAAAAGAACAGTTAAACATTCTAAAACAAGCTGTTACAAACCCTAACAGCAATCTTAAAAAACTTTCTCTATACACGCAAGATAAAATTACCGTTGTTAATATTGATGATATTATTCGCTGTAAATCTGATAACAACTACACTACTTTTTATTTTAAAGACGGCTCTAAAAACTTAGTCTCTAAAACTCTAAAATATTATGCAGATATGTTAAAAGATTATGGTTTTATAAGAGTTCATCAAAGTCATTTAATAAACAAATTAGAAATAAAAGAATTCATAAAATCTGATGGAGGATATATTATTTTAAATGACAACTCTAACATCCCTGTTTCTGTAAGAAAAAGAAATGAAGTAATCAGCTTTTTAAAAAACCTCTAAAAAAAATTTATAAAAAAACTTTATTTGTAGTAAATTTTTACTACATTTGAAGTAGCTAATTAAAATGAAGAGTGAGGATAGACAAAGATCAGATAGAATAATTAAGGTTTTTAAAGATAGTAGATTGAATCAAAGACAATTTTCAGAATTAATCGGAGTTTCTCAACAACTAATAAGTGCAGTTGTCAACTATTCAAAAAAACCTAATGAAACTATATTGTTTGCTATCATCGATAATATACCAGCAATCGACCCAATGTGGTTACTAACTGGTAGAGGAAAATATAATAATAACTATGTACCCCTAAGCGAAGTTCGATCCCCTATAGAATTTCAGATAAAAAGCATAGTTAGGAAGCAATTTGAAGAATTATCTGACGGTATTCTTCAAAGAATATCAAATATTGAAGAGTCTGTTAATCAATCTAATTAATATTCCCCATAGAATATAAAATAACAACTCTTAAACGAAGTCGTCCCCTAATACAGACATCGTTTCGTTGTAAGACCTTCAATATTTGATGAAGCTTCAAAAAAAACCAAATAAAAAACCTTCTCAAATGAGAAGGTTTTTTTATTGAAAATTAAGAATTTAATTAAATTACTTTAAACTTTTATCTCCTTTAGTAGGGTTATACACATAATTAAAAGTGTAATGTCTTCCTGTATCTCTACCTGGTTTTTTGTCTTTATAGTAACTAATTATTTCCATTTTTGCATAGTGACCACTATGTGTTTTTACAACAATAACCCTCCCAGTAATAGGCGTAATTAAATGTGTTGGTTTTCCTGCATAATGATACCAGCCTTTATCATTTCCTGTAGGCAAACCCGTTGTTTTTGCCATATCCTGTTTAAATTCTGAATCCTTTGGAGCTACTATTACACTACCAAATGTGCTTTTTATAAGGGCTATTGACCCAACTCCTTTTCTTGTAGGCTGTTCAACCTTTAAACGAGGATCATCTGTAACTTTTGTGCCTCCGTTTACAATAATGTAAGTAGAATAAAAAGCAATATCCCAATTATCTCCAGTTACCACTTTCCCTTCTTTAAAAGAAAATTTTGCAAAAGCTTTAGAAGCATTAATATTTTCTGCTTTTTTAGACTCTACTGGGGCTTTAATATCTTCATCATTTTTACTACAAGATACAGTTACTAAAGCAAAAAGAGCAATTGCTAAAATTGATTTTAAATTTTTCATTTTTTTATTGATTTATATTTATTGATTTATATTAAAAATTAAAAGTTACACGTGCGTAATAGGTTCTTCCTAAACGCAAAACACTATCGTTATCTCTAAAGGCTGTTTTGTTTTCTAAACCTCTTTCATTTAAAAGATTATCTACACCAAATTGCACATTCATTAAATTGTAAAATGTTTTTTCTGCCGAAAAATTTACTTGTAAATTATCTGAAACAAATTGATCGTAATTGTCTATAATTCCTTCGTTATTATTAGTATCATACAATGCATATTTGCTTCTATAAATGGCTCTTATATTGGTAGAAAAATCGTGTTCAAAGTTTTCGTAAAATAGTTTAAGATTGGCGGTGTGTTTAGATCTATTTGGTAATCCAAAATAATTAGGTAATGTTAATTTTTCTGATGGTGATGAAGACGTTCTTCTTAAGAAAATTTTTCCTTTTTTAATGCGTTTTTCTTGATTTTTATCTCCCGTATCTAAATATTGATATCCTGCTAATACATTAAAATTATTGTTAATTTTATAGTTAGCTTCTAACTCAATTCCTTGTGTGTACACCTTATCAATATTTCTATAAGAAAAAATTCTTGTTCCGTTTGGTAAACCTAAATCAGAAGGTTTTAACTTTGTATCGAAAGTGTCTATTAAATCTTGAATATTATTTCTAAAAAAGTTAACGTTTACTTTTAAACTTGATATTGGTTTTAGTTGAAATCCGAAGTTATAACCAATAGAATTTTCGGGTTTCAATTCTTTTTCAATATTCTGAATACCAGCAACATTTGGATTCAATTTATGCAATGTTTGGGTTCCTAAAACAACATAACCTCCCGCAGAATTTCTAAAGTTAAAATACAACTGACGGAAATCTGGCGCTTTAAATCCGTAACCAACCGATGCTTTTGCGGTTGCCCAATTATTAATTTTATAGCTCGATGAAATTTTTGGTGAAAAAGCCGATTTGTATTGATTATGATTATCAAACCTTGCACCAACAACAACATTTAAATCTTTTATCGGATTAAAATCGTATTGACCAAAAACATATTGCGCTTCGTATTTTTTTATTCCTTCAAAAGATGTACGCTCTAAAGCGTCAAAATTTGCTCCAATTCCTAATACTATATTGCTGTTTTTAAAATCTATTTTGGATCTAACTTCTGGTCTTAACAAACTTCTATTAAACAAAGATGCTTCTCCATTAAAAACGCTTTCGGTTTTAAATCTTGTTGTATAAAAAGTATAATCTAAACTCCAAAAAGCAGAAATTTTATGTGCAATTTTCCCATTAATATTCCAATCGGTTTGAGTATTTTCTGCTAATGGAGTATTTTGATTTTGTGTATAAATTCTATTTGAAATATCTACAGAAATTTTATCAGAAAAATCATAACTCAACTTTAAATTACCTGTAAAATTTTGATGTGGATATGCAGTTTTAGCATTTGATTCAGGCGATAAATCAAATCCATTACTAGAGTTTAAATTAACACCTGCAACAATGCCAAGTTTTTCCTTTTTAGAAATAATATTTGTATTTATATCTAACTCGTTTTTAGCACCTACTCTTGTTAAAAGTTGCAGCGATCCTTTAAACTGATTTTCTTTAGGTTGTTCTGTTATAATATTAATAACACCACCAATAGCTTCAGATCCGTATAAAGAAGAAGAAGGTCCTTTTACAATCTCTATTTGCTTAATATTGTTTACAGTTAATCTTCTTAAATCTATATTACCAGCAGATCTACCCACAATAGGTACACCATCAATCATTATTAACGTATAATCTGCTGCAACACCTTGTAATTGCACCCCTTCAGATTTATTGACATCAGAAACCATTATAATTCCTGTTTGTTCTAATAAAATATCATACAACCGAATAGAACCAGATTTTTGTATTTGCTTTTTAGAGATTAATGTTACAGGCATTGGTACAGAAGATAACTGTCTTTTGGTTCTTGTTGCTGTAACAATAACTTCTTCTAACTTATTAATTTTAGTTGTGTCTATTTTTTGTACTTGTTTTTCTTGCGAATAAACCATCGAAGTAATTAACAAAAAAACAAAAAACACTCTTCTATTTAGAAACATTCTTAATAATTTTCTGCAAATATATATTCTTATTTTTAATCAATCTAAATAAAAGTAAAGTTTTTTAATCAAAATTATTTCTAAAAAAACACTTTAAAAAGTTTTTTATTTAGAATAGTTCTTAATAGTTTTGCTTATTATTTTTAATTATTCTAAATAAATATAACTTGAAAATACTATTATTAACATACCTTTTTATAATACTTTTATTAAGTGTTGTACGCTTATCATTATTAAAAGGAAAAAAATTACAATGGGCAGCATTAAGTATACCATCACTGTTGTGTTTAGCTTTTTACAATACATCATTACAACAAAACAATAAAACATTAGATTGGTTATTAACACAAGACAATTTAGTATCGGGTATCGCAATTTTATTAACATTCGAATCTATACTCGTAGTTATACTAACCACGCTGCAAATAAAAAGTTACTATAATTTAAAACCCTCTAACTTGTGGAAATGGATTTCTTTAATTCCATCTTTTCAATTGATAATTGCCTTTGTTTTTTTACAAACATTAGCATTTCTTAAGATAAACGGACAATCATTTATAGTAATAGCAATAGCGTTTTTTTTAATCGGAATTTTAAGTTTAACAATTCTAACCAAAACATTACAAAATCTTATAAAAAAATGGGAAACTAGAGCAGAATTACAAGCTTTAATGGCTTTGTTTCAGCTTTTATTAGCTATGTTTTTGCCTTTAATTGCTAGAGGACAAAAAGTACGATTTACACAAATAACTATAGATTATTATTCCATTGCTTTTATAGTTGTTCTTACGTTAAGCATTTCTAGCATTGGATATTTCATTTACAAGCAAAAAAACAACAAACAATATGAATAGTATTACAAATATTTTATACTGGATTTCAACAGGATTATTAGTGCCTGTAATTGCCTTATTACTCTTTGGCTTCGTAAGAGCTTTAATGCTTTTAGGTGGCTTTTTTGGCATGTATATCAACAGAATAAAACATGAAAAAAAACAGCAAAAATTAATTACAAATTATGAAATAAATACTATTGATGATAGTATAGTAATCAAAGGAAATAAATTATTCAACAACCATCTCCAACGAATTATAAAATCTGAAGGAAATAACATTATAATAGAAAAAGTTTTAGCCGATTTTGAAATTGCTTCAGAAAAAGAATTAAGCAGCTCAAAATCGTTAGCAAAATTAGGTCCAATGATAGGATTGATGGGAACTTTAATACCAATGGGACCTGCTTTGGTTGGTTTAGCACAAGGAGATATTGCTTCTATGGCTCAAAATATGCAAGTTGCTTTTTCTACCACAGTAGTTGGATTATTTGCTGGTGCTATTGGTTATGTTACCCAATTGGTAAAACAACGTTGGTTTGTAGCAGATATAAATAACCTTGAATACATCGCAAATCTTTTAAAAGCGAAAAACAATGCGTAGAGGACGATTTTTAAAAAACAACGGAGAAGACGACGATCCAATGTCAGGAATGGCAAACCTATTTGATTTGGCTATGGTTTTTGCAGTGGCGCTTATGGTGGCTTTGGTTACACGATTTAACGTTACCGAAATGATTTCTAGCGAAGATTTTACCATGGTAAAAAACCCTGGAAAACCGAATATGGAAATTATTAAGAAAAAAGGTAAAACCATTGAAAAGTACAAAGGTACCAAAGGAAAATCATCGAACGGAAAAGGTAAAAAAGTAGGTACCGCTTACGAACTTGAAAACGGCGAAATTATATACATCCCAGAAGAATAAAGCCCATAATGGGCATTTGACAAAAAAAATCAGAATACCAGTTCAGAAAATACACAAATGAAAAAAAATAGACTTCTAATAGGTGCAATTGTTGCACTATCATTATTACTTTTTGTAGGATATCAATCGCAATTCACAAAAATAGGCTTAATTAATTTTCGTGATGCTCAAATGGCAGAAATTGTAAAAGCCAATGACAATCATTTTATTACACCAGTTCAAATAAATCCAAAAACCAATGATTTTTCAGAATTGGTAAATTACCCAGTTATTTACCTTTCTCATATTAGTATTTTAACGGCTATACAAAAGGAAAATCTTAAAAAAGCTATGGATAATGGTGCAAAGGTACACGTATTAATGGCAACCAGTAAAGAAAACGATTTTAGTAATGTTACGGGTGATGATTTAAAATATATTAAAACCTGTTTTGAAAATGATGGGGTAGAAAACACCAAACGCTGGTTAAATTATTCTCGAAAAATCTTTGACAAAAAAAGTTTATTTACTTCAGAAGTTACACCAGCTAAAGTCTTTCCAAAAGATGTGTTTTACAGAATTGGAACCGATGATTATTTTGAAAACCTAGCCGATTATTGGTCTTATTACAAAAAAAAAGGATTGCATAAAGAAGCTAAGCCTGTAATTGTTATTATGAGTGCCAATAATGGGCCGCAATCTCAATTCCGTAGTTATATGGATGCTATGATTTTAGATCTAGAAAAACGCAACTTCAATGTTGTTTGCTTATCAGGATTTAAGAAAAAACTAAAAAACCTAAAAGCGTTAAAACCTCAAATGGTAATTAGTTTTCCTCACGGTAGAATAGCTAAAGGCGATGCTGCTGTAGATTGGCTAAAACAAGAAAATATTTTATACCTAACACCGCAATTAGTCTATCAAACAGAACAAGAATGGCTAAACGACCAACAAGGTTTATCGGGTGGAATTATGGGACAAAATATTGTGGTTCCAGAATTAGATGGTGCTATTCACCCCTATGCCATTGCTGCGCAATATGTAACCAAAGATGGCTATCATACTTTTAAACCAATCCCAGGAAGAATAAAACGTTTTGGCGAAAATGTAGCACGTTGGTTATCTTTAAAAGAAAAGCCAAATGCAGAAAAAAAACTAGTAATTTATTATTACAAAGGTCCTGGTAAAAATGCGATGGGTGCTGGCGGATTAGAAGTAGGACAATCTATATTCAACCTATTAAAAAAATTAAAAAAAGAAGGGTATAATGTTGGTAATTTAAACAATTATGATGCTTTTATAAAAAGAATTTATACAGAAGGTCCTTTATTGGGTGATTATGCAAAAGGTACATTCGAAAAATTTTTGGAAGAAGGAAAACCTGCAATGATTTCTACTCAAGAATACGAATCTTGGTGTAAAAGTGAGTTAGATCCAGAAAGCTATAAAAATGTTATAAAAACCTATGGTGCTGCTCCAGGAACCTATTTATCTACTGTTAAAAAAGACACTAGTTATTTAGCAATTCCGAGAGTATTATTTGGTAATATCGCCTTAATGCCAGTACTTCCTGCAGCATTAGGTGTAAATGAATACAAACTAGCACACGGTGTAAAACAAGCACCAACACATGCTTATATTGCTTCGTATTTATGGGCAAGAAAAGGTTTTAAAACCGATGTTATTGCTCATTTTGGTGCACACGGATCGGTAGAATTTACACCTTGGAAACAATTAGCCTTATCGCTTAAAGATTGGCCAGAAGCCTTAATTGCACCTGTACCGCATTTATATATCTACTCTATAGATAATATTGGTGAAGCGATGATGGCAAAAAGAAGAACTTATGCCACTATGGTTTCGCATTTAACACCACCCTATTCAAATTCAGAAATTTATGGCGATTTAAAAAATATCGCAAACGTATTACACAAGTATGAAGGACTTCAAGAAGGTACATTAAAGAAAAGCTATAAAAAGAAAATTCATACTATTATTGATTCTTTGCATATTGATAAAGATTTAGAATTAACCAAAGAAGAAGTTGAAGCTTTAAGTGTTGAAACGGTTAAAACCATTCATCATTACATTCACGAAGTAGAAGAAGAAAAAATTACGATGGGCTTACACACTTTTGGTTTCAGTCAAACAAAAGAAGAACAAGATGAAACTGTAAGAATGATGGCGATTGATCCTATTGCTTCAAGTTTAGAACAATTATTTTCTTATCGAAAAGTAAAACCTAAAAAACACCATCATCACCATGGAAAAATACAGAATATAGACGATATAGATCCAAAAGATTTTGATGCGCAAGCAAGTTTTATGATTGAACAAGTGATTCAGGGTAAAACAACGCCTTTAAAAATGTTTGGTTATGAAAATGAGCATTTATTAAAAGAGTTAAAACAAGAATATGGTAAACTTAAAAAAACGCCTATTTCAAGTTATTATGGCGGAAGCTACGCAAGAAGAAAAGAAAACCCTAAAAAACAAAATTCTAAAGAGGAACTTGTTTATGATGTAAAAACGCATAAAATGGTTCCCAAATCTAGCCTAAAACCAGAAAAAGAAGTAACATTAGAAAAAGCAAAACAATTATTAATTCATTTGGCTGCGACCAGAAAAACATCAAAAGTGATAGATTATTTGCAAACTACTGAAGGGTATAAAGAGCTTTCTGGTTTGTTAGATAAAAAGAGTTTTATACAGTTTAAAACAGCATCAAAATTCAATCCAGAAATTAGCTGGAAAGTACAAACTTTAGAAGATAAAATGTTTGTGAAATTCTTGAAATTCGTTCAAGATTCAGTTAAAAAACAAAATACTTTTAAAATATTAAAAGAGCAATCTATACTTGATAAAATTGCATTATATCGTTCTAAATTAGATGCAATGACCGTAAAAAAAGCATCAGAAAAAGAAGCTTTGAATAAGATACTTTCTTTATACAAACAGAAAGAGGCAACTATTAAAAAAAGCCATAAAGAAGCCACTAAAAAAGCTTTAGAAAAAACTAAAAAGATCTTAGATTTTTATTTAGAAAACAAAGATGCACTTATTGCTGCATCTGATGTTAGCACAAATTTATCTATTGTAAGCAAGATATTAAAAAGCAAAAAAGGATTTGATAATCTTGTTAAAAAACAACAACTGTTTCAACAATTGCTGAATAATCAAATCCGAAAAGAGAAAAATATTCTTGCTGCTTTAATACAGTTAAAAAACAGTTTATTAGATATTGAAAACTATCAAAACGGTATTTCTATTTCTCCTGATTTAGAATTAGACGCCTTTACAAATGGAATGAATGGTGGTTATATTGCTCCGTCTTCGGGTGGAGACCCTGTGTCAAATCCTTTAGCAATTCCAACGGGTAAAAATTTATATTCTATTAATGAGCAAGTAACACCTACCCAAGAAGCTTTTGAAACTGGGCAATTGTTGGCAGAACAAATCTTGCAAAAACATATTGCTAAATATGGTGAATATCCTAAAAAAATAGCGTATTCACTTTGGGGAGGAGAGTTTATCAGAAACCAAGGAATGAACATCGGGCAAATATTTTATATGTTGGGCGTAAAACCTGTTAGAAATAGTTATGGTCGAGTTTATGATGTAAAATTAATTCCGATTGAAGAATTAAAACGTCCAAGAATTGATGTGTTGGTACAAACTTCTGGACAATTTAGAGACATTGCCGCATCAAGAATAAACCTCATCAATAAAGCAGTACAGATTGCTGCTGAAGCTGATGATAACACTGCTTATAAAAACTATGTAAAAGAAGGCACTTTATTAGCAGAGAAAGAATTAAAAGATAAAGGATTCTCTCCTGAAGAAGCTCAGAAGTTCTCAACGTCTCGTGTATTTGGAGGATTAAACGGAAACTACGGAACTGCCATAATGGGCTTAGTAGAACAAGGTGATCAATGGGAAACCGAACAAGAAATTGCGGACACATATATAAACAATATGGGTGCAATTTATACCGATGACAATTGGGCTTTTTACAAAAAAGGAATGTTTGAAACGATGATGAATAATACCGAAGTTGTTGTACATCCGCGTTCCTCAAACGAAACCGGACCAATTTCTTTAGACCATGTGTATGAGTTTATGGGCGGATTAACAGCAAGTATCAGAGTTACTACAGGTAAAGATCCTGACGGATATTTTAATGATTACAGAAACCGATACAATCCTAAAGTACAAGGATTAAAAGAAGCTATTTGGACAGAAACCAGAGCCAATTTATTCAATCCTAAATACATTAAAGCACAAATGAAAGAAGGAGAAAGTGCTGCAGAAGGTTTTGCCGAAAACTTTAGAGATACTTATGGTTGGAATGTGATGAAACCAGCTGCTATTGATAAAGAAATTTGGGAAGGCTATTACGATATTTATGTAAAAGATAAAGGTAAATTAGGAACCTTAGATTTCTTTAAAAACACGAATCCGTATGCTTTGCAAGAAATGACAGCGGTTATGTTAGAAACCGTGAGAAAAGGCTATTGGAAACCAAGTGAAGCTGTTAAAAAAGATATTGCCAAATTACATGCAGAATTAATTAAAGATCATAAAGCAGGTTGTAGTGGTTTTGTTTGCGATAACTCTAAATTAAAAGAAATGATTTCATCTTTACTAGATGATAGTCTAAATAAAAGTTATCAATCTTCAATTGATGAAGTACGAACTGGAACTAGAGAAAAAGCAGCAAATCAAGAAGGTATGGTTTTAGAAAAAGAAGTCTTACAAAAAGAACAAATTGTTGCTATGATTAAAGAAAACATTGGAGCTATTTTATTGCTTGTTTTACTTATTGGCGGTGCCATTACTTGGGGTGTTATTAAAAGAAAACGAGACGACAATTAATCTAATTTTAAAAAAAATATGTTTTCGAATGGTTTTCTATCAATAAATATCAGCAGAAAACCATTTTAAAACAATTTAAAAAACACAGAAAATATGCCAGAAATCGTAAAATTTGCCATTATTTATTTCACTTTAGCCCTACTCTTTTATTCTATTGGTGTTTGGGCAGAACGTTTTAAAAGAATACTAAAACCTTGGCATCTTATTTTTTTCTGGTTGGGTTTAATTGCCGATAGTTCAGGAACTCATTATGTAAGTGAGCAAGTTGGCGGCGTTTGGTTGTTTAACTTTCATACCATAACTGGTGTTTTAGGTTTACTGTTAATGGGTGTACATACTATATGGGCAACCTATATCATCATTAAAAATAATCCGAAACAGCTTACTACATTTCACAAGTTTAGTGTAATTGTATGGCTGATTTGGTTGATACCTTATTTTACAGGTTTCTTTTCTGGAATGACACGATAAAAAGTTCTTATTAATTTAAATTGGGTAAAACCCAATTTTGAAATCATACATATCGAGATGTAAAATGGAAAAATTCATTAACAGAACAGAATATTATAGTAATTTTTGAGGTAGAAATCCTAAAGAGGGATTTTTTTTTAACAAAAAAAATCGACATTTTAATTTACTAAATATCTAGATATAGAAAAAAACAAAAAAAGCCTATTCTAAAAGAATAGGCTTTGTATTTTTGGGTGAAAGACCGGTTTCGAACCGGCGACCTCCGGAACCACAATCCGGCGCTCTAACCAGCTGAGCTACAATCACCATTTACTGTTAGCGGATGCAAATATAACTGTTTTTTAGTTTTTATAAAAAGAAAAAATCAAATTAATTTGCTTAAATTCTTTACAGCAACATAACGTTCTGAGGTAAAACCTTCTGCAAAATCTACATTTATCAATCTACCAAGATCTCTTGCTCTATAATGTATACTATCAATAAAATTTTTACTTGTTATTGGAGTTTCTGGCTCATTACTTTTCGAATCAAAAAATTGTGAAGAATAGGCTTTTACAGCTTGGTCTTTTTTATTGATAAAACCTGTAACATCAACAACAAAGTTGGGCTCAATGTTTTTCCATTGTATATAATGATATACTTGCTTTGGTCTCCATTTTTCTTGCGGTTTCCCCTCCACATCAGTTTCAATTTTTAGCAATCCGCTTAAAAAACAAGCATCAGAAACTAAACTACTTCCTTTTGGATGGTCTATATGTCTATCATCAATAGCGTTACATAACACAATTTCTGGTTGATATTTGCGAATCATTTTTATAATTTCTAATTGATGCTTTTTATCGTTCACAAAAAATGCATCTGCAAAACGTAGGTTCTCTCTTATAGAAACTCCTAAAATTTTAGCTGCCTCTGTAGCTTCTTTATCTCTTAAATCAGCAGAACCACGTGTACCAAGTTCTCCTCTCGTTAAATCTATAATACCTACTTTTTTGCCTAAAGAAACTTCTTTTGCAATAGTTGCTCCACAACCAAGTTCTACATCATCAGGATGCGCACCAAATGCCAAAATATCTAATTTCATCAATTTATATTTTTATCAAAATGTATATTATTAAAGTCAGTTATTTTACTTTAAACGAACAAATCTGACTGTTTTTCATCAAAAATTGTCATAAAAAAAATAAAAGCTCTTTATTTTAGAAATCAAAAATAACCAATTTAGAAAGATTATTTAATTAGCTTGTATTTCTATTTCGTTTTCGTATCTTTTTTTGAAGAATTTACAGCCTTTTTTTTATGATAATCACAAAAATTAAGATTAAGTTAGCTGAATGACATTTGTCATAAAACGTGGATAACTATGGTTATAATTTTACTCTTATAAATAAAAAACAAAACTATACTAAATAGAAAACTATGATTTTAATGCTCGTTATTTTAACTATTACAATTGCCTTATTTGTTTGGGGTAAATACTCACCAGATGTTGTTGCACTTGTTTCTATGTTGAGTTTATTTTTATGCGGAATTTTAAATTTAAGTGAAACACTGAGTGGTTTTAGCAATCCAACAGTTATAATGATTGCATCACTTTTTATTATTGGAGAAGGATTATCTCAAACTGGTTGGACAGCTTTAGCTGGAAAAAAACTAATAGAATTAGCTGGTAAAAGTGTTCCTAAATTATTGGTAATTATCACCTTAGGTTCTGGTGCATTATCAGGTTTTGTAAGTAACACAGGCACAGTAGCAACCCTACTACCAGCAACTATATCTTCTGCTTGGAGTATTGGTACTATGCCATCAAAAATATTAATTCCTGTTGCTTTTGGTTCTAATACAGGTGGTTTATTAACATTAACAGGTACACCCCCAAACATCATTGCCAATAATGCTTTAATTGATGCTGGCTTTGATGGATTTTCATTCTTTGAATTTGGATTAATTGGTTTACCTCTTTTAATTATTGCCTTAATCTATTTTAGGTATTTTGGTTTTAAATTATTACCAAAAAATAAGACAAACAACAAACCTGTTAATATTGATACTACTTTACACGAATGGATTGAAGCGTATCAAATTGACAATCATTACTACAGATTAAGAATACGTTCTGTATCTCCTTTAATAGGTACAAAATTAAGCGATTTAGATTTAGAGAATCAATATCATATTAATGTAATCCGTTTAAAAAGAAGACATCCTAATAGATTAAAAGGAACGCAACCTTATATAGAATTTCCAGAAAATGATACTGATTTAAGATACCATGATATTATTACTGTAAAAGGAAATACAGAAGATATTAATAGACTAATGATTAAATTTAGATTGGGTTTATTGCCAAAAGAATCTGCAAAAAATGAGTTAAGACAGAATTTAATTAGCCAAGAGGTTGGTATGTCTGAAGTTTTAGTTGCACCAAAATCTTTATTAGTTGGTAGAAGAATAAAATTAAAAGAATACTTTAAAAGATATGGAATTCAATTATTAGCAGCATCAAGAAATAGAGAGCCTTATTTAGAAGAAGAAATGAGGGTAAATGTTGGTGATAGTTTTATAATTAGAGGTATTTGGGAAGATATCGAAAAACTAAAAAATCAACACAAAAACATTGTAGTTGTAGGTAGACCAGAAGAAATGATAAAAGATGTTGATGAATTAACACCTAAATCATACATAGCATTAGGCGCTTTAATTTTAATGATTATTCTCTTAGTAGTAAAAGCTGTACCTGGTGCAATTGCTGCCTTAATTTCTGCAGGAATTGTATTGTTCTCTGGCTGTGTGCCTTTTACTAAAGCTTATAAAAGTATTAGTTGGACAAGTGTTGTTATGATTGCAGCAATGATTCCTATGGGAGTTGCCATTCAGAAAACAGGTGCTGCAGAAATGATTTCTAATTCATTAATTGGTTTCTTGGGTAAAGAAAATCCAACATTATTATTAGCTGGTATTTTCTTATTAACCACAACTTTTAGTCAGTTTATTAATAATTCTGCAACAGCAGTTTTAATGGCTCCCATTGTACTTTTAGCAGCCAATACTGTAGGAATTTCACCTGAACCTTTATTAATTACTGTTGCCATTAGTGCATCTACAGCATTTTTAACACCAATTGGTACAACTACAAATGCAATGGTTATGAGTTCTGGTGGCTATAAATTTTTAGATTATTTAAAAGTAGGGTTTCCACTTTTAATAATTTTTATAATTATCACATTATTATTAGTTCCAATTATTTGGCCATTCTAAAACAGCATAAGAAAATTTAGTTTTTCTTTCTAAGAAAAAAGCAAAGAGTTAAATTAATTCTTTGCTTTTTTTATGGCTTGTTCTATATCAGTAATTAAATCTTTAGTTTCTTCAATACCCACAGAAAACCTGATTAAACCCTCTTTAATGCCTCTTTCTAAACGTTCATTTTCACTCAATAATGCGTGTGTAGTTTGAGCCGGACTTACAGTTGTACTCTCTAACCCTGCTAAACTCATTGATGGTTTTATCAATTGTAAACTGTTTTGAAATTGCATCGCATCAATATCTTTTTTAAGTTCAAAAGATAACATTGCACCAAAACCTTTCATTTGTTTTTTTGCCAATTTATATTGGGGATGACTTTTTAAACCCGGATAAAAAACTGCATCAATATTTGGATTAGTTTCTAAATATTCAGCCATTTTTTGCGCATTTTTAGTTTGTTTTTTTACGCGTAAATTCAATGTTTTTAAACTTCTTTCTAACAGCCAAACTGTTAAATCACTTAAATTTCCACCAAAATTAATCGCAGTTTTCCAAATGTGTTCTATGTGTTTTGTTGATGCTGCTATGGCTCCTGCAGAAATATCAGAATGACCTCCCATATATTTTGTGGCAGAATGCAACACAATATCAATTCCAAAATCAACTGGATTTTGATTAATTGGCGATGCAAAAGTATTATCAATCATTGTTAAAATTCCGTTTTCTTTTGCTAAGCTAGCAATTGCTTTCATATCTGTAATTCCTAATAATGGATTGGAGGGTGTTTCTATATATAAAATTTTAGTGTTTTTTCTAATCAAACTTTTAAAATCTTCAATTTTATCAGATGCTGTAAAAGAATATTCTATTCCATATTTATCAAACTCAGAAACAATAAAATTATAGGTTCCTCCGTAAATAACTTGCTGAATAACAATATGATCTCCTTTTTGTAAGAAAGCCATTAAAGCTGTAGAAATTGCAGCCATACCAGAACCAAAAATTAAAGCATCTTCCGTTTTTTCTAAAGCAGCAATTTTTTTATGCAGCATTTCTTGATTTGGCGTATTAAAATAACGTGGATAACGTTTTACATCAACACCATCAAAAGCATAAGAAGTAGATGTATAAATTGGTGAAACAGCACCTTTAAACTGTTCGTCTTTAACTTCTCCAACGTGAACACAGGTTGTATTTATTCCAAAATTTTTAGATTTTTTCATTTCTATAATTTAATACTTGCTAATTTAGGAATTCTATAAACAATCCAATAAAAAAATATATCTTCGTTTTATGATATCAGTTTTACTTGTTGGAGGTGGAAACGTTGCCACACATTTACACAATGCTTTTTTACAAGCTGATAATGTTATAGTTACACAAATCTGCTCAAGAAAATTAGAAAATATTCCGCAAGCAGATGTTACCATTATTGCAGTTTCTGATGATGCCATTGCTGAAGTTTCATCAAAAATTAAAAATGAATTTGTTGTACATACTTCTGGTGCTTCTACTATTGATGAATTAAAAAACAAGCATAGAAAAGGTGTTTTTTATATGCTACAAACTTTTTCTAAAGATAAAAAAATTGATTTTTCTGAAATCCCTTTTTGTTTAGAAGCAGAAAATAAAAATGACTTTCTTTTGCTTGAGCAAATCGCAAAATTAATAGGAAATAAAATTTATTCAGTAAACTCAGAACAACGAAAAGCATTGCACATTGCTGCCGTTTTTGTAAATAACTTTACCAATCACTTGTATAAAATTGGGAATGATATTTGCAAAGAACACAATGTGCCATTTGAGGTTTTACAACCATTAATTAAAGAAACAGCGTGTAAAATTGAAACATTATCACCTAAAGATGCGCAAACAGGACCCGCAATTAGAAACGATAAAAAAACAATAAAAAATCATTTAGATTTGTTGCATAAAAAGCAACAGAAAATTTATAAAATCTTAACAAAATCTATCCAAAATGGAAATTAGTTACAAACAATTATTACCCAATATAAATACTTTAATTTTTGATGTAGATGGTGTGCTCACTAACGGATTAGTTACTATTATGCCAGATGGTGAGTTAGTTAGAAATATGAATATTAAAGACGGATATGCCCTAAAAACTGCTGTTGATAAAGGATATAATATCTGTATTATTTCTGGCGGAAAAAACGAAAGCGTAAGAACACGTTTGGCAAATTTAGGAATTAAAGACATCTATTTAGGCGCTCATAATAAGATGCTGCAATACAATGAATTGGTAGAAAAATATAATTTACAACCAGAAAATGTGTTATATATGGGTGATGATATTCCGGATTTTCCTGTAATGAAGTTGGTTGGTTTATCTTGCTGCCCAAATGATGCAGCTCCAGAAATTCAAAGAATTTCTAAATACATTTCAGACAAAAAAGGTGGTGAAGGTTGTGTAAGAGATGTTATAGAGCAAGTATTAAAAGTTCAAGGAAAATGGGATAATAATTTTGATGCAAAATATGATTAATATGAAAAAAACGTTTTTAACCTTATTATTTTTTACAATTACTTTTACAATAAACGCACAAACTATTTTTGGCAAATGGCATTCTACAAACGAAGAAACTGGTGAAGTAGATTCTGTAATTGAAGTTTATAATAAAAAAGGAAAAGCGTATGCCAAAATTATAGAAATTAAAAATCCAGATAGAAAAAATGCAGTTTGCGACAAATGTGAAGGCGATAACAAGAACAAGCCAATTTTAGGTTTAAACATTTTAACTGGTTTAAAAAAAGATGGTAAAGAATGGTCTGGAGGTTCTATTTTAGATCCAAGAAATGGTAAGGTTTATAAATGCTATATTAAATTAGCCCATAAAAACAAACTAAAAATACGTGGCTATATAGGAGTTTCTTTATTTGGAAAAACGGCTTATTGGAATAGAGCTGAATAGTTTTTAGTTTTTAGTTTTTAGTTTTTAGTTTTTAGTTTTTAGCAAAAATGAAAAAAAATTTACCCAACAACTTTGCAACTTTGTTACTTTAAAACTAATTTCTCTCTTCCAGCATTGGTACAAAAGCAAAATTTCCTAATTCGTGTTTTTCAAAATCTTTAGCAGATTTTCTAATAAACAATGTCATAATTTGAGTTTTATCACCTACAGGAATTAACAACTTCCCTCCTACTTTTAATTGAGCCAATAAAGGTTTAGGCACAAAAGGTGCACCAGCAGTTACAATAATTTTATCAAAAGGAGCTTTTTCTGGCAAACCTTTATAACCATCACCAAAAATAAATTTCTTGGGTTTGTAGCCTAATTTGGGTAAAAAAAGTGAGGTTTTTTTAAACAGTTCCTGTTGTCTTTCAATTGTGTAAACTTCTGCTTTTAACGCTAACAAAACAGCCGTTTGATAACCAGAACCTGTACCAATTTCTAGTACTTTTTCATCGGGTTTTACTTCTAAAGTTTGCGATTGAAATGCCACTGTATAAGGCTGAGAAATTGTTTGCTCTGCTGCAATAGGAAATGCTTTATCTTGATATGCGTGCGACTCAAAACTACTATCAATAAACAAATGACGCGGAATTTTACGAATCGCGTCTAACACTTTTTCGTCTATAATTCCTTTAGCTTGCAATATACTAGCTAATTGATTTCTAAGTCCTTGGTGTTTAGATGTGTCTCTCAATATTTACAAATTTACAGGTTCTAAAAATAGGAATTAATCTCTATAAACTCTTATAAAATTGTATATTTGTTGATGCCTGATTTTAAAAAATTAGAAAATACACAAAAACAATTATTTATGCTTAAAGTTGGAGTTTTAGGTGCTGGTCACTTAGGAAAAATTCATTTACGTTTATTACAACAATCTAAAAAATATGAGTTAGTAGGATTTTTTGATCCTTCTAAAGAAAATGCAAAAAATGTATCTAAAGAATTTGGTTATCATTCTTTTGCATCTATAGAATCTCTAATTGATGCTGTAGATGTTGTAGATATTGTAACCCCCACATTATCACATTTTTATTGTGCAAAAAAAGCCATTGAAAAAGGACGCCATATTTTTATAGAAAAGCCAATTACCAAAACTGTTGTAGAGGCAGAAACCATAAAAAAGTTAGCCAAACAATATAACGTTAAAGGGCAAGTTGGTCATGTAGAACGTTTTAATCCTGCATTTACAGCTGTAAAAGATAAAATTGACAGCCCAATGTTTATTGAAACTCACAGATTAGCAGAATTTAATCCTAGAGGAACAGATGTACCTGTAGTACTAGATTTAATGATTCATGATATCGATATTATTCTTTCTGTTGTGAATGCCGATGTAAAAAATGTACACGCAAGTGGCGTTTCTGTCATTTCTGAAACACCAGATATTGCCAATGCAAGAATTGAATTTAAAAACGGTTGTGTTGCCAATTTAACTGCCAGTAGAATTTCTATGAAAAATATGCGTAAATCTCGTTTTTTTCAGAAGGATGCATATATTTCTGTTGATTTTTTAGAGAAAAAAGCTGAAGTGGTAAGAATGAAAGAGGTTCCTAAAAATCCTGATGAATTTGCAATGATACTCCAAAATGCAGAAGGCATTAAAAAACAAATATATTTTGAAAATCCTGATGTAGAAAACAACAATGCAATTTTAGATGAATTAGAAACTTTTGCAGATGCTATTCATAATAACACAATTCCTGTGGTTTCTTTAAGCCAAGGAACTGAAGCATTAAGAGTCGCTCAAATGATTATTGATTGTTTTTAGATAGTTAGTTTTAAAAGTAACAAAGTTTAAAAGTTAAAAACAACATTTTAAAATTTAGCAAAAAATAAATAAACAAGTGCGTTAAGGATTGAAACGGCATCCTTTTTTGAAGAATAAAAAAAAGATAAAGTGTAAAGCCTGTTAAAACGCCCAAATAATTATTAAACAATTGAAGCATTAAAAAATTCAACAAGAGAATATTTTAACTTTAAATAATTAAATCTTTAAATAATTTTTATGAAAAACATCGCTATTATTGGAGCTGGAACAATGGGAAATGGTATTGCTCATACATTTGCTCAATTTAATTATAAAATCAGTTTAATTGATATTTCTGAAGCTTCTTTAGAAAAAGGAATGGCTACAATTACCAGAAACTTAAATAGAATGATGGCTAAAGAAAAAATTTATGAAGCTGAGAAAACACAAACTTTACAAAATATTAGCACATTTACATCTATAAAAGAGGGTGTAAAAAACGCTGATTTAGTGGTGGAAGCCGCCACTGAAAATGCTAATTTAAAAGCGAAAATTTTCACAGAATTAAGTGAAATCTGCCCAGAAAAAACCATTTTAGCAACCAATACTTCATCAATTTCTATTACACAAATTGCTGCAGCAACCAACAGACCCGAAAAAGTTATTGGAATGCATTTTATGAATCCTGTACCCATTATGAAATTGGTAGAAATTATTAGAGGGTACAATACTTCTGATGATGTGATGCAAACCATTGTTGATTTGTCTAAAAAAATAAATAAAGTTCCTGTAGAAGTTAATGATTATCCTGGGTTTGTTGCCAACAGAATTTTAATGCCAATGATAAACGAATCTATAGAAACACTTTATAATAATGTTGCTGGTGTAGAAGAAATTGATACGGTTATGAAATTAGGAATGGCACACCCAATGGGGCCTCTACAATTAGCAGATTTTATTGGCTTAGACGTTTGTTTGTCTATTTTAAATGTTTTGTATGATGGATTTAAAAACCCCAAATACGCTCCTTGTCCGTTGTTAGTAAATATGGTGATGGCAGGAAAATTGGGCGTAAAATCTGGCGAAGGTTTTTATGATTATTCAGAAAGTAGAAAAGCTGAAAAGGTTGCAAAAATGTTTTCATAATTTCTGTTGATGAATAAAAAACAACTCCTAATAATTTTATTTTCCTTTTTCTTTTTTTTTGTAAATGCTCAAGAAAAAAAGAAAGGAATATTTAATATTAAAAAAGTAGGTTTTGTCTATAATTACAATGATGAAAACAATATTTTGTTTGATGATCTAGACTATTCTTATGCTTCTAATATTTATAAATTACAAGCTTTTTACAATTTAGGAAAATGGAAAAGATTTGATGTTGGTTTAATTGTTCAGCCGCAAATACAAACTATAAAACATCAATTATTAAACGAACATTTTGTATTGCCTTCAGAAGATAATTATCTAAAAAAAAGAACAGAATTTACATCGCCAAAAACAATGCATTTATATGGTTTTGAATTGGGTTTTGTAATGAGTAAAGAAATTTTAAGAAAATTAGAGATTCAAATTACTGCTGGCTTAGGTGTTGCTGTTATTGATAAAAGAACAGAAAGATTGGCTAAAGGTTTTACATTTTTAGAAAACGGATCTGTAGGATTTTCATATAAATTTGTAAAAAATTCTTCTCTTTATTTAGGCAGTAATATTGGGCACGTTTCTAATCTCGATTTTAAAAAACCTAATAATGGATACACCTTTTTAGGTTTCGAAATTGGTTATACTTATCTAATAGAATAGAAGAGGCTGTTTGAAAAGTGTTTTTTTGTCATTTCGAGTGCAGTCGAGAAATCTCAATTATCTATAAATCAGAATTTTAATATTGTTGAGATTCTTCATTTTTATTCAGAATAACACTTTTCAAACAGCCTCTTGTAGTACTATAAATTCTTACTTTTTTAACCTAACCAAGAATTCAACATCCAAATTGTTTTTTCTTGTTCTGCAATAAAATCGCTCATCATAGAATTTGTACCTTCATCATCTGCTTTATCAGACAATTCTAAAATTACTCTTTCTATTTTTAACAATTCTGATAATGAGTTTACAACCAACTCTACACCTTTTACATCATTAGAAATGTCTTTACCAACTGGCACAGTAGCTTTTTCTATATAATCAGAAAAAGTATGCAAAGGTTTGCCTTGTAAGGTTAAAATACGTTCCGCAATATCATCAATTTTTATTTGAGAATCTGTATAAAACTCTTCGAATTTAACGTGCAATTCAAAGAAATTTTTCCCTTTAATATTCCAATGTAATCCTCTTAAATTTTGATAATAAATCTGAAAATTAGCTAATAATCCGTTTAATTCATTTACTAAATTAGCTGTTTCTGTTCTGTCTAATCCTAATATTGTTTTGTTCATTTTTGTATGTTTTATTTTGATACACCAAAATTATGAGAAATTTAAGAAGATAAACTATAATAATTATTGATAGTTTTAATATCTTTATCAGAAAATTTTATACAAATGACAATCACTCAATTAAAATATGTTTTGTCTGTTGCAGAATATCAAAATTTTACGGTTGCAGCAGATCATAGTTATGTAACTCAGCCTACTTTGAGTATGCAAATACAAAAATTAGAAGACGAATTAAACGTAAAAATATTTAATCGCTCAAAAAAACCTATTGAACTTACTGAAGTTGGAAAAAAAATAGTAGAACAAGCCAAAGTTATTGTTGATGAAAGTAATAGAATTGTTGATATTGTGCATCAACAAAAAGGATATATAGGAGGTGAATTTAAATTAGGAATCATACCAACAATTATGCCTACGCTTTTACCAATGTTTCTACAAAACTTTACAAAAAAATACCCAAAAGTGAAGTTAATTATAGAAGAATTAACTACCGAAGAAATTGTTAGAAAACTAACAGATGGTCATATAGATGCTGCTATTGCTGCTACTCCTTTAGAAAATGAAGTTATTAAAGAAAGACCATTGTATTACGAGCCTTTTGTAGGTTTAATTCCGCAAAACCACAGACTTTTTAAAAACAAACAAATTACTTCTGATGAGTTAGAAATGGAAGATATTTTACTATTAGAAGATGGCCATTGCTTTAAAGACAGTGTTATTAATTTATGCAGAAGCCATAAAATTGATAATAAAAAAGGATTTCAGTTAGAAAGCGGAAGTTTTGATACGCTAATAAAACTTTCTAAAGAAGGTTTAGGAATGACATTGTTGCCTTACTTACACACGTTAGATTTAAATGAGGTTGATAAAAGTAATTTAAGAGAATTTACAAATCCGCCACCTGCAAGAGAGGTGAGTTTAATTTACCATAAATCGCAATTAAAAATGCAACTTATAGAAGCTTTAAAAAATACTATAGATGGTATTGTAAGAGGTGCTATTTCTTTTTCTGATGTAAAAATTATTAGTCCTTTGCAAAAAAAATAATTATGCTGACACGAATTTTACAAGTTTCCGCAAAAAAGTATTGAGAATTTGTGAAATCCGTGTCAAAACATTTTAAGAATACATTTTTTCACGTAATTCTTTAATTTTTGGATCAGATAAATATTCATCAAAAGTAGCGTATCTATCAATAACTCCTTTAGGTGTTAATTCTATAACTCTGTTTGCAACAGTTTGTGCAAACTCGTGATCATGTGTTGTAAACAAAATGGTTCCTTTAAAATTAATTAGTGAATTGTTTAAGGCTTGTATAGATTCTAAGTCTAAGTGATTGGTGGGTTCGTCTAAAACTAAAATATTAGCTCTTTTCATCATCATTCTAGAAAGCATACAACGTACTTTTTCTCCTCCAGATAAAACATTACTTTTCTTTAAAGCTTCTTCTCCAGAAAAAATCATTTTTCCTAAAAATCCTCTTAAAAAAACTTCTTCACGTTCTTCTTCTGTTTGCGCATACTGTCTTAACCAATCTACCAAATTCAATTCTCCGTTTTGAAAAAAAGACGAATTATCTAATGGCAAATAAGATTGTGTTGTGGTAACTCCCCAAGAAAATTTACCAGCGTCTGCTTTTTCATTATCATTTATAATTTGATAAAATGCAGTTACAGCTCTAGAATTTTTAGAAATAATAGCAACTTTATCTCCTTTATTTAAGTTGATGTGAATGTCATTAAATAATTTTTCTCCTTCAAATTCTTTTGATAAACCTTCTACATTTAAAATTTGATCTCCTGCTTCTCTATCACTTTTGTAAATAATTGCAGGATAACGTCTACTTGATGGTTTAATATCTTCAACATTTAATTTTTCAATCATTTTTTTACGCGATGTTGCTTGTTTAGATTTTGCAACGTTGGCAGAAAAACGACGAATGAATTCTTCTAATTCTTTCTTTTTATCTTCTGCTTTTTTGTTTTGTTGTGCTCTTTGTTTAGCTGCTAACTGACTAGATTCGTACCAAAAAGTATAATTACCAGAATAATGATTTATTTTACCAAAATCGATATCAGAAATATGAGTACAAACGGCATCTAAAAAGTGTCTGTCATGCGAAACTACAATGACACAATTATCATAATTTGCTAAAAAATTCTCTAACCAACCAATCGTTTCGAAATCTAAATCGTTGGTAGGTTCATCCATAATTAAGACATCAGGGTTACCAAATAAAGCTTGCGCTAATAAAACACGTACTTTTTGCTTACCATCTAAATCTTTCATTAAAGTATAATGCAAATCTTCTCTAATACCTAAATTAGATAGCATTGCTGCTGCATCAGAATCTGCATTCCATCCATTCATTTCTTCGAAAGTAACTTGTAACTCTCCTATTTTTTCAGCATTTTCATCTGTATAATCTGCATATAAAGCGTCAATTTCTTTTTTTATTTTAAACAACTCTTTGTTTCCCATAACAACAGTTTCTAAAACCGGAAACTCATCAAACTCATTATGGTTTTGCGATAAAACAGACATTCTTTTACCTGGTTCTAAATGAACCTGCCCAGAAGTTGGCTCTTGCTTGCCAGAAAGAATTTTTAAAAATGTAGATTTTCCTGCACCGTTTGCGCCAATAATTCCATAACAGTTTCCTGATTGAAATTTAGTATTTACTTCATCAAACAAAACACGTTTACCAAATTGTACAGATAAGTTAGAAACTGATAACATATTATTTTTTTAAAATTTGCTGCAAAAGTACAAATTAGATTTGTCTTTTCAAGCTAGATTTTAAACGGTTTTTTTATCATCTATTTAGAGCCTTTTTAAGTTTTTTAACAGCGAATTAACAACATCAGCTAAGATGAATTCCTAAATTTGTGATGCTAAAAGCAAAACAATTAAATGATTAAATACTTTACAAGCTTTTTATTATTTCTAATCGTTATTATTGGTTGTGATTCTTCTAAAAATACGCATACTTATTTTGGTGGAAAAATCATTAACCCTAAGTCTAATTATGTTGTATTGTTTTCTTTAGGGAATGTAATAGATACGCTTCCGCTAGATAAGGATGGTAAATTTTTAGCAAAATATGATGATGTAAATGAAGGGCTGTATTATTTTGAACATGGAGTTGAAAATCAATATTTTTATTTAGAACCGAAAGACAGTTTAATGTTACGCTTAAATACTTGGGATTTTGATGAGTCTTTGGTTTTTGCAGGTAAAGGAGCAGAAAGAAATAACATTTTAATAGATTGTTTTTTAGAAAATGAAAAAGAAAATAAACTATTTTATAAATTAAATAAATTAGAACCTAAAGAATTCAAGAAAAAAATTGATTCTTTACTTTTTCTTAAAGAAATAACCTACAAAGATTATGTCTTAGATCATCCAGAAGAAACGAACGGGTTTACCCAAGTTTTAAATATTGCTCTAAAATATCCTATTTATGCAAGAGTAGAAAGATATCCAGTAATACATAGAAAATATAGTAAAGAAAAAGATTTTCATCAAATAGATAAATCTTTTTACAATCATAGAAAGTCTGTTAATTTTAACAAAGATTCTTTAATGTACTACCCACAATATTCACAATATATAAGAAATTATTTATATAACACTACTTATTCTTTAGGTCATAAACCGATGAAGAATGAATATTCTTGCGAGTTTACTATAGATTTATTAAAAACAATTGATAAAAAATTAAACCCTAGCGATTCTAGAAATGCTTTTTTAAAACAAACTGTAATTGGTCATTTTTATAAAAAATCTAGCTGCGATATTAACAAAGAAGCTTTTGATACTTATTTTGATTTAAGTACAAATAAAGAAGATAAAGATCTGGTTAGAGAATTAATTTCTGATATTGAAGTAATAAAAAAAGGGGATAAAATTACCGAATTTAACTTATATGACTTAACCAATGGAAAACATAAAATTTCTGATATAATTAAAAGAAAAAACTCGTTTTTATTCTTTTGGAATCCTGAATATATTTCGCCTGTTTATATCGCTTCTAGAATGAATTTTTTATCAAAGAAATTTTCTAACATTCATTTTATTCAAATTAAAATTGATGGAACTTCTGATGATAGAATTCATAAATTAGATGTAAAAAATCAATTTTTTATTGATGCAAAAAGCAATGCAAACTCTTTCTTAACAAGTAAAATGCCACGCTCTATCATTATCAATAAAAAGGGTATTGTTACTAATGGGTATGCATCTATCTTTTCTAACAAAGTATTTTCTCAATTAATAGAATTAAATAAAAAATAATAGCTTTAACGGGTTAATAACCATTTGTTTTATTTAACGTACCTTTGCACGATTTTTATAATGAGCTTATCTCATTTATAAATTCAGTCCGAATTATAAAATGGGTTTGCAGGTGGGCGTTCTGTGAATCCACAAAAACACAGATATGTCAACATTTTTAGAATTAGGTTTAAAAGAACCTATCAATAAAGCATTGACGGATTTAGGTTACGAAAAACCTACCGTTATTCAAGAAAAAGCAATTCCGCAAATTATTTCATCTACAGACGATTTAAAAGCTTTTGCACAAACAGGTACAGGAAAAACAGCTGCTTTTAGCTTGCCAATATTAGAACTTTTAGACCCTAGTAATAGTAGTGTACAAGCAATAATTTTATCGCCAACAAGAGAACTTGCCGTTCAAATTGGTAATAATATTAAAGACTTTAGCAAATACTTAAAAGGTGTTAAAGTAACAACTGTTTATGGCGGGGCAAGTATAGAAGATCAAATTAGATCTCTAAAAAAAGGGTCGCAAATTGTTGTAGGAACTCCTGGTAGAACAGTAGATTTAATAAACAGAAGAGCATTAAAATTAGGAAACGTTCAATGGCTTGTTTTAGATGAAGCTGATGAAATGTTAAATATGGGCTTTAAAGAAGAATTAGATAAAGTTTTAGAGGTAACACCAGAAACCAAACAAACTTTGTTGTTTTCTGCAACATTTCCGAGAGAAGTAGAAGCAATTGCTAAAAACTATATGACTAGACCTATAGAAATTACTTCTGGTCAAAAAAACCAAGGTTCAGATAATGTTAGTCATGAATATTATTTGGTTACAGAAAGAACACGTTACCCAGCTTTAAAAAGAATTGCAGATTTAAACCCAAATATTTACGGAATTATTTTCTGTAGAACCAGAAGAGAAACACAAGAAATAGCAGATAATCTTATAAAAGACGGATATAATGCTGATGCTTTACATGGAGATTTATCGCAAGCTCAACGTGATTCTGTAATGGGTAAATTCAGAAAAAAAACAGTACAATTATTAGTGGCAACAGATGTTGCTGCTCGTGGTTTGGATGTAAATGAGTTAACACATATTATCAATCATAAATTACCCGATCAAATAGAAAACTATACTCACAGAAGTGGTAGAACTGGTAGAGCAGGTAACAAAGGTATTTCTATAGTTTTAGTTAGTAATAAAGACAAAGGAAAGCTAAGACCAATTGAGAGAATCATTAAAAAGAAATTTGTTGAAACTAAGGTGCCTTCGGGTAAAGAAATTTGCGAAAATCAATTAATGCATTTAATAGACAAAGTGCATAACATTAAAGTAAATGAATCTCAAATAGAGGAGTTTTTACCTAATATTTATGATAAATTGGCAGCATTAACTAGAGAAGAATTAATTCAAAAATTTGTTTCTTTAGAGTTCAATCAATTTTTATCTTATTATGAAAATGCGAAAGATTTAAACGATTTATCTTCTAGAGATAACTCTAGAGCAAGAGCAACAAGCGAAAATATGACACGCTTTTTTATCAACATTGGTAGAAAAGACAAATTAAACCCAGCCAAATTAATAGGATTAATCAATGATCAAAATATTGGTGATAAAATTGAAATTGGTGCAATAGATATTTTAGACACTTTCTCTTTCTTTGAAGTTGATAAAAATTACGAAGACAAAACTTTAGCGGCTTTTTCAGATAATCAACCTGATTTTGATGGACGTTCTGTAAACGTAGAAATTACTAATAAAGAACGTTCTGGAGGTGGAAATAGAAGAAGAGGCAAAAAACCTTTTGGTAAAAAAGATGGAGGTTTTGGAAGACGTAGAAGTTCTGAAAGTTCTTCTGATAGAAGTGATGACGGAAGCAGAAGACGCTCTAAAAGAAGTTCTGATAGACCTAAAAATTCTGGAGATAGAAAATCTGGAGGTTTTGGTAGAAGACGTAGAGAAAGGTAAATCTTATCTTTAATTATCCATAAAATAAAAAAGGTAGAAATATAATATTTCTACCTTTTTTATTTGTATTTTAAATACTTACCTCCTACTATAATTTGGAGCTTCTTTAGTAATTGCCACATCATGAGGATGACTTTCGTTAATTCCGCTTGCGGTTATTCTAACAAATTTTCCTGTTTCTTTTAGTGTTGCTACATCTTTTGCGCCACAATATCCCATTCCTGCACGTAAACCACCTATAAACTGATGAATGCTTTCTGCTAATTCTCCTTTATATGGAACTCTACCTACAATTCCTTCTGGAACTAATTTTTTAATATCATCTTCCACATCCTGAAAATAACGATCTTTAGAACCTTGTTTCATTGCTTCTACAGAACCCATTCCTCTGTACGATTTAAATTTTCTTCCTTCGTAAATAATAGTTTCTCCTGGAGATTCTTTAGTACCAGCTAATAAAGAACCCAACATTACAGAATCTGCACCTGCAGCAATAGCTTTTGGTATATCTCCTGTATAACGAATTCCTCCATCTGCAATTACAGGAACACCCGTTCCTTTTATTGCAGCTGCAACTTCTAAAACTGCAGAAAATTGAGGAAAACCAACTCCTGCAACAACTCTTGTGGTGCAAATAGAACCTGGACCAATACCAACTTTTACTGCATCTGCACCAGCATCTACTAAATATTTTGCAGCTTCTCCTGTTGCAATATTACCAACAACAACTTCTAACTCTGGAAACTTTGCTTTAACTTCTTTTAAAACAGCAACTACTCCTTTTGTATGTCCATGAGCAGTATCAATAATAACAGCATCTACACCAGATTTTACCAAAGCTTCTGCTCTATCTACGGCATCAGCAGTAACACCTAAAGCAGCTGCAACTCTTAATCTACCATAATTATCTTTATTGGCTATTGGTTTTTGGGTTACTTTAGTAATATCTCTAAATGTGATAAGTCCTTTTAGTTTATAATTATCATCAACAATTAATAGTTTTTCAATTTTATGTTTTTGAAGAATTTTTTCTGCTCCTTTTAATGAAGTTCCAACAGGAGCAGTAACTAAATTCTCAGCTGTCATTACCTCAACAATTGGTCTTTGGTTGTTATGCTCAAAACGTAAGTCTCTGTTGGTAACAATTCCTTTTAAAGTTCCGTTTTCATCAACAATAGGAATTCCACCAATACTATGCTCTTTCATAAAAGATTTAGCATCTAAAACTACTGCAGTTAAAGGAAGTGTAACTGGATCTAAAATCATACCAGATTCTGCACGTTTTACTTTTCTAACTTCTTTTGCTTGTTGCTCAATGGTCATATTTTTATGCAAAACGCCAATACCACCTTCTCTTGCAATAGCAATTGCTAATGCAGATTCTGTAACTGTATCCATTGCTGCAGATGCAATAGGCACATTAATTGTAATATTTTTAGTAAATTTTGTTTTGATACTAACTTCTCTTGGAAGTACTTCTGAAAAGGCAGGAACTAATAGAACATCGTCATAAGTTAAACCTTCTCCTAAAATTTTGTTGTTGTGTGCTGTCATGTTGCAATTAAGAGTTAATTGCGTGCAAATATACTATAATAAAACAATACCTCCTATATAACTTCATTTTAAACTCTTTGTTGATAAATACTATTTAAAATAAATCTAAATAAACTTTGTTATGATAAAAAAAGTTACTTCATTTGTATTTTATTTTTAATCAGTCTAAATAAGTATAATGAAATTACAATTAACAATCCTTTTTCTGTTTGCTTTTCAAATTCTAGTATCACAAGAAACTAACAAAGAAAGATTAAAAGAAGAAATCAAAAAAGAACTAAAAAGAGAATTTAAAAAGAAAAATCATCTTAATAAGTTTAGTTTAAAAGGTTATGGTGTTATAAACTATTATAATTATAAATGGGACACAGATAATGAAAAAAGAAATACTGTAGATGCAGAGCGTTTAAATTTATATTTAAACTATAAATTCAATTCTAAAATTGCTTTAAAAACAGAATTTGAATTTGAACATGGAGGTACAGGAGTTACAAAAGAACTTGATAAACTCGAAGAATTTGGAGAATTTGAAACAGAAGTTGAGAAAGGTGGAGAAGTAAAATTAGAACAAGTTTATATTGATTTTAACATCAATAAATACTTAAATGTAAAAGCGGGTAAATTTAAAATGTATTTTGGTTTAGCACAAAATTTAGATACACCAGATGAATATTTTACTACGCATAGACCCGAAATGGAAAATGAATTACTTCCTTTAGGTTGGTACGAAACTGGCTTAGAACTTTACGGAAGATTACTTAATAATAAATTATTATATCGTTTAGCGTTTGTAAACGGATTAGATGCCTCTGGCTTTAGTTCTAGAGGTTGGATTAGAAACGGACATCAAACTCGTTTTGAAATGGCAAATGCCGAAAATTGGGCAACCGCTATTCGTTTAGATTATAAATTAGGAACTCATAAAAATTCATTTGCAGGCGTTTCTGGATATTTTGGAAATACTGCCGATAACAGACCAAAACCAGATATAAAAACGGATGCTTATTTATATCTAGTAGAAGGACACATTACATATAATGAAAAAGCATTGCGTTTTAATTCTATGATTTTTTATGGAAACCTTCAAAACTCAGACATTATCACATCAAGAAATAAAAACCTATCAAATGCCTTAGGTGTAAAAAGAACTCCTGTTGCAAAAAATGCTTTAGGTTTTTCTGCTGAAATTGGATACGATATACTATCACTTAAAAATATAAAAAGTAATCAAAAACTATATCCTTTTGTACGTTATGATTTTTATGATTCAATGTATAAAACACATCCTTTAGTTACTGATAATCCTAGATGGGAAAGAAGTGTTATTACTAGCGGATTTAATTGGTTTATACACAAAGGAGTAATCGCTAAAATTCAATATTCTAATAGAACTTTAGGCTCAAAAAAATTAAACAACTTAGGAAAACTAACTAATAATAACCAAAAAGAAAACACCTTTTCTGCAGGAATTGGCTTCGTATTTTAAATAATTAATATCAAATATAAAAACAATAAAAATGAAAAAAGTACTATTAAATGTAAAAGCACTAATTATAGCAATAACTGCTATAACGTTTGCAAATTGTAGCGATGATAATAATAGCGTTCCTACAAATCCTATTAAAGATTATTCTGCAATTATAACAAACTTAGCAGATAATGTATTTACAGCTACTTATAAAAGTTTAAACAACCAAGCAACTGTATTAAAAACAAAATTAGATGCATTAAAGGCAAACCAAAATGCAACCACATTAAAAGAAGCAAGAGATGCTTGGAGAGCTACAAGACAACCTTGGGAAAACTCTGAAGCTTTCTTATTTGGACCAGCAGGAGAAACAGGAACAGGTGCATTAAGTTTAGACGGAAAATTAGACAGCTGGCCTGTTGCAATAAACGATTTACAAGCATTTTTGACGGGTAGCTCTACTATTTCAGAAAAAATTGTAAGCGGACAAGAAGATACTTGGAAAGGTTTTCACGGAATAGAGTATCTATTATGGGGAGCAAAAGGTGTAAAAACCCACTCAGATTTTACTGCCAGAGAATTAACCTATTTAACTTTTCTTGCAAAAGATTTAAAAAACAATACTGAAGCTTTATATAAAGGATGGACTTCTGGTGGTTTTGCTACCATTTTTAAAGCGGCAGGTACTAAAGCAGGAAAAGAATGGACAAGCCAAAAAGCTGCTCTACAAGCTATAACAAACGTTGGAATTACTGGTGATTTATCTGGAATGCAAAACATTGCAAATGAAGTTGCAACTGGTAAAATTGCTGCAGCTTTTGGTAATGCTACTCAAGAAGAATCTCGTTTTTCTCATAATTCTAAAGTAGATTTTATGAATAATATGAGAAGCATACAAAATGTGTATTTAGGTACTTACGGAGCTGCTAGTAACAATAAAGGAATTGGAACTATAATTGCTGAAAAAAATTCAGATTTACACACTCGTTTTGTTACAGAAATTACGGCTGCTATTAATGCCATAGATGCTATAAATGGTACGTTTACTGATGCCATTACAAAAGATAAAGCAGGCATACAAAATGCAATAAATAAGGTTACTATTGTTACCAAAACTATAAATGATAACATTGCTCCTATCATATCAAAATTAGTTACAAAATAATGAATTAAAAAATGAGGGAAGCTCTTTGTTTAGTAAGCTTCCCTTATTTATATAGAATATAAAAAGTGAAAAAAATAATTATTTTATTACTTACAATTGCAACCTATTATTCTTGCACTAAAAAAGAAAGTGATTTGTACAAACCTGTAAATCCTGATGAATATTATTCTGGCGGAAAAGCAACTATTTTTGCTTTGGGATTTTCAGTAGCAGCTCCTAACCTTTCTGCAAAAAACATTAAAAAACACGATGCTGGTGATGTTGATTTTGAGCAACCTTTTGTAACTGCTCCTGCTCCAGATTTTGGTGGTTTAGGCCCCGTTTTTAATCATATTTCATGTGTAGGTTGTCATGCTGCAGATGGTAGATCTGCTTTCCCAACAGATATAAATTCATCAAATGGATTATTATTTAGAGCTAGTATTCCTGGAACTGATAGTAATGGTGGCCCTTTAGCTGCCCCTGGTTTTGGTGGTCAATTACAACAAAGAGCCAATCAAGGTCAAAACCCAGAAGTACAATTTAATGTTACTTATCAAAATAAAATTGTAACTTTTGCTGATGGGTCCAAGGTAACTTTAAGAAAACCTATTTTTAATATTAAGAGTTCCTACATTCCTATTCCTAGCGGAATGATGATTTCTCCTAGAATGGCTCCTCCTGTCTTTGCTATGGGACTTTTAGAAGCAATTCCTGAACGTGATTTATTAGCTTTAGAAGATATAAATGATAGCAATAAAGATGGTATTTCTGGTAAACTAAACTATGTTTGGGATGTAACAGATAAAAAATTAAAACCAGGTCGTTTTGGTTGGAAAGGTGACGCACCTACTTCTTTACAACAAGTTGCTGGTGCTTATCATCAAGATATGGGAATTACAAATCCTGTTTTTAAGACAGAAAGTTCTTTTGGACAACCACAATATGATGGTTTAAATGATGAAACAGAAATAAATAAAACTACGTTAGAAAATGTAACTGTATACGTTCAAACTTTAGGCCCTCCAGCACCAAGAAATTTAGATAAATTAGAAGTTAGAAAAGGACGTCAAATATTTTACGATGCTAAGTGTAATGCCTGTCATACTCCAAAACATAAAACGGGTAATTTTGATGAAATTCCAGAGTTTTCTAATCAAACCATTTATCCTTATACAGATTTATTACTGCATGATATGGGAGATGATTTAGCAGACAACAGACCTGTTTTTAAAGCTAATGATAAAGAATGGCAAACAAGACCTTTATGGGGTATTGGCTTAACCAAGTTTAATAATGGTCATACCAACTTTTTACATGATGGTAGAGCCAGAAATATTGAAGAAGCTATTTTATGGCATGGAGGTGAAGCAAAAAACAGTAAAGACTATTACACAAAACTATCAAAAAATGATAGAGAAGCTTTACTTGAATTTATGGATGCTTTATAAAAACTCTGTATTTAGATTCCCGTTTTCACGGGAATGACAATTTCAACAGAAACCCCGAGGCAGAACCTTGAGGAATTCTTTTCGATTAAAGACTGTCTTTTTAGGCAGTCTTTTTTGTTAATTGAAATAAAATTATAAAAGTTGATACTCCAAAACTAAGGGTCATTAAAAAACCAGAAAACATAATTACATATTTCATCCAAAGAACTTCTTTCCAAAGAAAATAGATACCTCCAAAAGTTAAAACTAAGGAAAGAAAAGGTTCTATCATTAAAAATAATTTTAATTTTTGATGAATATTTGTGGTTGATAAAATGAAAGAAAGTAAGAAGAAAATTACTGAAAGCGATAAAATATGACTGTGAACAGTTGTCATTATTTCTCCTTCAGATTTTTTAAACATCATTTTTGTAGCATTTTCATCATCTTCGTTACCTAAATAACGTTGTTCAATTCCGTTAGGATTTGCTTGTGTTGTGGTTCTCACAAAAGAAATTCCGCCATAAAAACCAATACTTAATGTACAAACAAAAGCAATAATTAATACTTTTATTTCTTTTGGAAATAGATGAATTGTGCCACTAAACTGCATTATAAAACTTCGTTTTTGTGTAAAATATCTAAATTATGTAAAAATTGATTGATAGCTACTGTCATAGAATTTGCAGAAATTGTGGCTCCAGAAATTGCAATAATATCTTTTTGATATTTTAATGTGTCTGAAGATTTTTTTCCAATAAATTGTTTTAACCAACGTTTGCTACCAATTTCTCCACCATAATCTTCTCTATAAATTAACACTTTCGTTTTAGCAATAATTAAGTTTTTGTCTAACAAAATGAGATAATCAAACACATCTGTTTTACTTGGCGCTTTATCTACAAAAGCAAAACCAATTAATTCCTCATTTTTTACAATTCTAAAAAGATGATTTTCTTTTATTTTATACGTTAATTTTTTGTTGATAGAATCGTTAATAGAGATATTTTTTAATTGAAAATTTTCTACATCAAAAGTTTTTTTAATTTCTTTATTTATTTTCTTTTTTAATCTATTAGGCAAACTAAAAGAAACTAAAACAAAGGTTAAAACAAAAATTAGAAAAGGAAAATATCGTTTTAAAATCATTCTGCAAAAGTAATTAGAATTAATCTAAATAAAAAAAGTCGAACCAAAATAATTTGATTCGACTTATATTAAATATTTTTAAAAAAATTTAGAACCAAATTCCGAAACCTAAATTAAATTGTTTGGTTGCTTTATTACCAATTTCTGCATTGTCTTTTATTTGGTAATCTGCTTTAAATGCAGCTCCTGGAGCTACTTTATAAGTTAAACCAACTGTCCACTCATTTCTATCAAAACTTAAATTTTTAGTTGTACCAGCTTCTGTAGATGCGTGTGTATTAAAATCTTCATATCTCACAAAACTATACAATTGTTGCTCTTTATTTAAAGGCAATAAATTATATGCAGCTTCTAAATACCAACCTTGCAATTGGCTACCTAACTCTTCGCCTTTTTTTACACTATAGTATTGATTATACTCTTTAGAATCTGTAATACTTGCGTTTATAAACTGACCTCTTGCAGTAAAACGTTTGTTTGCATAACGTGCATCTAAACCTAACATTGCAACACCAACGTCTGCACCATGTTTATCTTCTATAGCTTTATCAGATTGTGTTCTACCAAAATATCCTGACAGACCTAAACGCAAACCTGGCAATCCATAATAATCTAATTTACCAGCAAAATTTACATTATTCATAGTTGATTCTGCTCCTTTTTGACGACCATTTCTTAAACCATTTTTACCTCCCAAAAATTTAGAACCATTTTTAGAAGTAAAGCCATTAAACATATAGGCTTGGTAACGTAAAGATGCATCATCAAACTTACCAGAAACACCTAAACCAATTTCTCTCCATGTTGTTGGCACAATGGCTTTGTCCATACTTGGGCGTTCTACACCATTAAAAGTTGTAGGTTCATGATATTCATTTACAATTCCCATAGGAACCAACATTAAACCAGCTCTTAAGTTTATATTATCGGCTAAAGTGTACTGTAAAAAAGCTTGCTCTACATAAACTTCTTTTACGTGTTCAAATTCTAATTCTGTTATAAATTGAGTGCGTTCGTTAAACTTATACCCAAAAAGCATTACTACTCTATGAACATCTAAATTAGCGTTTTTACCAGATTCACTATTGTAATGTGCTTCTGCATAACCACCAACTGTTAAACCTTTTTGATTTAAATTTGAAGATAATAAACGTTGTGCTGCATTTACTTGTTTTTGCGGATCTACATTAATACTGTCTTTTTGTGTGTTTTGTGCAGAAATACCTAAAGTTGTTGCTACTGCAATTGCTAGGATTAATAATCTTTTCATTTTATTTAGATTAATTATAAATTGTTATTTATTTTGCGTGCAAATATATAACCTAATAAGAGTTTTACAAACTTTATCTAGATTTAATTTAAATAAAAATAAGATTGTTTTATAAGTGATTCATAACTAATAAAATAATTATAAAGATTTTAAATAAGAAACAACCGATTTACGAATATCATAAGCTAATTCTGTTTCTTTTGGCTTATAAATAGAGATTACTTCTTTATTATCGGAAGATAGAAATGGAATATCAAATCCTTTTAATAAATAGTCTGAAAAAGCGACAGAATATATTGCATTATCGTTAATAAGTTTTCCTTTAACAAACCAATTATCACCATTTAATACAACATTATATCTGTGTAAATAAGCTCCTGTTCCTGCAGCTAATTTTCCATATTTTAATACTCGTTTTAGTAATCTTCCTTTAATTTTAACATTTAAAACATCGCCACCATAAGGTAAAACTCTAAAAATATCTACTGGAGTTACGTGCCCACTTAATTGATCATCAATTCTAATAGAACCTCCATTAACAAGTGCACAATCTACTTTATTAGCATAAGCAAAAGACATTGCTTTGGTTATAATTTGCCCTAAATTAGTTTGTTTGCTTCTAATTGGAGTATCTCTACCCTCTAAAGAAATTTTTGCATTGTAAATAACTTCTTCAGGATTAGCAATAATATCTGTTATTTTTGATGTTAAAATTGTCTGCCATTTATTAACAACTTTGGCAACTTTTACATCTTCTTTTATTGATGAGTTTATTTCTTTTAACTCAGATTTTACAATTGTTTTCTTCGTTTTTTTATCAAAAGAAATTCTATGTATATACACTGTTTTTGCATTTGCATCTGCTTTAGAAATGATTACATTTTCAACTTTATCATAAGAGTTTGTATGTTCATGACCTCCCATAATTAAAGGCAAATCAGGAATAAGTTTTGCAATTCTTTTGTCGTTTGCAAGTTTAACATGGGTTAAACCAAAAACAACATCAACAGCATCTTTTATTGCAGCATAAGAGCTTCTAGCTTTTACAAACATATTACCATATTCTACATAATCTTTTGGGTTTGATGGAATACAGACACTGATAAATCCTATTTTAATTTTTGTACCGTCTGCATCTGTAATTTCTTTTATAAAGGTCTCTCCTACTGATTCTTTTTTACCTTCTCTTTCTTTATAAAAAGGAATTGCAGCTTCTTTGGTTTTGAGCTTTACATTGGCAGAAATCCAAGGAAACTTACTTTCATTTAATCGTTTTTGTAAATCTTTTTTAGAAACATCAAACTCGTGATTACCAAAAGCCACCAAATCGAAATTCATAGCATTCATTACTTCTACCATTTGTTTTCCTTTTACTTTTTCTCCATTCACTTTTAAAGTTCCTAATAAAGACGGATTTAAAAAATCGCCTGCCAAAAACAACATTGTGTTTGGGTTTTCTTTTAGCAATTCTTGATGCACAGTTTCTACTCTTGCCATTCCTCCAAATTCACCTCCTTGAATGGGTGCAATTTCATAAACATCGTTAAGTTGTAAAAAGGTAAACTCTATTTTATGATCATCTCTATTACAAGAGGTTACTAAGAAACTAAAAAAGATGAGGTATAAATACCTGTTTTTAAAATTTTTAATTAAAAAAGTTGCTAATTCCATTTTTTTTTTTTTTACATTTGGGTATCATCCACTAAAATTGTTTGGGGGATGAAAGGAAAAAATTGCTTTCTTTTCATTACAATTTAGGATTATTATTTGTGCCAAAATCTGGTATGCGATTTAGTACGAGTTATTTTTTAAATAATAGATATTTAAAAAATAAAACCTCTATTTATAAATTTTAAAAACAATATCTCTAAATAAAGTTTAACTAAAACTACCGCTAATGAAATAAATAACGATAAAATAAATAGAGGAAATTGTTACAAATGTAATACACCTCGTAGCTTAGAACAAAATTAATTTAATTAAAATTTTTAAAATTTAATATTATGAAAAAAGTAATTATAACACTTGCTTTTGTGGTATCAATTGCTACATTAAACGCAAAAACTAATAACATAGAAATTATTAAAGATGATTGTCATGCAGTTGCATGTGCATATTTAGAGTTTGTAGAGGATATGTTCGGTGATTTATCAGAAGCTGAAGCAGAAGCACATTATCAAGTCGGATTTAATGCATGCTAAAAATAAATAGTTTTATTCAATATGGGAGGCATAATGATGCCTCCTATTTAAAAAAAACCTTATGAAAAATAATTTACTCATTTTATTTCTTACTTTTTTTATAAATCTAAGTTTATCTTTTTCTCAAACTGGTATTGTTACTTATAAAATTACTACAAAAATTAAAATAAATAAAACTAAAAGACCAGAAATGGCAAGAAAAATAACAGAAGAAATAAATAGAATATCACAAGTTTTATATTATAATACTAAAATATCATTCTATAAAAAAGAAAAAAACATACCAATTTATCCATTTGAAGCTAAATCTGCTGATATAGCTACTAAATCTCATCATAAATGGTATCAATTTAATAATACAAATAAAATAGCTGCTCATAATGTTAAAATCTTAAATAAAAATTATGTTGTAAACCACAGTTACAAAATGAAAAACTGGGAATTAAATAGTGAGGTAAAAATAATAGATGGTTATACTTGTTTTAAAGCTACTAGAAAACAGTTTATATCAAGATCTAATAAGAATAGAATAATAATAGCATGGTATACTCCAGACATTCCTGTACCATATGGACCTGTTGGTAATGGTGGGCTACCAGGGTTAATTTTAAAATTAGATATTAATGATGATCTTACATATTTAGTGGATAAAATTATTTTAAACCCTAAAAAAATGAAAAAAATACCCAATATAAAAGAGGGAAAAAAAATAAGTGTTAGTGAAATGGTAAAACTCTCAAGAAAAGCTAGAAAAGTTACAATAGATTAAACGCAATAAATGTTTAGAAAAAATTTATTTTTACAATATTCTTTTATTTCTTAAACAATTTTGCACAAGCAACAGTTAAAGGAAAAATATTTCATTATATATAACACTCCTTAAAAAAATGCTAATATAACTATAGGCAACGATGAGTATTTTGCATATAATTGTGAAGGACTAGAAGGTTTTCAAGATTAGGGGGGGGAAATAGATGAAGAAACAGCTGAATTTATAGTTGACACTCTATATAATCAATATATAAATTAATCATTAAAAAAAAGAGAAATGAATCATTCCTCTTTTAAAAATATACCAATTTATCCTATTGAAGCAAAATTGGCTGCTACTCTTATGCGTGTAAATAAAGGTTGTTATCAAAATAGTAATAACAAAGAGAAATCGTTTATAAACATAGAAATTAAAAATAAAACTTATGTTGTAGATCATAGTGATAGAATGAAAGGTTGGAAATTAAAAAAGAAAGAAAATATACAAAAGATTAAATCTTATGAAAGTGAATTCCCTTTTACTAATTGTTTTTATATTTTCATCAAAATTAATTATCTCGCAAACAATTGTTAAAGGTAAAATTTTAAAGAGCAATAAACAACCCTTAATGGGTGCAAATATTTTAGCTTTTCCAACAAATAAAGAAAAATTAGCTTTTACAGTTAGTAATAATTTAGGGTATTATTCTTTATCTCTTTCTAAAAACACAACTTATAATATATCAATAAGTTTTATGGGGTATATTACTAAAAAAGAAGTTTTAATTACTCCAAAAAAAGATAGTATAATTCATTTTATATTACAAGAAGATCCAAATAAATTAGAAGAAATTACCATAAAATATAAAGTTCCTATTAAAATTAGAAAAGATACAACAACTTATAATGTAGATGCTTTTACTAATGGAAAAGAAAGAAAACTAAAAAATGTTTTAAAAAAATTACCTGGTGTTGAAGTAGATAGAAAAGGCAATGTTACTGTTAAAGGCAAAAGAGTTACAACCTTATTAGTAGATAATAAGAAGTTTTTTACTGGCGATACTAAATTAGCTGTAAATAATATTCCTGCAGATGTTATTGCAAAAATTGATGTAATAGAAGATTATCATGAAAATTCTTTTATGAAAGGTTTAGATAAATCTGAAGAAGTTGCTATGAACATTAATTTAAAAGAAGGCAAAAAGAAATTTGTTTTTGGTGATATTGAGTCAGGTATAGGAGTAAAAGACAGATATGTTTTACATCCTACAATTTTTAAATATAAACCTAATATAAATTATAGTTTTATTGGAGATTTTAACAACACTAATAAAAAATCTTTTACACTAAGAGATTATTTAAATTTTGAAGGTGGTTTCGATTTTAATAATATTAGAGATATTGTTCAATCTCCAGTTTTGAGAGCCTTAAGAAATCAAAATATTACCAGTAGCAAGCATAAATTTGGTGGTTTTAATATGCAGTGGCAAAAAAGTAAAAAGTTAAGTTTGAGTTCTTTTTTAATTGCGTTTTCAGATAATACTGATAGCCGGATGGAAAATTTTAAGAATTATTTAGTAGATGATATTACAGAAAAATTAAAAGAAGATGAAAACAATGATAAAAATTTGTTTCTTGGAAAAATACAAATGCTTTACAAGCCAGACGAAGATACTAGAATTAAATATTTTACAAAATTAGAAACCACAAATATCAATCAATCTATTCAGAATAACAGAAATTTAGAAAATACCATTATTAATTTTAAGGAAAATAATTTTATAGCTTCTAAAAAAGTAAAATCTTATTTAAAAGCAGAGAAAAAGTTTTCTGCAAACCTCACCACTCAAGCCATAATAGATTTTAATTTCAACCAAATTAATGACGATAATAATTGGCATCCAAATACCAATATTTTCCCTAAAAGTATTCCTATTGATAAAAATAAGGAAATTAATATTTTTCAAAATTCTTCATCGGAAAAGTTCGAATACAATACTGCTCTAAAACATTTTTGGATTTTAGATAATGTAAATCATCTTTATTTTAATTTGTGGAATAATTACGAGCAAAATACCTTAACAAATAATTTATTACAAGACAATACTGAGTTTAATGACTTTAAGAACAATTTAAACCATAATCAATTTACAATTTTTACTAGTATTTTATATAAAAAATTAATTGGAGATGCTATTTTAACTGCGGAAATAAAATATCAAAACTATTACAGAACAACTTCTAATAATGGGATAAACGGTTCTTATAAATCTAACCTAATTCTCCCAAAAATTGAAATAGACTGGGATCTTTCTACAAGAAAAAAAATCACCTTTAAATACAATCTCACGAATACGTTTCCCAATACTAGACAGTTAATTACAAAAAATGTTCTAAATAGTTACAATAATATTTTTACAGGAAATATCGATTTAAGAGAAACTTTTTACCATTTTATAAGTCTTAGATATAGAAAATATAAAAATTATGGTTGGAGTTATTACCCAAGTATTTCTTATCGATTAAAATACAATCAAATACAGAACGTTTACAATTCTACCAATATCTTTAATTCTGTTAATCCAATAAATATAGATACACCAAACAAATCTTTAAACACAAACTTTAAAGTTGTTTACAATTACAAATATTGGAGAGCAACTTTATTGGGTGAATATAGAAATGCCAATTATACTACAATAATTAATAATAATGAAATTAAATCTATAGACAATTCTTTTTTAACAAGAGCTACTTTTAGAACTGTTTACGAAGATAAACCAAATATAGATTTTTCGTATTCACAAACGTATAATGACAATACAAATCCTTTTTTTAGCAGTATTTCCAACCTTTCTAAATTAGATCTTGCAGCAGATTACGAAAAAGGGGATTGGATTTTTAAAACTGAATATCTCTATAATTACTATAAAAATAATACAACAAATAACACCAATTTTTTTAACCAATTAAATGCTTCCATTTTTTATCAAAAAGAAGATAGCCCTTGGGGATTTGAAATTACAGGATCCAATATTGGGAATAATACTTCTAAAGTAAGTTCTAATTTATCTTCTTTTTTATTTTCGGAAACAAGAAGATTTATATTTCCGAGAACTATTGTTTTCAAAATAATTTATAAGCTCTAATAATTTAAATAAACACCTCTAAAGCCTTATTATAAGCACTTTCAAAACTCATAGGTTTAATTCCTGTTTCTGCTTTATGTATCGTAAAATAACTGAGTAATTTTTCAGTGGGCATATTACCTGTTAATTCGTCTTTTGCCATTGGGCATCCACCATAACCTTTTATAGCGCCATCAAAACGATTGCATCCCGCTTTAAAAGCGGCATCTACTTTTTCGTGCCATTTTTCTGGAGTTGTATGTAAATGCGCGCCAAACTCTATGTCTGGGTATTTAGGAATTAAATTAGAAAACAAATAATCTATTACTTTAGGGGTAGAGCTACCAATAGTATCTGAAAGCGATAAAATTTTAACGCCCATATTAGAGAGTTTTTCTGTCCACTCGCCTACTATTTCTACATTCCAAGGATCTCCATACGGATTTCCAAATCCCATAGATAAATAAGCAACCACTTCTTTATTTGTTTTATCTGCAATGTTTAAAATTGTATCTAAAGTTTCTATAGATTCTGCAATAGTTTTATGTGTATTACGCATCTGAAAGTTTTCTGAAATAGAAAAAGGATATCCTAAATAATTGATTTCTTCAAATTGCGAAGCATCATTAGCACCTCTAACATTGGCTATTATTGCTAATAATTTACTTTGTGTTTTAGATAAATCTAACTTAGATAAAACAGCTGCTGTATCTCGCATTTGCGGAATAGCCTTTGGCGATACAAAACTGCCAAAATCTATGGTATTAAAACCAACTTTTAGTAAAGAATTGATATACAATGCTTTTTTATCAGTAGCAATAAAATGCGATTTTATGCCTTGCATTGCATCTCTTGGACATTCGATAATCTTTACTTTTTTCATCTTAATCAAAGATAACTAAACTATTGAATTTGTAAAAAAGAAAATCATCTTAATGCAATATTTTAAACAATAATTCTTTTAAAATATCTTTATTAGATAAGCTTGCACCAACTCCTTTACTCTTAACATCTGCTTCTCTTAAAGCTGCAACAACTTGCGCCACTTTACGCATAGGATAATTTCTTGCTGCCAAAAAATATTCATCAACAAAATAAGGGCTTACTCCAATTGATTTAGCTACCGAATTCTTAGATTTATCTTGCAAACCGTGAAATAAAAGTAATTGTGTAAAAAAACTATTTAATAAAGAAATGGTCATTACCAAAGGATTGTTCCTTGGGTTTTCTGCAAAATAATTAATAATTCTATTGGCTTTTACAACATTCTTCTCTCCTACTGCTTTTCGTAATTCAAAATTATTAAAGTCTTTAGAAATTCCAATATTTTCTTCAATATGTTTGTCATTAATAATGCTTTCTTTAGGCAGAATTAACATTAATTTATCTAATTCATTAGCTATTTTACTTAAATCAGTTCCTAAAAACTCTACCAACATTTGAGCAGCTTTTGGCTCAATTTGATATTTTTTTCCGCTTAAAACTCTACGAATCCAATCTGTAACTTGGTTTTCATATAATTTTTTGCTTTCAAAAATCAAACCAGATTTTGCAATTGCTTTGTAGAGTTTTTTACGTTTATCAAGTTTTTTATATTTATAATTGATGACTAAAACTGTAGTTGGTTGCGGCTTTTCTGCATAAGAAACCAGCTTCTCAATAGTTCTGCTTAAATCTTGTGCTTCTTTAACAATTAAAACTTGTCTTTCAGCCATCATAGGATAACGTTTTGCAGACGATACAATATCTTCTATACTTGCATCTCTACCATAAATTACCTGCTGATTAAAACCTTTTTCGGCTTCGTCTAAAATATTTTCTTCAATAAAATCAGAAATCTTATCAATATAATAAGACTCCTCGCCCATTAAAAAATAGATAGGTTTTATATTGCCTTTCTTAATATCTGAAACTATGGTTCTTATTTCGTTCATAATTGTGATGAATTTGACACGAATTCACAAATTAAATTTTTATTTACTTCAAAATCCTTTGGATTTTAATTCATTAAATTAATTTCATATATACTATAATTACAAAATTCGTGAATTAGTGGCAATATATTACAATACTATTCTTTTAAAATCTAAAGATTCATTTTGAAAATTAACTAAAATACACAATTTGTTACCAGAAACCTTAAGGTAATTTATACATTGTGCTATATGCTTTGGATGAAATTCTTTAACTGATTTTACCTCTAAAATTATTTTATCAAAAATAACAAAATCGGCAAAAAATTGATGCTTTAAAGTAATTTCTTTATATCTAACTGCATACTCTTTTTCTCTTTCAAATTCTATATGCTTTCTTTTAAATTCATATTCTATAGCATCTTTATAGACAATTTCTAAAAATCCACTTCCCAAGTTATTATGAACTTCAAATGGTGCTCCAATAATATCATAACTTTCCTTTTTATAAATCATTTTAATTTGTGATATTCGTGGCAATGAAGATGCAAAAACTCAATCTACCAACTTGTAATTTCAAACTCAAAAGTAGCGAAAATAAGACGCTTATTTTTGATAAATTGAGAAAAAAATATTTGGTTTTAACACCTGAAGAATGGGTGCGTCAACATTTTGTTCATTTTTTGGTTGATGAAAAAAAATATCCAACTTCTTTAATGGCCATAGAAAAGCAGCTCACCATTAACAATCGAAAAAAAAGAACGGATATTTTAATTTTTGATAAAAATGGAAATCCTGATATTATTGTTGAATGCAAAGCTCCTAAAATAAAAATTATGCAAGCTACTTTTGATCAAATTGCACGCTATAATTTAAAACTAAAAGCCAACTATTTAATTGTTACCAATGGTTTACAGCACTTTTACTGCAAAATGGATTTTAAAAATGAAACTTATATTTTTTTGAAGGATATACCTGATTATAAATAAAAATAATTTAAAATTTTGCCACAAATTCACGAACAAAAAATAGTGACGAATAATTTTTAAACTGTAAATTCGCAATCTTGAAAATAGCAATTGTCATATTAAATTGGAATGGTAAAAAACTGTTAGAACAGTTCTTGCCTTCTGTTGTAAATTTTAGTTCTAAAGAAGCTGAAGTTTATCTGGCCGACAATGCTTCTACAGATGCTTCTATAAGTTATGTAAAAGAGCATTTTCCAACCGTAAAAATTGTAAAAAACACTGTAAATGGTGGTTATGCAAAAGGTTATAATGATGCCTTACAATCTATAAATGCAGATATTTATTGCTTGTTAAATTCTGATATTGAAGTAACCAAAAACTGGTTAAAACCCATAATTGATGTTTTTAAAAAAGATAAAAATACAGCCATTATTCAACCAAAATTATTAGATTTTAAAAACAAGACTAAGTTTGAATATGCAGGTGCTGGTGGTGGTTTTGTAGATTTATATGGATATCCATATTGCAGAGGACGTGTTTTTAATCATTTAGAAACTGATGAAAGTCAATTTAACGATGAAACTGATATTTTTTGGGCTTCTGGTGCTTGTTTGTTTATTCGTTCAGAAGTTTATCATAAAGTAGGTGGTTTAGATGAAGATTATTTTGCGCATCAAGAAGAAATTGATTTGTGCTGGAGAACGCAAAATATTGGGTATAAAATAAAATATGTTGGCGCATCTACTGTTTATCATGTTGGAGGTGCTACTTTACAAGAATCAAATCCGCATAAAACATTTTTAAACTTTAGAAATAGCTTGTTAAATGTGGTAAAAAATGTACCAAAAAAATGGTTTTTGTTTGTAATTTTTTCTCGTTTAATTTTAGACGGAATTACAGGAATTAAGTTTATTATTGAGTTAAAACCTAAACATACTTGGGCAATACTAAAAGCCCATTTTAGTTTTTATAAAAACTTCTTTAAATTTTTAGCAAAGCGTAAAAAATTATCTAAAAAACAAAATTATAATTTACACACAAGTATTGTTTGGCAATATTTTGTTTTGGGTAGAAAGAAGTTTAAAGATTTAAAGTAATTATTTTTCTAATTAACGTGAGTTCGACATATTATTTATTGATAATCAATTAGTTATTTGTTTTTTGGTGCGCAGATGTCATTCAGACGAAGAATGAGGAAGAATCTCATTAAGATTTCTCATCACTCGTACCTCGTTCTTTCGAAATGACAAAACACTGATAATAAGAAATATAGCACCTCAATATAATTCTATATTATATCGAACTCACCTTAATTAATGAGATTCTAAAGCAAGTTCAGTGAGACATAGTTTCATCAACTTAATTGCTTACTTTTTATCTGTGAAATTTTTCAACTTTGAAAGCCTGAATCTTTGAATCTTAAAGAATATCTAAACTCCCTTTTCCTTCTCTAATAACTTCAGGATAATCGTTTGTAAAATCTATAATTGTTGATGCATTATTATCTCCATAACCACCATTAATAACAACATCAACTAAACTTCTCCATTTTTCATAAATTAATTCTGGGTCTGTTGTGTATTCTAAAATTTCATCATCATCTCTAATAGAAATAGATGCAATAGGATTTCCTAAATTTTCAACTAAAGTTCTAACAATATTGTTATCTGGAATACGAATACCTACAGTTTTTTTCTTTTTAAAAACTTTTGGCAGGTTATTGCTACAAGGCAATATAAAGGTATAAGGTCCTGGCAAGGCTTTTTTTAATACTTTAAAAGTGGCTGTATCTATTTGCTTTACATAGTCTGAAAGGTGACTTAAATTATTGCAAATAAAAGAAAATTTAGCTTTGTCTAGTTTTACGCCCTTAATTTTTGCTATTTTTTCTAAAGCTTTATTATTAGTGATATCGCAACCTAAACCATACACAGTGTCTGTTGGATAAATTACCAAACCTCCATTTTTTAAAATGTTTACAATTTTGTCTATTGTTTTCTGATTTGGATTTTCATTGTATATTTTAAGAAATTCTGCCATTCTATAAATATACAAAAACTCAGCTTATTTTTTATTAAGCTGAGTTATTTTTTAGGAAGTTGAATTGTTTTAAGATTTATCTACTAACCTAAATCCTTCTCCATGAATATTTAAGATTTCTACATTTTCGTCTTGTTTTAAGTATTTACGCAATTTTGCAATATAAACGTCCATACTTCTAGATGTAAAGTAGTTATCATCTCTCCAAATCTTTGTTAAAGCTAATTCTCTTGGCATTAAATCGTTTTTATGAATAGCTAACATTCTTAGTAATTTACTTTCTTTAGGAGATAATTTTGTTGGCTCACTGTCTTTACCTATTGATAAATGACGTAGTTTAGAATTAAAAAAGAAACTTCCAATAGTGAATTCAAATTGTTCTGACTCTGCAGATTTATCTGTTTCTTTACGTTGTAAAATTGCTTTTATTTTGTGCAATAAAACTTCAGAATCGAAAGGTTTGTTTAAATAATCATCTGCACCCACAGAGTATCCTTTTAAAACATCTTCTTTTAATGTTTTGGCTGTTAAGAAAATAATTGGTACTTCTTTGTTTGTACCTCTAATATCTTGTGCTAAAGAAAAACCATCTTTACGAGGCATCATCACATCTAAAATACAAAGGTCATAATCGCTGTTTTTAAACATAATTAAACCTTCTATTCCGTCTTTAGCGTGTGTAACATTATAATCGTTTAATGCTAAATAATCTTTTAATACGGTTCCGAAATTTGGATCGTCTTCTACTAATAAAATCTTTTTACTTCCCATTTTATATACTTTTTAAATTATTGGTAACTTAACTGTAAATATGCTTCCTTTTCCTTTTTCACTTTCAACAAACACTGTACCATGATGCTTTTCTATAATTTCTTTTACATAGGCTAAACCTAGTCCATGTCCTTTAACATTATGAATATTTCCTTTTTGTTCTCTGTAAAATTTATCGAACACATGTTTTTGTACTGCTTTACTCATTCCTATTCCTTCGTCTTTTATTTTAAAGATAAAAAACTTGTTGGTACTTTCTGTGTAAACATCAATTTTTGGTGCTCCTTCAGAATATTTTATTGCATTTTCTAACATATTAACAACTACATTCGTTAGATGAAACTGATTTCCAGAAATTTCTGAAGATATAGCTTCTAAATGCGTGTTAATTTTTCCTTTTCTATTGTCAATTAGTAAACTTATATGTGTAATTGCATCTTCTATAATGTCGTGCATATCTACTGTTTCCTTACTAATTTCAATTTGGTTCTTTTCTAATCTAGAAATTCTTAAAACATTTTCTACTTGAGAGTGCATTCTTTTATTTTCGTCTCTAATCATTTGTACATAACGCAAAACTTTAGATTTATCATCTATAATCTTAGGATTTTTAATTGAATCTAACGCCAAATTAATAGTTGCTATTGGTGTTTTAAATTCATGTGTCATGTTGTTAATAAAATCTGTTTTAATTTCAGAAATTTTCTTTTGTCTTAATAATTGATATAAAGAACTTGAAAAGGCTATTATTATTATAAAAATAAAAAATAATGATAGCGTTAAAATACTTGAAATACCCGATAGAATATGTTTATCTTTTGATGGAAATGTTAGATATAAATCATATTCTACATCTTCATTCGAATTTAAAAATAAAGGATAGGAATAACCATCTTTTTTATCTATTGTATAATAACCAGATTTTAATTTGGTAGCTAAACCATCTTTACTATATACACCATATTTAAAATCTAAATTTATATTTCTTCTACTTAATTCCTCTTTAATTGTAGCATTTAATTCTCTATTACTTATTCTTTGATGAATGGGTTTACTACTGTTATAATTCTTTAAAATTAAATCGAATTGAGATTTTTCTATACTTTTTAATCTTTTTGTAAAAGAGAATCTTTTTTCATCTATGGTAGCAAATACGTTATCAGCTCCTTTTATTGTTCTTGTCTGAAAGAAGTCGTTTTTACCAGTAATACGTTTAAAAATAATTGTATCGTTATCAATAAAATCTACTGGCATTTTAAAATTTTCTTCTAAAATAGTTCCTCCATAAGTAAACCTTTGTTTGGTTGTTGTATCTATTTCTTGAAATAACCAGTTTTTAATCTGAGCTTCGTCTGCTAAAACTCTATTTTCTAAAATACCTCCAAATTTATTTTCTAGTAAAACCCTTTCTTTTTCATTGATTCTTTCTGCAACACGTCCTAAAGATTTTTGAACATCATTTTTAAATTGTTCTTTCTTACTTTCAACGGCATTGTTTATCCAAAATAATTGTACTGCAATAATACCTATTAAGGAGATACTCATTAAAGCAACAATAAGTACAAACATTTTTTTGCCCATAAGACAAAGTTACTTCTTTTATAAAAAGTGATTTACTGTTTTGTAAACAATTTAACTATTTTAATGGAAGTTTAAGACTTATTTAACAATAAAAATAAAATTACCTAAATTCAACCACCCTTTTTTGTTAAAATATTATGAATTCTTCTAACTTGAAGTTTTGTTTCTTCGATAGAATTATTGATTATTAAGTAGTTAGATTGTAAAACTTTTTTATCTTCTATCCATTGATTTTTTATCCTATTCTCTGCTTCTATTTTAGAACAGTTATCGCGAAGCATAATTCTTTCTATTCTAGCTTCTTTTGATGCAAAAACAGAAATAACACAATCGCATAACAAGTTACTTTTACTCTCAAATAAAATGGCATTTTCGTAAAGAATATATTCTTTATTGCTATTGTTTTTTACAAATTCTTGAAAATGTTTTTTTACTTCTGGATGTACAATTGCATTTAAAACCTCTAGTTTTTCTTTATCATTAAAAACGATGTCTGCAATATATTTTCTGTTTAATTTATTTTGGATGTAACTCTGTTCTCCAAATTCTCTTACAAGTTTTTGTTTGATTACCGAAGAAGAATTCATTCGTTTTTTTGCCTCAACATCTGCAAAATAAACAACAATATTTTTAAATTCTAAAAATAATTTGGCAACAGTTGTTTTGCCACTTCCTATGCCACCTGTTAAGCCAACTATCATTTTATTTCTGAATTAAAAAATCAATTTTATTAGGTATCACTTTTACACTTTTTAATGAGTTAGGTTTTAAAACAACTTTTGGAATTAAGTAATTTAAATTATTTTTTTCTGAAACCTTATAATCACATTCTATTGTAAAAGAATCTTCATCAATTTTATTAAATTGAGATAGCGCAACAACATAAATAACTTCTACTGTTTTAGTTAACGTTGTTAACGATACTTTTTCGGGTAAATTAACAACTGTAAATGGCAAGTTTAAACTTCCTTCTGTAAATTTTTCTACATTTCCTTTTACAATCACTTCACTTTTATCAACCTGTAAATTAGATAGTTGACTGTTATTAATTTTAACTTTTTCAGAAAAACTAGACTTTACATCTTTTAATTGTAGCGTATTAAGTTGCAAGGAATTAATTTCTTTAATTATAGCTTCTGGACCAGAAATTACAACGCTGTCTGGTTCTAATTCTATTTTTTTTGATAAGTCATATCCAATATGATAATCAATCTCTAAATTAGGAATTACAGGTACTTTTTTAGACAATAAGCTACCCAAGCTTAAGTAAATTGTATCTAAAGAAAACTCTTGCAATTCCATACCAGAACGCAATTGCTTCTGTATATTTATCTTTTGATTTCTTGTTAAAAAATAATATAAATTTAAAGATTTCTTGTTTAAATTATTAGCATTTAGTGCTATTTCATTTTTACCAAGTCTAGCTCTTAAAATATTAAACCCAGATGATTTTACTGTAATATCTAAGGCTTTAAGAGGTTCTTTTTGTAATAATTTGTTTTGCGGAATGTTTTTATAATGCACTAAAAAAGTTAGCGTACTTGTATATTCTTTAGACAAAGTAATTATAAACCAAATTACTATTGAAGCTATTAAAAAACCAATAAAACTTTTCGATATTTTTTTTGTCTTTCTCAAAATGACTTTAGATTTTTATGCAATCTACACAAAAGCTTGTAAACAAAAAAGTGAGCAGTATCTAAAAAGATAAAGCTCACTTAATTTTTAAAAATTTACTTTTTATTTTTTAGCAGGAGCTAAATATTTTTTACTTAATTCCATAGAAATTGCAGAGCGTTCAAACTTAATTTTACCTGCACCTGTTTCTACAGTTATTGTATTATCTGTATTGTTAATTTCAGCAATTTTACCGTGAATTCCGCTAGAAGTCACAACTTTTGCTCCTTTTTTAATTTCTGCCTGAAAAGCTTTTTCTTTCTTTTGACGACTCATTTGTGGTCTTATCATAAAGAAATAAAACACAACAATAATTGCTAAAAAAGGTAACATACTCATTAGGCTACCAGAAGCTTCTTGTAAAGCTATAATTGTAAAATTCATTATTTTTTTGTTTTTGGTGTAACAGAACCTTTTAATGTTAATACTTCTCTACCTGATTCTGTATTAGTAGATAATGTAATTGTTTTTTGTTGTCTATTAGGTTTACCAGCAGTATCAAATCTTACTTTAATTTCTCCTGTACCACCTGGTTTTATAGGTGCTTTTGGCCAAACAGGAACTGTACAACCACAAGATGGTTGTGCATTTGTAATTACTAAATCTGTTTTACCTGTATTTGTTAACTTAAAAGAGGTTTCAACAATATCTCCTTCTTTTACGGTGCCAAAATCATACACTTTACTATCAAAAGATATTAATGCTGTTCCTTTTTTTATTTCTGCATCTCTATTAGCTGCATTTTCTAAATTTTCTTTATTAATTTTTTTTGTTGCATTTCCTCCATCTTTACACGCTGTAAAAAAAGAACTTGCTATCACTAAAGCTAATAAAAATGTTATTTTTTTCATCTCGATTATAATTTTTGTAAAAATAATAAATTAATTATGGTACACAATAAAGTTAGAGTAAACCTCTACCAATTTTAACTATTTTTTTGTTCTTTAAAAATTCTTTAGAAATTTTATCTAAAACTCCGTTTATAAAGTAGCTACTTCTTTCGGTAGAATAATCTTTAGAAACCTCTATATATTCGTTAATGGTTACTCTTGTTGGTATAGATGGGAAATTTACAAACTCAGTAATTGCCATTTTAATCAAAATCATATCTATATCAGCAATTCTATCTGTTTCCCAATTGGGTGTTTTTTCTTCTATATCTTTTTCGTATTCTTTGTGTTTTAAAACTGTTTTCTTAAACAAGTTTGATACAAAATCTTCATCATCTGTATCTTTATACAAACTGCCCAACATAAAAGTTTTATTGGGTTTGCATTTGCTTAAAGACTTTACCACCCAAGTATTTACAAACGGAATATCATCTACCCAAGAAATCATCTTGTCTTCATAATACTCAGCTAATTTTTCGTTGGGAGCTATAATTTCTTTAAAAAAATCAATTGTAAAAGCCTTATCAACTTTAAAAGAACCTTCTATTGTATCTAAATATCTTTTGTATAAATCGCTTTTTTGTAATTCATCAAAAATAATTTTTACATACTCATCATCTAATTCCCAATTTTTTAAATTGTTAACTTCAATATAACTCTCAACACTTATGCTTTCTGCAATTGCGTTAATTATTTTATTGTCTATAAATTTGGTGTTTGGGTCTAAATCTTCTTTAGTGGCAAGGATTTTCTTTTTAGAAAGTGCCATTTTTTTGGATGCCAATTTTTGTACTTCAACTAATAATTGAAGATTTAAAACGTACAAATCGAACATTTTTAAAATACTATGTTTTAAAAATTTTTCTTCTCTAATAATGTCATCATTATGAGATTGTAACATAGCGTACACAGATTGCATTACTTTAACTCGAATATGTCTTCTGTTTATCATTTTCTAAAGAACTTGAATAAATTTCGATGCAAAAGTAAGGTTATTTTATTTTTATTCTTTAACCTTTTTAATTCTTTTTTAAGAAAAATTTTTGTGGTTAATCTTGTATCTTCGTGCTTTATTTTTTAGTTGATAAATATTCTCTTTTGAAAGAACTTAAATACATAAACAAATACTTTTCTAAATATAAATGGCGCATACTTGCTGGGCTTGTTATTACCATTTTATCTAAGCTTTTAGCTTTAAAAGTTCCGCAAATTATAGGAGATTCTTTAAATATTATTGAAGATTATCAAAAAGGAATTGTTACTGATTTAGAAGTTGTTAAACATCAATTATTAATAAATGTACTCGTTATTATTGGGGTTGCATTATTGGCTGGTTTTTTTACTTTTTTGATGAGACAAACTATAATTGTAACTTCTAGATTGATAGAATTTGATTTAAAAAACGAGATTTATCAACAATACCAAAGATTATCACTTAATTTTTACAAAAAAAATAGAACAGGAGATTTAATGAATAGAATTTCTGAAGATGTTTCTAAAGTAAGAATGTATGTGGGTCCAGCAGTTATGTACAGTATGAATATGATGGTGCTTTTTGCAGTTGGTTTTACGCAAATGATTAGTATTGATGTAAAATTAACAATGTACACGCTAATTCCTTTTCCATTGCTATCTATTTCTATCTTTTTACTGAGTAAAGTTATTCATAAAAGAAGTGCTATTGTTCAGCAATATTTATCAAAATTAACTACGTTTAATCAAGAATTTTTTTCAGGTATAAATGTGGTAAAATCTTACGGAATAGAAGCATCTATCATTAAAGATTTTGATGAAATAGCAGACCAAAGCAAAGAAAAAAACATTCATTTACACAAAGCAAATGCATTATTTTTTCCGTTGATGATTTTACTCATTGGAATCAGTAATTTATTGGTAATTTATATTGGCGGAAAACAATACATTAATGATGAAATTCAAATAGGAACCATTATCGAATTTATGTTGTATGTAAATATTCTTACTTGGCCAGTTGCTGTAGTGGGTTGGGTAACTTCTATGGTACAACAAGCAGAAGCTTCTCAACTAAGAATTAATGAATTTTTAAAACAGGTTCCAGAAATTCAGAATAGCAATAATTCATCAACAAAACTAAAAGGAAATGTAACTTTTAAAGATGTAACTTTTACTTATGATGATACAAACATTACTGCATTAAAAAGCATTAATTTCTTTGTAAAATCTGGAGAAACACTAGCTATTTTAGGCAAAACAGGTTCAGGTAAATCTACTATTATCGAACTAATTTCTAGGTTGTATGACACCCAACAAGGAAGCATTTTACTAGACAACAACCCCATAAAAGAAGCCAATTTAAACGATGTTCGTAAGCAAATTGGTTTTGTACCTCAAGATCCTTTTTTATTCTCAGAAAGTATAGAAGACAACATTAAATTTGGTAAAGAAGATGCCACAAAAGATGAAATAATTACTGCTGCTAAAAACGCAGATGTTCATAAAAATATTATCGATTTTCCTAAAGGATATCAAACCATTCTAGGTGAACGTGGTGTAACACTTTCTGGCGGACAAAAACAACGGGTTTCTATTGCTAGAGCAATTATTAAAAAACCTAAAATTTTAATTTTTGATGATTGTTTGTCTGCGGTAGATACAGAAACTGAAGAAAAAATCTTATCGAATTTAGAGCGAATTTCTAAAAATATTACCACTTTTATAATCAGTCATAGAGTTTCATCAGCAAAAAATGCAGATAAAATTATTGTTTTAGATAATGGAAAAATCACCCAACAAGGAACTCATAATCAACTAATAACAGAAGATGGGTACTACAAAGATTTGTATGAACAACAACTTTTAGAAAAAGAAATGTAATCTTTAACATTGCTACATTAAATAATTTATTAGATTTGTTAAGTATAACAAACAATTTATAACAACTATTTTAAAAGAATTATGGCAGAGAGAGTTGAACAAGAAGAAATTTTTTCGCAAGTATTAAGAGCAGGAAGAAGAACGTATTTTTTCGATGTTAGAGCAACAAAAGCTGATGACTACTACTTAACAGTTACAGAGAGTAAAAAATTTACACATGATGATGGTTCTTTCCATTACCAAAAACACAAAATCTACTTATATAAAGAAGATTTTACAGATTTTAAAGAAATGTTAGGCAAAGCAACTGACTATATTTTAAATGAAAAAGGTAGTGAAGTAATTAGCGAACGCCATCAAAAAGATTTTAAGAAAGAAGAAACAACTGAAGATAAAAAGTCTGCACAAAGTTTTACAGACGTTTCTTTTGACGATATTTAAAGGTTACAGACCTTTTTTGTATGAGCTAGTTTATGTAAAAACATTTTATAAATTCTCTCACAAAAACAATTTCAATTCAAATCAATTTTACACTTAAAAGCCGTAAGTTTACTACTTGCGGTTTTTTTATAAAACTTTTTTCATAGTCTTACTTTTGGCAATCGTTTCCTCCCATTCTTTTGTAGCATTACTATCTTTTGTAATTCCTCCTCCAACATAAATTGATGCGATATTTCCATCTATATTCATACATCTTAAATTTACAAAAAGTGAAGAATTTTTATTTTCAAAATTTAATTCTCCTAAAAAACCAGTGTAAAAAGTTCTTGAGTAATTTTCATTTTTATTGATAAATCTTTTAGCAATTTCTCTTGGCAAACCGCAAACTGCTGGCGTTGGATGCAAAGCGCTAAGTAAAGTTTTAAGTGTTGATTTTTGAGTGTTAAATTTTCCAAAAACTTTCGTTTTTAAATGCAATAAATTTCCTGCTTTTACAGTTTCAATTTTGTTAATTTCTAAATTAGTAGCAATATCTATTAATTGAGATTCTATAAAATTGGTAACCAATTGCTGTTCTTCCAATTCTTTACTTTGCCAAACAACCGCTTCATTTTCAACATATAATTGAGTTCCTGCCAAAGACATTGTTTTAAAATTGTTGTTAGAAATATACAAAAGCGTTTCTGGAGTTGCACCAAACCAAAGTCCTACTTTTGGATGAAACCAAACATAAACAAAGGCATTAGAATACGTTTGTAATAATTTTTTAAAAGTAGTTAAAACACTAAAACCATTGAGTTCTACCTCTTCTTTTCTAGAAATTACTACTTTTTTTAATTCGGTTTTTTTTATTTTTTCAATTGCTTTTTCAACTAACTTAATATGGTTTTCTTTATCAGAAATGTTAGTGTTGCTAAAATTGTCATTTATAATAAACTCTTTATCTAAAACAAGTTTCTCGGTTATAAACTCAGCATTATTTTTAGAAAACAAAATAGCTTTTTCATCACTATTAAAAGGAGCAAAAACAAATCCGCTTTCATTAAAATTTGATGTATAATCTATTGTATCATCCTTTAAAAAAAAGGCAGAAACAATTTCTGAATTTGGTTTTCTATAAACTACAAAAGGCAAGTTATTCTTAAAATAACTTTCAATTTTATTAAAAATGATACGCATTAAAATTGATGAATTACTTTTTATTTAAAACAATATTGGTCATTTTGGCAACTGAAATTAAATCGCCGTTTTCATCAACAATTCTAACCTCCCATAAATGTGTAGTTTTACCTTTATGAATATTTTTAGCAGTCGCAAAAACCATCCCTTCTCGTTTACTTTTAATATGATTTATAGATAATTGAATTCCGTTAATAAATTGATTTTCAACATCAATAAAAAAATTAGAAGCAGCACTACCAACACTTTCTGCCAAAGCTGCAGTTGCACCTCCATGCAATTGTCCGTAAGGCTGATAAACCTTAGAGTTTACAGGCATTTTTGCTGTTAAAAAATCATTACCAACAGCAACATATTCAATAGCAAGCGTTTCCATTAACGTATTTTTGGTACGATCGTTAAACGCTTTTAAAATAGTAGTTGTATCCATATCATTACAATTGTAGTGTAAAAGTACATATAAAAAATTGTATTTTTGCCACAGAAAAGTGAAAGCATTTTATGTACAAAATACGCGTAATTTTAGATACCAAAGAAGATATAATTAGAACTCTTTTGGTTGACAACCACCTAAATTTAGAAGATTTGCACTTCATTATTGCAAAATCTTTTGGTTTTGAAGCTCAAGAAATGGCTTCTTTTTATAGAACGGATGAACAATGGAATCAAGGAGAAGAAATTCCATTATTTAATATGGAAGAAGCTGGCGAAGGTATTTCTATGCAAAAGTGTATTTTAAAGGATACTTTACCAAAAGAAAACAATAAACTAATTTATGTTTATGATTTTTTAAATATGTGGACTTTCTATGTTGATGTTGTAGAAATTTCTGATGATAAAAGAGAAGATTTACCACAAACGATACTTTCTGTTGGAGAAATTCCTGCTGAAGCACCAGAAAAAGAATTTAAAGCAGATAAATTAGAAAGTGATTTTGATGAAGATAATGATGATTTTGATCCTTTTGATGATTTCGATTTTAATGAATATTAATAAACGTGTAATCGAGTAATTGTTTAAGTGTGTAAGCGTAATTTTAACAATTAAACAATTACACGCATCACAATTACACATTTTCTAGTAACAAAATTGTAAATTAGTCGTCTTATTTAAATAATCGACTAAAACAATTTCTTTGGAAACGATCTTATCTCTTAAAAATCTCGATAAAAAATACGGACAAGTTCATGCAGTAAATAATCTTTCTTTTGATATTCAAAAAGGAAATGTTTACGGAATTTTAGGTCCAAACGGAAGTGGAAAATCTACCACTTTAGGTATCATTTTAAATGTTGTTAATAAAACTTCTGGTAATTTTTCTTGGTTTAATGGAAAGCTAACCACACATGAAGCATTAAAAAAAGTAGGCGCAATTATAGAGCGTCCTAACTTTTACCCTTATATGACTGCTGCTCAAAATTTAGCTTTGATTTGCAAAATAAAAGGAATTACAACAAATAATATTGACGAAAAACTAACTACTGTAAATCTTTTTGAAAGAAGAAATAGTAAATTCAAAACTTTTTCTTTAGGAATGAAACAGCGATTGGCAATAGCCTCTGCATTATTAAATGATCCAGAAATTTTAATTTTAGACGAGCCAACAAATGGTTTAGACCCTCAAGGAATTCATGAAATTCGTCAGATTATAAAAAAAATTGCTTCAAACGGAACTACTATTTTATTGGCTTCACATCTTTTAGATGAAGTAGAAAAAGTATGCTCTCATGTTGTTGTTATTAGAAAAGGAGTAAAATTATACAGTGGTAGAGTTGATGAAATGACAGCTTCTAACGGTTTATTCGAATTAAAAGTTGAATCTGATGAAGATAAACTAATATCAATTTTAGAAAAACATACTGCCATTGGTAAAATAGCTAAAGAACACGAAACTATTATTGCAACTTTAAACAGCAGTATTTCATCCACAGAAATTAATGAATATCTGTTTAAAAACGGAATTACGTTATCACATCTAGTAAAACGTAAACCAAGTTTAGAACAACAATTCTTAGATTTAACAAACAACAACTAATCAACTTATAAAACACAAAGTTATGTTAAGACTATTAACTATAGAATTTCATAAATTAAGATATAATAAAGCAAGTAAAGTGCTCTCTCTTATTTATTTTGGTTTGCTTACCTCTATTGCGCTAATTGCTGCAATTAAGTTTGATATTGGCCCTGTTAAATTTCATTTGGCTGATGCTGGTATTTTTAATTTTCCTTACGTCTGGCATTTTAATACTTATATGGCAGCCATTTTAAAGTTCTTTTTATTACTTGTTATAGTCTCAATGATGGCAAACGAATACAGCTATAAGACCTTAAAACAAAATTTAATTGATGGTTTAAGCAAAAAAGAATTTATCTTATCTAAATTTTATACAGTAATTGTATTTGCACTTATATCTACACTTTTTGTTTTTGTAGTTTCATTAATTTTAGGTTTAGTTTATTCTGATTATAATGAAATTGCAATTATTACTTCTGATTTAGAATACTTATTAGCTTTCTTTATAAAACTTGTTGGTTTCTTTTCTATGGGATTATTCTTCGGGATTTTAGTAAAACGTTCTGCTTTTGCGGTTGGAGCTATGGTTGTATGGCTAATTATAGAAAGTATGTTTAAAGGCTATTTATTTTGGACTTTTAAAGATTCTGAAAATACTTCTGAAAAAGTAGATGCCATTATGCAATTTTTACCTTTAGAAGCAATGGCTAACCTTATAAAAGAACCTTTTTCTAGATTAGGAGCTGTTAGATCTGTGGCAAATCAGGTAGGAGAAACATTTACAAAAACATATGATGTTGAGTTTACAAACATTATAATTGTATCTGTTTGGACGTTTGTTTTCATTTATTTATCTTATACATTGTTAAAAAAGAGAGATTTATAATACTTTTTAAATATATTTGACCATATAAGTATTGAAATATCGTCAAATGAAGAAATCTTATCTATTTTTACTACTCTTTTTTACACTAAATATATTTGCTCAAAAAGAAGCCAACTTTTGGTATTTTGGAGAAAATGCTGGTTTAGATTTCAGTTCTGGCACACCAGTTTCTATAACAGGTACCCTTTCTACTGATGAGGGTTCAACCTCAATTTCAAATTCATTGGGGGAATTACAATTTTATACTGATGGCTCAACTGTTTATAAAGCAGATGGTAGAGAAATGATTAATGGTTCTGATTTAAAAGGACATCCTTCTAGTGCTCAATCTGCCATTATTATTCCAAAACCTTTAAGTACTAATATTTATTATATTTTTACCGTAGGAAATCAAGGTGGTGATGATGGCGTTTTATATTCAGAAGTTGATATGTCGCTTAATGCAGGAGAAGGAGAAGTAACAAAAAAGAATTTAATTTTAACAGGAGCAGAAAACTCAAGAGAAAAAATTACAGCAGTAAGAGGAACAACTTGTAATACATTTTGGGTGGTAACTTCAGACCACGATAAATTTTATTCATATTTAATAGACTATACTGGAGTTAATACAATACCAAAAAAAAAAGATGCACATACATCTATTGATAGTACAAGAGGGTATTTAAAGTTTTCGCCTGATGGTACTAAATTAGTTAGTGCAAGCCCAAGTGGTACATTTATTTATGATTTTGATGCTCTAACAGGAACAATTAGCAATGAAATGCAATTAAGTATTTCTAGAGGTTATGGAGCTGAATTCTCTAGAACCGGAGAAAAACTCTATATTTCTTCTGGTAGACATAGCCAGTTTACTAGAATAGGAGGACCAAGAAACCCACCAAATACTGCAACAATTGTACAATTTGATTTAACTTCTGGAAACATAAACACAATAAACTCTAGTCTTAAAGAAATTTATAGGACTAACTCTGGTTATAGAGGAGCGCTACAATTAGCTACCAATGGAAAAATATATTACGCTAGAAGTAGAACAAATAGTTTAGGAGTAATTAATTTTCCTGAAAAAGACAGTAGTAATGTTGATTTTGTTGAAAATGGCATAAACTTAGGGTCTAACTTAAGTACAGAAGGACTCCCGCCTTTTATACAATCTTATTTTTTACCCATAGAAATAAAAGATGAAAACTTGCTACTAACAAACGACATTACAATAGAAAGATGTAAAGGAGAGGCTTTTAAAATTACCCCAGCAAGCATTACATCTACAGGAACTGTAACTTATGAGTGGACTTTTAATGATTCTCCAACATTACTAAATAGCGCCAACAATCCTATTCTGGAAAAAAATAATTTAGATATATCAAATTCTGGCTTGTATAAACTTAAAGTTAAACTTATTGATAAATGTAGCAATACTGTTGAATATAATGCTAATTTTAATTTAAAAGTGAATCCCAAACCAACTATCAATACAATACCTGTATATGAACAATGCGATTATGATTCTAACTCTATAGATGGAAAAACTTTTTTTAATTTAAAATCTAAAGAAAAAGCGTTATCTAATAATGCCACAGATGTAACTGTAGATTTTTTTGAACCCACTGATACAGGTTATACTTCTCCTATCACTAATAAAGTAGGCTATATAAACAAAACGGCTTTTAATCATCAATTATTAGTTAGAATAAAAAATACGGTTACAGGCTGTTCTACTAATGGTACATTAGCACTAAAAGTAAACCCAACTTCTGGTAGTTTTAGTTTTTATGATAACATTTATGAATCAGAATTAAATATATCTACATCTCCAAAAATATATAGTGAAGGTTCTAATGATGCTATTTTTGATTTTGAAAAAAAAATAGATGCCATAATTTTAGCAACCAAAAATGTTTTTAATAGAATAGATAATCAATTTTCTTTTTATCGATCTTCAGAAGATGCAGCAAAAGAAATTAATAAAATTGAACCTCCTTATAATACATATCGCTTTACAAATGATACAGATATCTACATAAGAATTTCTAAAAATAATACTTGCGAAGCAATTGGTAAATTTAAACTAAAGGTTAACAAAAGACCTGTACCAAAAGGAAACCCAAACCCTGTATATTTATGTGTAAACAACCCCAAAGATAATCCGCAATTGCTAACAACAGACTTAGATGCTAACACAGGCAATATCAATCATACTTATCAATGGTTTCTAAATGATATTCCTATTACTGGCGAAACAGCAGCTATTCATAAAGCAAAAAAAGAAGGAACTTATAAAGTTGAAGCTTACCAAAGTTATAGCAATAGTCCATCTAGCACAGATGATTCTACAACCTTAGGTTACAACACTTTTACCGTTATTGAATCTAACAAAGCGCTGATAGAATCTATAGATTTTAAAGATGACCAAGACAACCCAAATGAAAACAAAATAACAATAAAAATATCTGGAATAGGAAATTACGAATATGCAATTAATAGCAAAACATCTTCTAGTTTTGTTAAAGGAACAGAAAATTTATCTTACACATTTACCAATGTAAAACCTGGATTAAATACAATCTACATTAACGATGTTAATGGTTGTGGAATTTCAACCTCTAAAGAAATTTCATTTGTGTTTTTTCAACGATTTTTTACTCCAAATGGTGATAATAAATTTGATACCTGGAAAATTGAAGGCGTTGATAATTCTTTCTACACAGTAGCCAAAATAGATATTTTTGATAGATATGGAAAATTATTAAAATCAATCGATTTAAAAACTGAACAAGGCTGGAATGGCATAAATAATGGTAAACAAATGCCAGAAGACAACTATTGGTATAGTGCCACACTTATAGATATTAATAATAATATTAGAAGTAAAAAAGGACATTTTTCTCTTTTAAAAAAATAAAAACTTTGAGATAAAAACTTGACATAAATACGGATACATTTTTTACAAAGTATCCGTATTTTTACAATATGGAATTTAAACTTGTATCAGAATTTTCTCCAACAGGAGATCAACCAGAAGCCATAAAAGAACTCTCTAAAGGAATTTTAGCTGGCGAAAAATTTCAAACTTTATTAGGCGTAACTGGTTCTGGTAAAACTTTTTCTGTGGCAAATGTTATCAAAGAAGTAAAAAAACCTACACTAGTTTTAGCACATAATAAAACGTTGGCGGCACAATTATATTCAGAATTCAAACAGTTTTTTCCAGAAAATGCTGTTGAGTATTTTGTTTCTTATTACGATTATTATCAACCAGAAGCCTATATTCCTGTAACAGGAACTTACATCGAAAAAGATTTATCAATAAATGATGATATAGAACGTCTGCGTTTAAGCACCACTTCTTCCCTACTTTCTGGCAGACGAGATGTACTAGTAGTTGCCTCAGTTTCTTGTTTATACGGAATTGGAAACCCTACAGAATTTAAGAAAAATGTAATTCCGATTCAAGTTGGGCAACTTATTTCTAGAACCAAATTTTTGCATCAATTGGTAACAAGTTTATACTCGAGAACCGAGCACGAAATTAAAAGCGGAACTTTTAAAGTAAAAGGTGATGTGGTTACAATTTATCCTTCTTATGGAGATAATGGTTACAGAATTCATTTTTTTGGCGATGAAATCGAAGAAATAGAATCGTTTGATTTAGAAAGTCAAACTGTTTTAGAAAAGTTTAATGAACTCACAATTTATCCAGCAAACTTGTTTGTAACATCTCCTGATGTCTTGCAAAATGCCATTCATTCTATTCAAGAAGATATGATGAAACAGGTAGATTACTTTAAAGAAATTGGCAAACATTTAGAAGCAAAACGTTTAAAAGAGCGTACAGAGTTCGATTTAGAAATGATTCGTGAATTGGGTTATTGTTCAGGAATAGAAAATTATTCTCGTTATTTAGATGGCAGAAATCCTGGAACAAGACCATTCTGTTTGTTAGATTATTTTCCAGATGATTATTTAATGATTATTGATGAAAGCCACGTTACTGTTCCGCAAACCCACGCAATGTATGGAGGAGACAGAAGCAGAAAAGAAAACTTAGTAGAATATGGTTTTCGTTTACCAGCAGCAATGGACAATCGTCCTTTAAAATTTGAAGAATTTGAAGCCATTCAGAATCAAACTATTTTTGTTTCTGCAACTCCAGCAGATTACGAATTACAAAAAACAGAAGGTGTTTTTGTAGAACAAATTATCAGGCCAACAGGTTTATTAGATCCGCCAATAGAAATCAGACCCAGTTTAAATCAAATTGATGATTTAATTGAAGAAATACAAATTCGGGTAGAAAAAGACGAACGTACTTTAGTCACCACTTTAACCAAAAGAATGGCAGAAGAACTCACTAAATATCTAGCAAGAGTAGATATACGTTGTAGATATATTCATTCTGATGTAGATACTTTAGAACGTGTAGAAATTATGCAAGATTTGCGCAAAGGTTTGTTTGATGTTTTAATTGGAGTAAACCTTTTAAGAGAAGGTTTAGATTTACCAGAAGTTTCTTTAGTTGCCATTTTAGATGCAGATAAAGAAGGTTTTTTACGTTCTCACAGATCTTTAACGCAAACTGTTGGTAGAGCAGCAAGAAACGTAAATGGTTTGGCAATTATGTATGCAGATAAAATTACCAACAGTATGCAAAAAACGATGGATGAAACAGAACGCAGACGTGAAAAACAAATAGCTTACAACACAGCAAACAACATCACTCCAACTCAAATCAACAAAAAAATTGATGATACTTTGTCTAAATCAGCAATTTCTAGTTATCATTATGATAACGCACAACAAGTGGCAGCAGAACAAGATTTACAATATTTACCCAAAAAAGAAATAGAAAAACGCATTAGAGAAAAACGCAAACAAATGGAAACTGCAGCTAAAGCATTAGACTTTATTGTAGCAGCTAAACTACGTGATGAGATTGCTATTTTGAGAGAAAAAATTTAATATATTCTAATTCTGGAATTTTGTATATTTATCTAAAATTGTTTGATGGAAGAAAATAAAATTTTAGAAAATATAACAAAAAGCATAAGCAATAAATTAAAAGCTCCAATAATTATTACTTATGTATGTGTTCTTATTATTTTTAACTGGGATATATTGTTTTTCCTTTTTTTTGAAAATATTCCTGCGAGTCAAAAAATTAAACAAATTAAAATAAACTATCAAGATTCATATTACACAAGAATTTTAATTTGTTTATGTATTTCCATAATACTAATATTATTATTTACAATTCTTAACACAACTATTAATTTTTGTCTTAAGTGGTTTTACAGAAAAGATAAAGAAATATCATCTGAAATAAATAATTATGAAAATATAAACTCTCTAACAGAACAGCTTTCTCAATCAATAGAAAATAACAAATCGTTAGAATCTCAAATTAAAAATTTAAGAAATATAAATAAAAAACTAACAACAAAAAATTTAGATGTTAAAGTATCAGATATTTCTAAAAAAGACTACGATACATTATTACATAATATAGACACAAAATACAATAAAGAAAAACTTCTATTTTCCTTAAAAGAGTTAATCAACATTCTTAAAAAGGATTCTAAAATTGAATTAATTAAAGTTGTTAATTCTGCTACATATCAAAAGGATATGAAAGAACTAATAGGCATATTAAAAAACCTCAATCTATTTCAAGAAGAAAGAATATGGAGAAACAGTAATCACGCTTACATATTTAATTTAAGTCCTTCTTTCAATGACTTTTTAAAAATGGAATTATAATAAAAAACCTCACTTTTCAGTGAGGCTTTCAAATATATTTTAAATGTCTCGTCCTGAAATAGCGTTACACTAAATTTTAAGTGTAATGAAAACAAACTATGTAAAACGTACTCAAAAAGACTATACTATGTCTTTTAAGTTAGAAGTGGTTCGGGAAATTGAGCAAGGAGAACTGACACGTTCCCAGGCATTAGACAATTATGGTATTCAAGCAAAATCTACTATTAGAGATTGGCTCAAGAAATATGGTAACTTTGATTGTGAAAATCAAAGTTATAAACCAATGTCAAAAAGTCCACAACAGCGTATTATAGAACTTGAAGAGAAAATCAAGTTATTAGAGAAGCAAAAAGCCAGAGCAGAACATTTAGCAGAACGAGCTGATAAGAAGGCTATTTTGTTTGATATGATGATTGACTTAGCAGAGAAAGAGTTTAATATTCCTATCAGAAAAAACTCAAAACCCAAGTAATCGATATGTTTACAATACATTATAATGAGAGTATCTCATCTACCTGTGAGTTACTTGGGGTAAGCAGAC